>NZ_JBPFEB010000001.1:0-4472 GCF_051061225.1 Methylocystis sp.
CCTTGGCGCGCTCAACTGATACGCGTGCTCTTCTGCGAGATTGGGCGGCTGCTATCGCACCTTCTGAACATCACCACGCAGGCGTCAGACGTCGGAGCGCTCACGCCTAACCTGTGGGGGTTCGAGGAACGAGAGAAGCTCATGTGCTTCTATGAACGCGCGTCAGGGGCGCGTCTACACGCCAACTATTTTCGGGTCGGAGGCGTCCATCAGGATTTGCCGGAAGCGCTTTTGGAAGACATTTACGACTTTTGCGATCCCTTTCTCAAAGTCTGCGATGACCTTGACGGCATCCTTGGCGAGAATCGAATTTTCAAAGAGCGCAATGCAGGCATCGGCGAGATCACTCTCGATGAGGCATGGGCTCGGGGATTTTCCGGCGTCATGGTGCGAGCCAGCGGCGCGCCGTGGGATCTTCGCAAGACACAGCCTTATGAATGCTATGAGCAACTCGATTTCGACATTCCGGTGGGATCGCATGGCGACTGCTACGACCGCTATTGCGTGCGCATGGAAGAGATGCGTCAGTCCGTACGCATCATGAAGCAGTGCCTGGAAAAATTGCAATCCCCCGAGGGAATGGGTCCAATCCTGATCCAGGACCACAAGATCGCGCCGCCGAAGCGCTATGTGATGAAGCGCTCGATGGAGGCCATGATCGAGCAGTTCAAGCTTTATTCGGAAGGCCACCACGTGCCGGCCGGGGAGGTATACGCCTCGGTCGAAGCCCCCAAAGGCGAGTTCGGGGTCTATGTGGTTTCCGAAGGCGGCAACAAGCCCTACAGATGCAAGATCAGGGCCCCCTCCTTCGCCCATCTGCAGGCCATGGACCGCCTCGCAAACGGCCATATGCTGGCCGACGTCGCCGCGATCGTCGGCTCGCTCGACATCGTCTTTGGCGAAATCGACAGATAATCCCCCACGCCCTGCGTCCCTAGCTGGAAGGCGCTGAAGAAGGCGCATGAGGCGGGACGCTTTTCTGTGCAAATCCTGGGGGCGGGGAGGCTCCGGCGGGCCGGAGGTCCAACGTCACGCCTACGGTGGAGACCGCAATTTCGGCTCATCCACTGCCCATCGAGCAATACCGATCTATTTGAAGAGACGGAGGCGGTTCGCCTCAAACCAGCATCTTCCACAAATGGCCTTGAACATCGCAGAGAAGCTGATCGAACGACATCGCGTAAGCGGCGGCGGGAGAGTAGGCGCGCCGCTGGCATTACGGATTGACCAAACGCTCACCCAGGATGCGACCGGCACGCTTGCGATGCTGTCGCTCGAAGCCATGAAGTTGGACCGAGTGCGGACGGAAGTAAGCGTCCAATATGTCGATCACAACCTGTTGCAGATCGATAATTTGAATGCCGAGGACCATCTCTTCCTCGAAAGCGCCTGCCGGAAGTACGGGCTTTGGTACTCGCGACCTGGCAACGGCATTAGCCATGTCGTCCACATGGAACGCTTCGGCCGTCCCGGTAAGTCGCTGCTGGGCTCCGACAGTCATACGCCCGCGGCTGGGGCGCTTTGCATGCTGGCGATTGGCGCGGGTGGACTCGACGTCGCGCTTGCGATGGCTGGAGAAGCCTATTCGACATCCATGCCGGCGATATTGGGAGTGGAACTCAGCGGCTCACTGCCGGAATGGGTCAGCGCCAAGGATGTAATCCTCGAAATGCTGCGGCGCTACGGCGTTGCCGGCGGCGTTGGCAAAATCATCGAATACCATGGCGCTGGACTACGGAGCCTGACGGCGTGGGACAGGCATGTGATCGCCAATATGGGCGCGGAGCTCGGCGCCACCACATCGGTCTTTCCATCGGACGAGATGACGCAACGGTTTCTCGAGTCGCAAGGAAGAGGACAAGACTGGTGCGAACTGTCGGCCGACTCGGGCTGCAGCTATGATGAGCATGATCACATCGATCTCTCAAAACTCGAGCCACTCATCGCCAGGCCGTCGAGCCCCGGCAAGGTCGTCCCCATTCAGGAAGCGCAGGGCGAAGAGATTGCGCAGTCTTACATTGGCTCTTCCGCCAATCCGGGATGGAGGGACTTCGCCATCGCCGCGGAAATTGTTCGAGGCCAAACGGTCCCGTCCAGCGTCTCTTTCGATATAAACCCGACGTCGCGGCAAGTGCTGCAGATGCTGATCAACGATGGACGACTTGGCCTGCTCGTAGCTGCAGGCGCGCGCATTCACCAGACCGGATGCAATGGCTGCATCGGCATGGGGCAAGCGCCAGCGATCGGGCGCAATTCGCTGCGCACAACGCCTCGAAATTTCCCAGGGCGATCTGGTACGGAAGAAGATTCGGTTTTTTTATGTTCTCCGGAAACCGCGGCCGCCTCAGCGCTCCTCGGCAAAATTGCGGACCCGAGGACGCTGGCCATCCCCTATCCCGACCTCCAACAACCAGAGATTCCGCCTTTGTCGCCGTCACTGCTGGAGCCGCCGCTTCCGGTCGCACAAGCGCGAGATGTCGCTTTGGTGAAGGGAGCCAACATCACGTCATTGCCTGAACTCGATCCGCTTCCCGATGAATTGGAGTTGCCTGTGCTTCTCAAGATGGCGGACAACGTATCAACAGACGAGATTATGCCCGCCGGAGCGAAAGTGTTGCCTTATCGCTCTAACCTCCAGAAGATTGCCAGCTTTTCATTCGAACGCATTGACCCGACGTACGTCGATCGCGCTCGCGGCATCGGTCAAAAGACAGGCCATGCCGTTGTCGCCGGCAAGAACTATGGGCAAGGGTCCTCCCGCGAGCATGCCGCCGCGGCGCCCCGGTCTCTTGGTCTCAGGATCGTCGTCGCGAAGAGCTTCGCCCGCATCCATCGGCAAAACCTGATCAATTATGGAATTCTTCCGCTCCAGTTCGTTGAGCCAGGCGATTTTGATCGGCTAGAAGAGAACGCGACACTTTGGATCCAGCATTTGCGACAGAAGCTCGCAAGCGGCGAAGCGATCGTGTTGAATTCAGCCGGCGTTGCAATTGAGACGCAACACAGTCTGACGCCCCACCAAGTGGAAATCATCCTCGCCGGCGGCGTCATAAATCAGCGGGCCAGACAGCTTGCAAACTAATCGTTGGGGTCGGCTCTTCGATCCACGCAACGAAGAGAGTCAAAGCGGAGCACAGAGATGACTGAAACAGAGAAATTGGTGCGACATATCGAAACGCTAAGGGAGTCGATTAAAATAGACTGGGCCGATCTGAATTCCAACCCGCTCAGAGAGAAGGAGAGGGAAGATATCCGTTCCCATCTAGAGATTTGCCAAGCCGAACTTAAGAACCTTCTTGATCGATTGTTGGCGTCGGAGGACGGTAAGTCAGTTTAGAGCTGACGCTCTCGGCTCGCGCTGGCGCCTCGAGATCGGGTGAAGCCTATGACGAATGATGCGATGCAGATCGAACGGTCGGTCACGGTATTTGGCGGATCCGGCTTTATCGGACGCCACGTCGTCAAGGCGCTGCTCGACGACGATTGGCGGATCAAAATCGCATGCCGGCGCCCGGAGGTAGCGCGCGATCTGAAGTCGCTGCGGGGTCCCGGTCAGATTGATTTGATTAAGGCTGATTTACGCGATCCCGATAGCGTTGCTATCGCAGTCCATGGCGCGCGCGCGGTCGTCAATCTCGTCGGCATCTTGACTGAAAGTGGCGGTCAGACATTCGCGGCCGTGATGTCCGAAGGCGCGCGCGTTGTGGCTGAAGCGGCAGCCAAAGCAGGGGTCAGGCGTTTCGTGCATATTTCCGCGATTGGCGCACGCAAGAATTCGCCTTCCGCTTATGCCCGCGCCAAGGCCGAAGGCGAGGCGGCGGTGCGGGAACTCGTTCCAGAGGCGGTCATCTTTCGACCGTCGATCGTCTTTGGCCCGGAGGACGATTTTTTCAACCGTTTTGCCACGATGACCCGCTTCATGCCGATAGTACCTCTGGTCGGCGGCAATACTCGATTCCAACCGGTTTTCGTGGATGATATCGCGCAGGCGGTCGCCCTTGCCCTCGATGGTAAGGCGCCCCCCGGAGCAACTTACGAGCTGGGTGGGCCGGATGTGAAGACGTTCCGTGAATTGGTCCAGTATGTTTGCGACGTCTTAGGGCTCCAGCGTCAAATTGTCTCGCTCTCGTTCGGAATGGGTGCGCTCATGGCGAAAGCCACGCAAATCGCGAGCAAGGCGTCGTTTGGGCTATTTCCGAAAATCCTCTCCATGAGCACCGATCAGGTGGAACTGTTACGCTTCGATAACGTCGTCTCCGATGAAGCTAAGGCCGCTGGAACGACATTGGGAGGGCTTGGAATCGTTGCGCGCCCGATAGATGCAATCGTTCCGGCCTATCTCCACCGCGGCCGCATCGGTAGGCTCTGACTACGATTGTTAGCATCCAGTGCGAATTTAGCCTCCATTGAGCACGTGACCGGCGAAAATCTGAGCGCAGCGCTTCTTATAGATCCGGCACGAAAATATTTCG
>NZ_JBPFEB010000002.1:0-11370 GCF_051061225.1 Methylocystis sp.
GCGCCTCCTCGAACCAGCCGAACTGCCTCTTGCTTGAACTCAAGCGTGTATTGCCCCCGAAATGAGTCTTTCATACCAACCTCCAAAGCCAGATCTTATCCGATCAGCCTTGGGAGACGTTCTTCGAGGGCAAGGTCACTCGCCAAAACTGCGGAAAATCGTCGCCGTGCGGCGCAGTAAATCGGGATCAAGGCTCGCGGGGTTGGCCCGGATTTTTCCGGCCATGTTGCGATAGACGAGGATGGCGCGGCGGATGACGCCATGCTCGCGCATGAGGTCTTCGACCGCGCCCACCTCCTTTTCCTCGCCTCCGCTTTTCTTCTCGGCAGCGTGGACGATTGCAGACGCGGTCCCGACGAGCAGGAGGCTCGCGCCAGCCGCGACGACCAGACGGCGGCGGGCATTGTCAGATTCGATCACGGGCGTCTCCTATTAGACTTGTGGCTTTCGGGTGGCTTATCGTCTTCGAACAGCTCACCGAACAACTCCCGCACCTTTTGTTTGGCGGCGACGAGCGCCCTGCGTCCGGCGGGCGTCGCCCGGTAGACGCGGCGCGCGGTGCTGCCAAGTCTCGTCTCTGACGAGGCGAGGTAGCCCTTCTCTTCGAGCCCATGCAGGACCGGATAAAGTGTGCCGGGGCTGATTTTATAGCCGTGACGCCCTAGTTCCTCCATCATGGCGAGGCCATAGATCGACTCTTTCGCCGCATGGTGAAGAACATGGAGCCGGATCAACCCGGCGTAGAGATACTTGTCCTGCATCGGCCGCAATCTACGTATCCCGTTATCGGGATACGATAACGTTAGCGCTATGCTGGCCCGCGTCAATCCTTTTCAAAGGGCAAAACCCTAAAGGAGGAGCGCTCCGTAACGATACGTGCAATCTCTTCGAGGACTCGCCATGGCTTCCACGACCGCCCGGCAAATCTTTTCGGGGCTCTCTCGCAACACATTCCTTTTGGCGCTCGCCAGCTTGTTCGCCGACATTTCGACGGAGATGCTCTATCCCATTCTGCCGGTCTTTTTGACGCAGACGCTGCATGCGACCGGCAGCGTCGTCGGCCTGGTCGAGGGCTTCGCCCAAGCCGCCCAAAACGTCGTCCAAGGCTTCTCCGGCGCGCTATCGGACAAGCTGCAAAGAAGAAAGCCGATTGCCCTCCTTGGCTACTTCATGGCCGCGCTCGGCAAGCCCCTGATGGGCATCGCTACGGTGTGGCCAGCCGCATTTGGCGCGCGCTTCCTCGACCGACTGGGTTCCGGCATTCGCTCGGCGCCGCGCGACGCGCTGATCGCGTCTTCGGTGGATGATGAGAACCGAGGCAGGGCCTTTGGCCTCGAAGGCATCGGCGATAATGCGGGGGCATTTTTGGGGCCGATCCTGGCCGCCTTTCTCCTCTATTCCCTGCATGTTGATATGCGCATGATTTTCTATGTGGCGCTGATCCCCGGGCTTCTCGCTTTTCTTATGGTGCTCCTGGTGACGGAGGGGCCCGCCGCCACGGCCGCCAAATCGAAAATCGACGCCAGCATCTGGCGATTCCCCAAGAGCTACTGGACCTATCTGCTGGTGACAGCCTTGTTCAATCTGGGCAATTCCAGCAACTCCTTTCTCATTCTGCGCACGCAGGATTTTGGGGTGTCTCTCGAAGCCACAATCCTTATCTATGCCGGGTTCAATCTGATCGCTGCGCTGATTTCCTATCCAGCCGGGGCTCTTTCGGACCGCTTTGGCAGGAAGAATGTCCTGCTCGCCTCTTTCATCGTTTTTGGAGTCGCTTACCTTGGGTTCGCATTGGCGACCAACATTTTGATGGTCGCGGGTTTGTTCGTTTTCTATGGGCTTTATGAGGGCGTCTTCCGCTCCGTGGGCAAGGCGTTCGCGTCCGACTTCGTGCCCGAGCATCTGCGGGCCGGAGGCATTGGCTGGTTCAGCACCACTGTAGGCCTGCTGCAACTTATCGCCAGCCTAGTCGCTGGGTTCCTTTGGGACAAAGTGGGGCATGCCGCTGTGTTCTATTATGGGGTTGCCTCCGCCGTACTCGGCAGCCTCGCGCTGCTTTTGCTGATTCCAGCGCGGCTATTCCCGCGCGAAGCGGGAAAGCTGTGAGCCCTACTTGCGTGAAAAGCAACGCCAGCATCACGATTATGACGGTCTCCGCCTAGAAATGAGATCGGCATGGCGATCTACAGCTACGGCACAGGGTATGGATACGGGTATATGAGTATGGTTATCCCAATCATCTCCATTATCACGCCGACTATTACGATAGCCAGGACCATGCATGCCTCCTTTGCTACCAAACCCGATTTTCAGGCGCGCCCCTCAAGAAGGCCTCAATGTTTTTGACCGTGGTTTCCGGGATGCGTCCGATCGCTTCTCGGGTATTAAAAGCGCTATGAGGGGTAACGACAACATTAGGCATCCTTAGGAGGACATGGTCAGCAGCCAAATTTCGAAGATCATGTCGATCGCAGTAAATTGAGCAGATCAACTCCGCCCCCTCGCGAATCATCGGCTCATCAGGCATAACGTCAAGACCGGCGGCGGCGATCTTCCCATCGCGTAGTGCTCGTTCCGATGTGGCTGGGACTGGGTCAAGATGTCCGCCTGCTTCAGCACGTCATCAAATGATAGATAGCTAAACCCCATGGCCTCGGAATGCTGCGGATCGGGGTGAACATTGAAGGCAACAATCCTCATCTCAAACCCACGCGCAATTCGAACGACATGACGGCCTATGCTTCGATGCCAATGACGCCTAACGTCTTTCCAGCTAAGTCAATTCCTTCCAAGCCAACGGGAGAAATCTCACCGTTTCGCGCACGATCGACGGCTTCCCGCAAGCGATGACTGATCGCGAGGAGCAAGGCAAAAACATGCTCCGCGACCGTGTTTTCCCCGTAGCTCGGCACGTTGCAAACCAGGATGCCGTGTTCCCGACAAAAGCCCGTGTCAATGTGGTCATAGCCGGTAGATCTGGTGGCGACACCTTCGGCAAGTTCTGCAACACCTCTGCGTCAAGCTCAGAGTAAACAAAAGGGCATAAAATCTGGGCGTCACGGAATTGCTCAGCATTCTCAATTCGCAGCGGTTGCTGATCAACACAACCTCATTCTCCGGCTCAAGCGACCTCAAAACGCCTGCCTCGTAAGGTTGGACTTCAAACGCTACGATCTTTTGCATACCCCAGCGACCCATCCCTAAGCCTAGCTTGGAAAAAGCTAGGATCACGCCAATTCCCCGAGCGCCGGCGCCTGGCAGACCCATACAATGTAGCGGCGGCAAGATGAGCTGTGAGAGACACCCATGCTTCCGTCCGCCTCGCGGCTAGCTTTGGTTTCAATTTTTGGATGGGCGCTTACTTAAGAGCCATATGGGGTACGATAGCGCTGATTAAGGAAGGAGCGTTCCTCCTAGCGCAACTCGGCTCCCTAGGTGCTCAAGAGGCGGCAATGGAAGAGACCTACTCGGCCTCTGCGGAACGCATCATGGTCCCGGCTCCCCATGGTGGCGTAAACCGAGGCGATTTGCTTCTGATCGAGAAGCTCTGTGGTGTAGCGGTAAGTGCAGCCGAACCAGGTGAAGAAGTCGAGATTATGGTCGAAGGCTGCTTCGATTTCCCAAAGGCTGCCTGCGCCTTTGCCCTTGGCGCCCCAGTCTATTGGAATGTGGCGGCGAAGAGGGTCACCGCGGAGCCGAATGGCAACACGCGTATCGGCGTCGCAATCGGAGCTGCGCCCAAAGAGGCGGAAATCGTTCGGGTGAGGCTTGATGGCTTTGTCGCATGATGCGCATGCTTGGCTGTTCCCAGCGGACAGCCCCCCTCCTGGCGCGTTAAACCGCAGATGATAGCCACCCAGCTTGGCGAACGAGCTGAAGAAGCGGCCAGATGAAAAAGAGTTTTCGCGAGGATTACGCATGGCTATGCCCGGTAGGATCGATCCTGCTCGCGAGCCTTATCCTTATCGCCTTCGGCCTCACTTGGTGGGACGCCCTCCTCTTGGTTGGGATGTTGGCCTGTCCGCTCAACTGGCTTTGGCTGTTATTCTTTGGTGACAAACGGCAGAGATCATAAATCGATTTCCTTGAGCGATTTATTCCGCTGGTTTCGTTGTCTCTACGACGCCATGACGCCTCTGGTAAGCAAGGTCTCGTCAAAGAGGAAAACCTTATTCGGATCGGGGTATTCGCCGTGCCCCTTGTCATGGTAAGTGCAGCGGGACAACATATCTCGTATGACGTTAAGGCGAGCGGCTCGCTTATCGTCAGCTTTCACGACAGTCCAGGGCGCAAACACGCTGTGGGTTCTTCTCAGCATCTCGTCACGAGCCTTTGAATAGGCCTCCCAGTGTTCGAGCGCCGTCTCGTCAATCGGGCTAATTTTCCATTGACGCAAGGGGTCGTTTCGACGACGTTCGAGACGCTTCCTCTGTTCATCCTGGCCGATATCGAGGTAATATTTGACAAGCGTGAAGCCGCAGTGGACGAGCATTTGCTCGAACATCGGCACGGTTCGCATAAATTGCTCATACTCGTCGTCGGTGCAGAAGCCCATGACGCGTTCCACTCCCGCGCGATTATACCAGCTGCGATTGAAAATCACGATTTCGCCACTGATCGGCAGATGAGGCGTATACCGCTGGAAATACCAGGCCTTCTCATCTCGGTCCGAAGGCTTGCCGAGCGCGACGATGCGCGATTCGCGCGGGGATAAATGTTCGGTGATTCGTTTTGCAGTTCCGTCCTTGCCGGCCGCGTCCCGTCCTTCAAGTATCACCAACACTTTTTGTTCGCCTTTGATCACATGCTTGTGAAATCTGACGAGCTCCACTTGCACGTTGTGCATCGCCTCGGCGTAGGCTTCGCCTTCCTTTTCTGATTTCTTGCCCATGCTGATCCTCTTATCAATCCAAACGCTGGCAGCCTTCCTTGCAGAGAGCCTGACCAAATCTCGGGCTAGGCGCAGCATGGCCCCAGCGGCACCATCATGCAGACACTTCCAGTCCGCATCGCCTCGCTCCACTCGGCAATCAGCTCCTTATAGGCCCGTCCGACTGCGCGTGGCCTACGATCAAGGTCGTAAAGCCCCAGCGAGTTAACCCGCTTGTTATCTTCCCGGAGCGCGGTGTCCCAGTCTATTTGATCGGTTAGAGAATACCAGGTGAACCCTAGGATCGGGGCCCCACTCCGACGAACATGTAAAACATTTGCCCATTCCTTATAAAGCCACCGAACGGCTTCGTAACCTTTGGGGCCTTCCTCGAAGTTGGTTTCAGTGTGCATGACCGGAATCTGATATCCCAGTAGTATTGACTAGTGATCTCGTTGTAACCGAAGATTTCTCCCGAAAATGACGCTTTTCCGTCCGCTGCTACGTAGTGCTCGTTTGTGCCATAGTAGTCATTGCCCATGATACAATGCCGCTTGAGGTCTTGCCGCATGAAAAAATCATATTCGGCCTCGGTCATGCCATTGTCCATGAGGAACCTGTAAATCTCAGCGCTAACCGAGTGGCCGTAATTTAGATCGAGGGAAAGAAAACCTCCTTTCGTTCAAGAGATGGGCTCTTTGGACCGCCTGCGGGCTGCTCGGGTGAAAATATTCAGAGGATTCGCTTTGAATAAAAATCACGTCGGGCCGCACCGATAGAATGGCTTGCATCGCAAGCACATTGGCTTTGACGAGGTGCTTGATCGCCGTCACAAACGCCTTATCGGTATGAAGCTGTTCGTTCCACCATCCGTAGGCCGCGGAAAAGGTTGCGCAGACGAACATTTCATTGATTGGCGTGAACAACTGGACCCAGGGAAAGCGTTGGACGAGCGCCCTGGCGTAGGTTGCGAAGAGTTCAGGAAAGTCGGGGTTTTGAAAATCGCCGATCCAGTCCGGGACGCCAAAATGGCATAGATCAGCAATAGCGATCGGCCCGAGCTTATTCAGCTCCGCAAAGGCAAGGTCGGCAAACTCCCAGTCAAACCGGTCGGCGCCTAAAAATGTCCTGTAAAGTGGCGGCCCGTAACGCAGCGCCCCTACCCCAAGCTCCCGCGCCAAGGCGAAATCCTCCCGCCAAAGCTCGTAATGCCGGCAGGACGCCATTTCATCGATGCGCTTGCGGCCGTTGTTGACGGTCGGACTACTATTCTCGATTCCGGTGGCGAACAAGAAGTGTGGCACGGGCCGAGTCCATGGAGTCTTGGCCAACGCTTATCTATGAAGCTTTCCGGGGAAAGGAAAGCGAATCTGCTCGACGCGTGCGGGGCTTTGGGCTTCCACTCGCTAGAAATCGGCCGCGCGCAGCCTTGGTAGAAATAGGTGAACATGCGAGGCCCTTGCGCATACCGCAGGCTGAGCTCCTCGAGTTCGAAACCTGCCGCCTTGATCAGCTCGTCAACCTTGCGATCAAGGTGACAGCCTCCCGAGACGCAGGCCACGGGGGCGTTAGCCGCCGCTGCCACCGCTCCACCTGCGGATGGGGCGCAAGGCCATGTTCAACAAACAATAATTTCCCCTGCTGCTTCAGAACCCTTCTGATTTCTCTGAGCGAGGCCAGTGGCTCAGACACCGAGCAAAGCGTCCAGGTCATTACGACGCTGTCCATCACTTTGTCTGTAAATGGTAGGGCCACCGCCGCGCCCTGAATAAAACAAGCTGGAACCCCCGCCTCGCTGGCGCGCTTGCGAGCCATTGAAAGCAATCTTGGCGAGGGGTCTAGGGCAATGACCGTCTCGATGCACCGTCCATATCGTGAGAAGTTCAGACCGGAACCGACGCCGATTTTGAGGACGCGTCCGTAGGCTTGGCCGACGGCTTTCCGACGGTAATCCTCAAGCTGGCCCTAACGCATCGCCAAATCCAACAGCGTGGGCAGCACATTGCGCTCATAGAAATTCATGATTGCCTCGGGCCTCGACTTGCAGCGCGCGTGTCGGAAGCTCGAGACAAGAATTGGGTGCGGCGCGCTCGTTAGGCGCCGCACCTACGAAAATTATTTCTTGCCGCCATTGTAAAGATAAAGGTGGCTTCTCGGGTGCTGGAACTCGGGCAAGTCGAGGAAGGCGCGAATGACATTTAGATGTAGCAGCGCCTCATGTTCGTTTCCGGCTTTGCAGAGGTCCTCGGCCTTTTCAAGATGGATTCGCATCGACGTCACGGCCGCCGTTATGTGCTCGTGACCACCAATCCCTTTTTCCATCGAGCTCGGCTTGCTGCCTGGCTAAAGCTTGAGCGCGGACCAGTCGCTCTTTGTCTTCTCGATCTCCGCGTTACAGTCCGCGACCGCGGACCCGGCGGTGGCGGCGACGATCGCCGCCGCGAAAACGATAGTCCTCATCCCTACATCCCCCTCTTACAAACCTTGTGGTTATTGGTCAGGCTACGCATGGGACCCTAAAACCCGGCGCAGCGGGGACAAGCCCAATAGTCAGGCGCCCAGCCCGCGGTCTTGACACCGCACTTGTTGAGCGGATTGGGCCACCCCTGCAAGGGTTTCGAAGCGTTGATGCTTTACCTGGACGATGGGTTTGAGCGGGCTTTTGCAGTCTCAGGCAGGACAAATTCCCGCTAACATGATTGCTCGCATCCTTAACGCCCGCTTCAGACCCGTTCCGGCGCGCGGACGGCGGCGCGACGCACCTCCGCCCACCATTTCCACAGGACATATATCGCAGGGTAAATCGTCAGCTCCAATATGAAACTCGTGACCACGCCGCCGACCATCGGAGCCGCAATGCGCTTCATGACGTCCGATCCAGCGCCGCCGCCCCACATGATCGGCAATAAGCCCATGAAAATCGCAAGGACCGTCATCATTTTTGGGCGTACGCGCTGGACCGCGCCCTCCATCACCGAGGCTTCGAGATCGGCAAGGTTGTTCATCCGGTCCTCACGTTTCCCGCGTTCATAAGCGACATCCAGATAAAGCAACATCACCATGCCGGTCTCCGCATCGACGCCGGCAAGCGCGATGATTCCGACCCAGACGGCGACGCTGAGGTTGTAGCCCAACGCCCAGAGCAACAGGAACGCGCCAACAAGAGAGAAGGGGACCGCCGACATGACGATCAGCACCCTCGGCAGCGAGCGAGCGTTTAAGTAGAGAAGCACCGCGATCAAAAACAGCGTGATGGGGATGACGTATTTCAGCATCTGCCCGGCGCGTTGCATGCCTCGAACGATCCGCTCCACTCGAGCTGATAACCGGGGGGCAGCTTCACCATCTCGGCGACGGCTTTTTGCGCATCCTCCAAGTAACTGCCCATATCGCGCCCGGCGAAGTCGACGTAAACGTAACCAACGAGTTGCGCCGCTTCGCTTTCGATCAGCGTCGGGCCGTCAACGAACCGGATCTCCGCAAGCTCTTCCAATGGAATTTGGGCGCCGGTGGGCGTTGCCACGAGCACGCGCCGGAGTTTGTTGATGTCATCGCGCAATTCACGCCCATAACGGACGTTGACCGGGAAGCGCTGGCGCCCTTCGATGGTCTGCGTCAAATTCGAGCCGCCGACCGCCGCGACGATGACATCCTGCACGTCCATCACCGAGAGCCCGTATCGCGCAATCGCCGCGCGATTGATGTCGAAATCCAGATAATAACCCTGGCTCACGCGCTCAGCAAAGGCGCTGCGCGTGCCAGGGACTGTGTTAACCGCCACTTCAACTTCCGACAGGATGCGGCCGATTTCGTTCAGCTTTGGTCCATAAACCTTCACGCCAATCGGCGTGCGTATGCCGGTCGAGAGCATGTCGATGCGCGCCTTGATCGGCATGGTCCAGCTGTTGGAAAACCCTGGCATGTTTGACTTCATCGCCGCGTTCATCTCGGCGATCAATTTCTCCGGAGTCATCCCAGCCCGCCATTCTTCTGGCGCTTTCAGATCGATGACCGTTTCGACCATCTCCAGCGGCGCGGGGTCCGTCGCGCTATTCGCGCGGCCCGCCTTGGCGAACACGCTCGCGACTTCCGGGAAACCCATCAGGATCTTGTCTTGCTCCTGGATGGTCTGCTTCATAGTCTGGATCGACGACCCTGGCAGCGTCGCGGGCATGAAGAGAAGCGACTCTTCCCAAAGCGGCGGCATGAATTCGCTGCCCAGGCTGGCGTAAATTGGCGCTATTGAGGCGATCGCCAGGATCGCCAAAGTGACCATTGCGTAGCGGAATTTGAGAGCCAACTGGGCGACCGGGCGATAGAGCCAGATCAGCAGGCGGTTGACCGGATTCGACTCCTCCGGCGGCACGCGACCTCGAATGAGGACGGTCATCAGGAACGGCGTGACCGTGATCGACAGCATCGCCGCAAAAAACATGCTGAACGATTTCGTGTAGGCGAGCGGCTTGAACATTCGCCCTTCCTGATCCTGAAGGGCAAAAGCCGGCAGAAAGCTGACGGTGATGATCAGCAAGGAGAAGAACAGCGACGGTCCAACCTCGCGCCCGGCCGCAATCAAGACTTCAAGACGAGGTAGGCGCTCTGCCGCGGGCTTGGCGTCCTCGCGTTCAATGTGTTTATGCGCATTCTCGATCATGGCAATGGCGGCGTCGACCATCGCGCCGATCGCGATCGCGATGCCGCCAAGGCTCATGATATTGCTTGTGAGCCCAATCCATTGCATCGCCACCAAGGCCATCAACACCGCGAGCGGCAGCGTGATAATGGCGACGAGCGCGCTACGCGCATGAAACAGGAAGACCAGACAAACCAGACTGACGATGACGCTCTCCTCGATCAGCCGATCCCGCAGCGTTTTCACAGAATGGGTGATGAGTTCGGAGCGGTCGTAGGTCATGACAAGCTCAACGCCCTCCGGCAGAGAGGGCTGGACAGTGGTCTTGATGGCCTCCTTGACGCGGTCCAACACACCGTAGACGCTCTCGCCAAAGCGAACGACGACGATCCCGCCAGCGACGTCGCCCATGCCGTTTAGATCGGCCACGCCCCGACGGATGTCGGGGCCAATTTGAACGAAGCCGATGTCACGGACGAGAATTGGCGTCCCGTCAGGCTGCGCCCCAACAGCGATGTTTTCGATGTCAGCCGGCGTTTGGATATAGCCTCTGCCGCGGACCATATATTCGCGGCCGGTGAACTCAAGCACCCGCCCGCCAACCTCCTGGTTGCTCCGACGGACCTGATCAACAACTTTGTTGATTGGGATCTTGTAGGCGAGGAGTTTATCCGGATCGATCGTGACCTGGTATTGTTTCACCAGACCACCAATGGGCGCGACCTCAGCGACGCCTGGAACCGCGCGCAGCTGATATTGGACCTGCCAATCCTGCAGCGTGCGCAGATCGGCGAGCGAGTGTTTGCCAGTTTTATCGATCAGCGCATATTCGAGCGCCCAGCCGACGCCCGTCGCATCGGGTCCAAGCTTTGGCGAAACCCCCTGTGGCAGTTTTCCTGCCATCCCGCTCAGATATTCCAGCACGCGGCTGCGCGCCCAATAGAGGTCGGTGCCGTCTTCAAAAATCACATAGACAAGCGACTCGCCATAAAAGCTGCTCGCGCGGACGGCCTTGACATGCGACGTCGACAGCAGTTGTGTGACAATAGGATAGGTTATCTGATCTTCGATGATATTTGGGCTGCGATCCTCCCATTCGGTCGCAACGATCACCTGCACGTCTGAGACGTCCGGCAAGGCGTCGAGCGGCGTTTTGACGATCGCCCAGAAGCCTGCGCCTAAAATAGCGACGACCAGCAGGAGCACCAGGAAGGCGTTGCGCGCGCTAAACTCTAGCTTCCGGGCGATTATCGGCTGACCTTCAAGGCTTGGCTCGCGGAAGAGGCGTCAGGGACTTAGTGGCCCATTTTCGAGTGATCAGGAGCCGCTGGCGCGGGCGCGCCATCCTTAGGCTGGCTAGGGCGCGTGGACTCAGTCGCGGGCTCGCCGCCCCCATGATGCATGCCAGCCATGCCCCCGCCGCCAGCGCGCAATCTGCTTTCCGAGTCGAGCAGGAAATTGGCCGAAGTGACGACTTGCTCGCCCGCAGTGAGTCCTGCGAGCACCTGAAACTTGCCGTCGAAAGGGAGCGGGCTGATTTTCGCTTCGACCGGAACGAAGCGATCGGAGGAGACCGCCTTGAACGCAATGTCGCGCTCGCCCGTCCGGATGACGGCGGATGTCGGCACGGTTAGCCCCGTCCCCATCGCGTGCGAGATGAAGACATTGGAAAACATGCCGGGTTTGGTGATGCCGTCAGGGTTGTTGAGTTCGACGCGAACCTGAACGTAAGCGCTCAACGTTCCCCGTGTAGCGGATTTGCGCTTTGACGCCGATGATTGGTTGCCCTGGATTCGGGTGATCGACATAGGTCTGAGCATATGTCTGGAGATAGAACGTTTCAGGTTTTGGATGTCAGCCCGGCGCG
>NZ_JBPFEB010000003.1:0-7543 GCF_051061225.1 Methylocystis sp.
GCGCCTCCTCGAACCAGCCGAACTGCCTCTTGCTTGAACTCAAGCGTGTATTGCCCCCGAAATGAGTCTTTCATACCAACCTCCAAAGCCAGATCTTATCCGATCAGCCTTGGGAGACGTTCTTCGAGGGCAAGGTCACTCCGTCTGCGCGACCTGCCTGGGTCTCTCGATGACCAGATAATAGCCGCCGCCGAGCATCGCCGCGCCGAGGAGAAGCATCAGCGGGCGCAACCCATGCAGTTGTAGCGCGCGACGGATCCCGAAGCTCGCTCCGGTCACGAAGAGCCGAACTGCCCGACGAGCGTCTCAGCGCTAGCCCTTCCATGACATTGGCACCGGTCGAATCCAGGAAGGGAATCAAGGCAAAATCGACGATAAGCGCCTTGTAACCATCCGAGACGGACCGGTTCAGGTCTCTACGCCAAACATGCTCTTCGCCGCGATTATCCCCCGCTGAATCAAAGCCTGCAGGCGAGCCTTTGATGCGTGATCGTTTTGGCTTTCGGCGCTCTGCTCTAGCTCCGGGGCTTGCGAAGCATTCGCTTTTTGAAACAACCCTAACATAGCAATCACGTCTGGCCTGGTGCGGATCGAGCTTACAGGACTTTGAGGCACGTCCGCGGCAATCCCCGCGCGCGCCCCTCGGGCTTCCCGCGGCGGTCGTGGGTTACCTTTAAAGACAAAGTGCTGACGAGCATCGTGGTAGGCGCGATTTGGGCCGAAGAAGTTAAGGCGCACCGAAGGTTCGGCGGTCGATTGGCGCGTCATAATGATGTCGCGAGGAAAATCTGCTGCTTAACCTTTTTTGAGGGGACTGGCAGCAGGAAGGTTCGGAAATGGCGCAAAGCGACCGTCTGCGAAGTTCTCCTCGTTACCCAGCGCGGTCATCGAGGCGACAGACCTGCTGGATGATTCGCTACTTCAGGAGCTCGCCGTTTCGGGCAAGCGCGCTGGAGCGGCGGCGCAGGCGCACCTTCAGGTCCCTTGGCGACATCGTAAAGGCGAATTGCTCCCCTACGTCCTCGGCTTTGCCCAAACGTTCCACCTCGAAATTCTTGTATAGCATCGCGAGAAGCAGCTTCATTTCGAGTAGAGCGAGAAGGCGACCGGGACAAATGCGAGCGCCCGAGCCAAAAGGAATATGCACCGACGCGTCGTGCGCTCCCAAGATCTCGCCGAGCCAGCGCTCGGGCCGGAAGGCATGAGGGTCGGCAAAGTGCCTTGGATCGCGCGTCCCTGGACGCAGAAGTACGGCCACGCGAGTACCCGCTACGACGAACAGATCGCCGATGACGGTGTCGACCTTAGCATCGAGGAGCAGGAAGGGGGCAACTGGGCGAAGACGCATCGTTTCGTTTGCGACTGCGCCGGCCCAGACGAGCTTATTCGCCGTCTCGATGTCGCCTGCTACGTCCGATGCTCCTTGGAGCCGATCCGCCTCTCGCCGTAGCTGATTCACGGACTCGGGATTATCACATAGTTGATGCACAGCCCACCCCAGCGTATACGCGGTCGTGTCTTCGCCGGCGAGCAGCATCGTCATTAGGTTTCCAAAAATTATTTCGTCTGAAAAAGGCCGCCCTTCTCCATCCCGCGCCGACACCATGGCCTCGAGGAAATTAGAGGGCCTTTCGGCTCGTCGAGGCTCGGCAGCTAGACGCGCTCGCTCGGCGACCACCAATTCGCTGAGCCAGGCACGCAGCTCCGCAATCGCGCGATCCAGGCGACGATCCTGAGGGAGCCGGACGAACCTCCATGTCGGAAACAGGGCGAATAGTCGTCGATTAAGCATCGGAAACACGAGCGCAAGCTTGTGCTGAATGACATCCTCCGCCTCCTCGACGGTGTTAATGTCGTGGCCAAAGGTGATGAGCGTGGTGACATCCACAGTGAAACGCTTGAGGTCTTCGACGATATTGACCGGGGAACCGAGATCGGCCGCCCTCTCCCAGCGTCTTTTCAGGCGTGTGATTACCCTCTGCAGCTTCGGATACATCTCGCGAAAGTTTGTCGGAGCGAGCGCACTCACGGCAAGTTTCCGCTGCGTGCGCCAAGCTTCGCCCTCGGCAGAGAAAACACCCTCAGCGCCCAACTCGGAAAGTATGGGGGCAAGCTGAGACGCGCGAGTGAAGATTTCTGGCCGCGACCGTAGGACCTGTTCACACCACTTTGGGTCAGAGAGCACAACGACGGGCTTGGAGCCTAATCGAAACACATACACCGGCCCATATTTGGCGGCCCAGCCTTCGAGCGTGAGATGAAGTGTCGGCACGTCAAGTTGGTGAGCGTTGCCCAGAAACGGCAGCCCTCTTGGACCTGGAAGGTTCTCCAATGTGCGTGTTGCGCCGACGCGACGAGGCGCACTGAGTAGCCCCGAAGCCTCGATATAGATATCGCCACCCTTCTCGACGATCGGATAGGACGTGAGGCACTGAGGCCCACCTTCCCGCTCGCCAGACTCGATGCGGAAGCGCCATCCGTGGTTTCGACAAACCAGACGTTCTCCACTGAGTTCGCCTTCTCCCAGAAGGGCTCCCTGGTGCGGACAGCGCCCTTGAAAGGCTCGGAATCCAGCCGGTGTCCGCACCACCACGACGTCGAATCCATCCACCGACAGAGCGTGTGGGCCATCGCCGTGGAGTTGATGCAAACAAGCGAGGCGAATCAAAGAGTCTGTTGTCACGAGCGGCTATCCAAGCGGCTGGGGTCCAGATTGGCAGCGGTACAACATCCTGTTCCCTTAGCAAAGCTCCGCGCTGGCCAGAATGCTCGATACCCTGCCCGATGGCAAAGGGACGAGATTGCATCCAATGCCACAAGCGCCACCTTAGAGGCTTATGGCGCTTGCTCTCGTTGAGTAGAACTGTGATTCGAAGCGCTCTCGCGAACACAGGGCGGCGCCAAAGGTCCGCGCCCCTTCGGTTTCACGCATGCGCTGACATCGCGATGAGGCCGCCCATTGCGATCAGGGAAAGGACTTGCGCGAAGTAGAAGGCGAACCGAACGCCAGCGACAATATTCGTTTGATCAAAAAGCACATGGATAATGCTTTGACAGATCCTCGCAGCCAGGATCGTGATTGCCAGCCCGTCGAGGATCGGACTCGTGACGTGAGCCGATATTTGCGCCACAACGAGTGCGGTATAGACAGGGAGATTCTCGACACAGTTCATATGGGCCCGTATCGCTCTGCGGTACCATTCGCTGGCGCGCCAAATACCGATCTCTGTGCGGCCGGTTAGGATGCGGCTCCAGCGATAGACGCCCACCGTTGCGAAAAGGATGAGCAACGTCCAGGCGGCGAAGCCGAGCAAGACCCAGACAGTGATCGGCATTGAAACCTCCTTGCAAAGTCGACTTCCAAATCTCAACCTTATTAATAAAGACTTGGAAAAAGACGTCTGAAGACATAGCGCGCTGTTGCAGAGGCGCCATTGACGGCATCGTCGCTGCAGACGAGACGGGCCATTTCCTCACGTATCTTCCCGAATAACTCGATCAATCGCCGGGTCCGTCACGCCGAGCCCCTGCAATGTTTGGGCGATCGTCGTTCGCGCGCAACGCTCCGTGTCTTCCAAGGTGAAACCGAAATAGAAACGGTAGTAGTGCCAGGTCGTCGCGATCAAAAAGTAGCGTATGTTCGCGCTCGCGCGTTTGCGCGCCTCTTGTGATCGGTCGGGCGCGAGCGTGTCAATAAACGCGCCTATTGCGGCGGCGCGCTTTTCCGTATCCGCGGTCCGCATGCGGTCATAGAGCTCCGAATGCAATGCCGCCTTGGTGAGCGCCGTCGTCGCCTCAAAACGCGAGAAGAGCGCTTTCGGGTAGGCAAGAAGCTCCTCAACACTCACCGGATCGAGGGGAACTTTGAGTTGGGCCGCCATCTCGGCCGCGACGGCGTCGAGGAAATCGTCGCGGGTCTGGAAATGGCGGAAAACCGTGCGTTCGGAAACGCCCGCCCTCTTGGCCGCAGCACGAATCGATAGTTCCTGAACCGGCGCCTCCTCTAAGAGCTCGATGGCAGCGCCGACAATCAGCCGCTGGGTGAATTCGGACTGGCGCGCGGCGAGAGATGGTTGGGGGCTTGACATACCGTCTGACATTAATTCATATTACATGACATACAGGCGCAGAGTATGACAGTCCTGCCGGAAATTCAACTCAATTTGAAAGGGCAGATCGGATGACTTCTTCCCCCCTGATCGTCCGCCAGGGCGCTGGCGAGATCCTGAATGTATTGGGCGTCGCCCTCCGCTTCCTCTGTCGCGCAGAGGATACGCGCGGCGCCTGGTCGTTGATGGAGAACGTCATCCCCGAAAACGCCGGTCCGCCGCCCCACCATCATCCCTGGGACGAAGCTTATTACGTCATTTCCGGCGAGGTGGAATTCGAGATCGACGGTCGTCGCGAGTGCGTTGGCGCGGGGGATTTCGTCTACGCACCGGCAGGTGCGACTCACGCATTCCACGGCGTGTCCAAAGATCCAGCCCGCATGTTAATTTTCGACGCCCCGGCGCATGCCGAGACCTTTTTCAAAGACGTTGACCGCGAAGTCTCCGAATTGCCGCGCGATCTCGAGAAGTTGCCGCAGATCGGCAAGCGGCACGGGTTGGTGTTCGAACTTGCCTAGAGCAAGCGTGCGCTCGTTCCGCTAGCAGGAGACCGGAGCCCAGTAACAGACTGGTCCCTTTCTAGCGAATTTCGGACGGCAAATCTGATCCGAAGGGGACCTTCCCCGAAGAAGCGAGACTAGCGGCGGGGGGCGTAGTCACCGCCACGATAAATCGGATTATCAGGCGATTCCAAGAGCGCGTACCGCCATCGAGATGGCCGCGGCGATGCAACTGAGCCCTGCCGCGCGCGAGACCAGTTCGCCCCACGGCGCAACCTTCTCAGCAAGCACTAGCATCGCCAAGCCAGCGATCCAAAGCAAGTTCATGACGCCCGCCTACGAAAAGTAGCGCCATCAACGCCCAACAGCAGCCAACGCAAAAAGCGCCATGCTTGGCGCCCATCCTGATGGCGCCCAAGTGGCCGGGACGCCAATGAGAAGAAAGAAAGTGCGCCGGTGAGCGGCACTGCCTGAGGCACGTCAGCTTATACGGCGTGAACTGATAGAGCCCCGCGGCGAAAAGCATGCCCGCCGAGAGCCACGCGTTAAGCGACCACATCAGCATCGCGTGAACCAGGCCCGCCCGCGCGAGAGAAAACTGAAGGATACTGGCCAGGATCGAGAATAGCAGCCAGACACTTAGATAGCCGCAGGCGAAGGCGACGGTCGGCACAACGCCGTCTGCCATTCGGCCGCTCTTCTGCTCATGGCGGGTGACGCGCGCATAAAGCAGAATTATTGGCGCAGCGCTCGGCGTCATCATGGCAATCATCATCACGCACCACATCGCCACCATGATCGCCCAATAGACGCCGGTCCATCGCTGCGGCATGGCCGTGTCGCTTGAAAAAGCGCCCGGCGAGATGGCGATGCGGGTCATGGCGCGCATGCTCATGCCAGTGCCTGCGCCGGTCATGACGTAGCACCAGCCGAGAGCCGAGATGAGGATCAGGCGGCAAATCATGATCGCCCGATCGCGGCGCAGGAGAGCTTCAAATGCCGTCGTTTCCACCGTAGCTTCCGCCGATCAGTTGCGGATTGGTCCGTGATTGTTGAGGTGAAGATGGGCAAACTGGCCGTAGCTGTTCTTTAATGGAGTGGTATCGGTCCACGAACGTTCGACGATGCGCTGCCTACCTCGGCGATTGAGTATTCGAAGCCCTGCGGGAGGTCGATGCGCACGCGGTAGGGGTCGCCGGTCACCGGATTCCGGATCGGTTCGCCGACCGTTTCGAAATAGCCCTCGACATTAATCCGCCCTTTACGCTCCTCGATGTCGACGTCGAAATCGATCTTCGTAAAGACCGGATCATGCACGGTTTCCAGAGTCGACGCGAATACATTGAACATCGCGGCGAACGGATCTGTCTCGCCGCCGGACATCACCGTCAGCAAGGCCTTGCGTTGATCTTCGCTCGCGCCTTCGTCGACGATCGGCAGGCACTTGCCCTTGCCCTCATGCACTGCGCCCGGCCACCAGAAGACGAATGCGATCTTAGTGCCGTCGAGCGAAACATCGCCGAAATAGCCCTTGTCTATCGCGATGGCGCCGGCGGCCTCGCAGCGGCCGTGAGTCGGCAAGTCGTTGAACTGACAAGGGCAGGCGTAGCCGCAATTGCAATTGACAAACTCGCGAGCCTGAATCTCCCAGGGAATCATCGATCTGTCCTCTCAATCCGCCGAACTGTCGCCCGAAGGCCCGATCAAACAAATAAAGAACCGAAGCTTCCCGATATGGCAAGTGACTCAACGCGGCGCTGGCGGCAAGGCGGCTACTTCACCTTGCGTCCAGACCCATAAAGTTGTTGGCATAGGGACGGCGGCGTGATTCACAGCTTAGGACTTCTCTTTATGCGTCATTCTGGCATGCATTAGGACTCGGACTCTCGATACATTCTGGGCTGATATCGGGCGGATTTAGCACCGTGCCATGAAGTTGAGTGATATTTCGTAAACCTCCCCAGCAACCCACATAAGACCAGTTGGCTTAACTGATAAAAATAGCTCGAGACCAGCCTACTGTTTGGTCTTTTGAAACGAATTTCTCTCTACAGACAGCCCGAAGATCGTCGCGCCAGTATCGAAGGCTCATCATTTCTGGCTCCAGCGCACGGGATCCTTCTTTTGCAGCGTTCAACGGATTGCAGCGGTCGCACCACATGGATGGGGCGTGCATCTAGCGGCCTCTCGCGCCTTACGCATTGTAGCCAGGTCGGTCCTGAGAACGAACTCGATGATGACCAGTCCACCTAGCACTACTTTGGCAGATTTTTGAGAGGTCCTGCTTTTTTGGGATTCCCTCGGATCCTTTTGCGTGATTCATGGGTGGTCGGCGTTTTGGAGGGCCGACCATGGACGACAGCTGGAAGTCCGATCTCGAACGGTGGCTGGCGCCTTTCATCAGCGCTCTTCGACACAAGACGCGGGCGCGGATGTGCCCGGCCTATGTGGCGGGGCTAATCGGCGCGGGGGATCGCAAGAGCGTCCAGCCCATGGCGGCGCGCGACGGCGATGTCGGATACGACCAGCTTCATCACTTCATCGCGAGCAGCGCGTGGGACGCAGCGCCGCTGGAAAAGGCTCTCCTTGTCGAAGCTGACAGGATGGTTGGCGGCGCCGACGCTTGGCTGATCGTCGACGATACGGCCCTGCCGAAGAAGGGCGCGCACTCGGTCGGCGTCGCGCCGCAATACGCCTCGTCCCTTGGAAAGACCGCCAATTGCCAGTCGCTGGTCTCGCTCACCCTGGCGTCGCGCGAGGTTCCGGTGATGGTCGGGCTGCGGCTCTTCCTGCCTGTAAATGCCGATTTTAAATTCCCCAGAAGTGCCTAAGTAAAATTCCCCAGTCTGGCGGGCATGGCGATCAGCCTATGTCTCGATCGGCGCCTCCGCTTTTTGGCGGCCGTCCACGGCGCCGGAGGGTCGGCGGGATCGG
>NZ_JBPFEB010000004.1:0-44132 GCF_051061225.1 Methylocystis sp.
GTCCTCGACGAACTGGCCGGCGTCGAAATGCGGCCGCCGGTAGCATTTGTCGTGGATGCGCTGGGAATAGAACATCTTGGGCCGGCCCTGGCGATCGAGTTCCGGCAGCCGGCCGAAGGTGGTGATGAAGGTGACGACGCCGGTCATCACTTCCGCGATCGGCGGACAGCCCGGCACCTTGATGATCGGCTTGTCGCGAATGACCTTGTCGATGGGCGTCGCCTGAGTCGGGTTGGGGGCGGCGGCCTGTACGCAGCCCCATGAGGCGCAGGCGCCCCATGCGATGATCGCCATAGCGTCTTCCGCCATCCACTTCAGCTTCTCGACAAAGGGCTTGCCGCCGTCGATGCAGAACATGCCGCCTTCGTTGAGAGGCGGATTGCCTTCAACGGCGAGAATATATTTGCCCTTGTACTTTTCCCTGGTCTCATGCAGGATTTCCTCCGCCTGATGACCGGCGGCGGCCATGATGGTGTCGTCGTAATCCAGCGAGATCATGGAGAGGACGACGTCTTTCACCAGCGGATGCGCCGAGCGAATGAAGCTCTCTGAGCAGCAGGTGCATTCGAGCCCATGCATCCAGATCACAGGCACACGCTCGTTCGTCTCGAGCGCATGCGCCATTTTCGCCGCCGCCACGGAACCCAGACCGAGACTCGCAGCCGTCAGGGAACAGAATTTGGTGAAGCTGCGTCGCGTAATCCCCTGCCGACGGATCACGTCATAAAATGATTCAACAGCGGACATGTTTCCCCTAAAGGTCTTCTTGGCGGCTTCGTTCGGCCGTCTGAAGTCGCACGTTAACATTCAGCCCGCTGTTTGCAATCAGCGGGCCAATGCGCGCCTGCGCGTCACCTGTGGGAGAGGAAAGACAAACGAAACAATCATTGTTTCATTTGTCTCATGAATGTCAGCTTTGTTACATAATTGTCCTGTTCCAGATGCTTTCCGTCGTCAGCGAACCCTCGCGAGACCGGCGCAAATTCGGAAAGGGGGAGAAGGTGTTGGCGACATCACACCGGTTGCGCGAGTTCGGCGGGCGAAGACACCCTCACGCCGGCAGGAGCGCGTCGCGCTCATCCTCCGCGAAGGCGGGGTCGAGGCCCCGGAACACCGCGCAGCGGCGAAAAACGGCAATATCTGGCGCGAGGTTCTTCTGATGACAGAATTTCGCGACCAGCTTGGCGAGGCCCTTGATGTCACGCCCGGTCGCCTGCGGAAACAGCTCCACAAGCGCGTGGATCAGGCCCTCGTCCATCGGCAGCTCAAATTGTTCCGCCATGACGCGCCAAATGCGTCGTTTGGCCGCAGCGTCAGGTGGATTGTAGCGGATCAGTGCAATGCAGCGTGAGACAATCGCCTCGTCAATGTCGTCGACGCGGTTTGTTGTCAGAAACAGCAGGCCATTGAAATATTCCAGCACGCGAAGAAAGACGCCCACAACGGCGTTCATCGCCATATTGTCGTCGCGGCGCTTGATATAGACGTCCGCCTCGTCGATCAACATCACGGCGCCCCAGCGCTGCGCGCGGGTGAGGATCTCCTTCAGCGCCGTCTCCATGGAGGCGACGTTGAGGCCGAGCTGGCCGGAGTGCACCCGGAAAGCGGCCGCTGGATGATCTCGGAATAGACTTCCGCCGTGAGCGTCTTGCCGACGCCGGGCGGCCCCGCGCAGAGCACAGTCGTTCCGCCGGACTTTCCCTGGACGATGTCGTCCATGAGCATGTCCATCTCGGCCGTCAGAATGTCGATGAGATCGGTCTGATCCGGCGGCAGGACGAGTTTCTGTTTCAACTCCGGCTGGTAGCGATAAGGCCGCATCTCGTCGACATGCACCCAGAGGTGATGATGCAGATCGAGGTGAAACATCAGAATATAGGGATGAACGGGAATCTGCGTGAAGAGCCCCTCCGGCACGTCCGCGCGCAATTGGGCGATTTCCTCCTCGCCGTCGAAGCGGTTGCTTTTGCCCGCCTTGGCGAGGAACCGTCCGACAATATCGCCCGGCGCTTCGAGCGTGAGGCTGCGGGCGGAGAGCACGCCTTCGTCATTGACGAGCCGCGCGTCGCTTCCGCTCGCTGAAAGAACGACAATGTCCTTGCGCGCCCAGTCCGTGTCGCGGTGAGTGGCGTTGGGGTCTTCCGCGTGGAAGCCGGTTCCCCGGCCAGTGAATTGCGCGCCATAGCGTCCGCGCCAGTCGAAATAGGTTTCACCCGCAGCGTCGAAGGCCTCGATGAGGTCTCGCGTCTCCCGCATGAATCCCTTTGCCGCGAGGATTTCGCCGAGCGTGCGTCCGGCGATATCGCCCGACATGATGCGCAGCACATTCGTTTGCAGCGCTCCCTTGGCGTTGGCCTTCATCTCGATGAGAATCTTTCCGGCCTCGTCATTGGACGCCGGAATGAAATCGAGACGGGTCACGACATAGGGCAAAGGCTTCGCGGCGACGCTGGCGGTGAACAACCAGCCTCGGATGGCGCTTGTCGTGAGATCGCGCAGCAGCGCCGGAAAGACGTCCTCCAGCTCGTTCGCCTCGAAGCGCCTGCTCTCGGCGGCAAGGGCGACGCGCACGGTCGCAAGCTGCGCGGCGCGGCTGCGCGATTCGGGGCCCGCGCGTCGGTAGGACTCCTCGAGAAAATCCAGTTCCTCGCCAGTGAGATGCGAAAGAGCGATCTCGACCCTGTCGCTGAATCGCAATTGCGCCGCGAGGCCCGCCCGGGCGGGAAAACGCGCCATCAAGGCTTCGGCGTAGGGTCTCTCGATCTCGATGTTCATGGGCGGCGCCGCCTTTCGTCGGGATAGGCCGGCAAGGTCAGGATTCGCGGATCCTCGACCGGCGCGCCGACCGTGAAATGATAAAGATCCTGAAAGCGCGTCTCGCCGGGCGCAAAGCCGAGGAGCGCATGAACCTCGTCGTCGAAGAAGCAGCCGATTCCCGTCCCCGCCAATCCCGCCGCGGTCGCCCAGAGATAGAGCGCCTGGCCGATCAGCCCGGCTTCCCAATGCAGGCGGCGATAGGCGAAGCCGCCCTCTTCGTTCAGAGTGCGTTCGAAGTCCGCGATCATGGCGACGCTGAAACAGCCCTTGCCCGCGATCGGCTGGAGGCAGGCGGTCCGGGTCGCTTCGCGCTCCTGCGGGCCGGGGCGCAGGCGATAGAACGGCGTCTCCCCGAACGCGCCCGACATCCAATCGAAGTCAGGCGACAGCGCAAGCCGCAACGCCGGCGCGTTCGTGGAGTCTCGCTCCAGCAGATAGACGCCCGGCTCCACGCCCTCGACACGGTGAATCAAGAAGACAAGGGCAAGACGCGGCGGCGATGGCAAGGCGCTCAGCAGAGGCGCGGCGCCCGGCCTCAAGGCCGCCAGCAGTGCGGCGAAGGTTTCCTTCGGGAAGACTGCGGCGCCGTCCATGCGCTGCGCGCTGCGGCGGCGCCGCACCACCGCGCCGATCTGCGCATCCACGCCCTGCGCCGCGCCAGCCGCGGTCTCTGCAAGGAACGCCGTCGGAGCCGTCCGCGACTTACGGCACAGCCGGACGGCGCGATCGACCAGCGGCCAGCCGTCATGGTCCTCGCTGAGCCTGTTGGCGGCGCCAAAGAACTGGCGCGGCGCCTCGATCAGCGGCGCGATGTCGATATGCGGCCTCTCGCCGGACTGCGTCTGAACCCACAGGAGCAGGTCGGGCTCTTCCTCCTCGCGCCGGCGCCACGCGTCGGTCCTGTCGAGGCCCAGCAGCGATGCAATCTCCGCGTCGCCGGGATGTGTGAGCGCGCTCACGCGCCAGCCCAGCCCGGCGCCCGCCTGCGCCGCCGCGCCAATCGCGTGGCCGGCGTCGAGTTGGCAATAGCGGAAGGCGCGCTCGCCATATTTCCACGATTCGCGCCAGGGGATCGAGGTGAGCGCCAGCAGGAAGCCGCCGGCGGGCAGCAAGTTTTCAACGTCGTACGCCGCGCGCTCTTCGAGCGCATGTTCGAGCGGGGCGTAATGATGGAGACCAGCCAGAGCAGAGACGGCCTCCATGGCGTTCATCAGCACATAGGCTTCGGTCGGATGGAGATTGCCTGACGACGGGTTGTTGCGGAGCGCCCAGGTCGCCCCTTCCGCGCTCTTCCAGGCGCTCAGACCAAACGCAAGCTCGAGGAACAGCCCGAGAGATGCGGCGTCGAGCGCCACGGCGTCGCCTGCGGGACCCGGAAAGGCTGCTGCCGGCCCATCGCCCAGCGGAAGCTCGACAAGACGTGCGCCCGCGAAGCGCCGGTAGGGCGAAGGTTGCGACGTCCAGTCGAGAAACGCGGGTCCGAGGGCGTAGCGCGACGGCGCGTGTTTGGTGCGCGCATGGTAGCCGCGAATGTCGTTCGGCAGTTCGTCCCTGTCTCCACTCATGCCGCCAACCCGTCTCCCGCGCGCTGGCGCGATTCTTGATCCCGCCCTGCGTCCCGCCGGGCCAGCACAATCAAGAAGCGCGCCTGATCGGAGACAGATGTAAAAACAACGGGTTGAAGAGGGTCAAGACGTGACGGCCACGAGCGCTTTCGAACTTTCCGCCTGTCAGCGGCGTGGATTTGGCGCTTTGACGACACTGCGCCTGCGCGGACAGCCCGACCGGCGCCTGACGTTGCAGGAGGCGTCGATTCTCGCGCGCGCGCTCGCCGCGCTCGCGGGCGGCCGAAGCCGGGAGCCACACATCTACATGAGCCCGATCGCGAGCGATCAGGATTTCGAGGCGCGCGCCCGGGCCGACGGCATCGTCATTGTCGCCGAAGGCCATGCCGGCGTCACGCTCGACTGGACCGAGACACGCGCCCTGGCGGAAGCGTTACGGACGCTCGCCGAAAGCGCCTGAGCGCGTGGCGAGCGGCTCTGTCAGCGGCTGCCACGTTCGCCGAAATAGGGCGCCTGCGGCGTGCAGTCCGGGGTCGCGCAGCGCGGCGTATAAGCATAGGGAATCATGGCGATGACGAACAAAGCAGCGCCCAGGACGATGATCGCAAGTCTGTAATTCATGACGGCCTCTCCTGAGCCTTTCAAGCAGGGAGAGGCCGCGTCGTCCGTGACTATGTCGCGTTCCGGCTAAACGGCCTCCAGCGATGCGCGGTCGAGCGTCGTCATCACCTGGCCGCCCAGCATTTCCAGAAGGACGCGAACACGGCCCTTGTCGTCGAGCGAGGCAAGTCTGCCGATGAGATCCGAGAAGGGGCCGGAGGTCACCCGAACGGACTGCCCTTCGACCAGATCGCGATCGAGACGGCAAAGTCCGCGCTCGTCCAGGTAATCGACGAGCCTTTCCACGATGCCCTGCGGAACCGGCAAGGGACGCTCCCCGGCCATGATCAGGCAGGATACGCCGAAGGTTCCGTTGATCGATCTCCAGCGGTGTCGCTGCACATCGACCGCCACGAAGACATATCCAGGAAAAACCGCTCGCCTCACCTGCATCAATTTGCGGGCGTGCTTCACGTTTTTCAGCTGCTGCGGAAGAAAGGTTTGAAAGCCCTGCCGCCGAAGTTGATTTTCCGCATGAGATTCGCGTGTGGCGAGGGTTTGCGCAACGTACCAGCGCTCCCCCGCGTTGAGGTGATAATGATTTTGCTCAGAGACGAGAGCCGCATTCTGCCGCAAAGCAATTTCTCCCCGATGATTTGATTGCAACAGTTAAGTTATTGGCGAATTGGAGAAAATACTCAAAAAAAGGCATTATCTTGATCGCCCGCCCCGATCGGGTTGCAGGCACCTTGTCGCAGGATCGTATGAAATTCGGCCGCTTTCCGCCGCAATCGACGCTCGGACAGACTTTCATGAGTCGCGGTTATGCTACGTCGCGAGCGCGCCCGCCGCCACCTTCATCTGGCTGATCAGCAGAAGCGTGGCCGCATGTTCCCTGGCCTCGAACGGCTCCGGACGATAGGCGAGGATGATGGCCTCCACCTCGCTGATCTGCGCCATGCCGGCGGCGAATGTTCGTTTCAGCCCCGACAGACGCGCGTGCTCCAGAAGCAGCACCGACTGGCGCGCGTTTCTATAGGCGTGAGACGCTTTCCTGGGGCCGGCTGTCTCCGCCAGTCGTCGCGCGGTCATTGAACTCGCTCCCTTTTTCCGCGCAGGCGCTCATGCCGCGGCGGTACGTACGGTCTTGCTTTCCCGGCATGCAGTGGTCGCGTCCGACGGTTAATAAAACGTAAACACCCGTCCGGACCATGCGCTGCTGCGACTGCGAAGGCGCCGGCTGCGTCGCATCAGGCGAGTGGTCGGCCGCATCCTGCCGCGCGGCGAGAGAAGAGGCAGAGCGCGGCGCGGGCCCATCACGACAACGTGATTTGCGTTCGACCGACATCGAACACGACACGTTACTGCTTCGGTCGTGATGGGCAGCGGCGCGGACATGCGTATGCTTGGAACGCAAACGCTCATCCGTGCGTTCAAATAAGCTGTCTTTGTGATTTGGATGAGGTGCGGCCCGGACCAAAGCTCGACAAGAAACTGAGGGAGGGGACCTTGAAGATTGCCGGACAGGAGATTTTGATTCCGACGAGCATGGTCGGCAATTACCCCAATCCGCGTTGGTGGGATGGGTCTTTCGCGCGCTTTTTCCAGGGGGACCGCGAGCCGCCGGACGCACTGAGCCGGGAGGCGCTGGAAGACGCGATCTGCGCCATCGCGCGTGATCAGGAGAGCGCTGGCCTCGATATTATCTCGGACGGGCGTGTGCACGGCGACAATTACGCCGACACGGCGGTGTATCACTATTTTCGCCGGCTCGGATATGATCTTCGCGGTGGACATCTTGGCTTCCCGATCTACAGCCGGCTCCACACGGGAACTGTAGAGCATGAGATCAAGCGTCGCGGCGCGATCATGGTCGAACAGGCCCGGGCGCTGAAACGCGCGACGCGCAAGCCCACGAAGGTGCAATACACGGGCGTACAGGTTCTCGCCCAATGCACGAATGACCTCTATTACAAAAGCTCGCGCGACAGGGCGCTCGCCATCGCGAAAGCGATCAACGAGGATATTCGTGAAGTCGACGCGCTCGGCGTCGATTTCATCCAGCTCGACGAATTCACCTGGCCCTATTTCTTCGAGGACTGGGCGATCGAGGCGTTCAACACCGCGGTGGAAGGCGTCAGGAATGCGCGCATCGTCGTGCATGTCTGCTGGGGGAACTGGGGCGGGACGCCGGCTTATTACGCCGATGAAACCGGCAAGCCCGGTGAAATTTACGATCTCACCAAACGCAAGGACAACGCCAAAGCGCCGGACGCGACGCGCGCGATCGTGCCAAAGGCCTATGAAGCCAGGATCGATGTGCTGAACCTCGAAAGCTGCGGCCGGCGAGTCGACGACATGTCGGGACTCGACACGTTCAGACAGTTCCCGCTTCCGGACAATGTCGATTTCTGGGCCGGCGTGATCGATGTGAAGAGCACGATCACGGAGACCACGGCGCAGGTCGCTGAACGCATCAATCACCTGCTCAAGGTCATTCCGGCGGAACGGCTCGGCGTGACGACGGACTGCGGCCTCATCCTTCTGCAACGCTACATCGCGCAGGACAAGCTCCACGCGCTGGCGGAAGGCGTGAAGCTGGTGCGCGAGCAGTCCAGACAGGCCGTCGCCGCCGAGTAACCGTGATCATCGGCGCGGCAGCCGTTGCCGCGCCGACAGCGACGCGGGAGCGGCCGCCATGCCCGTCTATGTCATGTCCTGCCCTGAGTGCGGGCGCGCCACGCGGACGCTCGTCCTCGACGGTTGCCGTACGCCAGCGGAATGGTTTTGCAGTCAATGCAAATCCCAGCATCCATGGCCCCAGTCCAGCCTCACGGAGAGCCATCCCTGGGAGACGCAGACGGCGGCCTGCCTCTGCTGCTGTCCGGGAAGCGGGCATGCGCTGAGCTGTTCGGCTGTCGAATAAGGGGCGCCAGATGCGAAGCCCGGTCTTCGACTACATCATTGTCGGCGCGGGTTCGGCGGGATGCGTTCTCGCCAGCAGGCTGAGCGAAGAGTCATGTCGCAAGGTTCTCCTGCTGGAGGCCGGCGGCGACACGTCCAGCGAGTGCCGAACGCCCGCCCTTTATGGCCGGCTGCAAGATGGTCCGTGCGACTGGAGCGACCGTTCCACGCCGCAGGCGGGCCTCAACGGCCGACGCATATATGTGCCGCAGGGCCACACGCTCGGCGGATCGAGCGCCATCAACTACATGATCTACATCCGCGGGCATCGCGCCGACTATGACGAATGGTCGACGCTGGGCGCGAAGGGATGGTCCTATCAGGACGTTCTTCCCCATTTCCGCAAGTCGGAAGGCAACCAGAGCATTCGTGATCGCTATCACAATACAGACGGCCCGTTGCGTGTCACGAGCCACCCCGCCAATCCGCTCGTGGAGCGCTATCTTGCAGCGGGGCGGGAAATCGGCCTCCCCGTCAATCCGGACTTTAACGGCGAAACGCAGGACGGTTGCGGACCTTTGCAGGCGACCGTGGCCGACGGCCTTCGATGCAGCGCCGCAGACGCTTTCCTTCAGCCCGCTCGCGCAAGACCCAATCTCGCAGTCATCACGCACGCCCGCGTGACTCGCCTTCTCTTCGACGGCAGACGCGCCGTGGGCCTCGATTATCTGAGGCTCGGAGACCAGCAGCGCGCCTGGGCGGATGGGGAGATCGTTCTCTGCGCCGGCGCCTTTCGCTCTCCCCAAATTCTCATGCTTTCCGGCGTCGGCGCGAAAAAGGAACTTTCGGCAAGAGGCGTGGAAACAAGGCTCGACCTTCCCGGCGTCGGCAAGAATTTGCAGGATCATCTCCACACGCGCGTCAGATGCGCGATCACCCGGCCGCTCACCTTCGCCGGCCTGTCGGAGGCGGAACGCGAAGCGGCGCGGCGCCAATATGACGCCGATCGCGGCGGGCCACTGGCTTCCAATTTTCTGGAAGCTGGAGCCTTCGTATATTCCGAGCCGGGCGAGACGCGCCCGGCGCTGCAATTGTTCTTCCTCACCCAGCTTGCTCCGGATTATCCCGAGGCCGGGCCTCCTGCGCGGCATGGCCTCACCTTCACCGCCTATATCAATCGCCCGCGCAGCCGCGGCGCGGTGACGATCGCCTCCGCCGATCCGCTCGCCCGGCCGGTAGTCGATTTCAATTATCTGTCGGACCCCCGGGATCTGCGCTGCGCCGTCGCCGGCGTGCGATGGAATCTCCGCCTGCTTTACGCGCGGGCGTTTGACGACATCAGAGGCGTCGAGATCGCGCCGGGCGTGGATCAAAGAAGCGACGCGGCGCTCGAAGCCTTCGTGCGCGCCACGGCCTCGACGACCTGGCATCCCGCAGGCACATGCCGCATGGGCGGCGACGACATGGCGGTCGTGGGTCCAACGCTGCGCGTGCACGGCCTCGACGGCCTGCGCGTCGTGGACGCCTCGATCATGCCCACACTTGTTGGCGGCAACACCAACGCGCCGGTGATCATGATCGCGGAAAAGGCCGCGGACATGATCCGTGGACGATCCGAAGGGCCCGCGCCATGACCGTCGCGCCCCGCCCGATTCATACCGAGACCGACAAGCGCAAAACGCTCGACGAACTCGCGGCGATGATCCCTGACCAAGCCGTCGTCGCGGTCGGCGGCGGCTTGTCCTCGCGCGAACCGCTCGCCCTTATTCGCGCGCTGTTGCGCAAAGGCGTCGCCGGCCTCACCGTCGTGGGCTCCGCGCATGGCATCGACATCGATCTTCTCTGCGCCGGCGGCGCCGTCGCGCGCTCGGCGGAGAGCTATGTCGGCTTCGAGCAGGATTTCGGCCTTGCGCCCAATTACAGGCGCGCGCTGGAGTCGGGCGCGGTCGAGACTCAGGATAGCTGCTGCTATACTCTGGTCCAGCAGTTGCGCGCGGCGATCCAGGGCCTGCCCTTCATGCCGCTGCGCTCCATTCGCGGCACGAGCTTCACAGCGCTCCATCCCGAATACAAGCAGATGATTTGCCCCTTCACGGGAGAGGAGCTGCTGCTCGCGCCGGCGCTCGCGCCCGATGTCGCCCTCCTCCACGCGCAATACGGGGATGCGAGCGGCAATCTCGTGATCGAGGGACCGCCTGTCGCCGATGTTCTCTTCGCCAGGGCCTCGCGCATGGTCCTTGCGACCATCGAGAAGCTGCTTCCGACATCGGCCCTGAGCGGCATAGGTGGGACGCTGATCCCCTATTTTTACATCACCGCCGTCAGCGAAGCGCCGATGGGCGCGCATCCCACCGCCTGCTATCCTTTCTATGCCTACGACCGCGCGCATGTCGCGCTTTATCACGCCGCCGCCCAGCAGGGCGCGCATGCCTTCGCGTCCCGCTATCTCGATGTCTTCGTCCATGGCGCGCCGCTCCATGAGGATTACCTGGAACTCATCGGCGGAGAGGCGACGCGCGCGCGTCTCGGGTCCTGGCGCGCAGGCGACGACGCATGGCTCGACCTCTATTGCGAGGAGCCGCCGCCATGACGACGACCTGCACGATCGGCGAAATGATGATCGCCGCTCTGGCGCGCACGATCCGCGACGGCGAACTGGTTTTCCATGGTTTCGGCTCGCCGCTGGCGCAACTCGCCATGCATGTCGCCCGGCGCACCACCGCGCCGCGCATGGTTCTAATTGCCGGCGCGACATATGGAATCAATCCCGACCCGCCGTTCCTCACGCCGACGACAAACGACTGGACGATGGATCGCGGCGCCGCCGGCTGGCTGAACATCGAGGAGCTGTTCGACCTTGCCGCGGCGGGCCGCATGGGACGGATGTTTCTCTCCGGACTTCAGATCGACAGATGGGGCAACTGCAACGTCACCGCGCTGGGGCGGCGCGGTCTGGCGATGAAATTGCCTGGCGGGGGTGGCGGCGGCAACCTGTCATGCGACGCGCGGCATGTCACGCTCTGGACCGCCGCGCATCGCGCCCTGCCCGACGCGGCCGGCCGGCGGCGATTTCGGCTCGTCGAGAGTTGCGATTTCATCACGAACCTCGGCCATCGAGACGCCAGCGGGACGTCACGACAGGCCTATGGGCATGTCGGCGGAGGGCCGGAAGCGCTCGTCACCGAGCTCGGGGTTTTCGATTTCGACGCCGACGGACACATGCGACTCAAAGGCCGATATGCCGACACGACGACGCAGGACATCGTGGACAGCGCGGGCTTCGAGCTGCGCGTCGCCGATGACATTGACGTCATTCCCGCGCCGGATCGTCGCGTCGTGGAGATCATCCGCCAGCTCGATCCGCTGAAAGTCCATGAGCGTGAAATACGGCCTCGGGACATGTCGCGCCGCTTCGACCTTGCTGAAATCGTTCTAAAAGAGAAGGTGTGATGTCCGTCACGCGCGAAGGCTATCGAGACAAGCTGAGTTTTGTCCCCCTCCCCTATCGCGGCGTCAGCGTGCAGCGTTACGACGGTCCGATGACCGAGGTGGCGCTGGTCTCCCATTTTCTCGGGCGCGAGACGTACAGGCGCACGGAATTCATCGTCCTCTGCGCGCCGGGCGGAGGCCATGCCGTCATTGCCGTGGAGGCGGCGGATCGCGGCCCGCTCTTTTCCCCCATCACACATGTCGACGTGCTCGCTTTGCCTGAACGTTGCGTCTATGTCCGCGATCCGCTGACCGACTGTGGCAACTGCTCCGCACTTGCCGCGCTCGCGCTCGCGCATGGAGTCGATCAAGATCGCACCCTCATCTGCGAGGGGAAATTCGACCATGTGAATTTCATCCACCGCCCCGAGCCGCTGATCGTGACAGTGGTTGAAGTGACGCCGCCGCATCCGCCGAAGCTCTTCGATCTCGTGCGCCACGTGCTGAGCTACGCCGACCTTCCCGCCATTGTCCCGAAGCTGGAACGCATCGACCTGCATCGCCTCGTGGCCGGACGACGCGCCGACGCGTTCCTTGTCCCCTGCCGCTCCGGCGGGCTGGAGGATCTCGGCGGCCCCGTTCACTATCTGGATGAACGCCCGCCGGAGCGCCTCGACTGGACGCTGATCGGCTGCGAGCGAAGCCTTCAGTTTCATCGCCACTATTATGGCGACGAGCCGCCGCGCGTCGAAATGTGCCCGCGCGTGATCGCCGGGCGCAGAGGCGAACCCACACTTCTCAAATGCTGCCTGCTGGAGTTCGACATCGAACAGGACGGCGAAATGGTGATCGTGCCCTGGGGCGCTGATCTGCCGATGGTCGAACGCGCGCTGCGGGTTCTGGCCGACAGGACGCGGAAGGAGCGGGCGACATGAATGGATCGGACTCGGCATGGCGCGGCGTCTGGTCGCTCGACGCCATGATCAATCGGCGCATTCGCCGCCCGCGCAGCAGCGGCGTGACGATGGTGATCGACACCGGCGTCGGCCTCTCCGCCATGGCGGATATTCTGGACCTCGCGGGCGACCATATCGACCACTGGAAATTCGGCTTCGGAACGACCGCTCTGATGCCGCGCGCCGCGCTGCAGGCGAAGCTTGCGCTGCTCCACGCGCGGGATATTCTCACCTATCCCGGCGGCACGCTGCTGGAAGCGGCCGTGGTGCAGGAACATTGCCGGGTCTTCATGACCCGGGCGGCGGAACTGGGTTTCCGCGCGGCCGAGATATCCGAAGGCACCATCGACCTCCCCGCCGAACGTCGCCGGCGAATGATCGACTGCGCGCGAAACGCGGGGCTTTTACCCATTACGGAAGTGGGACGAAAGGACCCCGCGCGGCAGCCCGAGGCGGCTGAACTCGCGGATCAGATTTTGCGTGATCTCGACTGGGGCGCGGCCTGGGTGATCATGGAAGGGCGAGAGAGCGGCAAAGGCGTCGGCATTTACGACAAGAGCGGCGGCATTCGCCAGAGCTTCCTCGATGCCGTCATTTCGTTGATCGGAGACGCCGCCGCGCGCCTGATCTGGGAGGCGCCGGATCGTGCGCAACAGGCGTATCTCGTATGCCGCTTCGGCGCGAATGTCAGCCTCGGCAATATTCCGCCGCAAGAATGTCTGGCGCTGGAGGCGCTCCGCTGCGGACTGAGATTTGAAACCTTCATGTCGATTGCCCGCAATTCGCAGGAAGCCGGACTGTGGGACCCGACGCGTGTGGAATCCCCTCAACCCGGCAACGTCGCGAGGACTGAAAAATGAAGCCGGATTCGCGCGCCGCCGCTCTGGAGATTGGCGAACGCCTGTTCGAGGGTCCGTCCAGACATCTCGTCGATATCGCCTTTGCCCGCGAACTGGATGCGCAGGCGCATTTTCAGGAGGCGGTCGGCTGGACCGATCTCGCGCATACGCTCACCCTGATGGAGAGCCGCGTGATCCCGCGCGAGGCGGGCAAAGAGCTTGTTGCAGCGTTGCTCGCGCTTCAGTCGGGGCCGGCGGACTTCTCGCTCGATCCGCAAAACGGCGACCTCTACACCAATCGCGAAGCCTGGCTGACGCGCAGAACGCCCGCGGTCGGCTGGCTCGGCGCCGGGCGCGCGCGCCGCGAGGCGCTCACGACCGCCTTTCATCTCACGCTGTGTGACGCGCTCTGCGGCCTCGCCGACGGCCTTGTGGCGGCGCTTGAAGCGCTCGCGGCCCTGTCCCTGCAATGCAAGGACAGCCTGATGCCGGATTACACTTATCTCCAGGCGGCGCAGCCGACGAGCTTTGGCCATTACCTCCAGACCTTCGCCTGGCCCATCCTGCGCGATCTCGACCGCATCGCGTCTCTTCATGCACGCGTGGATTTATGCCCGGCCGGCATTGGCGCCTGCAATGGCTCGACCCTTCCGCAGGATCGGTGGGCGCTCGCGAGACGGCTTGGTTTTCCCGCGCCTGTCCGACATGCGCGAGACGCCATGTGGCAGGCCGATCTGCCGATCGAAGCCTGCGCGATCGCCGTCGCCGCGACGATCAATCTCGACCGGCTGGCGGAAGACATGATGATCTTCGCCAGCGCAGAATTCGGTTTCGTGCGCCTTGCCGACCGTCATGCGCGCGCAAGCAAGATCATGCCGCAGAAGCGCAACCCCTTTGCGCTCGCCTTTGTGCGCGCGACCGCGAACCGGCTCATCGGCGCGCAGGCGGGCGTGGCCGCCGCGGGGCGCTCGCCCTCGGGCCAGATGGACAATCGCCTGTTCGTCTATGACGCGGCGCCGGACTCCCTTCGTGCGGCAGGCGACGCCGCGACCCTGTTCGCGGAGGTTCTCGCCGGAGTCGCCTTCGAAACAGACCGCGCTTTGGCGGCGCTCGCCGACAGATCGGTCTGCGCCGGCGATCTTGCCGAGCGACTCACGGCGCAAGCCGGGGTCGACTACAGGCGCGCGCATGGGGCCATCGGACAACTCGTCTCGCAACTGGAGGCGGAAGGACGGTCGCTGGCGCAGGTCTGCGTCAATGACCTCCGGTCGGCCTTGCAGCGCGCGGGGACGGATGCGGACCCTGATTGTCTCAACGGCGTTCTCCGGGCGGCGCTCGATCCCGCCCATTGCCTTGCCGCCCGATCGGATCATGGCGGCGCCGCCGGGCCGGAGGTGGCGGCGATGGCGCAGGACCTCCGCGCGGCCGGCAGTTTGCACAAACAGGGCGTCGCGGCTTTGCGCGCACGCCGCGCGGCCGCGATCGACGCGCTTCTCGCCGAAGCGTCCAATCTTGTCGCGAGGGAGGCATGACAGGCTGGTCTTTCGGCTCGTCGATCTATGGCGGCGCCTGGGCGACGCCGCAGATGCGCGCGCTTTTCGACGATGTTCCGCGCACGCGGCGCTGGATCGAGATCCTCGTCCTGCTTGCGGAGATCCAGGCGGAGCATGGCCTCATTCCCGAAGCGGCGGCCAGGGACATCGGGCGCGCCTGTGCGTCCCTCACTGTGGATGCGGCGTTTCTCGCCGAATGCCGGGCGGGCTATGAAGACACCGCTCACTCCACCACGGGCCTCATCGCCGCCGTGGCGCGGCGCGCCGGGCCGCTCGCGGGGGAATGGTTTTACTTCGGCGCCACGGTTCAGGATATCGCGGACACATGGCTCATGCTGGCGCTACGCGAGGCGCGCGGGCTGCTGATCGCCGACCTGGAGGCGGCCATCGCGGCGGCCGAGACCCATTGCCGGCGCCATCGCGACACGCTGGCGCCGGGGCGCACGCATGGGCAGCAGGGCCTGCCGATCACATTTGGATTCAAGGCCGCGAGCTGGCTCGCGGAAATGCGGCGCCACCGCGCGCGCTTCGATGAAGCCGCCGCGCGCATGGATGTTGGCCAGCTCGCCGGCGGCGTCGGCGCGCTCTCCGCATTGGGGCCGGACGCGCTCGCCATTCAGGCGCGCCTTTTCGAGCGGCTGGGCCTGCGCGCGCCAGACATGTCGTGGACGGCGAGCCGCGATATTCTGGTCGAATGGGCGCAGCTTCTCGCGCTTGCGACGGGAACGGCGGACCGCATCGGCCACGAGGTCTATAATCTCCAGCGCGACGAAATCGGAGAAGTGCGAGAGCCGGCGCTCGCGCATGGCGTCGGCAGCATCACCATGCCGCACAAGCGCAACCCGGAGACGGCGGAACATATCGGAACGCTGGCGCGCGTCGTGCGCGCCAATGCGTCGCTTCTCGCCGAAAGCCTCGTGCATGATCACGAGCGCGACGGCCGCTCCTGGAAAGTCGAATGGCACGCAGTTCCGGAACTGACCATGGCGGCGGGCAAGGCGCTGTCGCTGTTGGCGCGGCTTCTGGAACATCTGGAGATCGACGCGGATCGGATGCGCGCCAATCTCATGGCGAGCGGCGGCTTCGCGCTGTCGGAAGGCGTCATGCTGGCGCTTGCGCCGCGCATCGGCAAGCAGACGGCGCATCGCGTCGTTCAGACGCTCGCCGCCGCCGCGCGGCGGGACGGTGTCGCGTTCCCGGAGGCCGCCCGGCGTGACGAAACGATCCGCGCGCATCTTCCTCCCGATGAGATCGAGCGGCTGCTCGATCCCCGGGCGCAACTCGGACATTGTCAGGCGCTCGTCGACCGGCTGCTCGACAAGCGGTCTGCGTCATGACCGGCTGGGCGCAGAGGCTGGAAGCGCTGCCGCGTCTGGGCCTCGTCGTCGAGCCGACGCCGCTGCATCCAGCGCGGCGCCAGGGCGCCGGGGCGCGGCTGTGGTTCAAGCGCGACGATCTCATCCCGGCGGCCTTCGGCGGCAACAAGGTGCGGGCGCTGGACCTCGTCATGGCCGACGCTCTCGATCAGCGCGCCGATACGCTGATCACAGGCGCCGGACCGCTCTCCAATCATGTGCGCGCCAGCGCCGCCGTCGCGGCGCTCGCCGGACTCGCCTGCGTCGCGGTCTATTGGGGCGCGCCGCCGCCACGCGCCGAGGGAAACCAACGGCTGGCGCGGCTTTTCGGCGCGGAGTTGCTCTTCACCGGCGAAACCGCCCGCGACTCCGTCGACGCCGCGCTGGAGCGCGTCGCCGCGCAGACGCGCGCGCGTGGCGGCGCGCCCTATGTGGTTCCGCGCGGCGGGGCCTGTCCGCTGGCCGTGCTGGCGCATGTCCGCGCGGTGCGCGAGACTCTGGCGCAATGCGCGGCGCTGGGGATTGCGCCCGATTGCGTCGTCATGGCCGTCGGCGGGGCGGCGACGCTCGCCGGCTGGCTGCTCGGCTCGGCGCTGTTCGAGGCGACATGGCGCATCGACGCCTTCTCCGTCAGCCGGCCGGCGAGCGAGGCGCTCCAACGCGCCCGCCGCCTTGCGCAAGAGGCCGCGCAGGCCATCGGCGCGCCGGAGGCCATCGAGCAGGTGGAGCTGCGCCTTGTCGATGACTTCATTGGCGCGGGGTACGGCCTGCCCTCTTCCGAGGGACAGGAGGCGATCGCCGCAATGGCGCGCGAGGAAGCAATCCTTCTCGATCCCGTCTACACGGGCAAGGCGATGGCCGGGCGCCGCAGCCTGCTGGCGCGCGGCGCTTACGACGACTGCCGGGACATCCTGTTTCTGCATACGGGCGGGGCGCCCGCCCTGTTTACCGCCGCTGCGGAGATCATCCCATGAAAGACTGGCGAGACGCGCTCTTCAACCCGTCGCGCGTCGCCATCGTCGGCGCCTCCGCCACTCCGGGCAAGGCCGGCGAACTTTTTCTCCGCAACCTGACAAGGGATTTTCGTGGAGAAACCGTCGCTATTCATCCAACCGCGCATGAGCTTCTGGGCGTTCGTGCTTATCCGGCGCTCGAAGCCGTCCCCGCGCCGGTCGATCTTGCGCTTGTCGCGACGCCGCCGGCGTCCCTTCCCGCCGTCCTCGCGGATTGCGGCCGGGCGCGCGTTCCTGTCGCGGTGGTGGTGACCGGCGGCTTCGCGGAAACCGGCGCGGCGGGCGCGGCCTTGCAGCGCGCGGCGATGGAGGCGGCAAGGCAAGACAACGTGCGCCTTGTCGGCCCCAATTGCTTCGGCGTCGTCAGCGTCGCCTGCGGTCTCAACGCGTCCCTGTCCATCGGCCTGCCGCGAAAGGGCGGCGTTTCGTTGATCAGCCAGAGCGGCGCCTATGGCATGGCGGCCTATTCGCGCTCCATCGACGAGGCCATGGGATTCTCGAAGATTGTCGCGCTCGGCAACAAGGCCGATGTGGACGAGGCGGAGATGCTCGATTACCTCGGCCACGATCCGGACACGCGGGTCGTGGCTATGTTGCTGGAGTCGATCGCGAACGGCCGCCGCCTGTTCGAGGCGGTGGCGGCGGTCACGCCGAGAAAGCCGGTCGTCGTGATGAAGACCGGCCGCACTCCCGCCGCGCGGCGGGCCGCCGCCAGCCACACCGCCGCGCTCGCCACCGATGCGGCCATTGTCGCAGCGGCGCTGCGGCAGGCGGGAGCGCATGTGGTCGACGACGGCCTGACCCTGCTCGACGTCGCCAACGCTCTGGACTGGCAGCCGCCACTGCGCGGCAGGAGAATCGCCATCATCACCAATTCGGGCGGAACCGGCGTTGAGCTCACCGATCTTCTCGAAGCCCGTGGGCTCGACGTGCCGGAACTCTCCGCAAGCCTCCAGGCGAGCCTGCGCGCATTGTTGCCGCCGCAAGGCTCGCCGCTCAATCCCGTGGACGTGACGACGGACTGGGCGCGCTTCCCGCAAATGTATGGCGGCGCGGTGGAGGCCCTGATGTCGAGCGACGAAGTCGACGCCGTCGCGCCCGTGCTGCTGCAACGTTCGGCGTTGATCCCCGAGGTGAGCGACGCCGTCATCGCCGCCGGGGCGCGCGCCCGCGCGGCGGGATCGACAAAGCCGCTGCATGTCTGCTGGGTGGCGCCGCGAGCCGCCGACGCCAATCGCGCGCGTCTGCTCGAAGCCGGGATTCCCTGCCATCCATGGCCGTCCCGGACGGCGGCGACGCTCGCCGCGCTGTGGGCGCCTCCCGCCGAGACGCGTCCGCCGACGCCCTGCGCCGCGCCGCGCCCGCCTCTTTCGGCGGGCTGGGCGCCGAGCGCGACGGTGTTCTCTTTGCTCTCGCAGGCCGGCTTCCCCGTCTGCGCCTGCCATATGGCGGCAAGCGCAGCCGACGCAGCCGCCAGGGCCGAAGCGCTCGGATTTCCGGTCGTGCTGAAAGCCGAGCGCGCGGGTCTTGTTCACAAGAGCGACGCTGGCGCGGTTCGTCTCGGACTTGGCGACGGCGCCGCCGTCGCGGAAGCCTTCGACGCACTCGCTCGCGATCTTGGTCCGGGTCCGGCCCTCGTGCAGAAACAGGCGCGCGCGGGCGTCGAGCTCATGGTCGGCGCGCGCCGCGACCCATCCTTCGGCCCGGTCGTTCTCTGCGGTCTCGGCGGCGTCTGGGTGGAGGCGCTGAAGGATGTCGCGCTGCGTCTCGCGCCGGTTGGCGCGGATGACGCGCGCGCCATGCTCGACGAACTGAAAGGCCGCACGCTGCTGTCGGGCTATCGCGGCGCGCCGGCGCTGGACGCCGACGCCTTCGCGCGTCTTGTCGCCGACCTCTCCGCCTGGTTCGCCGCAGCGAATTGGGTCGCCGAGATGGACCTCAACCCGATCATCGCGCATGGCGGTTGCTTCGCCATCGCCGACGCGCGCATGTTCGTCGCGGGACCGTGAGGGCGGTCAGACCGGGAAACGCTCTACGCCTGCAGGAAATTTCCGCCCGTGTCGTCGCTGTCCATCTTTTCGCGATCCGCGCCGAGCAATTCCCAAACGCGCTCACGGCTCGCTTCGATCGTCTCGATGCAACGGTCGATCCACGGCAGTATCCCGTCGCTCTTCATGCTCCAGGCGTCGACGCGAAACAGCAGTGCGACCAGCAACGTTGTCTGATTATAGAGGATGCAGGCCTGCTCACGCTGGAACATCTCGGCGTTCAACGCCATCAGCCTGGCGAGACCTTCCGCGCCGAGCTGCCCCGGAAGCCGGTCGGCAAGCCCGAAAAGCGTCAAAGCGTCGACTTTCTCATCATAGCTCACGGTGACCATCTGCTCATTGAACGACAGGACGACCGATTTGTCCTTTTCAAAGGCCAACTTGGGGATTCCGACCTGCTGGCCCAAAGAGGTGATCAGGCTTTCGGCGTGCTGGCGCGAGTCGATGTTTCCACTCATTTTTCATAACCCCGGAATGACACGGATTGGCTTGGGCAGGCGGTCGCGATCAGGGACGGAAAAAGCTCATTTCTCCGGGATCCATAATTTCTTCTTCAGGCTCGGCGGCGAGAGCCTTCTGCACGGCGTCATGCGTTGTCTCGATCGTTGAAACACTGCGTTCCACCCAACTCAGGAAGCGTTCTTTCGAAAGATCGGCGGCGGTGATCCGGAACAACTGGAAGACCGCAAGTTCGTCCCGGTCATAAACGATGGCCGCCGCATCGTGGTTGAACAGGATCGCGTTCAAATCCATGACCCGCACCATCGCGGCGGCGTCGAGCGGCTCTTCGAGGCTTTGCAGCAAGGTCGAGATCACCAGCGCGCCCGACTCTTCATCGTAAGCCAGGGTGACGGCGATATCGTCGAAAGAAAGCCCGCAAGCGTCTTCCTCCTGCAACGAGAGATCGGAAAGCCCAACCGCTTCGCCCAGAGCGGCAATCAGCGAACCAACAGTTTCTCGTTCAGATCCCATATCACCTTGCATCGCTCTTCTCCTGTGGCCGTCTTCACGGCGTCCCGGCCGCCGCGGGCGCTGCGGCGAGGGACGCTGAATCGGGGGAAAATCGGCTCCGGGAAGAGGCTATTCACAAGCGCGGCGGCGGGGTGTCACGAACATGACAGGGAGAGGAAAAAACGTCTGCGCAGGAGTCTCTGCAAAAACTTGGACGTCGTCCTTCGCCCATGCGCAACGAAGCGCGACTCTCATATAACGATTCAACGTGCAGGCGCGGTCACCAGCGGCGCGCCAATTCACGCATTCTGCACAAGAGCAGGACACGAAGCGGCGATGACCTGCGCACGACGGAAAACCTCGTTCCCAGATCATGTCGCAAAGCTGTCGCCAGGTGAAAACATGCCGCATGGACATACCCTGCTGGAATTCTTAACTCCGATACGCTATATGACTATCTACATAGTCAGGAGCGCGGCATGAATGCGATCAATCTGGCAGACGCCAAAGCCCATCTCAGCGAGCTGGTCGACAGGGTCGAGGCCGGCGAGTCGATCGACATCACCCGTCGCGGCAAGCCGGTCGCGCGGCTCACCGCCGTGGCGAGGCCTCGCAAGCCAATTGACGCCTCGCAGCTTCAATCGCTGACGTCTGCGATGCGGCCTCAGTCTCAGAGCGCCGCTGATCTCGTGCGGTCGATGCGGGATGGCGATCGCTACTGATGCTCTATCTCGACACGTCTCTGATTGTCGCGGCGCTCTCAAAAGAAGCGGCGACGCCGCGTGTTCAGGCCTGGCTGGCGGTGCAGGACCCGGCGCAGCTTCTGATCAGCGACTGGACAATCACCGAGGTGTCGTCCGCCATGGCGATCAAGCTGAGAACTGGCCAGGTCAGCCTTGATCAGCGTGCCGCGGCTCTGGCCATGTTCAACAAGCTGGTTGCCGAGAGCTTCACCGTGCTGGGCGTGGCGGGCGGGCAGTTTCGGGCGGCGGCGAAGTTTGCCGATCAACACGCCCTTGGCCTCCGTGCGGGTGATGCGCTGCATCTCGCGGTCGCGTCGGAGCATGGCGCGACCTTGTACACGCTCGACCAGCGACTCGCCGAGGCAGGGCCAGCGCTCGGCGTCCCCGCGCAGTTGTTGGCCTGATCCGGGCCTTCTCCAGCGGCGCTGGCCTCTTTCGACTCTTAACCCGGCAAGCCCTCACTCCCACTCGATTGTTTGAAACCCGGCTAATGCGCTGTTCTACTTCGATCTTTCACCGCGTGCAGCTCAGCGAGCCGACGCTCAGTCCGTCAAAATCTTAGAGTTCTGATTTCAAAGGGACAATTTCCACGAAAATTTTTTTACGGTTTCGGCATCTATCGAGTCCGATTGCCTTGAAAACCCATCTTTGAAGTCTGACAGCCGCTCCGCCACCAGCAGGAAAAGTACCGTCATCCTCTTCATAGCAATTCTTCCCTCGTTGACGCGGAGATCTCAAACGGCTCCAGGCACGGTTCGGTGGCGCGTGCTTCGACCAACTCTCGAGCCGTTCGTCAAGTGAGTGATCGAGTAGGCGCATTTTCCGAATTCCGCGGCATAGAAGAGAGCCGACCTGATGATCGACTTGCGTGTGGCAGCAAATCAAATAAGTCATGGCGATATCGGCCCCAGGGAGCGTGGCATTATATTGGCGCAACCAAAGGTAATGATTTGGAGTTAATGCGCAGCCTCAATTACGCCGCGGGCGATGAGCCAGTCGAGAATCGCGTGCGCGCGTGCTGGCGGGATCCGTCGCGACCACTTTTCAATGAGCCGGGCGGGCGAGTCCGCGTACGCGAGGTCTTCGAGCAGCAATGCGAGTGCCGTGCCGCCTAGGTACGCGATCGGGCGGTCGAGGGCGGGGTGGTGCAGCGCGGGCACGAGGTCGACGAGGTCGTCGATGATACCAGGTATGGCGGTCACCGTCGCCGCGCGGGCGAGGGTTAGCGCGGCTGGACGCGCGACGGGCGATCCAGCTGACAGCGCAATCGGGGCAATCGGTGCGGGTACGAGCGTGGCCGTCCGCCGAAGCCAGAACGTGCCATTGAACGACTTGGCCCGCTCGGCATAGAGCCGCTTGGACCACGCCGCGTGGCGCGCAACTGATTCGTCGCACCGCCCGCTGTAAAACGCTAGTGCTGCGTCTGTGCGTGCTGAGGCCACGAGGATTGTGTGAACGACAATCGCAGCGTGTAGCGCCGTGCTGATCGCTGCCTGCACGCCCTGTGCCGACAGCGGATCAATCGTGAATGCGGCTTCGCCGATTCGCAGGGCGTCGCGCGCGACAACGGAGTCCCGTGCATGCGCGGTTGCATCGCGTACGACGACTGGCGCGAGGTCCGTCCAGCCGCAGGCGATCGGCGACGCCGCGAGGCGCGCGCGCAGTGCTCGGTCGCGCGCGTCAAGCGAGTGTGGCTCGTCGACGAACACCATGACGCTGGCGCGGCCGTCGGGGAGCGGCGCAGCCCATAGCCAGCCGTCGGCAAGTGCCTCGACGACGGGCAGCGTGAGCTTGGCGCCGCGCGCGTATGTGGTTAGCGCTAGCGTTCGGGCGCCTGATCGCCGCGGCGCGTCGCCGCCGAACAGTCCCCGGCGCCCAGTCGCTTCGCATACAAACCGCGCCTCCAGCTCGCACGTGCGCCCATCTGCACGTAACGGAACGCGCCATCTGTTGTTGGAATCGCGGCGCGCGGGGCGTTCGGCGGTCACAGGGCGCAGCACACGCACGCCCGCCCGCGCCGCCGTCGCGAGCAACGCTTCGTCGAGCCGCGACCGCTCGATTAGTAGCGCCGGATGAGCTACTCTTTCCGCCTCGGTCGTAGCCCACCGCACCACCGCGGCGGGCATGCGCAGTGGGCCGAGCTCCTCAAACGCGTCACGCACGCCCGCCGCGTCGAGCATCGGCACAACGCCCGGTGCGAGCGATTCGCCGGGCCGCCCGGCGCAGGACATGGCGCGTTCGACGAGGCACACGTCGTGACCAAGTATCGCGAGTCGCCGCGCGAGGATGGCGCCGCTAGGCCCCCCGCCGACGACGCAAACTTCGCACTCAAGGTCAGGCTCAGGCATCGAACGCCGCGGCGTCCGCAAGGCGAACATACGCACCGAGGCAGTAGTGCAACCAGCCGCGGATGTAGTCGCACGCGGGCCGCCCGCGGTGGATCACCTCATGGTGGCAGCCGCCGCCGCACATGTACCGCGCCCAGCAGCGCCGGCACGGTTCTTGGCGGTGCACGTGCCGCTCACCAAGCCAAGCGGCGCGCCGCTCGGCGTCGATACCTTCGGCGAGTGAGCCGAGTGCCCCAGCCGGATCGCCGATGAAGCGGTGGCACGCCGACAGATCGCCTGCCGCCGACACGCTCAGGTAGCCCGCCCCAGCGCCGCACGGGTACGGGCGGTGCGTGCCGCGCGCGAGTTCGCGCATCGCGTTCGTCATGTTGGCAAACGCGTAGCGCTGCCCGGCGCGCACGGCACGCTCGTAAGCGCGGCCACAGGAGATCATTTCCGCGAGCATCGTGTCAAGGTCCGGTGCCGCCAACTCCCCCGAGTTCGTCGGCGAAGCGAGCATCGGCGAGAAGCCCACGCTGTGGAAGCCGAGCGCAATTAGCGCGTCTAGGGAATCCCGGAGCGCGAGGTTCCGAGGCGTGACCGTGACGCGCGCGGAAACCTGCATGCGGCGCTGCATAGCGAGCAGCGGGGCGATCAAGTCGAGAATGCGCGCGTAACTTCCGCGGCCGCTCTTGAACGGGCGCTGGCGGTCGTGCACCTCGCCGATGCCGTCAAGGCTGACCGTCACCGCGAAGCCATAGCGCTCGAAGAATGCGCCGTCGTCGGGTGTGACGAGCGTGCCGTTAGTCGTAATCGAGAAGGTCACGACCACGTCCCGTGCAGCGGCCAACTCCGCCGCGCGCTCGGTCGCTGCGCGCAGCACAACGCGGTTCGCCAGTGGCTCGCCGCCCAGGAACGAGAGGTTGATGCGCTCGCCAGGCACCACGTCAGCGAGAAGTTTGTCGACCGCGGCGTGCGCCATATCAAGCGACATCGCCGCGGGCTCGCCGCCGAAGCTACCCTCGCGCGCGTAGCAGTAACTGCAGGCAAGATTACACTTCTGGGCCACGGCGAGCGATAGCGCCCGAACCGGCGGCGACGCAGGCGGCGCGTCGTCGACGAACGGGCTTCCCCCTGATGTTCTCGCGATGCCGAGCCGCGTGAGCTCGCGATCGACTGCGTCGTCACCCGCCGCGATCGCGCGTTCGAGCGTCGCGAATGCCCCCGCGTCGACGCCGAAAATCTGCGAACCTTCGACTACGAGCACGTGCGGCTGCGAATCCGCTTCAAAGAGGTGCACCGCCGCCGCGCGAGGGGCCGCCGCTTCGCCGATCGCTCGCCCGACGGGCGAGCCACGCCGCGCGCGCGCCGGCACGAGCGCGGTCGTCACTCCTCATCCTCACCGCCAATCACGAACGCAAGCTCCTCCCATCGCGTGAACAAATCGACGTGCGAGTATAGGCGCGAGTCAACCCAGTCGTCTATTACGTAAACCGCCGAAGCACCCCGCCCACGGCTCTTCTGCATCCAGTTATTGCCCGTGCTCGTGCCGTCGGGCAGCGCGTCGACGTTGACATAGTCGGGCCGGCTCGCGGCCCAGTAGAAGCACGCGCATTCGCGATAGTCGTTCTGCCATGGCGAGCACAGGCTCTGCGAGAGCGCACCGGGCTCCGCGAGGTTGCGCGCGATCACCGCCGTGCCGTCGGCGAAGAACCCCTGCACGCGCAGTTCGACTTCGAACTCGGGCCCCGGGCGTGCATGCAACGGCTCAGCACGGAACACGCAGCGCACGAGCTGCCCGGCCTTCGGCATGATCGCAGCGAGGGCATTTGACCACTCAAGCGCCATCACCGGCTTGCCTGTTGTGGTGTCGGGCAGCGGCACGCTCTCCGCGGCCCCAACGAGCGGTCCGGTCACCGGCACAGTAACTGGCATGCCGTCGACCGACTGCAGCCACATCCCCACAAGCCCCGCGGCGTCGGGCGGCGCGGCAGCGGTGACCTCGACCACGAGGTTTGCGGCTTCGTGCAACACAATACCTTCCAGCACGCGCTTCCACGCGTTACGGAAATCCATCTCAAGCCCTGGGTAAGAGTTTGATATCGCGGACCGGGGGTGCGCGCTTGGCGGATTGCCGGCAGCATCGTACGCGAGCTGCGCGGTTCGGTTTTTCGGCGCGATCGCTGGAAGGCGCGTTCTGTTCGGTGACGTTGGCGGCGCGGCGGCGAGCCCCTTGCCAGCGGCGACCTGCGCGGCGCCTCCGCGGATTAGCGCGACCTGCCTACGCGTCAGCGCGAGGTAGCGCCCATCGGCGCCGCGCATCAGCGCTGGCATCAAGCGGCGGCCGGCGTCCGACAGGTCGCCGACCGCGTCGTACTCGCGCAGCACCCGCGCGAACCACGCGAGCGTACCCGACTCAAGCGCGAGCAGCACGCGCTCGTGCCGGGCACGTACAGCGAGTGCGTCGACGACCGACGGATTCATGATCGGTTCGGGTGCGCGGGCGCGGTCGAGATAGTCCATGCGCGCCATTCCGACACCGCGCGTACTCCGCGACGCGCGATTCATAACCTCGGTGTTCATCAGCTTCACGGTTTCAAGCACGCGTCGTACGATGCCCGCGACCTCGGTGTCGGAAACGCGATCAGCAATGTTGGGGCCGAGCAGCGCTTGTACGAGCTCGTCGTCAACGGTGCGCACAGGCTGCGAATCTGGCGCGAACGTCGGCGGGCCGATCGCGATGCGCGCGAACGCTGAGTGCGCCGCTACCTTCACCTCGACGATGCCGTCGCACTCGTCGTCGAGGTAGCCGAGCGATGTCGACCCGTCCGACTCCGCGGCGTAGATCTCGCCGGGTATCGTGATGCGCGGATCGCTATCGTCGTCCTTGTAGCCTTTCCAGGTCCCGCGCGCCGCGTCGTAGACGTCGTCAGCAACGTGGGGGTTCCGGTCCGGGCCGTAGACCTTGCCCGCAGCTGGCGTGATGCGCAGGCGGATTCCCGGGACGGCTTCGGTCGGTCGGATGTACTGCGCGTGTCCGAGCGGAAGAACCTTGTCGGTCTTGAAATTACATGAGACCCCCTCAAGCGCGCGCCGATCATGGTCGGAAAACGGCCCGAGCTTTGCCTCGATGCGATCGTTCGGATCGCGCGTGCGGCGGAACGCTTTGTGGTTTGCAACATGCACGCTCCATTGTACGAAGTTCGGATTCATCCCTGCCTCGGCCAGATTCTGGATCGTCAGAGGGACGAGGTCGTCGCTATCGTCGAAACGCGCCCAAACTTCGAGGAACGGCGCGATTGGCCGGATGCGGCCCTGCTCGTCGCGGAAGCGCACGGGCGCCGGGGGCGTCGCAAGCGTCGCCTCCCCAGTGATCGTGTCGACGACTAGCGTCGGTGCGATGACGATCATCCTCGCGCCGACCGGGTTCGTGATCTCCAGCTTGTAGTTGTCCATCGGCGAGGGCGATGAGCCGAGCCGGCCGATGACGAACGGTGGCAGGATCCGGATCTCGACAAGTTGACGGGCCACGGGAACCCCTGCTGTCAGCGACCGATGGCGGTGGCGATGATGTCGAGCGCGCGCTGGTCGGCGGCGCGCATCGCAGTAAGGTAACGCGCATTCCTCGGATCCGCTGCAGCGAGGACCTCAATAAGGTTGCGCGCGGTCTGGAGTCCATCCCGGAGCATGCGCCAGCGATCTTGCTCCCGTCTGGGCAGCGCGAGGCTGTACGGGAGGTCGAACGGCAGACCGGCGGTCGCCTTCCTAGGGTCCTCGCCTGGACGCCTGGGCAACGCCGCGAGCACGTCGGCGACGGAGCGCAGGTGGTACATCTCACCGAACGCCCAGCTAATGAGCAACCCGCGGGACGACCGCTCGCCGGAAGCGACCGGAGACTCGATCGAGATTGCTTGCGACAAAAACTGGAGTAGCAGCGAATAGCGCACGTTACCCAGCTGCGCCCAGCGCTGCGCGACCGGGTCGGTGATGCGGTTCCCCTCGCGTGCGGGATCCGAGTCCGGCTTCGAACTCGCGGTCGGGTTCGTCGGCAGCGGGCGTGACGGCGCCCACGTGCCGTCGGCTGGGAGCTGGCGGTAGATCGCGAGGAAGCGCTGGAAGTGGGACGCGCCGGCTAACGGCAGCGACGGCGTCGTCGTGCCCTCGCCTTGCTGCGCGACGCGCGTTAGTGCGTCGATTGCGTCCTGCCGCTCGCGTGCCTGGAGGATGAGCACTTGGTCATCGCCGAGACCCCACTCGTCGGCACGGACCTGGTAGGCGACAGAATCCCCGACAAGGTCTGCGCTCTCGATTGACGTCGGCACATCCGTAGGCACCGACATTGGCATGGGTTTGAAAAGGTCGATCATCGCCTGGTAAAGCAGGCCGACGCGGTTAACCGTTCCTGCTTGCTTCGGGATCACGTTCTCGATCGCGTCGATCTCGGCGCGCAGCTCGGGAGCCATCGTTTCGCGCGCGGGCGCTTCGGCAAGCACGTATTTCGCGAGCGAAACGCGCGTCAGCGGCTCAAGCTCGAACGCGAACGGCGAGTATGGGCTCATGTTCGGGAAGTCGTCGCGGTCGAAGCACAACGCGCCACCTATGAACTGGATGATGTTCTCGACTGTCGCGAGGTGCCCCATCTCTTCTCGCGCGATCTCGGTGATCGACTTCCGCCACTCGTCAACGAGCAGCACGTTCTCCGCGGGCACCTGCGGGCCACCCAGCGAGAACGCGGCGTAGAGGTACTGGACCATCAGCGCGTGCTCTATTTCCGCCGCTGAGTATAGCAGATAGAGCGCCTTCGCGCGAGGCGGTAACGGCAGCTCCGTCGACGGAATGTTGACCCCAACGTCGAACGCCCCGCCGTCGCGGAGGCCGCTCGCGATCGCCGCGAGCGTTGGACCACGTTCCGGATCGCGGCGCACCCATACGAGATCTCTTGCAATTCTCGACGACACGCTAGTCCTTTCCGCAATACACGTTAATGCGCTCTCCGCCTTCCGGGATTATTCGCGATCGCACTGACGTTCGTCAATAAGAGCTTACCGGACGACGCCACGCGTGAGGTGGCCGCAATTTGTCGGCGAGCAAGCATCCCTTGCGCGAGACGGTGAAATGGTGCCGATCGGAATCGACAAGAGGTCATCCACGGCGAGGATTTTATACCGAGTGTCGCGACAAAGCGATTAGAAACATCTTCTCGTCCACCGGCTTAACGCGAAAATTAGCAAATCCGTCTCACGCCCCACCACCCGCGCCATCGAGCACTCCCAGCGTGACCGCAACCATGCTCTCCGCCTCTTTTCGGGAGTTCACTGAATGCCCAAACCGGAGCGCAATCAGCGAGAAGGCCAAACAAATGCTATCTCATGCTGTACGCCAGTGGCAACACTGATCGCTGAGCGCGTCTTTCTATTGACAAGGTGATAGCAAAGAGTTCACGATTCGAAAATTAGTTTGCGGGAGTGGCTTTGACGATTTCTTCATCGCGGCGTCAGGAGAAGACCGCCGACCAGGCAAGTCGCAGCGCACTACTGAATTAGATGATTGGTTGAGGGAGTCTTCGACGTGAGCGAGCACCAATTTATGACCGGGAGCGAGGCAGTTCTGGCCCGAAGTTACGACTTCGTTATATGCGGATCTGGTTCTGGCGGCTCGGTGGTAGCTCGTCGCCTAGCCGAAAATGCGGACGTGAGCGTACTTCTGCTGGAGGCGGGGGGCGATGATGATCGGCCGGAAGTTCTGGAGCCCGGAAAATGGACTTTGAATATCGGAAGCGAGAGGGACTGGAACTTCCGAGCAGATCCGTCTAGTGGCGTGAACGGCCGTGCGCTTCCCATCGGAATGGGCAAGGTCCTAGGCGGTGGGTCGAGCATCAACGCGATGACCTGGGCACGCGGGCATCAGAGCGACTGGGATTTCTATGCATCCGAAGTGGGAGACCCGGCGTGGAGCTATGCGTCAGTGTTGGACATCTATCGTCGGGTTGAAGACTGGCATGGCGTCCCAGACGCTAAGTACCGTGGAACAGGAGGCCCGATGTTTGTCGAGCCTCCTCAAAATCCCAGTCCTCTAGTTCCCTCTACGCTCGAAGGAGCGCGTTCAGTTGGAATACCCACCTTCGAGAGTCCAAACGGTCGGATGATGGAGGGAGCGGGGGGCGCTTCTATTATCGAAATGATTATCCGCAACGGCAAAAGGCAGTCGGTGTTCCGATCGTATGTCGCGCCCTATATCGGCAGGCCGAACCTTACGGTCCTCAAGCACGCCTTGGTCACTCGCTTGACCTTCGCCGGACGCCGAGCCAACGGTGTGGAGATTGTCCACCACGGTGACATTCATAGGATTTCCGCCGGGTGTGAGGTGGTTTTGTCGCTAGGAGCAGTTAACACCCCGAAGGTGCTGATGCTGTCGGGCATCGGTGATCAGGCCGAACTGAAAAAATTCGGGATCCCTGTCTTGCAGCACCTCCCGGGTGTGGGCCAAAATTTTCAGGACCACGTTGGCTTCAGCTGTGTCTGGGAGTATCGGGAAGCACTTGAGCCGCGCAACAGCATGACTGAAGCGACCTTCTATTGGAAGAGCAACGCTGAACTTGCCGTGCCAGATATGTTTGCTTGCCAACTCGAAGTCCCGTTTGCGAGTGCGGAGAACACTGCCAAGTTTAAACTGCCGGATGCTGGCTGGACAATGCACGGCGCTGTCGCCCAACCGAAGAGCCGTGGGCGGATTCGCCTAACGGGGTCTGAACCGCGGGATCCCGTACAGATCGAAGCGAATTTCCTGTCTCACCCGGACGATATGAAAGTTGCTGTAGCCTGCGTGGAACTTTGTCGCGAGATAGGTAACTCCGCCCCGCTTCGACCTTTTGTGAAGCGCGAAGTGATGCCGGGCAACCTGAAAGGCAGAGAACTAGAGAACTTTATCCGCGATGACACTATCACCTATTTTCACGAGACGTGCTCGGCTAAGATGGGTCGAGACGCTATGTCGGTCGTCGACGGCAGCCTCCAGGTTTATGGTGTTGAAAGCCTTAGCATTGCAGATGGGTCCATTTTGCCCCGCGTCACGACGGGCAACACCATGGCTCCGTGTGTAGTGATTGGGGAACGTGCAGCGGAAATACTCAAAGCAAAATACAAGCTCTAACGTGCCGTCGGGCAATCGAACTTTATTCTGATGGGTGCCGCTGAAAGTTATCTTAAAGGCTGAAATTCCGCTGTAAGGAGCGTCGTAATGGTCAAACATGAGAACTGCTCGGCGCAGAAGTCTGTTGAAGCCGAGACGGTTGCCCAAGCGTTTATCGAACTTCTAGTGGACCGCGGAATCGACCACCTTTTTGGAAACGGAGGCACGGACTTTGCACCTATTCTCGACGCATTAGCGTGGGCGAAGGCGCAGGGGAGACGCGGATTGGTCCCAGTCACTGTTCCCCATGAAATGGTGGCTGCGAGCATCGCCCACGGTTACTACCTTGTGACCGGGAAGCCGCAAGTCGTAATGACCCATGTCACCGTGGGCACTGCGAACGCTACGGCGGGAATAATAAACGCGGCGCGAGACAACATTCCTATCATATTTACTGCGGGTAGAACGCCGCTGACGGAGGCTGGGCGTCCCGGGTCGAGAGACACGCACATCCACTGGGCTCAAGAGTCCTTCGACCAAAGTGCCATGGTTCGTGAGTACGTGAAGTGGGATTACGAGCTTCGAAACGAAGAACAGCTTGAGACCGTAGTCGATCGAGCGATCGCCCTCGCGATGACCCCGCCGCGTGGGCCCGTGTATCTAACTCTTCCACGCGAAGTGCTGGCCCAAAAGCTATCCAAGCCCTTCTTTTACAGCTCTCCGATGCGTCAATCGCCCGTCATGGCGAACCGGCCAGATCCGTCCTGCATAGATGACGCGGCTTCCCTGCTCGCCGCCGCTGAGGCACCGCTTATCATCACCACATGTGCCGGCCGCTCGGAAGAAGCGTTCAATGGGCTTATCCGCCTCGCGGAACTCTGCGGTGCGCCAGTCGTCGTGAGCAAGAGCCGATACCTCAACTTCCCAACGGAACACCCGCTACACCTTGGTTTCGACCCCCACCCTTTCTTCCAGGCCGACGAGGACCTTTACGAGGCCGGCGCGGATGTTGTCCTAGTCATAGACTCAGATGTCCCGTGGTACCCGTCCCGCGGCCGGCCAAAGGAGAAGGCTCACGTCATACAGATGGCGCAGGATCCGTTTTACTGCCGTTACCCCATCCGCGGATTTCCTTGCGACGTCCCCCTCGCGGGGGAGCCCGCTCAGTCGCTCGGTCTCCTGGTTGAGGCGGTGAAAAATAAGGTCGACCCGAGAAAAGTCGAGGCGAGGAAGTGCCACCTTCGAACAATTCACGATGCGCAACGCGCGCGCTGGAAGGCTACGGTCGCCGACGCCGCGAAGGCGGAGGAAATCACGATGGAGTGGGCGACTCACTGCATCGACCAGGTGAAGGACAATGACACCATTGTGATCAATGAATATGACATGGTGGCTGAGCAAATGCACTTCAAAAAGCCGGGGACTAACTTCGAGCAGTCCTCTGCAGGCGGGCTTGGTTGGGCTTTAGGTGCCGCTCTTGGCGTAAAACTTGGAGCGCAGAGCCGCACCGTAATCTCGATCGTTGGTGATGGGAACTACATGTTCTGCGTCCCTACGTCCGCGCACTTTGTCGGGTCAGCTTATAATCTCCCTACGCTGACCGTCATTTTTAACAACCAGTGTTGGAACGCCGTCAGGAAAGCGAATCTCGGTATGTACAAGGGAGGCTGGGCGGAACGGACGTGTTATTTCCCTCTTAGTGAACTTTCCCCGTCCCCTCGATTTGAGCTCATCGCTCAGGCTTGTGGAGCCTACGGTAGGGCCGTCTCCGACCCCAACCTTCTTGAGGACGAGCTTCGCAAGGCCCTTGAGGTCGTTCGCATAGAAGGACGACAAGCGGTAATCAACGTCATCTGTAGACTCGAACCACAGGTGACTTGTACCTGACTCATTTATCCTCAGAGGCTAAGATCAACGGAGTTCGTAATCTCATGGCAAATGTCATTTTCTACTCCACGGGTGAAATTTTCTGGGTGAGTGATCCGCCGCCTGGCAAACCGCATATCGGGGTCAGCCAGATATTTCCTCCGGTACCCCCTGATCATTTCTTCACTTACTCGAGGGCTGCCCACGCTCTTGAGGAAGCAGGCCACACTATCATCGGAGCCTACGGCCGTCAGCGACGGGAAGTACGGGATTGCAATGGCTTGGGGAAAGTCGGCGGGCCAGATCCCCAAATCCTGGCATTGGGTGAACTTGAACAACCCGCTGACACGGTCCTTGTGCTCATCGCTACTGACACTGGGACTCAAGCCGAAGGTGGGGTCGATGTTTATCCTCAAATTCCGTTCACCGCGGAGGAGGTGGCAGCTGTCACTCGGTTCCGCGAACGGGGAGGTGGACTGTATGTAACCTGGGACCACGGCCCGCTTGGGTATAATCGACTCAAGGAGCTTGGACTGCACGAACCGTTGTCGCCCGAACCAGCAGAGCCATACCGTCCTAACGTTGAGTGGAGCAACGACAGCACAGGTGAGGCCAAGGTGCGCACCGAAGGCTTCCGCCGCCGCATGGATGGAAGTGTGGAGCCCGCGGATGTCTGGCTTTCGGTCGGGCCACCTGCCGGATATCTCCAAAAGATCGTTCCGGCCCAGATCGTTGGTCCTAAGCCCCAGCCTCCCCACCCAATCTTCAACGGCGTAGGAGGCTCGGATGGAATCTGGATACCCGCCCATATGCACGAAGGCAAACTAAAAGGAAAAGCGAGTCTCCGGGGCATCGACGAAACCGACCTGCCCCCGGGCGTCCGTTACCTGGCGCTGCACGTGCCATTCACCGAGACGACTTTCATCTCTTTCGGGGTGATGGCTTACCGCGACTCTGATCGCGCTAAGGGTTGTATCACCTCGGGGCGAGTTATATGGGACACTAGCTTCCACCACCTTGTAGACATCAATTGGGCGAAGGACGGCCTAGTTCCGTGGGATGCGTTCGCGCCATTCTCTGCTCAGGCTCTCTGGAAACAACAACTCCCCCCGGATCTATTCGAGGCCCGACTGGGACGAGGCATCAAGAGGCTTTTCGTCAATGCCGTGAAATGGCTCGCACACCAGTTGGGCGAACCGCCTCGCCTGCAGGCGATACAGGCCAAGCGGTCAGGCACGGCTCTCTCGTCTTCATTCGCCGCAACTGCGCCCAATATCGATGCGGAAGTCAACTCCACATTTGAGCCCCGCAATGATTACCCGCCGCCGGAAGGGTTAATTCACTGACTGTTTATGGGCTTGGTAAGAGCGCTCCCATGCCCTGGAGGCGCATCGGGGTTACCGAAGTTCGTGGACGGCAAGTCGGCTCACGTCCTGTGCAGGTGCGCCGCGTGTTCACTGACTAAGCGTTAAATTTGACGTACGTTCGCACCGCCATTGGAGGAACAGGAATGAGCGAGAATGGGCGTCACCTCATCATCGCGGTTGAAGAGAGTGACTCGACTGTCGGCTTCTACGACTCGGTTACCTTAAACGAGATTGGCCGCGTCGAGGTCGGATTCTGGCCGCACGAAATTGAGGTTTCCGCCGACGGGAAAACAGCTTACGTTACGAACTTCGGCGTGAAAGATTACGACGAGCAGATCGGCCGACCGGGGGCCAGTATCTCCGTCATCGACATTGAGAACCGGTGTGAGACAAGGCGACTATTCACTTTTCACGACGCGTATCAGTACCCGATTCGCCGGGCCCCTCACGGGGTGAAACTGAAGCCAGGGGGTAAATCGCTTTACGTGAACGTCGAAAAGGAGCAGACGATGCTCGTCTTCGACGTAACGGACCCGAAGCTCAATACACCAGTGAATAGTTTCGCCCTCGCCAAGACCGCTCGGGCACACGATGCGGCCTTTGTTAGTATTGAGCCCTCGCTGGAATACCCTATTCCCGAGGGCACTCACAACTTTCTCTTCAGCATTGATGGATCAACTCTTTTTGTCGTTTCCGGGATGGGAGGGATTACTGCTCTCGATCCGGAGAGCGGTGCGCTTCGCTACGAGAAACAATTTAGCTCTCCCGTCCGAGGGCTCACCTACGCCCCGGACGAGAAGTACCTTATCGCATCGCTACGAAACGAGATCAGATTACTCGAGCCGACCGAGAGACAGTTCCGGGAAGTGAAGGTGCTCGACAACGAGGGTAAGGGTTTCGGCGTAGGTCAGATCCTCTATTCAGAGCCGACTAGGCCGAATGCCGGCAACTACGAGATACTTGCGCCGGCAGTCTGGGAGAGTCAGGTACTCTTCGTCGACGCCGTAAGCGGCCGGGTCACCGGACGGGTGCACACGGGTCTTGATCCTATTCACATCGCCTTCGCCCCCGATGGGACTAAGGCCTACGTTACCCACGGTCGGAGTCGGTACATCTCTGTCATAGACGTAAAAAAGCGGGCGGTCGTTGACCAGATCCGGACGCGCGGGGGGCCAAATGGGATCGCGGTGGCTCCCTACTCCGTAGAGCCCGATCGGGGGAAGCTGGTCTTCGGGGCCTGCCTCCCCCTCTCGGGGCCGTTCGAGACCGAGGGACGAGAAATCCGGATCGGATACGAGTACTGGCGCGAGCGAGTGAACGCGGCGGGCGGGATACTCGTCAATGGGAAGCCGCATACGGTCGAGACAGCCTACCGGGATACCGGCCCGTTCCCGCCAAATTCGCCTGAAATTCCGAAGCTCGCGGAGGCCCTCATCAAGGAGGATGGCGCAAGATTCCTCTTTGGCACCTACCCGAGCCCGGCCCACGTAGAATACGCCAAGGTTGCGGAAGCAAACGAACTGCCCCTCGTCATCGCGACAGGTGCGGGAACCGAGATCTACAGCCCCAATTACAATTTTGTCTTCGGGATCATGTCCCCCGCGAGGCTCTATCTTGCTGGCACGGTGGAGGTGGTCCGGATGCTCGTGCCGAGCGATTCGCCCACCGTCGCATTTCTCTCATGCCAGGACTTCGCAGCATTTGAGGACGCGAAGGCTACTGCAAAGTTCGCGGTACAGAAAGGATTTGCCGTCAAAAGTCTAAAGACGCCTCCCGAGCTCCCAGCGGGATTCAAGAAGGAGTTTGTCAACGCGATGCCCCCCGGCGGGCCGGCTGTCCAAGTTGAGATCCTAACGTATCCGGATGGCCACAAGGAGTATGAGAATGTCCTTCAGCGAATGGCAGCCGAGCTCGACCTCGATCTTTGTCTCGCGACAGGGCACCTGGGTGAGAGTGTGGCCCTCGTAATTCAAGCCGCCAAGGAGCAGTTTCACCCAAGGGGGTTTGGATTAAGCGTCGGCCCGTCGCTTGCATCTTTCCGCGGCCAAGTGGCCGGCCAGGGCGTCTCGCCGGAGCACCTTTTCGGCGCAGCCCAGTGGACCGACCGAGCACCGGTTGTAGGGCAAGACATGTTTGTTACTCCGGGCGAGTTTGCCCGCGCATTCTTCGACCGGTTTAGCATGAAGGCCTCTTATTTTTCCGCCGGTGGGTTCGCCTGTGGCCTCGTCCTCCAGGAGGCTCTCCGTCGAGCAGGCACCGCCGATGGAAAAACAATAGCGGCCGAGGTCAGGAAACTCGACATCGAGACCTTCTTCGCGCGAATTCGGTTCGACGAGCGCGGTCTAAACGCTACAAAGCCGATGTACACGGTCCAGCTCCGCCAACACGGGGGTGAGTTCGAGGAGGTAATCCTCTGGCCCCCGCAGGGAGGAGTCTGGCCGAAACCTACTCCCCGTGGCGGGCCTAAATGAGAGGAGTTTGAACTGTGCCGGCCGAGCCGCTGCCTGTGCGGCGATTTTGTGCGGGCACGGCTCGATCAGATCGTCTACATGGCGCATCGGCTTGCGAGGCTAGCCGCGGCGACAGACTAATGCACATGCACAATCTGTCTGACGAGGCGCTATGCGAACCGCTGGCTGGAGAAAACCCTTGTTTTCAGCAGTTCTGGGGGAAAGAGTTTTTCGCGCATCGGCTTCCGTCGACCACCCGCTAGTGTCAGCGCACGGGCGAGGAGAAGCTCACGGGGCTGTTGGAGCCTGCAGGCTGCAGGAGAGCCTTTCGAGCTATGGCTGAAAATGGGTGATGAGGCCTGAGAAGGCGGCGTATCGTGGCGGGTGCTGAAGCCTGCCAGAGCCTCCAATGGAGCGATACGCCTATGAAGGACGATAGCACGATCATCCACCTGCGCCAGCCGGGCTTGGTTTCGGACCCGCTGACAGAGATCGCGAGAGAAGGCGCACAGCGCATGCTTGCAGCCGTGTTGAAGGCTGAAGCAGACAGTTTCGTCGAGATGTCCTCCCAAGAGCGCCTGCCTGACGGGCGCCAACGTGTTGTGCGGCATGGCGTCGGGCCGGAACGGGTCATTCAGACCGGGATCGGGCCAATAACCGTTCAGCGGCAAAAGGTACGGGACCGCGCCGACGATCTGCCGGCGTCGGCAAAAGTCCGCTTCAGTTCAAACATTCTGCCCAGATGGGCGCGCCGATCGCGCAGCCTCGACGCCTTGCTGCCGGTTCTTTATCTCCGGGGCGTCTCGATGGGCGACCTCCAGGAGGCGATGGCGGCCCTTCTTGGCCCAGACGCCCCGAACCTGTCGCCGAGCGTCATCGCGCGTCTTATCGAGGCCTGGCAGGAGGAGTATGACCGCTGGCAGCGTCGTGATCTTTCTGCCCGCCACTACGTCTACATCTGGGCGGACGGCGTCTATCTACAGGCGCGGATGGAGCCGCAGGCTGAATGCATCCTCGTCATCATCGGCGCCACGCCCGAAGGTAAAAAGGAGCTTCTCGGTTTCCACGTGGGCACCCGGGAAAGCGCGCAAAGCTGGCGCGAGTTGCTTATCGATCTCAAAGCGCGCGGCCTCACGATTCCTCCCCAACTTGCGGTCGGCGACGGCGCTTTGGGCTTCTGGAAGGCGATGGATGAGATTTATCCAGCCGCGCGGCATCAGCGCTGCTGGTTCCACAAGATCTCCAACATTCTTGGCAAGTTCCCGAAGTCTATGGCGGCGACGGTCAAAGCCGACCTGCAGGAGATCCATCACGCGGAAACCAAGGCCGCGGCGCGCGGCGCCATAGACGTCTTCAACAAAAAATACGGGGTCAAATACGCGCCGGCCGTCGCCTGCCTGACCAAGGATGAAGAAGCATTGCTGGCGTTCTACGACTTCCCGGCCGAGCACTGGGATCACCTGCGCACGTCCAATCCAATCGAGAGCGTATTCGCCACCGTCCGGCATCGAACCGTGCGCACGAAGGGCGCACTGTCGCAGAAGACGGTGAAGATCATGGTCTTCACGCTCATTCGGGCGGCGTCGAAAACCTGGCGTGCCGATTCCGACGAAGGCGCCCGTCTGTAACGGGATAATGCCGCCCCTGGATTCCGGAATAATGCCGCCCCCCTGTAACGGAATGATCCCGCCCGGGCGCCGGCGCCAGTTGGCTGTCGATTTTGTCTCACCTGTTCATGATTTCGGTCAAGCTGATTTCGCCTGTCTCCCGCGCGCCCGTCGCAGGCTCTCGCCGGCAAGTTCGATGCGGTGGGCGTTGTGCACGAGGCGGTCGAGGATTGCGTCGGCGTAGGTAGGATCGCCGATGATCTCGTGCCATGAGGTCACGGGAAGCTGGGAGGTGACGATCGTCGATCGACGGCCGTAGCGTTCCTCGAGGATTTCGAGGAGATCGTGCCGGGCGCTGGCGTCGAGCGGTTCGAGGCCGAAGTCGTGGAGAATGAGCAGATCGGCTCGGCCAAGGGATTTGACGAGGCGCGGATGACGGCCGTCGCCGCGTGAGAGGGTCAGTTCTTCACAGAGCCTGGGCCATCGATGATAGAGGACAGAGCGATTGTCGCGGCAGGCTTTCTGGCCGATGGCGCAGGCCAACCAGCTTTTGCCGACGCCTGAAGGACCAACCAGGGCCAAATTATCATGGGCGTCGATCCAGTCGCCGCCGGCGAGCTTTTGGAACAAGGCGCGGTCCAGACCTCGGGCGGTGCGATAGTCGACATCTTCCACGCTCGCCTGGTGGCGCAATTTGGCGGCGCGCAGTCGCGCCGTCAGCCGCTTATCCCGCCGCCAGGAGGTCTCCCGCTCGAGGAGCAAGGCGAGCCAGTCATGATGATTGAGTTCCTTCGCCTCGTTGGCCTCGGCGAGTTCGGTGAATGCCTTGGCCATTCCATAAAGGCCAAGGGCGTGAAGCTGATCGAGCGTTGGATGTTTGAGCAAGCTGTTGTCTCCTCAATGGTAGTAGCGAGAGCCGCGGATGTTGGGGTGGAGGATCGGGGCCGTCTCCGCGACGCGTTTTGGCGACGGCCGTCGATCGAGCTTGTTGTCGAGGATGGATTTGACCGAGCCGTAGGTCCGGGCGCCGATCTCGATGGCGCGCTCCGCCGCCGCCTCGACGCGGGCGGCGCCATAGGAGCCGACGAGGCGGACGATGCCGAGGCAAGCGCGAAAGCCCTGCTCCGGATGGGGCCTCGCCGCCAAGATCTGCTCGCACAGGGCCGCCGTCGCCGGGCCGATTTTGTGGGCGTCCTCCCGGATGCGCTCGATCGTCCAGCCCGCGTAGCGCCGGTGGCTGGACGGCATATGTTCGGGGATCGTCGTGTGCTTGCGGTTGCCGCTCTTCCGTAGATGGGCCGCGATGCGCTCGCCTTTGTGGAAAATCTCTACGCCGCGGGCAGTCAGGCGCGCATCCACCTCGGCCCGGGCAAAGCGGTAAGGGACGGAGTAGTAGTGGGCGTCGACCTCCACGTGATAATCGATCCCGACCCGGCGCAGCCGCCACTCGCAATATTCGTAAGGCTCGCTCGGCAAGGCTTTCAGTGCCGGACGGTCGACCTCCTCGAGTAATTGACGGCGCGTGACGCCGAGGCGACGAAGGACCTGCTTTTCGTTGAGTTGAACCAGCAACTCGCCGATTGCGTCGTCCACATCGGCGAGGCTGTAAAACGCCAGCCGACGCAGCCGCCCGAGCAACCAGCGCTCGACGATCAGCACCGCCTGTTCGACTTTCGCTTTGTCCCGGGGCTTCCTTGGACGCGCCGGCAGAATGGCGGTTCCGTAATGGGCCGCCATCTCGGCGTAGGTCCGGTTGACCTTCGGGTCGTAAAAGCAGGCCTTCACGACGGCGGTCTTGGCGTTGTCCGGCACGACGAGTTGCGGGACCCCGCCAATCGCCTCGAAAGCGCGTTCATGGGCGTCGATCCAGTCGGGCAAGGCCTGCGTCCAGGTCGCCTTGGCGAAGGTGAAGCTCGACGCGCCCAGCACGGCGACGAAAATCTGCGCCATGCGGATCTCGCCCGTCAGCCGGTCGATAATGACCGGAACGCCGTCGCCGGCGCAATCGACGAACAGACGCTCGCCCGCGGCGTGGGTCTGTCGCATGGTCACCGAGAGCGTCTTCTCGAAAGACCGATACAGCTCACAAAAGCGCGAGTAGCTGTAGCCGCCCGGGTTGGCGGCAATGTATTCGTCCCACAAGATCAGCAAGGTGACGTGCTTGCGCTTCAGCTCGCGGTGCACGGCCGGCCAGTCAGGCTCCTCGATGCGCCGATGGCCGCGCTTGCTGCGCCGATTGGCATAGAGCGCCGCCTCCAGCGCCGCGTCGCTCATATCCGCCGGCAAGGGCCAGGAGAGTCCGGCGCTCTCCGCCCGCTTCAACGCCTCCCGCACCGTCGAGCGCGCCATGCCGAGATGGCGGGAAATCTCGTGCGCCGAAACCGATGAAGATTTCAGTCGAATAATCTCGCGCGCATGGCGCATCGTAATCCGCTCCGCTGGCATTGATCGCTTCCCTGGATGCCCAAAGGAGGCGACCTGACAGGCCAACGGCGGCGCCCGCCACTGCTGGAAATCACCCGGGCGGGATCATTCCGTTACAGGGGGGCGGGATCATCTCGGAATCGGGGGGCGCGATCATTCCGTTATGGGGGGCGCCATCATCTCGTTTTAGGGGGGGCGCCATCAGTCGGAATCAGCACCTGGCGCAAACTGAAAGGAGCAAATCAGTTGCCTCGGCTCATCGAAGGCGTCAAATTCCTCGATGGTATCGCAAGCAGAGACGCCAAAGAAAATCGCGCCGCTTGATCAGCGCCCATCACCCAAATTCGGTCATAGCTCGAGCCTTTCCGTCGCGACTCGCACCGGTGCGGTGCGGCTCGCCGATTTTACAAAAGTGATCGTCAATACGGCGGTGCCGGAGAAGGCGGTCGCCTTTCCGACCGACGCGAGCTTGTGCATCAGGCGTGAACGGCTCGTCGCGATGGCCAAGAAGCATGGCGTGGCGCTGCGCCAGTCCTATGAGCGGATCGTAAGCCTCCGGTGAGACGGGCGGGTCAGTGGGGTGGCGGTTTTTTGGCGGTGGGCTTTCGGGACCAACGCTTGGCGAGAGCGTCGACTTCGGCTTGAGCGGCTCGGGGTCGAAGGCTTTTGGGTCGAAGTCCTCTCCGAGCTATTCGCGGATTTCATCGTGGCGCTCGTGCGTCTTGTCGCCAATCGCTTCCAGCATTTCGGCGTAGCCCCAGGGGCCGCCGACATCCTCTGGTGGACAGCATCCGGTCGCTTCAATGAGGCGTGGATAGATAACGCCGGGTTCGGCGTCATCGAGACGCTCGATTTTGATCGTGTGCTCCCAGCCGTCACCGAAGTCATAGAGGTAATGCAGCGTCTTCACGCCTGCGTCTTCCAGAATGTCGATGAGCTTCGCCTTGCGGGCGTCGAGCGGTCCGTCGGGCCAGTTGGGATCGGGCAGGCCCCATCCCGCATCGCCGGCGCGGATCTCGTAAAGATGGCTGTTCGTCCAGCCGAGCGCGGCCTGCAAGGTCAGATGCAGGCGATCGAGTTTTATCGAGAGCGGAACCTCGATGCAGCGCAGAACTTTCGGCTCCACGTCGTCGAGCGCGACTTTGAGGCGAACGATGGCGTTTGCGGTCATGCCGCGAGTTTACGGCCTTCCAGCGCCGCCGCCCAGCGCCACGGCAGCAGAGCGGCTAGGTCCGTGATCTTGTGATCGTTGATGCGGGCCAGCACGTCGGCGAGCCACGCCTGCGGATCGACGCCATTGAGCTTCGCTGTCGCAATCAGCGTGTAGATCGTCGCCGCCCGCTCCCCGCCACGGTCCGAGCCTGCAAAGAGCCATGATCGGCGCCCGAGGGCGACGGTGCGCAGCGCCCTTTCAGCGGCATTGTTGGTCAGGCAGATGCGCCCGTCGTCGAGGAAGCGTGCGAAGGCGCTCCAGCGCTTGAGCATGTAGTCCATCGCCTTGGCGACCTCGGCATGGCGCGACAGACGCGCCCGCTCGCGCTGCATCCAGTCTTCAAGCGCCGCGACGAGCGGCGCCACGCGCGCCTTGCGCACGGCCAGACGCTTTTGCGCGGAAAATCCGTTGACCTCGCGCTCGATGTCGAAGATCGCATCGATGCGCTTGACCGCTTCTAGGGCGAGCGGCGCAATCGCGCTTTGCTTGCCGAGCGCCTTGTTGCGCGTATGGCCGACGATGTCGGCGAGCACGAAGAACTTGCGCCGCGCATGGCTCCAGCACGCGGCCTCGACGATGTCGCCTGGCGATCGCCCCGGCGCGTAAAGCCGGTTGAACCCCGCATAGGCGTCGGCCTGAAGAACGCCGGCAAATTTTGAAAGATGGCGCTCGGGATGTTCGGCGGTGCGATCGCGCGAGTAGAAAAAGACCGCCGCCGGCGGATCGGCGCCGCCGAAGGGCGCGTCGTCGCGCACATAGGTCCATAGCCGACCGGTGCGCGTCTTGCCCCTGGCCAGAACCGGCACGGTCGTATCGTCGCCGTGTATGCGGGCGCCGGCGAAGATGTGATCGCGAATGAGGTCGTAAAGCGGGCGCAGCAGCAAGGCGCAGCCGCCGACCTGATCGGCGAGCGTCGAAAGGCTCAGCTCCACGCCTTCATGCGCATAGCGCGCCGATTGCCGGTTGAGCGGCTGATGCTGCCCATACTTCTCGAACAGGATCATCGCCAGAAGGCTCGGGCCGGCGAAGCCGCGCGGCAGCACATGGAACGGCGCCGGCGCCTGGGCGATTGTCTCGCAGTCGCGACAGGAGAACTGTAACCGCTGTTCTTAGGCCACGTCTTTGAGTTCGACCGGCGGCGCGTAGGCCCACGGCATGAGTTCGTCGAGCTTGCTCGCGAGATGGCCCTCGACGATTTTGGTGAGCACGTCGGTCATGTAGGCGAGCGGATCGACCCCATTAAGCTTGCACGTTTCGATGATCGAGGCGACGATCGCCCAGTTCTCGGCACCGCCGTCCGAGCCCGCGAAAAGCGCGTTCTTCCGATTTGCAATGGGACGGATCGCACGCTCCACGATGTTGGAGTCGATCTCGATGCGCCCGTCGTCGAGGAAACGCGTCAGGCCGTCCCAGCGCGACAGCGCATAGCGGATGGCTTCAGCAAGCTTCGTCTTTTGGCTGATGAGCGCGAGTTTCTCGCGCAGCCAGGGTTCAAGTTCCGCCAGGACCAGGCGGGATTTTTTCTGTCGCGCATCACGACGCTCGTCGCGACTCTGGCCGCGGATTTGGCTTTCAATGGAATAGAGCGCGCCGATGCGCTCGAGCGCCTCGCTGGCGATCGGCGCAGGCCCCGTTGCGGCGAGTTCATAAAAGCGCCGGCGGACATGTGACCAACAGAAGGCGAGCGACACGCTGTTCTTCTGCGCCAGCGCCCGATAGCCGGCGTAGCCATCAACTTGGACGACGCCCGCGAAGCCGGCCAGATGGGCGAGCGGCTGCTCGGATTTACGGTTTTGCGCATAGACATAGACGGCGAGTGGCGGGTCGGCGCCGCCCCATGGCCGATTGTCTCTCGCGTAAGCCCAGAGTTGGCCGGTCTTGGTGCGTCCGCGTCCTGGGTCGAGCACCGGCGCCCTCGTCTCGTCGGCGAAAATTTTCGTGGACGACCTGGTGTGTTCCAGGAGGCGCTCGTGCAGGGGCCGCAAGTGCCAAGCGGCGCGTCCGACCCAGTCGGCGAGCGTCGAACGATCGAGGGCGATCCCCTGCCGGGCGTAGATCTGAGCCTGGCGGTAAAGTGGAAGGTGGTCGGCATATTTGGAAACGAGCACATGGGCGACCGTCGCCTCGGTCGGCAGGCCGCCCTCGATCAGCCGCGCCGGAGCAGGCGCCTGAACCACCGCGCCCTCACAGGCCCGGCAGGCGTATTTGGGTCGGCGCGTCACGAGCACCCGGAACTGCGCCGGAACGACATCGAGCCGCTCGGAAACATCTTCGCCGATCTGGTGCAACAGGCTCCTGCAGCAGGGGCAAGCCTTGTCCTCGATATCGACGACGGTCTCGACGCGCGGGAGATGTCCGGGCAACGCGCCCCGGTTCGTGCGGCGCTTTCTGACCGCCTTCTCACGTTCAGGGGCAGAGCTGGCTTCTGCTTCCGCGGCCGCGACGGCTTCCGTCTGCTCGACCTCTTCGAGCGCGAGCAGCATTTGGTCTTCGGGGAGCGTCTCGGCGCGACGCCCAAATCGATGGCGCTGCATCTCCTTGATGATCTGAACGAGGCGCTCGTTGCGCGCCCGCTCAGCGAGAAGCATCGCCTTCAGCTCGTTCGGGTCGTCGGGAAGTTTCTCGATCGCCTGCGCCATGTGGGCAGAAGACCATATTTTCTGCCGACTTTCGACGATCTTCGACGCCCTGATTCACTGTGTCGCGGCTCATCCCGGCAATGACGGCGCCGGTGTATCCTTCGTATGCACGCGCTTCCAGTCGAGCCCCTCGAGCAGAGCCGAAAACTGCGTCGCGGAGAGTCGTATCGTTCCGTCTTCGATCTTCGGCCAGCGAAACTCGCCATCCTCGAGCCGCTTGGCGAAGAGGCAGACGCCTGTGCCGTCCCAGTAGACCAATTTGATCCGATCGGCGCGCTTGGCGCGGAAAACGTAGATGGCGCCGTCGAAAGGGTCCGCTCTTATCGTTTCGCGCACCA
>NZ_JBPFEB010000005.1:0-299480 GCF_051061225.1 Methylocystis sp.
GAGATGGTGATGCCGGGCGACAATGTGACGATGGAAGTCGCGCTGATCGTTCCGATCGCGATGGAGGAGAAGCTGCGCTTCGCCATCCGTGAAGGCGGCCGCACCGTCGGCGCCGGCGTCGTCGCCTCGATCATCGAGTAACGAGCGCCGCAGGGCGTGAGAGGACGGCGCGGCCCGCGGGGCCGCGCCTTTTTTGTTTCCACCCGTTGCAGAAGACGGCGCATACCATTCGTTTAACGCTTCAAGGCTAAGCATGAGCTGTGCCTGGGGTGTTTGTGAGTGTCGCCGATGTCGAGTTCCGCCGAGGCGCCCGAAAGGGCGGAATGGTTCGCCACGAGGCGCTAGTCTGCTGTTCGGGGCGCTCGGGGCGGTCAGCGCCGGGGCGGGCGGCGCCGTCGGGGAATATCTCTGGAAGAAGAAGGATATGACGGCGCGGCTGTTCAATCCCTTCTCCCTCGCCCATTTCGATCTGCGGCCGGTGGAGGGGCTTCTCGACTCGAACGGCCGGCCCGTGCCGGGCTTCTCCAGCGCCGATCTCGCGAACAAGCGCTCGGTCCTCAACGTCTGGGCGTCGTGGTGCCCGACCTGCCGGGAGGAGCACAAACACCTCGTCGCGCTCGCGAAACGCAATCTGGCGCCGATCTATGGGGCGGATGTGCGTGACCCGCCGGCGCGGGCGAAATTCTTTCTCGCCAAATACGGCAACCCCTTTACCGCCGTGGGCGCGGATTCCGACACCTATCTCCAGCGCGCGCTCGGCGCGCATGGCGTACCCGCGACTTTGGTCGTGGGACCGGGGCATCGGATCGAATGGGCGACCTATGAGGGGCTGACCGAGGAGATCGTCGAGCGCGAGATCGTCCCCCGGCTGACGCCCCCGACCGGCTGAGGCAAGACTCCACGCGGCGAAAAAGAAAAAAGCCCGGCAAACGCCGGGCTTTCTCCTGCTTGACAACCGGCGAGGCTGAAGCCGGCGGTCAGCGGTCTCAGTAACCCCAGTGGAAGTGATAGTTCACGCCAGCGCGGGCGATCACCCCCTGATAGTTCACGCGGGTGGCGCCGATGCCGCCGATGCCGGCGCTGTTCAGCGCGGTGCTGACCGGCGCGGCGGCGAAGGTCGCCGTCGGAACGTTCATGTTCCCCATGTTCCAGTAGATGCCTTCGGCCTTGACCGACCAGTTCGGCATGAACATCCACTCGAGACCGCCGCCGACGTTCCAGCCGACGAGCGTCTGCGACTTGTTGCCGCCGCCAATCGACGTGTAGGTGAGCCCGGGGCTGACCACGTCGCGGTTGATGAAGTTCGGCGCGGTCGTGAAGGAGTTATCCAACTGCGTCACGCCCGTATGACGCACATTGGCGTAGACGCCGCCATAGGTCAGACCGCCCGTCGCGTAAATGAGCATCGTGGGGGTCCAGAGGTAGCCAAGACGGCCGCGCACAGTGCCCATCCAATCGACGCCCGCATTGACGCTCGTGCCGCCGATCGAGGTGGCCGTATTGGTCCAGCTGCCGGGGGAGCAGTTGTTGCTGAAGAGACCGCAGTTATACGCTGTGTTCGACAGGCTCGAGATCCCCGTCGCGCCGCCATGCGCGCCGCCGCGAATGCCCGTGCCCTGAATGTCCGTCTCGAAGCCGAGCAGGAAGTTCGTGCCCCACTGCCAGTTGTAACCGATCTGGCCGCCGCCGATGAAGCCGCTCTGCGTATTCGCGAAAGAGCCAGACTGCGCCAGGCCCGCGCCGGTGGGCAGCACGCCGAAAAGCGGCGTGATGTTGCCGAGGTGGACGTGATTTCCGTCCCTGCGAAGAATGTTGCCGTCGAGACCCTGAAACACGGTCGCGTCCTGCGCCCAGACCGCGTTCTGGACATTGTTGTTCGTGCCGAAATTGTAACCGGCGTTCATACCCGCATAAAAGCCGGTCCACATCGGCGGCGGCGGGGGCGGCGGGGGAAGAACGGGCGGCGCTTTCCGATACGGAAGATCAGCAGCGATTGCAGAACCTGCGGTGAGCGCCAATGCGGCGGCGGCGAGAGCGATTTTCTTCATGGTGGAGCCTCTTTTTTGAAAAGAATAGCTGGGGTCTCGACGTGACCCATGACGTAACAAAACGCCCCGCCAAGTTGCACAGTCAAAAGATTTCTAACAAAACCTCGTCAAATGAAGATGATATGGATAATAAAGAGTTGCCATCTTAGCCTATTCAGTGCGGGTACTAACAGTATGTAATTGCCAAGATCAAGATAAAAGGCTCAGCTTACGGACGTGATGACTTAAGCTTGGCTTTTTCGCTCGTCGCCGACGGCAATCTAAACTTGTCTGCAATTCCAAGGCTATTTGGATGCGCCTCGCAAAACCTGGATTTCATCGAGGGTGTGGGGCGGCCTTCTGGCGGCGAATGGCCGCCTAAAGCAAGCGCCGGCAAAGCCCCTTGAGCAGTTTCCAGTTACCGTTGTTGCCTTGCTCGACAAGAGCCGCGTCCAGATACACCTGACCAGACGTTTGTGCAGTTCGCACAAAGTTGACCTGACAGAAATATCCGGACGGCTGATTGGGCTGGCATTCGAGGCCCGTGATCTTCAGGTCCTTGTCGTGTTTCCCGTCGGCGACAACCGCTTCGCGATCGAAAGCCGCCTGGACGCCAGCGATTGTTGGGGCATGCGCCGCTCCGGGCGGCGACATCAGCATTGCGCACAGGAATGTGCCAAGCAGGCAGGCCATGCTCGCGCCTCATCGTGGATGGTTGGATGACATCGGCGAATTGGGGAAGGCGAACGCCTTCCCCAAAACGAGACCTTCGAATTCTAGTGAATGTCCGCGGCCGCAATCGTGCTCGTCGATATCGTCGACCCCCACGGCACGACGCCGACCGCTCGCATCATCCCGCCGTCCTCATGCTCCAGAACATGGCAGTGGGCCACGAATTTCCCGAGCTTGGCGAAGGGGATCTGCACGGTGATCGGCGTGACGACGCATTTTCCGGCCTTGTAGTCCGCGATCTTGTGGCACTCGTTTGCGCCCTTATTGACCGCGACCGGCAGGGGAACGCTGTCTTCGAGAAGGCCAGGGTTTGTCGACGCGACATTCAGCAGGCTGTTGGAAGGCGTCTTCTGGCTTGGATCGACGAGCCGGAACTTCGTCTGGTGAATATGGAAGTTGTGGAGTTCAGTCGCGAGGTTGATGAGCTCCCATGTTTCCACCACGGGCAGTTGGCCCTTGGCGAGCGGCACGCAGATCACCTGGCTCGGATCGAATTGCACGACGTCCTGGCTTTCGACCACGGCGCCCGACGAGTCGACCAGTTCATAGCCCAGGCCAAACTGGGCCTGTCCATCCGGACCATCATCGGCAAGATTGCCGAAGTAGATGCGCCGCTTCCAGCCAGCCGGCAGGGCCTTGCAGTTGCTCGGGACCGGCGTATCCGTCGCGCCCGGAACCGCGGTCTGGAAAATGCCGCCCGACGACCGTGTGCTCATCGCCGCGCCGTTCAGGACATGGACAAGCTCCGTGACAAGGCTCGGCTTTCCGGCCGGAATGCTGACGCTGGCGAGTTCGATCGGAGGCCAGCGGTCGCCGTTCGCGGGGATGGCTCCACCCGTATCCAGGCCAGCCGTCACCAGCTTCCCGGTCAGAGCCGTATTCAGGCGGTTGCCGTTCGCGTCCCGCGCGGCGACATGAAGTTCGACGCGCGTGCCGCCCATCATCACGATCTCGGAGGCGCAGACAGGCTGAGTCTTGTACGACTGCGCCGTTTTTCCGCAGCTCGCCAGAGTAAAGCGGTTCTGGCCGAGCTGGACCACCTGTCCGGCGTTCGCGCCGGTGGGGAAGGACACGGAGATCCCGTCAATGGACAGGACTTGTACCGGCATCGTGTAGCCCGAGCCCATCTGCATCTGCAGCCGATAGCTCACGGTCGGCGAGGCGTTGGTGAAGCGCCAAACTTCGCCGTCGGCCGTCGCCACGGGGATGGACGGATAGAGCTGGCCATTGATGGGAAAATTCCACTGCCCGCCGGCGTAAGATCCATCGCCAGGGCATGACCCGTTGGGGGAGGGCGTCGTGATCACGCCCACGCCGCAGAAGGCCGGATCTTCCTGCAGGAGCGGCGTGACTCCGCCTCCGTTCTGCGGGATCAGTTGGGTGTCCTTCAAGACGAGATGGCGGACGTTCCTCTCGGGAACCGGTTTGGCGCAGGAGTCGTCGCCGCAGTCATAGGTGGCCGCCTTGCCGATCGTTATGATGGAGGAGAGCCCGGCCGCCAGGTGGTTCACGGTCAGCCCATGCGTATGCGCATGGATCCAGTACGAGCCTTCCGGATGGTTCTTCGGGATCTGGATGTCGTATTGCGCAACGCCGAACGGCACGATGTCGCCATGTGTATGAGCTGGATCATTCGCATTGGGGTCGATTGCGGTCGGAAGGCCGTTCGCGGGATTGAAGATCGACGTGTAGATGAAATCGCCGTAGACCGGCGTTCCGCTGAGGTTTGTATTCGGCCGGGCGTCAACGATGAGACCGTGCGTGTGCAAATTGGTGGGATTCAGCGCCAGCAGGGGATTCCCATACAGATAGTCGACCTGGGCCGTCGACGCCGGCAAGGTGGTCTTTGGCAGGCCGTTGTCGGACTGATTCAGCGTCGGCAGATTGTTGCGGAATTTGATTTTCAGCCGATCGCCCGGCGTCAGCGCGAGACGCACGCCGCCAAACCGACTCTGCGTGCTCTTGCCGGTGCAATCGGGGACCGCCGTCGAACCGCCGCCTGGCAGATTGACGGTCGTGCTGGTCGCGTCGCCGCTGTAGCAGGTCGTGTAAACCCATCCTTTGACGTCGGGATTGCCGCCGGCGCCCTTCGCTTCTTGCGCGATCATCACAATGTCGAGCACGCCATTGGCGCTTGCGAAAACGGGTGGGTCGGACAGAGGGGCGGCGCCTGCGCCGGACGCCGGTAACGCCGCCGCGATCAGCGTGACACCGACGGCTGTGTGGAAGACATTCTTTTTCATACGCGTTACTCGCTACATCTATGTTCTATAACGAACATTCGGACATTATGGCGCCCGACAGGAGCGTCAGCCTCGAAGTCGCCATAATTCATGGAACCCTATGTAACGGTATTCGTGCAATAGTGTTCTAAATGGTATGAAATGTGGCAACAATGCGCGTTCTTTTGTAAAAACAACGCTGAAAGAGGTGGATCTGCAAAACTTTATTAAATTGGAATCCGATTTAATGGTTAAGGTTCGACTCTGTTGATGCGCAAATTCAGGCACGGGCGCCCCTTGCCGCTGCAAACCTTCTCTTCGGCTTGTGCTGCTTGCCCCTCACCCGTGCCTGTGATCCTCGTCAGGACGGCCCTTGCCAAGCTTGCCAATGTGGGTGGATCTGCGTCGCCGAGACGCTCGGCCACCGATCGGTGACCCGGTTCGTCATCTGCTGGATTGAGGAGGGTTGGTCAGCGTCAGCCATCTCGCCTTCAGGCAACGGAGTCTGCGGAGGGCGGTGGGTCTGACGCTGTGACAGAAAGGTTGCGCCCAATCCTTAACAGATCATTAACGCAGCGCGTATTGCGCCGCCACCGACACAGCGCTGCGGCCTTCCGCTCTCCTTCTGGCCTGCGAGGGGAGAAGCCCTATTTGAAACTCCCGTAGCAACGCGATGGGAGCAGAGACATGAGCCGACCGCCGATCCTCTCCGTTCTGTCTCTCTCGCTATGCCTTGCCTTTGCCGTGTCGGCCCTGACCTCGCGCGCCGAGGCGCGCGGCCACGAGGCGCAGCTGTTCTGCTGTCCCCATCCAAAAGAGCCCACGCCCTATGCGGGCGATTGCGGCCCAAATCCCCCGCCTGGCTACCGTTACGATCTGAAAGGCTGGCGCAGTGGATTCGACCGCGACTTTTCCTGCTACATGCTCGATGAGCCTGAGTGAGCGTCTCTCCAGAACGCTGCCGGGGCTGCGCTGCTCAGACTGCGGCTCGCGTCCGGAATGCGTGAGACCGACTTGGCGCCAGACCGGACAAGCGGGATAGGGCGGCGACGGCCGAGCGGCTGCAATGTGTTTCGCAGCCATTTGATTTTATGACGATTTTTGCTGCTGGATGGTGCCCCAGGCCGGAACCTTCGAGCATTGATTTCGAAAGGCTTTTATGCGTCGAGTCAGCGCCGATACAACGATGTTGGGCCAGGCGCCCTAATCACGCGAACGCGCGGAAATCGCGCGGCCGTCCGCGCAATTTTTTCCAGTGAGAAACAGCAGTTGCGCTTTTTTGCCGGACTTGGCGCTCTCTATATCTTATTGATTTGCATGGAATATCGATCCGAAAGCGAAATAACCCAAAGGCGGGTCATTTGTTTATTTCTCGGGTTATTTGGTTATTTCCGCGCGGGCAGCCCCCCCTAATCACGCGAACGCGCGGAAATCGCGCGGCGACTTCGCATGACCTTTTACGTCGCTTCAGCGTCCGTAACGCTTCGCCACAAAACCGCCGGCTTTGGCGATTCTTTCGGCTTTATTTCTGAAGCTTTAAGAAAAGGTTAATGCCATGCGCCGCCTCGCTCTTTTGTTCTTGGCCGCCTCGCTCGTCGGTTGCGTGACAACGCAAACCATGCCGCTCGCTCCCAACGTCGTCAGGATCGACACAAAGGCCGGCGGCTGGCTCTATGCCGGGAAGGCCGTGCCGGCGACGATGACCGCCGCCGCAAAGGAAACGCTTGCCAGAGGCTATTCGCACTTCAAGCTCTCGGCCCCCGAAATGGGCCAAGGCAGCGAAGTTGCCGGCGTGACCGGCGTCGGCGGGCGCGGCTGGGCGAGCGCTTCTGTCGATCGGGTCCACGTCGAGAGCAGCGCTGCCACGGTGACAATGTTTCACGCCGACGAGCCAGGCGCGAAAGACGCTTTCGACGCCGCGCAAACGCTCGCCCAATATCAGGGCCAGGCGAATTAGAATTCGGTCGGAATCCCCGAGAATGCCATTGAACGCAAAAAGGCCCCGCGCCGGAGTGAACCGGCGCGGGGCCTCTAGTTGACAAATCCCCCAGATATTCTGGAACGGTTGCGGCGCGGCCTTTCGCTCTTATGCGGCGTCGGGAGCCGCCGAGAAGTAAGCGAGCGGGATCGTCTCAAGCCCCGCATGCGTCGGCCTCTCGTCGCTCGTCTTCGTCCAGGCGACGAGCGTCATTCCTTGCGGATAAACCGTATCGGGAAGGCGCTTCAGGATCACCCAAGCGCCGCTCGCTGCGCCGCGATCCAGTTCGCAAATTCGCTCGGCCAATCTGACGGCCGCGTCGCTTTGCCGGTCAAACGTAAAATAGCGGGGCGCGCCGCCAAAACCATCGCTTGCCCAGGTCAATTCATAGAGCGTCATCCGCATTTGATCGCCTTTCGTCTATGTCCGACAAACCAACTTTAGCGGACCAGCTCCCGATCCCGCACGGTCGGGCGCTTTGCGGCGAGAACCGCCCGCGAAAGCGCCGTGGACCCGGCGCCTCACGCCTCGCTTTCGTCCACCTCGCGCGCCCTCCGGCGCGCCTCGATCACTTTGACGACCATTTGCACGACCAGCCAGGCGCAGCCGAGAAGTGGCGCGAGGTCGGTCGCGATGCCCGCCCATTCATGCAATCTGTCGCGCCACAGCGGCGTCGAGATCATGCCGCCGGCGACCACATATCCGATTTTCTCGGCGGCGGGGCTGGCAATGGCTTCGAGGGCGTTTTGCAAATGGTGCTGCGGCGTCGGCATGGCTGTCCCAACCGTTAAGAGTTTTGGTTGAGACTGGCGCTCAACCGTCCATTTGGCTCTACAAGTGGCGGCCAGAGACGCGCGCGGCGGGCAAACGCCCGCGCGTCTCGCTTATGGTGGGGGCAGCGGCGCTTATGCCGCGATCGCCGCCCAAATGACGATCAGCGCCAAAAGGCGCAGCCAGCCCGTCGCCGGCGCAGGCCAGTCGCTTTCGGCCGGGAGCAACCACAGCGCCGCGACGACACCGAGAATTTTGATCGCAAGCATGCCCGCGCTCCCTCTCAATATTGCCGGGCGTCGCCCGGCGCGGTGTTGTTACTCCGTCGAGCTGAATTCACGCCGCACGTCGGCATAGAATTGTTGGCAGTCCCCAACAGCGCGATTGGCCTGGATCGCCGCCGAGCGGTTCTTCAGGGCGAAGACCCGGGCATCCATGCCGATCTGGGGGTCAGGCAGCGTCGCAGGCGTGCATGAGGCCGCGAGCGGGGGCAGGTGGGGTCTAATGGGCTCCAGCGGCGTCGTGCTGGCGCACCCGCCGCAAAAAATCAGCGTCGAGCCGGCAGCGATCCACAAGAACGATCTTCGTCCCGGCTGGGGCTGGAACATGGTCGATTTCCTTTTTGGCGAGTTCGGATTGTAGGCGGTCGACCTCGGCCGCCATGGCTGCGCCGGCCTTGGCGTCGGCCGCCAGCCGCGCGCGGTCGGTCGCCGCGATGGCGTCGGCCGCCTTGGCCTGCCGGGCGGACTCGGCTTGCTGGGCGAGGATCACGGCAGCGCGGGCCCTGGCCTCCCGCGCGGCGCAAGCGGTGCTCGCGCGATGGTGGCCCGACGAGAAGCCAACGATCGCCGCGATGAGGACCATGCCGAAGGTCGAGGTCGCGAAGGACCAGAGTCCGGAGAGGATCGGGGCCAAAGCGGGCATTATGCGGCCGCCTGGTAAACCGCGTCCTCAAGGCGCGCGGATTGGATTCGGTGCGCCGCCCACCAAACCAGCGCAGCCACGACGACGACCAGCACGCCAACGCCCGCCCCGATCAGGAACGGGGCATAGGTTTCGAGCAGCTCCCCAGTTGGGGCGCCGGACTCGAAGCCTTGGGCGAGATCATGCGCTCGCGAAGCGTATTCCTTCCCCTGCGATGCCATCCCCATGATGTCACTCAGGCCAAGGGAAGCCGCCCACCCTTTGATTTTGTCGGCCATCGTCACGGTCCGCGAACCGGAGGCGCGCAGATAATCCAGGTTCACGCCCTCATCCTCGGCGAGTTCGTGCTCGGCGACGAACCGAACGGGGGCGCCAGCCGTCCCGGTCGCGGTCGCTTTCAAGAATTGATCGCGCTCGCCACGGCGCCGCCTTATGATCTCCGGCGGCTTGTTCCACATGAGGAAGGCGTCGGCCGCGCCGCGGTAATTGCCTTCGTTCAGCCGGCGGGCGACCGTCGATTTTTGGAAGGCGCCGATCCCGATGTTGAAGCATAGGCTCACAAGGGCGTCGAACTGGCCTTGCGTCAGAGGGGCGTTAACGGCGCCTTCGACCGCATTCTCGAACTGCGAAAGATCGCGCGATAGAATCGCGTCGACTTCGGACTTCGAGATTGTCATGCCAGGGGAGACAGCCGGCGCTCCCGCGGCGCTCGTATGGCCGACGCCAATCGTCAGCACCCCGACGCTGTCCCTATAAGCCCTTGTCTTAAAGCCTTCGCGCTGAATCAGCAGCGCGCGGCCGGCTGCGCTCATTCGCATTGTCGTATCCCTTAGTTGGAATGGTAATTGGCGGAGCATTCAACATCGCCCGCGGTCAAGCGCCGAGTGCTCCCGAGAACTAGACGGGCATTGGATGGCTTGGTCGCCTGTCTGGAAATCAGGAGGTGATCAGCGTCGGCTGGATCATCAGGCTGCCAGTGGCGACCGTGTTTTCGTTCGCCTTGAGCTCATAATAGTGCTGGCCTGCCGGGACATTGGCGTTGCCGAGCGTATCGACTTTGACGAAGTCGACGTAAACGACCCAAGTCTGAAGTGCGTTGACGGCTTCCTGGACAACTCGGCATCCAGACGCGGGAGAAGACTTCGACAGGATCGGCGTCTCACCCGGAGCAATGTAGGGATTTTTTCCAAGAGCAAATTTGGCGGCGGGCGTCCCCACATAGCTGGCCGGCTGGCCACTCGGATCAAGCAAAGGGAAGCGCAGGGAGAAGACGTCTCCCTGCGTCACCTCCACAGCGTTCGTCATCAGACCGCCCTCGCGTAGCCGAGATCGATCAGCGTCTTCGCCGCCTTGTCGGGGATATCCACGATCGAGCCGACCGGGAATTTCCAGACGATCTTGGCGACGCCGACTTCCTCGTCGATGGTTCGCGCCGTCTCATAGGCGCCGCGCGCGGCGATCTCGTTCACGGCGGGCGCGAACAGAGCATCGAGCGGCACGACGATCGGCTGCTCGACGGTCACAAGGAGTTCGATTTTCATTGAAGCCCTCTCTGCGGTTGGCTTGCGCTGCGGCGAGGATTAGGCCGCAGTCAGAGTGACGGTCACATTCAGCGTGTCGCCGCTGATGACGGAGCGGGAAGCGCCGAACGCCGCTTCGCCGTAAAGCACGCCGGTCGTGCCGCCCTTGGTGTTATCGCTGACGAGATAAGCGCCAAGGATCGTGGCGGTCGCGTTGATATTGAAGACGGCAACCGATCCGCTGTTATCGACCGAGCCGGCGGAAGGCGTGCCGCCCGTCCATGCGGGGCGACTGGCGTTGCTGTAATCCGTCGAGTCCGTCCAGCCGGCGTGGGACGCCATCGTGTCGCCGGTCGCGAGCGTCCCGGTCCCTTTGTAGAGGCCGACATACCAGGCCGCCGTGTAAGCGGAGCCCTTGAAATATTTGGCCAGGAGATCGGTCGCGCCAGCGGTCGTGACGAGGTTCTCGCAGTTCTCGACCCACTTCAGATTGCCGTCTTTGTCGAAACATTCGACTTTGTAGAAAGTCCGCATGCGCGCGCCGATGACGTTATCATTGACGCCAGCCCAATTCGCGAAGGCGCGAGCAACAGATTTCAAAGCGTGTCGCATTAGATGATCTCCTTAACCGCCGCAGATTGGTCGAAGACAATTTCGACCGTCCCGCTCAGTATTTGCGTTTGATTGTCCGTCGCGGACATGCTGCGTGTCTGGGCATCGATCGCGCTTTGCCCAAGCAGGGACAGAACCACCGCCGTCAGATCGAAGACGACAGGCCGAACTAGATTTCCATCGCACGACTCGGCGAGGGCGGCCGCGATCCCCGCCGCAACCGCAAGCGATAGGCCCCCGGATATGTCTGCCGTGAAAGACGCCGTGAAAGTCATCGAAGGCGAGGAAGTGGATTTGTTGGTGGTGCCAACATTCCCGGTCTGGGCGAGCTGGATTGTGCCGGAGGCGACTATTCTTCCCGAGGCATTGAAAGACGCTGAGACGCCGATCGCCGCCCCGACCGCGATCCTGTTCGAAACCCCATCCGTGAACCCGCCGGCCTCCCCGATCGCCACCGATGCGGGCAACAGCATGACGCCGCTCCCCGTCACCCCGCCGGTCCCCGCCAGCGCTGCTGCGCCGCGCGTGTTCAGCGCGGCTGATGGCGCCTGGCCGCCCGTCTCGGCAATTGTCAACGCGCCCTGCGTCGTCATCGCGCTCGAGGCCGCGGCTTGCCCCGTTTCCGCGATGCTCGCTACGGCGAGCGTCGTATTCAGTGACACAGGCGAAATGGCGCCGGCCTCACTTATTTGCGCGCCAGCGATCGCGGTCGCGATGCTGCTGTCAGAAAGAGCGCCGTTTTCTGAGATCGTCGCCGAGCCGACGAGCTTCAATTGATAGGCGATGGCGGCGCCGCCGATTTCTCCGATCGTTGCCGACACGGAATAGGCTGGGGAGCCGGCGGCCGCCGCGCCTCCTGTTTCACCGATCGACGCCGAAGCGGCGAAGACGAACCCGCCGAACGACGACATGCCGCCGGTCTCGGCCAACGCGGCGCTTGCGAGCATATTCGCCAGCGCAGACGGGGACAGCGCGCCGAGTTCCGCAATCGCCGCCGCCGCGACGCCCGCTGATTGAGCGGCCGGCGTCAGCGCGCCCGTTGCGGCGATCGTCGATTGACCGACGCCGTTCGACTGGCCCGCGTCGCTCAGCCCGCCCGTTTCAGCGAGCGTCGCAGCGCCAACGCTGTTCGCTTGGCTGCTATCACTAAGGCCGGACGTTTCTCCGATCGTGATCTGGCCGACCTGAGCCGCCTGAGCGGCTGCGGACAGGTTGCCCATGACCGATGGGTTGATGGCCCCGACAGCAGCGAGGATTTGGGCGGCGGAGACGCCCCCGGTGAGGGCGGCGGAGACCGCGCCAACCGCATCCAGCGCCGCCGCAGAGGCGTGGCCGCCTGTCGTGCCGAGAGAGGTGCTTGGGGACATCCCCAGCGCCCCGGACGCGGGCGCGTCGCCCGTGGTCGCGAGGGAGATCGAGTCGTTATAGGTCGTGCCAGAGAACGGCGTGTAGGTGTAGACGATCAGCCCCGGCTTGCCTGCGCCGCCGACGCCCGGGTTGAACCCAGCGCCGCCCCCGCCGCCGCCGTAATTGCCCGCGTCCGCGCCGTTGCCGCCCGTGTTGTAGCGGCCGCCCCCGCCGCCGCCGGGGCCATGGGTGGCGTCCCACAGCGTCCCTGCGCCGCCCGCTGTGGGCGGATTGCCGCCGCCCCCCCCTGTGCCGCCGCCAGCCGCCCCGCCGTTGCCTGCGCCGCCTGCGCCGCCCGTGCCGGGGTTTGTGCCGTTCGAGCGCCCTCCCGGGCCAGCCGCCCCGCCGCCGCCGCCGCCCGAGCCGATCGCGCCCGCCGCGCCGTTGCCCCCAGAGACCGCGCCCGTCGTCGGGACGCAGTTCGTCGATGAGCCTCCCGTTGCCGAGGCGGCCCCGGCGCCGGCGGCGGTCAGGACGACCGTGGACGTGTTGTCCTTCAGCCAGGTGTTGCAGGCGCGGGCCGTGCCGGAGCCGGCCGTCCCGCTGTTGGCCGCGCCGATCTGATAATCCGTGCCGGCGTTGAGCGTCGCGCCAGCGGTCAGAGCAACGTTGACCGCCTTGGCATAGGCTCCCGCGCCGCCGCCGGAGCCGCCGTTCGTGATGGTGCCAGTCAGGCCGTTCGAACCGCCGCCGAGCCCCTCGATCGTATTGGCGGAATTATTCCAGTCGCTCGGGACAGACCAGGTGCTCGCGCCAGATACAATGAACCCGACCGTCGCAAGCTGCTGGCGGCTGACGGACCCGTCAACGGATCGCGTCAGCCCATAGGTTTCACGCGTGACGACGCCGCTTTCGGATCGCCAATGATGGGCGATCGCGAAGGCGCACGCGCCGACCGCGAGCCAGCGCGTCGCCTCGCGCCAGCGACGGCGGGGGGATGTGAGGAAGGACCGCCTCACCTGATCTTTCGCAGATTTGGGATGAAAGAGGCGACTAGGCGCACGACAGAAAATGCGAGGGTGATCCTGAAGATCATTTCCTTCGTCGCCTGGTCCCGTCCGTCAGATAACGGCGGGGACGAGCGGCGTGGCGGGGACGCGATCGGGGGGGCTTTCCGTCTGCGCGGCCCGCGCGTCTAGCTCCTTCTTCCGGCGCACAGCATTGGCCCACGTGCCTTTGGTCAGGCCAGCGCCGATCTTCGCCCAAGCCTCAAAGTCCGTCCGCGCACGATACTTCGGCGTGAAGGTGAGCGATCCGTTCGTGTTCGCGTCCTTCTGCGCTTCCGTATAATCCGCGCCGTCAGAGCCGACGAAGAGCAGTGCGCCGTTCGTGTCGGTCGCCTGTTTGGGTTCCATCTCGTCATAGATCGAGCGACCCATATTGAGCATGAACTCGAAATCGGCCTGCGCCATCGTGCTGCTGATTTCGATAGCGGCGGCGGTATCGCCGGCTTCCGGCTCCGCGCGGAGGATGAGTTTCATTTCGACTGTCTCCTGCTTTGGAAAGATGGGTCAGGCCGCTTGAATTAAGCGGCCGGCTTGTTTGGTGAGACCGGCGGCTTCGGCGCATCCTGCGCGGGCGCATTCGCCGGGGCGTCAGGGGCAGCGGCGGCCTGTGCCGCCGCCTGCATCTTACCGAGGATGCGCAACGCTGCTGGCGCGACTTGGAGGCCGCCGGATTTCACGGCGAGATCGAAGAGTCCGACCATGTCGTTCATGTCGGCGTCGTCGAAGGGAACGTTAGTGCTTTTCATGACTGGGGCTTTCTTTGGATAGGCGCTCGCTCAGGGATCAATCGCCGGGCGCGGGTCGAGCGAGCGATCTTCCCGCGCCTGATTTTGCTATCAGGTGCTCACGAGCACCTTGTAGGCGGTTCCGGCGCTGTCATAGATAGTGACGTAGCCGGTCGCGGCGGGTGCACCCGCTGTGTAGGCGTTGTCAGTCGTGAGCTTGCCCTGAATGGCGGCGAACGCGGTGTCATCAGCCAGACGAACTTGCACCGTCGCAGACGATCCTTTCAGCGCCGAACTTGCGGAAGTCAGACCGCCAAAAGCAATCAGGTTGCCCGTATCCACGATGATGCTCTTGGAGGCCGTCAGCGCGCTACTCGGACCAAAGCTGAGATAGTTGATGCCGTTTACTTGGATCGTCGCGTTGACGGTAAAATTGAAGTTTCCGCCGACGTTGGCGACGCCCGCGAGATAGAGATTGCGCGGCCGGTTCGCGCCGCTCGCGCCGATGTCGTAGGCGTTGTCAGTCCATGCAAGGAAATGGCCGCCGGTGGTGAATGTCCACGCCAGCGTCCCGCCATTCGGCGCGATATTAACCGATCCGGTAGATGTCAGGCGAAGCTCACGCGCTACACCAGTTCCACCCTTATCCGTTCCGATGAACAGGACGTTGCTGTTCCACTGGAGAATACCACGCTCATAATTAGAGGCGTCGGTATAGGTGTTGTAGATGTTGAACGTCTGCGGGTTCACGCCGTTGCGGAGCGCCAGCGTGCTAGCGGCGTCACGATAGAGTATCAAATCAATCGTTGTGTCGGGATTGCTCCCGCTGTTCGTCCACGCAAACCTCCCCCCAGAAACGACCTGATAACTACCGTTCGCGATCATCGCGAGACGGTTGTTTGCAGAGACCGGGGAGCCTGACCCGAAGTAAAAGGCGTTATTGGCGAACATCATATAGGGCGGTAACGCAGCCCCTGAATTGCCTGCGATGACTGCGCCCTTGGTGAATTTGAACTGCGAAATGCCGCCAAGCTGGAAGTCGGCCAGCGCCGAAAGCGCGCCGCTCGCCGTATCTGTCGGATTGATAACCAGCGCGCCGGGGAACGCCAGCGCGCCGTTATTCCAAGTCGGATTGATCGAAAGCGCGCTCAGCGCGATTGCAAACGCGGCCGGAGCGAGCGTGACGACCTGATTGGCGCTGTCCCATGTGAAGCCGGACGTGCCGCCGAAGGCTCCAGCGTTGTTAAACTGGAATTGCGTTGAAGACCCGCCAGGCGATCCACCCCCACCGGCGAGGGCCTTCGCGGCGAGGCCGCGCGCGATAATGTCGATGCTCATTTCATTTGCCTCGGCGACGGAAGAAGAAGGCTTTTCTCACTGGCTGACGAGATAATTGACTGTGCCGCTCACATAGGCGGTGCAGTTCAGACGGTAGAGAACCCCTTCCTCAGGCTCCTCAGCGCTTTCACTCGCGGGAGCCGTCCAGGAATAGAGCGCCTGTCCAACCGCCGTTAGTGGGAGCCACGTTGTGCCCTTATCGAACGAGCGCTCTAGTCTCGTCGTCGCGTTGAACGTCCCCCAAAGAGAGATGTTAAACGGTTGCCACTTCGCGACTGTGAAAGACGAGCTCTGTCCCGTGTTCGTGAATGTGCCGCTAATGATATTTGACATCGCTTCGAGCCTTTCGCGTCGGTTAGTTGACGGCGCCCTTGATGATGGAAAATTGGATCGTGATCGCTTCCGCGAGCGACACGGCCGAGAAGACGGAGATCACAACTGCGCCAGCGGAGACCCTGGTCCCGAACCAATACGCACCCGACGTGCCTCCCGCCTTATGCGACACGACAACCGTGTCATTGGCGCCGATGAAAGAGTTCGTCAGCACGAATGAGGTGTTCGAATAAGTGTTGTAGAGCGTCGTTCCCGTCGCCGCCAAAACGATTTCGCCCGTGGGGGCGTTGAGGGTGACACCCGTCGCCTTGTTCGTCGCCTGCGTGACAGTGCCGCCAGCGCCCACACCCGTCTGATAACCGAGCGCGCCTTTGACGCGTAGGGACGAATCCTGTTCCAGCCAAAGGGAGTCGACGGGCGTTGCGGAGCCGTTTGGAGTGACCTGGGCGACCAGACGCGATCCCAGCGTCGTCGATGTCCAGTTCTGCGTTGCCTCGGCGCGAAGGTTGACGGATTTCGTTGAGAAGGCCGCGCCGCCTGTCGTGTAATAGCCGGCGAATTCCAGCTCGCCGAGATCGTCCCCGCTCTGGATTGCTGTCGGGGCGGCGACCGTGCCGTTCACGCGGCGAAGGCGGATTGCCGGGATGCCGCCGAACGCGTCTACGACCCCCAACTGATAGGCATTCCCGCCCGATCCTCCAAGCCGCCAGATCGTGCCGGCCGGGACGCTGGGAAGGGATGCGCGCTCCGCCTCAACGAGCGGAATGGTCAGAGGCGCAGCGAAATAGGCCTCAATCGTCGCGCCAAGCGCGCGGGCGTCCGACTTTGGCGTATTGCGCGCGCCTGAAGCCGGCACGCCGTCTGTCACATAGTCACGCCACGCCGCCTTGAATGCGGTGTCGATCGCGCCCATTGATGGCCTCTCTTACAGGGTGATTGCTTGCGCGGATGAAAACGCGGAATAGGAGCCATCCGCATTCATGTAGCGGCACATGACATAGACGGTCGTCCCATTGGGGATATCAGGCGTCCGAACGATGTAGTTTGAGAGATAGGTCGTTGCCTGAACATAGTTGAGGCCGCCGTCCGTCGAATAGGAGGCCTCAAAGACAAGCGTCTGCTCCTGAATGACGTCCGATGTGACGATGCCAGCGGCCGAATTATCAGGCGCATTGAGGTGCTGGTTCATCGACACGACGACATAGCTTGTCGACGCCCCGGGACCCGACGCGTATTTGGCGACAAGGAAGTTCGACGGGGCGGACGTGCTGAACGCCGAAACGATCTTCAGGTTCGCCGCCGGATCACTGTCCGGGGGATCATCACTGAACACGTCCGGCGTCAGTTCGCGTAGCGTTGCCGTCCAGCGCGTGAGATTGCCATCCGGTTGCAAGGCCTCGACGCGCCAGGTGCTTTGCGGAATTCCAAAGTTCGGAAGGTTGAGCCCGATGACCCGCTGTTTGAACGCCAACATTCCGCGCGGGCCAAGCGTGATCTGCAACTTGCGCTTGCCGTTGATGCGGCGCGCATAGCGCTGCGACAGGCGATAGGCTTGGTTTGCGGACGGCACGAGATCATATTTAATCGAGACCAGCCGCCGGCCGATCTTCGAGACAGACGCTTCATCCCTCCAGACGGGCGCCTCATAGCGCTGATAGGCGTTCGCGGGCTCCACATAGGTCGAATGTATTTCGTTGACGGCTTCGGTGACGGGGGCGACGAATTCCTCGGTGAAGCTCGCGACGTCGCTTTCCGTGAAGGTAACCGCCGGGTCTTCCCATTTGCCGATCCACATCGTGAAGCGGCCGTCCTTGTCGATGCTGTAGGAGCCGTCGCACGCCGCCATGATCTGGGAAAGGAATTCGCGCGGCGGGATGGTAAAATAATATGTGCCGGTCAGTCGGGCGAAAGGCTCTGTCGCGCCGCCCTTCGCTCCATTGTTGATATTCCGCATCGTCGCGGAGACAAGGCGGTCGCAGTCATTCGCCGCCGTCGCGATCGACGCCCAATCGACGTCGACGATGGCCGTGAGGTTCTGGCTGATCAGCCACATGATGAAATGCGCGGCGATCAGCGCCGGGTTCTCGGACCACTTCCACGTAGCGTTGTAAAGCGTCCAGGCCCCATTTTGGACGACCGACTGCGAAGGATCGCGGGGGTCATAGACCCGCGCGCCACGCACGCAGAACGACCATTCAGGGAAACCGGACGGGAAGACAGAGGGGCGCTCATTCTGCGAAATGCGCTGCATGCTCGCCATGGTATAGACGCAAGTAATTCCTTTCCCAACCGACGATGGCGGGAACACGCCGTCCATGCGCGTGCTGCTTCCGCCGATGTTCTGCTTTACGCAAAAGCTCCATGTGTGAGGATAGTATCCGGCCTCGGTAGCGTTTACCGGCTCAAAAGAAACGACGTAGTAGGTGATGATCGAGTTTCCGGCCGAAGTGGTCTTCTTCGAGCCGCTCGTGAAAACAAAGATGTTCTGGTCCGCGCTCCCGTCTGTGATCGAATGGTCGTCTGTCGTTCTTACAACCGGCGCGGCCTCATCGTCGCAAATGAAAGCGTCCCACCCGTCAATCGGACCGTCACAGATATAGATCCCTTGATAAAGCTGACGGGCAAACGGAGTGGAATCCCCGAAATACCCGTCTGTCTCGTAGAGGAAATATGACCCGGAAATGCGCGTGCGACCGAAAATGAAACAGCGCGGCGCATCCGCCTGCCGGATGGTCCTGCGCGCCGGGACGGGCGCCGGGCCTGTCTGCGGCGCGGGAAGCTGGGGTTGGCCGCCGACGCTGGGCCGCAGGAGGTATTCAACACCGACGAGCGCCGCCGATGCGACGCCCGCCAACAAGGTTCCCGTGCCGATGCCAAGGGCACCAATCCCTGCGCCAATCGCGCCAGCCGCGACACCAACCGCAGCCCCAACGCCAGCAAACAAAGTGCCGACGATGGCGAAGAGAGGCGCTACGACTGCCGGCAAGGAAGACCCCAAGAGACGAGAAGGTGAGCTCGGCCGACGAACATGCGGCCGAAGGCGCGGGCGACGCTGAAGCCGTCATCCAAAACGATGCCCAGAAGCGGCTCCGCGTCCCGCTGGGCGATCAGGCAGACGTCCCCGGACATTCGGGGCAGCCGTTCGACGAGGCCGATCTGGGCCGCCGCCCAGCGCGCCCCGGCCTCCGATCCGTCCTCGATCCAGCGGCGCCGCGCCTGGCTCTCGGACGGCACGTTTGGCGCTCCGTGGTGGCGCAGCCAGGCGGCGACAAGGTTGTAGCAGGGGGCTTTGATGTTGCCCGCGGTGCGGGCGAATTCGAGGGGCCTCACCATTGCCAGTAGACCGTCTGCCGGCCGTTCAAGAGCGGCACGCGCTTGAAGATCGTGTCGCCGGGATATTTGCGTTGCTGATCAGCGTCCGTGACCATGGCGACGGGCGGGATGTGCTTGGAGAAGAACAGCGGCTCGGCCGACAGGCTGATGACTAGCGTGCGGCTTTCCCCGTCCACGCTGAGCGTCGCTTTGTCCATCAGATACAGCTCGGCGAGAAATGGGCTGTCGATCGGGCGCCAATTCTCATCGAAGGCGAGGAAGAAAACGCCGCAACGCCGGCCGCTGATCTCCTCAGCCTGAGATCGGACGAGCTGCATCATCGTCGGGTCGAGGCCGGAGAGGGTCATCGTCACCGGATCAATGGACAGCATGGACGAGCCCTGCAATCCGCTGATCTGGCCGAATTCGCCAAGGCCGTTCCAGATGTTGCCGGTCGCGTCCGTGAAGGCCCCGCGTCCCTGCCAGACTCGGATTTCCTCCGACAGGAAATCGAACCAGACGCCGACGCTCGCGCGGACCTCTCGGCCCGCGAGCATTTCCTCGACGGCTTGGGGGAAGTAGAGCGTCACCAGCCGACCTCGATGAATTCAAGGGACATGAGCGTTAACTGCCGAGCTTCTATGGGCATCGCGTTCGCGCGCGAGTCCGCTGTCAGGTAAGCGAGCACGCGCGGGTCATCGATTTCGAGGACCGCGCCCGAAGCATAGTTGGCGCGCAGGGTCGGCCAGATCGTCCAGTTTGACCCGTCGATCGCCTGAATGAGATGGGCGCGCCCATCGATCTCGAACCAGTCCCCCACGGCCCTGGGCCGCGACACCGAATTCGTCACGCTGATCGTGCGGGCGCCGCGCGCGGCGGCGGCCGACAGGGAGCAATCGCCGGTTGACTGGGCGAGAAGCGTGCCGTCCGAGAAGGTCGTTGCGTCCGAGAAGGTCGTCGTCGTCGGGGACGGGACAGCGGCGAGAAAGTCGGGTTTCACATAGGCGGGTGCGCCCATGGCCGCCATTGCGATCCACAGGGGCCGGAAGTGCTGGTAGAGGGCGCCATAGATGGCGACCCCTTCATATTGGACCAACCAACCGCCAGACGAAGACGCGACGACCTGTTCTCTGCCGTCCAGCGGCTTTGGCCCCTTGAGAAGCGGCCGGTCAATGACAGGCGTGATCGACCGCGGTCGAAACGCATCAGGCCAAACGAGAATGCTGGGGTCGCGCATCACATCCCACGCCGCTGGCTATTCGCCAGGATTCCCGGGACATCGGTTTTTAACTTCTGGTCCACGATCTTGCTGAAGACGACCAGAAGCTCCCCGTCGCTCATTCGCTGAACTTCGGGCTGAGCGCCCGCGACATTGTTGATGACTTTCACATTCACCCCGCCGTTCCCCTGCATCTTCACGGGGATGGTGCGCCCGTCCGGCAACGGCACATAGGCTTCCGGCGTTCGGCCTTCCCCGAACATCGCAAGCTGCGGCCGATCCGCAACGCCACCACCCTCATAGCGCATGAGCGGCAGCGGGCCGCCGCTCGTCATGACGCCGCCGCCCGAGAAGCCGAAAAGGTGTCCGACGCCGCTCAGAAGGGAACCGAAAATCCCCCCGGTCGCGCCGCCCTTCGACCCGCTGCTGAACAGCGCATCCACGCCAGCTTGCAGCGTCTTGTCGAGAAGCTTTGACGTCAGACGATCGAGCACCCCGAGAAGCGCCGTTCCGGCGTTCTCGCCGTGACGGAACGCATCGACCAGAGAAGACCCCAAATCCTTGGTCGCTGAACTGACGATTTCGATCGAGCTTTTCACCATATCTTGTTGCTTGGTGGCTTCCTCCGACGCCTTGGCAAGATCAGCATGCGCCTTCGCATATTGGTTCATCTGATCGACCGCCTCGGGCGTGATCTCAATATTGTCCTTCAGGAGTTGATTGTATTTCTCCATATAGGCCGTATCGAACGCCTGTTCGTAGGTCGATTTTCCGAGGCCTGCTTTCTGAACATCGAGCATGCGGGCTTGTGCTTCGATATCCTTCATGGGCGAGCCGAAGGTGTCGTAATTGAACTGCTTCTTCAGCGCCGCGTATTTGTCGGCCACACCTGATGGGACGACCCCATATTGCTCTTTGAACTTGTCCGCCTCCTGGCCGATCTGCGTGCGCGCGCGCTCATAAGGGGACAGCCCCGCGAGGGCGAGCTGATCTTTCGCCGCGTCATTGTATTGCTTGATGGCGGCGTTGACGCGCGCCATGGACTCGGCGCGGATGGCGTCCGCCTTCGCCGCCGCGAGTTGCTTGTCCCCGGTATCCCGTAGCGTTTCCTTGTAGGTCTGATCGGCGTCGATCGCCGCCTTCACCGTCTCGGAATAGGCCCCGAGGCTTCGCGTCCTGGCGTCGCTCGCTTCGCGCGTCTTGGTCGCCTCATCGGTGAGTAGGCTTTCCTTCGTCACCAATTTTTCGGCAATCCCGGCGGCCTTCTCCCGCGTAATTCCAAGCTGTTTCAGGGCGAGATCGTTATCCTGGACGGTCTTGAAGAGCTCCGCTGAATTCTTGAGCGCCTGAGCGTTCCCGATCAGGGGTTCATTCGCCTGGACGATCGGCCGCGCTTTGTCGGCCATGAACGCGGCGTCGCGCGCGCGCTGCGCGTCAATGCGCGCTTGCTCCTGCTCCTGAAGTTGGCGCTCGAGGTCATTGACGCGCTTCAGCGCATCCGACTCGCCGGGATAGCTGGACGCATCACCCTTCCGCTGTGCGTTCAGATAGAGATAGTCGCCCCGCGCCTTGGCGAGCTGCTCGCGCAGGGAAAGCCCGTCGCGCATCTTGCGGAGCGTATCGTCAAGTGCTCCGATCGGCCGCGTCGCCCAAGACCAGAGATCCTGCCAGGCGCGGGACAATGCGGAAGTCGCATCGGTCGTCTTGGCCAGCGAACCAGAAAAGGCGTCATATAGGGCCTTCTGGGCCTCGGTCAGGCGGCCCTGCGCGGCAAGGTCTTCGATGTATCGCTTGGTCGTGCCGTCGAGGACGCCGAGGCGCTTTTCCAGTTCGTTGACCCCCTTCGCCGGGTCAGTGAAGACCGACGCCAATTCCTTGGTCGCTGCGTTCATGTCGAGGCCAAAGGCGCCGGCATACTGGCGCGATGACGCGGTAAGGCCCCCGATCAGACTTGCATCGAGCCCGCTGGCCGCGAAGGTCGACGCGGCGTCGCGTCCTTGCCCGCTCGTCATCCCACCGCGGGCGGCGCCGATCTGGGCGATGACGCGCAACTGCTCGGCGGTCACGCCCGCCGCGCGGCCGACGCCGTTGAGCGATTGTTCCAACTGGCGCTGATCGGCATCGAATTTCAGATAGGCGGCCCCAGCCGCGCCGAGGCCGGCCACAAGCAAGGTCAGCGGATTGAGGACGAACCTCCCCACGGCCGCGCCAAACTCGCCCAGCGCCGCCGCAGCGCCCCCCTTGCTGGACGTGAAAACGTCCGCGATCTGGCCGCCCTGCTGGGCAAGGACAGTCAGCGGCGACTGCCCCCCATAGAGCGACACGCCAACGTCCTGAAGCTGGCGGGAAAGGTTGATCCAGCCGGCGCGGTTGAGCGCGACTTCCTTCGTATTGTCGTTCAGCCCTCCGGAAAGCTTCTGATATCTCTGCCGGGCGCTTTCCAGCGCGGCGAGCGTCTGATCGGAGACCGTGAGCCCCTGGCCGCGCGCGGCGGCGACAAGCCGCTCGCCGCGTTCGACGTCCCTCAGGGCCTTCGCCATCGGGTCAAACTGGCGCGTGTAGGCGTCGAGCTTAGACCCAAGGCGCGTAATCGACTTTTCGGCCACGTCCTGCTGCTTGACCAGCACCTCGCCAGCCGCAGCCGCGTTCTTCTGGCTCGCCGCCATCTTGTCGAAGTCGCGCGCGGCCTCTTGGACGCCCGTCACCGTCTGGCGGTATTCGGCCTCTTGGACGATAGCGCTGAGCTTCACGTTCCTACCTCACAGATAGACCAAAATGGCGGGCTGTCGTCTCGGATTGTCGCGCCCCTTGGTCTTGCGCTGCCTTGCGGCGGTCTGGCTCGTCGCGGCCCAATGATCGAGCGCGGGGGCCCGACCTTCCGGCTCGGCGTAGGTGAACTTTATCATCGCGAGATTGCCGAAGCGCGCCTTCGCCATCGCCGCAACCGCCTCGTAGACATGCCCCGGCGCATAGCCTTTTTTGCCGCGCTCGATCTTGCGCGCATAAGGCACAAGCGACATGAACAGTACCTCGCGCGCACCGGCCGCCTTCTGCGGATCGTCAATTTCGACACCGTCCGCATAGATCACGCGGGAGTTCCGATAGGCGCCGGTCTTGGTGGGACCGGAATTGGCGAGAAGGCCGTCGATATAGGAGATCACGCCGGGGGTTAAATCCCAGCGCGCGACAATCGCGCTCGTATCTTTGGCTGATCGGAGATTTGCCGTCTCCCGGCCGTCCACGAACGTCCGATAGTGAACGTCGCGGCCGAGCGCTGCGTCGTTCCCCTTGTCGATCTCAGCGATTGATCGCCCGGCCATATCCGCAAAGGCGGCCGCCCGCGTCTCCGGCGAGAAAACCCCGTTGCCACCGAACACGATGTTCCGATTGATGACCGGAAATTTCGCGCTCGCCGGCATCAGTTGGACCTCTTGTTCGCGATTGGCAGATACTTCGCATCCATCTGCCGGAGCAGGCGAATGAAGCGGGTGAACTGATCGGTGTCGGTTATCCCGAACCGCACGGCGTAGCGGTCGATCGACGAGAAGGGGATTGCGCCAACGCCGCCCATTGTCAGGGATCGATCTGATCCCAACTCCCAGAACGCCCCCCAGACGAATTGCAAGTGCGGAGCAATCTCCGGTTGCGCGGAAATCGCGCGCATTGCTACCGGATCGCCGTCAGCCGCCTCCTCCAATAGCCATCCCTCGGCATTGGAATAAGCCAAGGCCCATTCAAGGGCCTGGATCAGTTTTTTGAGGCGTCCTCGGTCTCGGCGAGATCGTCTTCGCCGACGACAGCAGCGGCCCACTCGACGGCGTTCTTGAGCACCACGAACGAGGGGTTAGACAGGATCTCAAGAGCCCTTCCTTTCGAGAACGGAAGGGGGGCGCCGTCATCATCCTCAAGGCCGGACCAATCGACCACAACGGTTTCGGCCAGAAGCCGTGCGTTGATCGCGTCGGACGTTTTCGTGTCCAAGCCCTTGATCCGCTCGGCGCGCGGCACTTCCGCGATCAGCTTGTTCCTCAGGCGGCGGCAATCGGTATTGTCGGCGCCCCGCACCTTCAGTCGGACGCCAGGCAAGAACTGACCAACGGAGACCCACCGCCCGGTCTCGATGGCCTCCGCATTGACCGCGATTTCACTGAGCTTCATTCGGCTTCACTTTCTCGGCTGGGGATGCGGCGGGGGCGAGTTTCGCCAGCGCCTTGGCGACAACCATCTTCCCGAAGTCGTCGGGGACATCCACGACCGCGCCTTCTAGGAAGAGGGTGTTTTCTGCGGCGGCCTCGTCGGGCCGCCCGTAAAAGGCCTGCGTGACTTCGATCTTCATTACGCCACCGCCTTGTCGATCTTGATGGTGCCGTTCGTGCCGTCATAGACGGCGGAGAAGCCCAGCGTCGCGAGGACGGGGCCGGTGCCGGCCTGGGAGACGTTGCCCTCCTGAAAATAAACCTTCGGCATGGTGAAGGTGTATTTCTTGCTGGTCACGGTGCCGACGGTGAAGGCCAGCGACCCGCTGCTGTGCGCAAGGAAGGCGGCCAACGCCGCATTCGTCTCAAAGAGCGTCTCGATCGATCCGGTGACTTCGATCATGTCGAAGGCGTTGCCGAGGCGCGTCAGGCTCCCGACCACATTGATCGGCGTCAACGCGTGCTTGATCGACATCTTGAGCGATCGGATGGACGGGACCGGCGAAAGCCCGACCAGCGCGATATTGGCCACGCCCAGCGCGTTGTAATATTCCTCGGAATTGACCGCGGTATAAGTCGCTCCGGAGATCAGCGACGTCGCATAGGCGCCGACTTTGCCCTGGACGATGATCGTCGCTTCCATCAGCCCGCGCGCGGCGAGACTGATATCCATCGACTCGATTTCGACGCCGGTATAGCGGAGGTAGTTCGCCGCCGTTCCCGTGATCTTTTCCTCGAACGTCTTGGAAAGGATCGCGCGGCCGTTCCACGCCGTATTCGTCGTGAACGCTGACTGCCGGATCGTGGCGAGAAGCATGGACTCGAACGCGCCGCCGTAGCTCGGGACGAGCGCGTAGGAGCCGCTCGCATCCTGTCCGAGCTGGACGAGATCGACCGGGTTGGAGTGGTTCGAGAGCTGGCGGATCAGCTCCGTCTGCTTCGTCGCATTCATGCCCGATCCTTCGAGGACACGGGCATAACTGAAGGCCGGAGTCGCTGGCGTCGTTCCCCAAGTGACTTCGTCGATGACAGCTACATCGCGCTGCAAGCCGGAAGCGAAGGTCATTTACGTTCTCCTGTAAGGCGCGAGTTGGCCCGTCAAGCCAGCAGCATGTGGCGATACGAACACGCGAAGGAAATCTCGAAATAGGCGCCGTCGTCGGAGTCATCCAGGATGGTTGGCCCGACGAAGCCGAGGAATTCCGTGCTGTTGATGAATTTCCCACGGAATTGCTGCATCAGCGCCTCAATCCGGGTCGTCCACGGCGCACCGGAGGGATCAATGCCAATTCCCGCCGGGATGTTCAGCACGACGCGGAAGGCGCCGGTTTCCTCGTGATAGTTCGTCGGCGCTCCAAAGGAATATTGCTGCTCGTTGGAGACCGGAAAAAGGATTTCTAGGAAGGCGCGGTTATCTGACGGAACAGACCCGGCCGCGTTCGGGCCATAAACGTCTGTATAGCTCCAATTGGCGGCGAGGATCGACGTGACGGTGTTTTGAACGGCAAGTGACGCCATGGGCTAAGCGCCAGCCAGTTCGAGTTCATAGCCGATCAGGATGCCCTGAAGACGCCGTGTGGCGTCATTAACCGAGGTGATGACGAGCGTCTTTCCATTCCAAATCAGGCGATCCTGCTTGGGCAGGAATGGGACAGGAAAGCCGCTCGACTCGACGTCTTCCGCGCTCACAATGGCCTTGCGGCGCAATTGCTGGACCGCGCCGACGACGTCGGACGCCTCCGCGCCCATGATTCTGGCCTTGACGCTGTAGGCGCCCGCGCCGGCGCCGTTAAGACGCTGGAGGACAACCGTCTGCCCCGAGGCGTTCAATGACCGCGCAAGCGACTGGCGGGCTTGGGTAGGCGTCATGGCGACCGAGCAAGGTAACGGGACAGCAAATGGGATTCGGCTTCCGAGATCGCTTCGGAAGCGCCGGCGGGCGTCGACACGGCATATTCGAAGCGGTTGATGCCCTCGTTGGTCTCAGCGCGCAGGCGGGGCGCGAGCGAAGCCGCATCCCGCAGCTCGTAAAGGCGAGCGACCCGCAATAAAATGGCGGCTTTGATCGGCGGGGGCGGCGCGTCATATCCGGCCTCAAAACGGATCGTCACCGGCTCGCCGCCGCTGCGCACGTCTGGCCAGGATTGCCCGTAGGCAAGTCGAACGTATCCAAAGCCCTCGCTGTCCGTGACGACGTCATAGACGCTTGACGGTAGCGTCTGAGCTATGTTTTGGCTGTCTCGGTAGACGATCGAAGAGACTGTTTTCAGCGGGGGACGGGGCAAAATAATCTCGTCGGCAAAGGCGGCGAGATCGAGCTCCCATAGGCAAGGAGCAATGGTGCGGTTGAGATAATTGAGGGCGTCCGTCGCGGCGCTGATCAGCGCGGCGATCAGAGCGTCATCATCCATCGCGTCGACGCGCAAATGGGCCTTCGCCTCGTCAAGCAAGACGGCCTGCGCTGTGGGCGGGGTAACGAGGCGAAGGGTCGACATTTCGATCAGGCGACGCGGTTGATTTCGCCGTCTTCGAGCTCGACGAGCGCGGAGATCGGCGTTCCAGTTCCATGCGTGCCAGAGAAATCGGCCGTCAGCTTGAGATAACGCTTGCCGCCGATATAGCCGATTTTCTGGACAGTCGCGGCGGCGTGCGCCGCTGTGAGGGCGCGCACGATGCCATTCGAAATCGAGGCCGGCGCCACGCTGTCGATATTGAGGACGTCGTCATCCGTGACGTTGGCGAGGTCGGAGCCATCGCTGGCGTTACCAGCCTGAAGAACGAATTCGATCTTGTTCGTTCCCGAGAAGGTAATGCCGCCGACGCCGATATGGAGGAGGACTGTCGCAGAGCGATAGTCGCGAAGATCGACGAGGGCGCCGGCCTGGTCGGCCGCATAGACGGCTGGAGCGATGGCGTTCGCATAGCTGCAGCATGAAACTGCGTCGCGTTCGGGGGTCATCTCTTCAATTTCCTTATGAGCGCAGGGAAGGGCGGTCGCTTCAAGAGGCGAAGCGACCGCCCGCCGGGGATAGATCGCGCCTTAGCGCCGCGATCTCAGGCGAATTTCAGGAACTTCATGGATTCGAAATTCACCGCGCCGCCGCCGGTGCGCCGGCGGGTGTAGAACTTGACCCACCCTTTGAGCGTCAGGGGATCGCGCAGCACCGAGATTCCGACGCGATCGACAATCTGATAGGTCTCGGCAAAATCGCCGAAGGCAATCGAGTAGGAGTTCGCGGCAATCTCGGGGACATCCTCGCCTTCGACGACGTTATAGCCGAGGATCGTTTGCGGCTGGCCCGCGGTCAGCGCCGGCTGCCACAGATATTGGCCGGTCGTGTCCTTGAACTTGCGGATCGCGCCGACGGTCGCACGCGTCATCATGAAGCGCGCGTTCGTGCGATAGCCCGCCTTGAGGCGATAGACGAGGTCATAGATGGCGTCGGCGGGCGCCGCCGAATTGAAGGCCCCCGAGGTTCCGGTTCCGACGAATTCAAAGGTGCCCCAGGGGCGGGTTCCAGCCTTGTCGGTCGTCGCCGCAAACGCATAGGCGAACAGGCCCTTCGGCTTGAGGACGCCGTCGCCCGCGACGAAAGCGGCGTTTTCGACGCGCGCGATCTTCTCGGAGACTTTGGTGGCGAGCCAGGCCTCAAGATCAATCATCGCGTCCTCGAGAACTTTTTGCGTCGCGCGCGGCTCGGCGTAAACCTCGTTGACTGCGATCGTCCATTTGCCGAGCTGCGGCGTTGTCGTCTCGGCTCTCGTCGCCTTTTCGCCAACCCAGCCCGCGCCTGCCTCGCCGTTGTCGATTGGGCCTTCGAGGGAATCCGTCCCGATTGTCACGACGTTGGCGACCTGACGGATCGGCGAGGACTCGTAAATTTTGCTGACCATCCGGCCGGTGACGTCGGGCGTGACCAGATATCCGCCGTCCGGATCGGAGCCGACCGAGAGCGATTTGAGCTCCGGCTGGCGGCCATCCGGGCCCTTGCGCATATAGGTGTTGAAGCCCTTTTTATAGTCGCGGAAATCGTCGACCGTCACGGCGTGGCCGGTCAAAGCCGCGAAATCGCCGACAGCCTTGATTTCCGCATCCTCCCCGCCGGCGCCGCCCAGGCCGCCGCGATTGAACTTCGCCTCGATCTCTTCAGCGTGCTTGCGCGAGAGCTTGATGGCGTCGCCGATGTCGTCCAGGGTCTTGTTGATCTTGCCGAGCTTCTCCTCGGTGAGGACGTCGGCAGAGCCGAGCTTTTTGACCTCTTTCTCCAGGGCGTCATTCGTCGCCTTGAAGGCCTCGAAGGTTTTCATCTGCTCGGCAAAGAGCGCGGAAACCGCCGGATCGACGGCGCCTGAGTCCTTGCGCTCATAGTTTTTACGTTCCATCGGCATCTCGATAAGTCCTTTGTTTGAGCTATTCGCCGCGCAGCGCGCGCAACCGCCGCAGGATGTCCGCAGCTTCCCTGTCGCCGGCGTCCCGCACGGCGCTCATGGCCTCCCAGCCGCCAGAAAGCAGCCGTTTGGCCTCGCTCGACGTGAGCTTTGGAAGCGTCCCGCATTCCAGAGCCCGTTCGAATTCCCGTTTGGTCATTTCGCCGGCCGACTTGACGGCGGAGACCCGCGCCTTCGGATTGGCCGGCATGGTGACGAGAGACACCTCGAAGAGCTCGATATCCTGCAATGTGCGCCGCGGCTCTTCGGGCTTCGTCCCTACTGTGTAGGTTTTGGCGGCATAACCGATCGATAGGCCGTCGAGGGCGGGGCGGGGCTCCATCTTGCAGAGCGCATAGGCTTCCTGGCCGCGCGGCGTATCGGCGAAGACGCCCTCGCACCAAAGACCCTTTTCGTCCTCGCGCATGTCCGTCCAGACGCCAATGGGCATCATGTCCCCGGCCGTCATGCCCCACCCGCCATGCTGCGCGAGCATGGCGGGCAGGCTCTTTTTCTTGCCCCATTCCTTCAAGGTGCGCTTGAAGGCGCCGGGCGCGATGACGTCTCCATAGGAATCGACGTTGCCGAAGATTGCGCCGTAGCCCTGAAACGCCCCGGCCTTGGCGTCGGTCGCAAATTTGATCTCGAAGGGCGCGAGGAATGAATTCATTGGGAGGTTCCGTCCGATGCGGGATCGTCTTGAGCAGCCGAGGCGGGGGCGGCGGGGGCGACGGGAGCGGGAATGACGTCGCCGCCCTCGATCCAATCGAGGCCCTCGTCTTCGCGGACCTCGTTTGTCGTCATCCACCCCTGGCCGCCGCCATGGCCGAGCGCCTTGGCGTAGAAATCGGAACGGTCGCGCGCCGCGCCGCGCATGAGGCCGTTGAGGTGTAGGCGAATGATCGTGGGATCATCGGGGGCGAGCAGGGCGCAGCGGGCCGAATCCTCGAAGCGTTTGGCCCAGGGCGCGATGCAATGCACGACATGGGCGATAAACATTTGCTCGGCGCTGGCGTAAGTGGATGTTTTGTCGCTATAGCCAACAATGATGGGATTGACGCGGAAGGCTCGGCAGATTTCTTCGATCTGAAAGCGGCGCGTTTCGAGGTGCTGGGCGTCGACGCCGGTCATCGCCTGCGAGGCGTATTTTGCGCCCATATCGAGGACGAGCGGCTTGAACAGATTGTCGCCGGCGACGTGCTTTTCGATCCAGCCCTTCAGCTTCTCATGCTGCTCTTCGGAAAGCTTGCCGTCGACCGAATAGAGCGCGCCGGGCTGGACGCCGTTCTTGTGCAGCATCGCGTGGGCGGCTTCCGTCGCAATGGCAAGGCCGATCGCCTCACGCGCGAGCTTCACCGCCTCCATTCCCATCCAGGAGTTCCATGACGGCCCCCGGAAATGCCAAATCATGTCTTGCGGAAAGACCGTGACGCCGCCGCTCGCAAGCTGCGAAAGGCCCTGCGAGAGGCCAGACTGATCGGGAACTTCCGCCGCGACATGATATTCGAGGCTCAAATCGGCCTTGCGATAGACCGTTACCCGCCCCGGGGAGATTGGGATCAGCTCTTCGATGCGGCGCGCGTTCGAGGGACCCACCCGATTGACAAAAACGAAGGCGTTTCCAGTCAAGGCGGCGTGGATCGCGATCGTCTCGCGGAATTCATATTCGGTTTGCCAACGATTGGGCCGGCGGAAGACCGCTTCGAGCGGGTGGTCTAAGACTCGGGCGAGGCGATCCTGGCTGCCGTCATAAAAGCGCATGGGCGTCTGCGACAAGCCGTCCGCAATGGCGCGCACGCAGGCGTTGACCGCCGTAACCTCCAGCGCCGAGCGCCAGGTGACGGCGACGCCCGACTTGACGCCAGGGTAAGACAGGAAATCCGGGATGCTGACAAGGCCGGATTTGACCGAGCCGCGCCACAAATCTGCGATTTTCGTTAAGAGTCCCAAAAGGATTGTCCCTGCGGATCGGCGTTGATGGCGACGGCGTGAGCGATGACGGCGGCGACGATTCCGTCGATTTTTTCCCGCGACCTTTCCTTGTCGGGCGCGAAATTCATGTTGCGGTCGAAACGAACCCAGGCGTTTCCGGCCATCCATTTTAGAACCGGGTGGCCGCCGTGATCGAGTTTCCCGGCGAAAACCAGCTTCTCGAAGGCTTTCGTCGACTCGCCGAGCGAGGGAATCCCCTGCCGCACCTTGACGAAGCGCTCCGGCTCGACGCCGTCGTTTTGCAGGTCCGTGACGAGCTTCGTCGCGTTCCAGGGGTCGAAGCCAATAACTTGCACGTCGAAGGCTTCCAACGCCTCTCCGATCGCCGCTTGAACATAGGACTGATCGACATAATCGCCGGGCGTCGCCTCCAGCGCGCCCATTTTCACCCAGCGATCGTAAGCAACGCGGTCACGCTTCGAACGAACGTCGATATTTTCCTCAGGACACCAGAAGCGGGCGAAGAGGCGGACAGTGTCGAAATCCTCGTCCGGCGGGAACCAGGCGACGAGCGCGGTGATGTCTTGCGTCGACGAGACGTCGAAGCCGAGGAAGCATTTTCGGCCGCGCAGCTCGTCGGCGCGGCGCCGCCAGGCGTCCTTATCCTCGCAACACGCGTCCCACTTTTTCGGCGGCAGCCATTTGACCGCGTTTTCGACCCATTGATTGAGGTGGTAGCGGCGGAAATGCGACTCCGCGCGCGAGTTGTTCTTGGCCAACGCCGCCTCGCGGCGCAGGAAGTCGATCGTCGGCGACAGCCCGAGGTTGGGATTGACCCTGCGCCAATTGCTCTCGTCTTGCCAATCGTCGTCGTCTTCAAGGCAAAACATGACGACGAGGGACGTGGGATCATAAAGACCGTCGCCGGTGTCGTCGCCATGGGCCGGCGGGCTGATCGGACCCGCCAGAATCTTCAACGACTCTTGGAAGAGCTCGTAACCGGTGACCGCCGATTTGAGGCCGGCGGTCGAGGCGAAGAGCTCAATCGGCTGCAATTGCGCGCCCATGCCCTGCCGGATGGTCGTGTCGAGATCGCGCGATTGCCATTCATGCATCTCGTCGCCGACGGAGACATAAGGCGACAGGCCGTGCTTTCCCTCCGCCTTGCCGGTCAAAATCTCGAACCGCGCCTGGCGGCGCGCCATCCAGATCGAGCGCCCGAACACGGTCAAATCTTTCGCCAGGCGCGGCTCGCGAAAGATCATGGCCTTGATTTTGTTTAAGACCGTGCGCGCCTGCTTTTCATTGAGCGCGAAGCAGTAGCCTTGCCCGCCGTGCACCGCGTCGAGCGCCCAGAACAAAAGGGCGAGCGCGGCAAGGAATTCGCTCTTGCCGTTCTTGCGCGGAATCCACAGCAACAGCCGGCGAAACAGTCGCACCTGTTCGATCGCAGCGCGGCCGGAGTGTGGATCGACGATCTCGGCGCCGATTTTCCAGCCGACGAGCAGGCGCACTGTGACCTCTTGCCAGAGCGCCAAGCGGAACGGCACGCCGGCGAAATGCAGATCGGTGAGCCGAAAGATTTTCGGCCACAACTCGACGATTGCATCCGCCTTGGCCTGGTCATACCAAGCGCCCTCAACGGCAGCCGCGCGCCGCCAGGCAATTTCGGCCCACGGCCAGCCTTGCGCGGCGGCGCGGGCGATAAATTCGGGTAGATCGCAGCTCAACGTCGCTGCGCCGGCCGAGGCGAGCGCTGGCGCGGTCATTTGGTGAGATATTTCCAGCCCAAAACTTATTGCAGAGTCGGCGGCGGCGAGTTTCGGCGCGCCGCCAGGCCAATCAAATCCTCATCATCTGCACAAGTCAGGGCGGGCGCGTCGGCAGAATGCGCGACGCCAGCGGACATGGAGCCGCCGCCATAGGCGGATTGCTCGCGCAACAGCGCATAGCGGCGCAACGGCGAGAGGCCGAATTCGGCCGCCGCGTCGAAAATGAACTTGCCGAGCCGTTCCTTGACCATAACCGCCGGATTGGTGCGCAGCATTTTGTTGCCGCCATGCGTCTTTGCCCAATACTGCGGACCATTGACGAGGATATTGTCGACGGCGGCCATATAGTCGGCCACGGAAATGCACAGCACGGCGAATGTGTAGCGATCGAGATTGCTGACGATGTTGAACTGCTTGAGTTCGGCAGCAAGCTCGCGCCAAACGGTCAGCGCCGGCTTCAAGCGCTCGTCGAGCAGCATCGCCGGCGGCGCGAAGGGGTCGCTCGACTCCGCCGGCGCCGCGGCGATGACGCTCGCCAAACGCTCGGCCTCGGCGAGCGCGCGATCGGCTTTCGACATGCGCTTTCCCGGCGATCCTTTGGCGGCTTGCATGCGCGGCGTATCTTTCCGACGTCCCATGGCGTCCTGTAAAAAAAAACTTTCCGGAATATCGCGGAGTTTTTCAGGCGCTTACCTGACCGGTTGCGCCCCCTAAGGGCCTAAAGATTTAGGCCCCCCGGGCCTCTTCGCGCTGCTTCGCGCGGTTGTGGTGGTGGGCGCAGAGCGATTGCAGCGCGCCGTCCCAAAACAGCGCCCAGTCGCCCCTATGGGGGACGACATGGTCCGCCACGGTCGCGATCTCGACGCGCCCCTCCGCCTCGCACATGCAGCAGAGTGGGTGGCTTGCGAGTTGCGCCTTGGCCATCCGCCGCCACCGCTGGGAGCCATACCACTTGCGCCACGCGTAGCGATCCCGGCGGCGCGCGTCATATTCGACGCGCGTTTCGGCCCGCGTTGTGGAGGAGTGAGACGGGCGAGCCGTCTTCGGGGAGGAGGGCATGGCGCTTGATGATCGAGGGTCGAGGCCGGGCAGGCTTCGCACTTACGCTCGCTTTCGCGGGCGTTGCTTGACGTCGCGCTCGATCGGAAGCCGGCGGCTTTGCTCCACGAGCTCGACGTGGCCGACTGGAAAGATGATGGGCGTCGGCCTGCCGAAGATGCTCATTTCAACACACAGGACGCCCCTCGAGTCAATCCGGTCAACGACCCCATGAAAGGTTGCAAACGGTCCTTGCAGCGCCCTTACGATATCGCCGTTCTTGTAAACGGTAGCTGTATCAACGCGTTCGGGTTTGAATTGGCGGTAATGCTCAATCAAAGCGTCGGGGACAGTTGCAGGTTCATTCGAGCCGGCAAAGCACAGCCATGCCTCGACGCCGGGCTGCTCTTTGATCGCGCCATAAACCGAATCGGTCATCTCGATGTGGATGAACAAATAGCGCCCGAATATCGCTACGTAGCGCGGCTTCTGCCTCTTGGCCTCGAGCGGCTTCCCGCTCCAGCGCGTTGATGGACGCACCTTTAGCACTGGCCGCCATACTTCGAAGCCGAGCGCCGCGAGCCGCCCATAGACTTCCCGATCCTTCCCCTCGAAGCATTCGATCACATGCCAAGCCATCCTGCCCTCGCCGCCATCCGTTTCGCCCAAACTCCCGATCCTACGCCTCACGCCCCTGGCCCTCCGGGCCGTCGCGCGCCGACTCTGGGCCGCCCACTCCCGTTAGCTTCGGGCTTGGCGGCCATTCGGTTGGTCGCATGCAGATCATGCCTAGGGCGTTAGAGTGGAAGAACTTGAGCCGAGGCGCTCCATTGACGGCGGCCTCGTATTGCGCCCAGGCGGCTGCCTGCGGCGAGCCCTGCCGAACCGCGAAGGGACGGCCAGCCAGCGATGCGGCGCTCTCCGCGCTGCGCGCCTTCAACGCCGCCCAACCCTCTCCGCTCAACCAGCGCTTGGCGTGAGCGATCCCGTGATTGCGTGCTCGCGTCTCGCGCTCCCGGCACGCGGCGACATATCTGGGCGCGGCGTCGATCGCGGCTTGTTGCTCGACCGTGGAGAGCCGCAAAAACACCGCGCGCGCCTCAGCGACGAGCTCGGCCGCGTCCCATGGCCAGACCTTCCGGAAGGCCTGCCACCGGTCAAGGCGAGCCTGGTCATCATCGGAGAGCTTGCGCGAAGCGCCCCCTCCCTCCCCCCGATGGGGGGTAGGGGGGAGGGTTATTTGATGGTTATTTGATGGTTCTATACCGCACAGTTGCGGCATGGTTTCGTGTACCCTGCGGCATGGATCCGTTTCCCCTGCGGCATGGTCCATGCCGCAACCTGCGGCATGGTCCATGCCGCAACCTGCGGGTTGGTCTATTCCGCGACCTGCAGGTTGGTCGTCTTCGGCCTCCCGTTCGGACCCGTCTTCTGCCATGCCATGGGCGAGCGCATGGGCGCGCGCCGCCGCATCTACAAGCAATACATAGTAATTCGTGAGACGGCGGCCGTCATTGTTCTTGCGCTTTACAACAAATACTAATCCGTGCTCGATAAGGTCTTTGATCCGGCGCTGAACGGTATCTGGGGAAAGGTTCGTGATCGCCGCAAGCGCCGCATGCGAGGGATAGCAGGTCTGATGTTCGTCGGCGAATTGGGCGAGCGTCAACAGAACATGACGAGCACCAGCCGAGACGCTCGGGTCACGGATTGAACAAGCCCAATTGAGCGCGGAAAAGCTCATGCCGCACCTCTGGAACTGCTGGCGCGTCCTGTCTTATCGGAGCTCGTCTCCAAGGCATTGATGCGGGCGATGCAGCGGCGCATGATGCTCTCGCGCTGCGGAAGCCGGCATGCCGCCATCGCTCTCCTGTAGAACTTTGCTTCGTTCGCAAGCCCGCAGCAGGCCATAATGAAACGGGGGTCGAATTCCTCAGCGAGGGCAGCCACGTAAAGTTCGGCGCGCAATTCACGCACGCGCGGATAGCTTTCGTATTTCTTGGCAATCAGCCAAACGGGGTCGATCCCTGCAGCCCCCGCAATTTTCTCGGCAAGGCGGAAAAAGCCTTCGACGCGCATGCTCATTCCCGCGCCCCTTCGGTTGCCTCTTGAACGGCTTCCTCGTCATCCCCAATTCCACGCAGCCATACCTCAAATTCATCGTTCATCCGCCGCCAAACGGCGCCGGCTTCCGCAACCGTGTCGAGCTCGGCCCGGCTTTCCACCTTGCAAGCGCCGCGAACAACTCGCGCGGCTTCGTCAGAGTCGCTAACGCGCATAAATTTCTGAAATCTTGCATCACCACATCGCAGCGCAGCCTGCTGCGCGAGCGGCAGATCCCCAAACCTGCGGCGCTCAGCCCGCGCCTGCTGATGCGCGACGGTGCGGCGGAGCGCGTCTGCGTTGGCGCGAACCCATTTGAGCGTGCGAACGGCTGCGTCGAGTTGATCCGCGCGAGCGAGAACCGCCTTGTCGCCATTATGTTCGCCTGTCGCCCTCACGATCATTGCGGAGCCTGAGACGGCCGCAATTTGATCCGCGATCGGGATTTTCGCGGCGCCAGTCACGAATGCTCGCTTTCTTCAGATTCATTCCCCCAAGCATCCCAACCAGGGCGCGGGGCCCCACGGCGGTTCAACTCGATTTTTGGGAGGTTGGGGAAATAGCTTTCGATGATCTCGGCGAAGCGCTCCGGTTTGGCGCTATGGACGCCCCTCGGCGAGAGCTGAAGCGCCTCGAATTGGTCGCCCATGGCTGGGCAGGGCACGTCGCCCCGGGTCGCGATCAGCAGCTCTTCGGCGTTATCGCGGACCCAATAGCCGTTGCCGATCCTTTCCTTTCCCCACACAAATCGCGACTTATAGGCAAATCCCCATGCTTCCAGCACCTTGAAGCCGTTGGCGAGCATGGGGCCGGTCACCCACATGAACAGCACGCAATCCGGCGCGGCGATCGACGCCACGTCACGCGACATGATTTCTTCGAGGTTTGACGTGGGATAGTGGTTGTCGGCCGCGCGATCGAGACCGGTTTCGCTCGAGAAGACTTCGAAGCGCCATTCGGGATCGGCGTAGATTACCCCGTAACGCTTTTCCGGCAAGGCGCGTTGCTTTTGAGCGAGTTCTATTTCGCGCGCGTCGCGGTTCGATTTCTTTTCGGCCTGGCGCTCGGCGCGCGATGCCTGTGTCGCCTTCTGAGCCTCGATTTTGCGCTTGGCGACGATCTCCTCGAATTCCGCTTTTTGCAATTTGGCAAGCGCCTGCCATCGCTGTGATTGCGAATAGGTGATGCCCATGTCTGCAAGTTTCACCCTCGCATCGTGCGAGGGTGATTTGCGGTCACCTCCCTTGCCCGCATCTCTCTCGCCGTCGACGGCCATTTTCGTAAGCAGTTCGCCCGCGCGACGTTCCGCACGCAATCGGATATCGGTCGCATGATCCAGCAACGCGCAATCGTTGGCTTGCCGCGCGTAGAGCTGGAGCGCCGTCGCCTTGTCGCGAACGCGCTTGACTTCGTCGACGCGCGTCGCTTCCTCAAGCGCGATGCGCGCCGCATCGTAAAGCGCGAGCTCATTCATGCGCGGGGGCATCCGCGGTCACGCCTTTATCTTTGGCCTTTCCGATTCGGCTCCAGACAGCGTTCTCACTGTTAAGACACAGAGCGTTAGTAATTTCCGGAACCGTCAGGCCGAGACGCCTCAGCGCGACGGCCTCGGCCTGCGCTGGCGAGAGCTTTTCGAATTCATCATCGGCCAATTGCTGCGCGACGATTTCTTCAATAACTTGGACCGGGAAGACCCCTTCCTTGAATTTGCGACGCGCCTCCGAAAGACTTATTGCATCTTCCGGCCCGCCCTCCCTTTGAACGCCGATTTTGCCTTGATCGGGCAATCCCCCCAAGGCGCCCGTCCCGCTGCTCTCTCCGGCCGCGTCTGCTTCGCGGTTCAGTCCTTGGTCGCGCTCTTGATCCTCTGGCCACAAGACGGCGGCGACGGCCCAAACTCTGGCTACGAGCGCCTCCGCGTCCTTTCGAGAGTCGAGCCTTGCGTCGACGTCAATGGTGCGATCGCACAAGCAGACGCGCGATTTTGTCTGAATTTCTTCTATGCGTTCGCTCATTGCCCGCTCCATTCCCTCCGCGCCGCTTCCAGGCAGGCGCTCACGGATCCGCGCGGGCGGTTCAAGCGCTTCTCAATCTCGTGCGCGGGCATGCCGAGGCGAAAATAGACCGCCGGCAGCGCCCAGGACGGGATATCGCAAATCCAGAGGGCAAGCGGGTGAAAGAGGGGGTCAATATCGCCGCCTCCCATGGTCGCAATGACGGCGTGCCAGTAATTGCGATTGTAGCCCCCAGTCGCCGGGGCGACCTCGGGCGGCCGATCCTGATAGCAATCGCGCGTGTTAAAAGCGCTCATAATCTCTATGCTCCTTACAGAGGTAGGCAACCTTCTCTCCGCGATGCGGCAGGCCTCGGCCAAAAGGCGCGAACGCGCCGCAAATTGCGCATTGGTGTGGGGCAGGGGGCGCCGGGAGTGGATCCGCGCGGAGTTCCTTTGGCTTGCCCAGGGGACTGCGCCGAGGCGCTAGGCGAGAGAAGAGGTCGCTCAATGGCGGCCTCCCTTCTTGGGGCGGGGCCGCTCGCCGAGTTCGAGCGCGTCGAAGAGGTTATCGCGGGTCACGACGTCCAGGATTCGAAGCCGCAATTCGTCTGGCGTCATGCCTCGCGCTTTGGCGGCTCCGCGGAATGCGCCGACGAGGTCGCGGGGCACGCCGTAAACGCCTCCTGCGACAGCGCGGACCGCCCGCGGATTCGCCCGCTCGTCTCCGGCCGCGCGCGCTTTTTCGAGGAGATCGCGCACCTGTCTCGGCGTGATTCCGCATCGAAAGGCGATGACGCTGCGCTGGACGCCTTGCGCCGAGAACTCCAAAGCGCGTCTTTGCCGTTCTTTGAAATCGTCTTGCATCGTAGCTCCGCTCGATAGCCCAGGCCGGAACCTCGAAAGCCGCCGCGCGGCCCGGGCAAAACGCAACGACGCAACAAACGCAATAACGGCGGCCGATCGACGTCATATCCAGACCCAAGGCTATTCACTCCGCCGATTCAATCCACCAGGCGATGAACCTGCCGATGGCCATCCCGCTGCGGGCGAACCAAGAGCCGATACGCGTCCGAATCCGAAAGGCGAAGGGCAGCTTCAAGAAGTTCAACTCGCTGTTTGAGTTTGGCGAATTCGTCACGGGCTTCTTTTGCCTCGTCTAGAGCGTTGGCTATTTCGCGCAGGCGACGGAGTTCGTCGGCGCCAATTTTCATTCTGCTGTCCGCATACCAGCAGTCTTTCACCCGCGATGCGGACATGAACCCGATCCGGCGCGCTGCCCGAGCGATCTGAGCCTTGATGCTATCGCCCGGCTCGACACCGGCGACGTCCCGAACAAGGGTCTGGACCTCAAGCAACGCGCTCAATTTCGTCTCCGACGATTTTTCGGACATTTCCGAAGCCTTCCATGCCAATCTCTCGACATGGGAGGCGTATGCGAATGAGTTCATCTCGACCTAGGGACGCTTTTGGCTGGAACTGGATGCGCCCTTTTCATACTTACATACGCCAAACGCCAACGAGTATGCCTAACTCTCGATCCGCCCGGAAAAGGGCCGGCGCTGGAACGCCGGCCAGTCAAGGGAGGAAACGTCCAAGAAGCACTACCGCACATCCGCTGCGGCACACGGCCCACGACGCGGAAAAGGATCCAGAAGCCGCGTCGGAAGCTGCTAATTGGCGGCGGTGATGGCGTCCTCTGGCCACCAATCCTGAACCTGGCGACCGTCTGCCGACCGGTATCGAATGAGGTAGTTGTTGTCGGAGTACGTGTATTCGACGCGTCCGACGACGACTCCCGCTTCAGCCGACTGGGTAAGCGCGACGCTCTGCCGGAGGTTGAACTTGAACCCTTGTTTTTCAGTCTCAATATCACCCATCGATCGCTCCACTTTCAAAGGAAGCGGCTCCTTACCGCTCCGAAAACCAGTCATGCAGCCCGCCGCGCGGCCGCGAGGATGCTGCGCCGGGCCCGCTGTGCGGTTAAGGCGGCAGCGTCCAACAGTGCGTATTCCTCGTCAGTGAGCGCGGCGCATTCGATCTGCGGGTAAATCACGCGCCGAATGGCAGGCAGGTTGAGCGCTGCGTCCGTGAGATAATCGAGCCGGGCCGAAAAAGCCGAAATGAGAACGAGCTGGGAGATGCGCGTCATTGCTTCCGCTCGCCTTTCATCCGGACGGAATGGATTTCTCCGGCCTTGAGCGCCGGCCATGTCTCGGAGAGCATGTCGAGCATGGAGGCTCCGATGCTCAGCGCCTCTTGCTGCCCGTCGATGTCGACCAGGACTTCATAGCGGTCGGTGCCGGCGATAGCAGAGACAGATACGATCTGGGCAGGGCGCGGGGCGCAAATCATTCCGCGGCCTCCGGGGGGAAAGGGGAGGGCGCCTCGGCAGGACGCTCGGACTGGGGAAGGAAGTCGCTCGGGGTGACGGTGCCGTTGGTGACTTCCTCGATCCGAACCAGATCGCGCAGGCGCGGCGTCCGCTCTCCATATTTCCATTTGCGGACGGCGCTTTCAGATAGACCGCCGCCAAGGTGCTCGGCGAAAGCCGCGTCCGAGAGATTGTTTTCCTTGAGGTAGTCGAGAAGCTTCATGGGCCCCTTTCCGGTTAGGCGACATATTCCCCAAAATGGGGAGCATCGTCAAGCCAGAAGTAACCCGAAATGGGGAGCGCGCGACAGCGCTAACGGTGGCAGCATCCCCGCTATGGGGAATAACTTGAAAAGCCTGAGAAAAGCGGCCAAGAAAACACAAGCTCAAGTTGCCGAGGCGATGGGGCTTTCTAAGAGCGGATACGTGAAAATCGAGGATGGCGTCCGCCGCCTCAACTCACGATACATCGCTCTCGCAGCGAAGGCGCTAGGCGTGCGAGAAGCGGAAATCATTGAGGAAGATCCGCGGCAAGTTTCCCTCGTCGGCTATGTCGGCGCGGGTGCTGAGACGCACCGCTTTGCTGACGGCCAAGGGCCTTTCGATATGGTTTCGGCGCCAGACGGCGCCTCCGAGAATACCGTGGCGGTGGAGGTCAGGGGACTGTCCCTCGGGCCGGCTTTCGACGGCTGGTATGTCTACTATGATGAGGTGCGCGATCCGCCCACCGCTAGCCTTTTAGGGCGACTCTGCGTGGTTGGGCTCGCAGACGGTCGCGTGCTCGTTAAAATTCTCCGGACGGGACACCTGAAGGGTCGCTACACCCTTGAATCCAACGTCGGCGAACTTCCGATCTACGATGCTGAGGTCCTATGGGCGGCGCGGGTTCGACATATGACTCCAAAATGAGGGTTTAGATATGCGTTTTGGTGCCTTTGCAATTCTTTTCGCGGCTATTCTCGCCGGCTGCCAATCATCTCCATCGGCGACTAGCGCTTCAGTTCGGCCTCCTGCTGAGGCGATTCCGTATAAGCTTACGCCCCCAATGATTGAGAAGGTGAAGGCTGCGGTCGCGAGATTACTAAAAGACCCTGAGTCGGCTCGCTTCAATTCCCCGTTCGTCGCTTCAAAGACGCCAAAGGGAATAACTGTCTGCGGGTTCGTAAACGCCAAGAATTCCTTTGGCGGTTACACGGGGGATAAGCCGTTTCTTGTGGGCGGAGATGGCGATTCTTTTACCGCAATTGGCGTTGGCGGCTCAGAAAGCGAGATAACTGCGACATTGCAGGTTTGTCGCAACGAAGGTGCTGAGCCAGTTAGGTAGTAATGCTCTATTCCCCTTGTCAAGACTGGAGACGAAAGATGCCGCTAGCAATAACTACAGAGAGCATCATCGGTATGATGAGCGGGGATGCCACAACCAATTTTCCAGATGGCTCAAAAATTAAGCCAGGATGGAATGGCTATCAGTTTGTCTTTCGTATTCACGAACGCGACGGACGATCCATCATCATGACGGAACTTGTCGACTCTCCTATCGCGAGTTTCGACGAAGAAATTGAAAAAGCGAAAGCGCGTATTTTACAACGATTGAAGGAGCTTGTGGCCGGTTAACAGAAATTTCTATAGGGCCCTCCATTGAAGGCCAATCGCTTCGAAGTTGCGTGGAAATTTCGATCCGCTCCCCGAGCGGGGTGACGATAACAATGCTCGGGGAGCGGCCTCGCCAAACTTCGATTTTCGATTTCAAATCGAGCATTACCTCATCTCCTAAATTGCCCGTCGGTTGGCGTTAGCACTGATCTCTGGAATCCTGCGTATCTCTATTTTAAGTTGGTGCAGGCGGCGGATGAGCACGAACTGAAGACAAACCGACGCGGCCAACCCGCCACCGACTAGAGCCAAGACAATCTCCATAGCCATGTCTCCTGAACCGCCCGCTGCGCCGAGCGGCGTTTTTTCTGCCTGCGCTCATGATACTGGAGATTCGAAAGGGCGACAAGAAAAGTTCCCCAAACTGGGGTTGACATAAATCCCCAAAATGGGGAATATCACGCCCCATACCGCCACGCGGACGGGTGTCATGATGACCTTGACCCAGCCGCAACCCACATGGGGAGAGGCATGGACATTCAAGTCAATAAGATCAACGAATACGAAACGCACATCATCCTTAAGTCGCTAAACGAGGGCCCAAGCGCCGGGGTGCACGGCCATTGCCGCGACGGCGCGGAGGCTTTTGTGCCAACTCGTGATGGGCGCGCAATTCCGATAAACATCCCGCGCCGCGACATGGTTGACGGCGCCGCTTTTACGGAACTGAAGCCGCTTTCCACCCGCACCGAAGGCGACCTGCGCCCCGTGATTGTCCGTTGCGAGGGCAAGCTCGCCTATTTCGGGAAGCTTGAAGCTTACGACGGCCGCCTGGTTTGGCTCAAAGACGCGCGGCTTCTTATGTCCGTCCTGCCCGTCATGGGCGAGGAGCTATACGGGGTCGCGCGCTGCGGCCTCATCAGGCGCAACAGTCGCATCGACGTCGCTGTGCCGAGCGTTCTGCTCCTAAACGCCTGCGAAATCATCGACGCTTCCGAGGAAGCGGCAAAATCGATCGAGGCTCCGTGATGCGGGGTCCGCGGGCTTACACGCCCGTTACCGCGGAGACGGTCGATCAAGCCATGCAAGCTGCGCAAAATGCGTTCGGTCCTGGCGCCGGTGTTGCGCTCTTCGTTTTCGTGCCCGGACGCGAAGCGGATGGCGGCGGGGCGCATCTCGCAACCAGCATGTCGGACGAGGGGCTCCGTCAGGTTCTCACAGCCATTCTATCGCGTTGGGACGACCCTGACGCTGAGAGTTACAGCGAAAGACAAGAGGCAAATTGACCATGAAGCTTTTCGACACCTTGAGGTCTTCTGCCAATTCCTTGGTTGAGGTTGCAATGTCAAGTCTGACGGGGGCCCCATACCGGCAGGACGAGGCCGATCGGCTAGCCTCGGCACTCTGGCGCGCGGACGCTGCCGAGCGCGCTGCAGCTCGCAACGCCAACGTCGCGCTGCTTTCGAGCGGGCTGCTCGCGATCGGCCTTGAGGCCGCCCTTTTGCGTTTCTTCCTCTGAGGCTGTCATGCAGATTTCCACCCTGCCTCTTTCCAGCATTACGCGCATCTCTCCGCTCAATCCGAACCAGGACATGGCGAGCGACGTTTCCTCTCTCGCGGCAACCATTCGTGCGATTGGGCTGCAATATCCTCTCACGGTTTGGCCGCGTCCGGATGCGCCGGGAGAATACGAGGTTCTGGACGGCGGGCGGCGCTGGCGAGCGCTCCGGCAGCTGTGCAACTCTGGCTCCTATCCAGATGAAGAGTATCCCGCCGTCGAAATCCATGACGGCGACGAGGCATCGGCGCTGCAAATCGCGCTGACGCTTTCCGTAACGCCCCACGCCAAGCACCCAGTCGACGAATTCGAGCGCTTTGCGTTGCTGGTCGAGCGGCACGGCTATACGGTCGAGAAGATCGCGGCAGATTTCGGGGAGACTGAGCGACATGTTCGCCAGCGGCTGGCGCTTGGCGCGCTCGCTCCCGTCGTCCGAGATTTGTGGCGGGACGGCAAGATTAGCCGCGAAGCCGCAGAGGCCTTTACGACGGGCCCGGTCGCGGCGCAGGAGGCGCTCGTCGACAACTGGCGCGGGACCACATATGAGCCTTGGCTCAAGGCCCCCTACGAGATCCGCAAAGCGCTTCGTGGTGAGGTGCTTCCGGAGCATAACCCCGTCTCTCGCTTCATTCTTCGCGACGCCGAACGGGTGCGCGCTTATCTCGCCGCCGGCGGGCGGACAACCGACGACCTTTTCGAGCCTGCGCGCCTTTGCGATGGGCCAATCGCCGAGCGCGTGGCCAACGAGCTGCTCCGCGCTGAAGCGCAACGCGTGGCCGACGCGGAGGGCTGGAGCAGAGGGCTGATCGAAGGCGACGACTGCGGTTTTGATTTTTACGAGAACGAACCCGAGCTGACGGCCGAGGAGGAAGCGCGCCTGGACGAAATTCAGGTGGCCCTTACTGGCGACGAAGCTGTGGACCTTGACGCGCTGAAGGGCGAGCAGGAAAAGATCATGCTCTACGCCACCTTGCGCGAGTTCCCGATCGAGGAGCGCGCCAATCTTGGCGTCGGCGCTTTCATCAATCCCGATGGCACAGTTTCCTTTACCCGCGGCGTCGCTGTCCCCCCCGACGAAGCCGCGCGAGAGCCCGGCGGCGACGAGGCAGAGTCGCCGCCGGGCGAGAGCGGGGAGAGCCTATCGCCAGGCGCCGACGCAAGCGAGGAGGAGGGCGAGGCTGACGGTCAGGCGCCGACTCTCGATCCGCTTGCCGAACCTTCCTCCAAGGCTTTGCGCGCGGAAATTGAAGCCTGCGTCACCAAGGGGTTGCGCGACCAGGCGCAAAGGCGCGTCGATATTGCCCTCATGTATGCGGTTGCGGCGCTTGGCTGCGCCTACGGGGTGACAGGCATTGGCCTGCGACCGGTGCACGCGCGCGACACCGAAGAGCACGATCTCCTGAAGAGGATCCGGCCGCTCTCCTTTGGGGACGCGCTCGCGGAATGCGCGGCAGCCCCCACAAACGACTTGACGGTCGCGCTCGCCAGCTTGGTCGCTGGATCGATCGAGACCCAAGGCGCTTCTTTCGCGGCGATCGGCGCGCTTTGCGGAGCCGCCCGCGCCCGCGGGGCCAATCTCGCGGCATCTATGAGTGAAGCGATCGATCGCCGCGGCTTTTTCGAAGCGGCCGGGAAGGCGAAGACGCTCGATATTGTCGCCGCCCTGATCGGACCTGGCGAAAAGAAGGCGGTAAAGGGCTATGCGAAAGACAAGCTCGCCCAATACGCCGCGACACTTGCCGCCGAGAAGGGATTTCTGCCCGCTCCGCTGAGCAACTGGGCCGCGCTTCCGGCGCTTCCCAACGGGGGTGAAGACGCAATTTATGCGAAGCCCGAGATGCCGCTCGCGCAAGCTATGTCCGATGCAATCGCCGCGGACGCGGCGGCTGGAAAGAAAAAGCGGACGCCGCGCAAGACGCCGATCGAGAAGGCTGCCGAAAGGAAGCAATCGTCGAAGGCTGGGGCTCGCGCATGAGCGAGATTTTCGACTTCAACGCTCGCGAGGGCGCGGTCCAGCTCCACCGCATTTCGATAAATCCACTCCGCGGTCGGAGGGCGGAGCGGATTGCTTTGCTCTCGATCAACAGCGCTGCCGTAATGATGGAAGCGCTTCGCGATGCGATCGAGATCGCTAAGCGTCAGCACAAGGACGACGGGCGACAATTACTCGGCGACCAGTTCTCCGAGCCCGACTCGCTTGGTCGAATGGTCAAGGGGTCTGACACGAGGATCCTTATTGATCTGGCGTCTGAAAGGGCTAGCCGATGACTAACAGTCAGTCTGGAGGCGCGCCGTGCAGATAGGACGGATCGAGGGCGCGACGCGCGTTCTCGGGAAATCACAAGGCTATCTCGGCCTTCCGGTGCGCGACGAGATTGTCACTTGTACCGTCAACGGATCGACCACGCCCGTGATGGTTACGGCATGGTTGCCAACACCGAAGGAACTTGAAGCCTTGATCGCCGGAGCCGCGGTCCATGTTCGGATTGTCGGAACCATGCACCCGCCGATCTTGGTCGATGTTGGGCCGCAGCCGAGAGAGGAAGGCGAAGCCGATGACTAACAGTCAGCAGCCCGACATAAGCCAACCGGACAAATTCGAAGAATGGCTCCGCGAATTGGACGAAGACGTCATCCAAGGTCAATACGGCTATGAGCCCGGCGAGCTTACGGTCTATTCCAGCCATTGGCGTCCTCTTTTTGAAGAGGGGATTAGTCCACTCGAAGCATGGAAGCGCGCTTTAGACGGACACGCAAACGCCCGCCGCGAGCGTGAGGACGCCGAGCGCGTCAATTACGCGCGCATAGTCGATGAGGATCAGGCTGCCGTCGCAAGGGCGAGAAATGGAGCGGCCGATGAGTAAGTCTCAGCGGCCCCTCTCGCCGATTGAACGGGCGATCGACGCCGCCTGCGGCTACAAGCCGACTGACGACGTCGCGCCCAGCCAAGTCTGGCTCGAATGCCCGCAATGTGGTCGCAAACAGCGCGTCGCACGCGACGAAACCGATCCGCCAAGCGCCTACCGCGTGCGGTTTTCCTGCCCGAAGTGCCGCGATGAAGCGCGTATCGTGGAATATTTCGACGCACAAGGCCGGAAGATCGACTGCGACGGGAACATCTCGGAGGAAGGCAGGTGATTCATTCTCAGCGGTTCGACCGCCTTGCGCTTGTGTATTCAGATGGCTCGTTTGGCGTCTTATCAGAAGGCACGACGATCGAGACGGCGCGTGAGGAGCGCGAGTTTTGCGATCGTAATGAGCACGACCCGCAACACTTAACGAAGATTGCGCGCGTTCAGGTAACAATTCTCGACGTTCTAGAGGGGGATGGCCAATGAGCACTAATCAGCGAAGGGAACTTCCGGACTGCCATGCGATCTTCAAAGCGAAGTATCTCTACGCGGCGCGCGCCATTCTCGCTTCGGGTCGACAGAGGCTGGAACCGAGGGCTGGCTTGTATATTGAGCCGGCCGAGGAGGGCGGAGTCTTCGTAATCGCGATCGGCGGCCCATCGCTCGCCATTTTTTACGATTGCGAGGGGATAGCAAACCGACGTTTCCGCGCACAGTTTCCGGAAGAATTCGTTGCGCGCTGCGCGCCGGCACGCGTCGAAATGTTTCTAGAAGGCCGCGTCTTTGTCGATCTCCCTGAATGGGCGCAGCCATCCGACGTGCATATCTTGCCGGTCTGCGCGCTTCTCTTCGCGGGCATGAACCATCCTGCCTGGGGGGGAGACGACGATAAGCCCTGCCTCGCGCATGTGATGATAGAAACTGGGAACGTTATACGCGCGGAGGATTTTAGACTCGACGCGGATAAGGGCTTGCCATGGCGAATGATTTTTTCGCGGGCGCGTGGCGCGCTCTCGCAGATCTGCTTCGCACCAGAACGGCTCGCAAATTTCGACCCGGTTTACGACCTGTTCCCTGAAGATGAGAAGAAGCAGTTTCAGGTTGAGTTCGGCGACGGTCCGGAATCGCCGCTCTTTCTTCGTCTACCTGGCGTTCCGGAATTTATCGGGGCGTTGATGCCACAAAAATTCATCGAGGCTGACCGGCTTCCTGTTTGGGCGACGATCGGAACACTGGCAAGCAGCGACGCGCCAAATGTTACCCCCTTCACGCGGCACGCGCCGGATGGATCGGGAGAGTCTAACGGCTCTTCAGCTGCGTGATTAGAACAGGCCAGATCGAAACAGGAGGTGCGCCCGTGAGCGCCCATGCCCCGAACCCCCAAGCCATGCCGATCGACAATCCATCCCGCGACGCCCTCGTCTCCATTCGCCCGCGCGTGCTCGCGAAGCGCGAGGCCGCGAAATACATCGGATGCGGCTTGACCAAAATCGACGAGCTCATCGGGGCCCAGAAAATTGCCGCGAAGCGCATCAGCAAGACCAAGGTCGTCGTCTTCGTCGACTCGCTCGACGCTTATCTGGACGCCCTTCCCAATGCGCGGGAGGCCAAACAGCAGTGATCTTGAGCCGCGGGAGTCCGTGCCCTTCGCCTGAATTCCGTGGTGTTTCCCTCTTCCGTAAAAGCGAAATGATGAATTGACATGTGCTGGACCGAATTCAACAAAAGCACATCACCGACGAGTGGCGTTGGCTTTTCTCCGGTTTTGTACGCCCCGCGGTTTTCCCGCGGCGCGCTACGCGGCATGACGGCGCATTGGGACGGGCGAGCACGGGCGCAAATGCCAAATATTGCACTTTGCGCACCGATTGACGGGGCGATATGATGAATAGGTTCGATCCACGCGACACATTCGTCTTACAGAATCTGTCATGCCCGGCGGTCCTAATGCGCTTCTATCTTGTCTATCATGGCCGACTTCCTGCTTCCGGGAATAAGCCAAAACCAGAGTACGTCAGAGACATCCGTGACCAGTTTAGTAAACAGCTAAAATTTCTATGGGAAAATGACGCCTCTTTAAAGAGGCTGCGGCAAACCGCCGTAGTAAAGAAAAAGCCTCATGAATATTTGGATGGGCCTGATAGCCCTTTTGCTACGGAGCGAGATTTTAATGCATATCCAATAGAAGAACATGAAGTGGATCTTTGTGAGCCTCTTCAACAAAATGGCCGCACCTATATTCCGCTCGTCAGAAGCTCATTGGACCTTAACTGCCATCTCGACATACACTTCTTGCGGCAAGAGGACCCCGGGTGCCTGGTGTTAAAAGGAGGGGATTTAGATAACCGCATCAAAACTCTGTTTGACGCGTTGAGAAAACCGGACAGAGATGTGGACGCTGTCTATCCCCAGGAAAACGAAACCACATATTGCCTGCTGGAAAGCGACACTCTTGTCTCAGGCTTCGATGTAACTACTGGCCGTCTTCTTTTTCCTAACAGCGATCATGAACACGAGGTCCATCTGTTAATCGAAGTTACAGTTAGGGTTTTGAGGGTCGGGCTTTGGAATATTTGCCTGCTGAGCGAGTAGTTGACGGCACAATCTTCGAGAAGGGCGCTTCAAAAGCTTTGCTTTCGGCGTGGCGCGGCAGCGAACACGGTGCCGGCGTCAGGATCAAAAACTGCTTCGGGTGCCTTTTGCCGTTCGTCGGCGCGTGCGATCATCCCCATGATCTCGCATCCCCACCAGTCCATGAGGCGGCGCCGCTCTTCGAAATAATCCGCCCGGTGATAGGCGCGGCGCACGTCGGACGCGTCTTGATGGGCGAGCTGGCGCTCGATCGCGTCATAGGCCCAAAGGCCCGACTCGTTGGCGAGGGTCGAAAACGACGAGCGAAAGCCGTGCGCGGTCATTTCGTCTTTGCCAAAGCCCATGGCCCGCAAGGCGGCGTTGAAGGCGTTTTCCGAAAGAGCCCGGCCGGGGCGGGGCGACGGCAAGACGAATATCGACTGCGGCCGCAGCCGGCCATTTTCCTCGGCCAGGCGGCGCAAAATGTCGCAGGCGGGGCCGGACAGCGGCGCGCGATGGGCTGTGCGCATTTTCATGCGGCCGGTTGGCAGCTCCCAAATCGCGCGATCCAGATCGATTTCGTTCCATTGCGCCAAGCGCAGCTCGCCGGGGCGGGCGGCGGTCAAGGCTAAGAGCATCAGCCCGTCGGCGACGATCGACGGTCGATCGCCGCCGTAGCCGGCGATCGCGCGCATGAGGCGCGCGAAGCCGGCGCGCTCGACAATCGCGGCGCGTGGCTTCGGCGCCGGAGCCAGCAGCGCGCCTTTCAAGAGCGCCGTCGGATCGTGCTCGACGAGGCCGTGCGCGGCGGCGAAACGGAAGATGCGCGACAGCGTCGAGCGCGCCCGCGCGGCGGTCTCGCGCTTGCCCTGGGCTTCGAGCGGCTTGAGCAGCTCCAGGATTTGCGGTCCGCGGATCGCGGAGATCGGCAGCGGATCGAGCGCGCCGAAGAGCGAACAGAGCCAAATGGCTTTTTCGCGCGTCGACGCCGAGGCCGGCGAGCGCTCGACCATGTCGAGCCATTGCGCCTTGATCACGCCGAAGCGGGTCGCCTCGGCGTTGGCCTTTCCGGCGGCGGCGGCCTCCGTGAGCTTCAAGCGCTCGCGATCGGCGGCGAGCCGCGCCTCGCGCAAGCTGAGGGCTGGATATTTGCCCAAGGTGACGGCGACCTGGCGGCCGTTGGCGCGCGTGTAGAGGCGCCAGGTGCGATCGCCGGAAGGGCGAACCCACAGTTGCAGCCCGCGCCCATCGGAGAGCTTTTTGACTTTGAGCGGGTCGGGCTTGGCGTTCTTGATGGCGACGTCGCTTAAGGCCATGGGCGCGGCGCTCCCGTTGTACGCGTTGTATCGGGCGGAGCTGATACAACACGGGATACAACAAAACGCGGCGGTTGGCCACGGGGAGAGGCGGGGAGAGGCGGGCGCGTCGGCGCGCCAACACGCGCGGAAAGCGGCGCAAGATCAGCGATTTAGCGGGGAGAAGCGGGGGGCGACGAGGGGGTGCGAGACGGGGGAAAAATCGCTCATGGTGCCCCAGGCCGGAGTCGAACCAGCACTCCTTGCGGAACTCGATTTTGAGTCGAGCGCGTCTACCAATGCCGCCACTGGGGCCCGCCGGGGCTGCGAAGCAGCGCGTGAGCGGCGCGGATATTAGCGAGGCGGCTGGCTCCGTCAACCCGCGATCTGCCTTCTTTATGTTAAAGATTCCGTGATAAGGGCTGTCAAAGCGGCGCCGGACCTCCGTTGGCGGCCGAAACGAGGAAAAATGAAAAAGCTTTACGACTGGACCATGTCGCTTGCCGCCAGCCGGCACGCGCCTGTCGCTCTCGGCGCCATTGCTTTCGCGGAAAGCTCTTTTTTCCCCGTGCCGCCCGACGTGATCCTTGTTCCAATGACGCTCGCGGAGCCGCGCAAGGCCTGGTATTTCGCCGCCATCTGCACCATCGCCTCCGTCGCGGGCGGGGCGCTCGGCTACGCCTTCGGCGCGCTGTTCTACGACACCATCGGCCTGTGGCTGATCGATCTCTACGGCTATGGGACGAAAATGGAGGCGCTGCGCGCCTTTTACGCCCAGTGGGGCGCCCTGTTCATCCTGGTGAAGGGCTTCACGCCGATTCCCTTCAAGCTCGTCACCATCGTCTCGGGCCTGCTCGCCTATAACTTCCCGCTGTTCATCTTCCTCTCCCTCATCACACGCGGCGCCCGCTTCTTCGTGCTCGCGGCCGCCATCAACCATTTCGGCGACCCCATCCGCGAGAAGCTCGAAAGCCATTTCGGCCTCTTCGTGGGCTCGCTCGCCGTCGTGGTCGTGGCCGGCTTCGCGCTGGCCGCCAAGATGTTCTGAACGTGAAGAGGCTTCTCGCCAGCGCCGGCCCGCGGTCTCTCGCGGCGCTGATCTTCCTCGCCGCCGCCGCAACCATCGGCGGCGCCTGGGCCTATGAATCGCTGGGCTATCTGCCGTGCGAGCTCTGCTACAAGGAGCGCGTTCCCTATTACGCCGCCTTCGCGCTCGCCCCGCTCGCCGGCCTCGCGGCGCACACGGGCAGGGCAGGGCTGGCGCGCGGCGCCCTCCTGCTGCTGTCCGTGCTTTTCCTGGCCGACTCGGCGCTGTCCATCTACCACTCCGGCGTCGAGTGGAAGATTTTCGCGGGGCCGTCCGATTGTTCCGGCGCGCTGAACACGGCGGCCTCGATGGACGACTTCATGGCTCAGCTCAGAACCGTGAAAGTCGTGCGCTGCGACGAGCCGACGCTCTGGGTGCTGGGGCTCACGCTCGCGAACTGGAACGTCCTGATCTGCGGCGCGCTGGCCTGGTTGGCCGCCATCGGCGCGCGGAAAGCCTAACCGATGATCCGCGCGCTCCGCTCCCAGCCGCCGTCGCCCGTCGCCGCGCGGACGAGCGCCTTCGCGATCTTGTCGCCGCCGACCGACGACGGCTCGATGGCGTTGACGAAATCCTCCGGGTCGTCGCAGACGAGGCGCAGGTCGATGACCGTCAGTCCGAACTCGACGCCGGTCCGGATGATGGCGTCGTTGAAGGGCGTCAGCGCGGTGCGCGCCAACCGCTGAAAGACCGGGTCGGGGAAGTTTCCGGAATAGACCGTGCAGATGATGGCGTGCCGGTCGACGTGAAGGCAGGCGGCGATCATTTCGCGATAGGCGGCCTCGAAGGCGCGCGCGGCCTCGCCGATCATGCCCACGGCGTCGGAACCTTTGCGCACCGGCGCGTCGAGCAGGGCGACATGGCCGAGAACGTCATTTCCGCCGACGCTCACGGCCAGCCGCTCGACGTCCGCCGGCAGTCTTGCGAGCTGCGTCGCCACGGCGTCGATGCGCGCGCCGTCGACGGCGCCAAGCGTCACCCGCCAGCCGAGCGGCATATGTCTTTTCACCTGCGACACGACGGCGGGCCCTCCCGCCGTATAGGCGCCGTTGTCGAACACCGAATCACCGACGAGAGCCAGATGGGCCATGGAGGTCGATCGCCTTCTTTGAAGCCTCCCGCGTCCTGGTTGACATAGGGCGCCGGCGCGCCCGTGGCCGCTGCGGCCCTGATTTTGCGGCCTGTTCCGGGTCTTTGCGGTTTTGGCTGGCAATGGTCAAGCTACAGATATAACCTGCGCGAGAGGCTGATGTTTGCAGGGGCCGCGATGCTGGGTCTGTTGTCATATCTGGGGCTCGTTCCCGCCGGTGATCTTGACGAGGACTTCTACCGGGCCTTCTACGCCGACCTTCCCGCCGACACGAATGCGCGGAAGCATTATCGCCGTCACGGCGCCGGCGAGGGCCGTTTCCGCAATTTCAGGGAGGCGCTGACGGCGCTTCAGCAGCAGTCCGGTCCGCTGCCGGGCGATTTTTCACCCGCGGGCTATCGCGCGCTCAACCCGGACATCGCCGCGATCTATCCCGAGGAGTGGCGCCTCACGCTGCATTACGTCCAGTATGGCCGGGCGGAAGGGCGGCTCTATCGGAAGGCCGATGTGGACCCGGGCCGCGCGCTGCTCGCAGGCCCGGAGAACGGCGCGGCCTATGATCTGACCTTGCCCAACGGCGTTGTGCCCGCGCGCCGGCCGCCGCCGGACAGGGATTTCGCCCTGGAGGTTCCCTTTCGGTGTCCGGTGAAGGACATTCCCGGCGCGACGGCGGTCGCCGCCATCATTCAGTACGGCCAGCCGGCGAGTCTACGGTCGCTCCTCTTGAGGCTCGCCGACATGCCGCTGCCGGTCGACCTCTATCTGTCCGTGGAGTCGGAGGAGGAGCGGCAGGCGGCGTTGAAGGCCGCCGCGTCCTGGCGAAAGGGCGCCGTCGAGGCGAAAGTCACGCCGGCGAGCGGGGGAGACATCGCGCCGATGCTCGTCGGCTTCGGGGACGTGTTCGCCCGTTACGAGCTTTTCATCTGCCTCCATGGCGGGCCGGCGTTACAGGGCGCCGGGGCGGGCGCGGATCCCATCGACGATCTCATCGGCTCGAAGGAGATCGCCCGGGCGACGCTCTCGCTCTTCACGGACCCGCGCCTCGGGATCGTCTTCCCCCAGCACGCGAGCGGCGCGGAGATCGACTGGAGCCATGATTTCGACCGCGCGCGCGGGCTGTCGCGCCGTCTGGGGCTCTCATTGAACAAGGCGCTTCCGCTCGAGTTTCCGTCCGGCGGATCGTTCCTCGGGCGCAGCGCGGCGCTCCGGCCCCTGCTGGACCTCGGCCTGCGCGGCGCCGATTTCGAGCGGGATGGCGCCGGCGCCGGCGGGACGCTCGCGGGCGCCGTTCTGCGCTCCCTGCTGATCGTTGCGGAATCCGCCGGCTACGAATGGCTGAAGGTTGTCGGGCGGTCGCGCGCGCGAACGAACGGCGTGGCGCTCCCTGTCCATGAGCCGCGCGATCTGGCCCAGCACAGGCTCAAAGTCTTTCGGCCGGTGATGAGTTTCGCCAGTGCGCTCGGCTGGCCGACGCCGCTCGCGCCCGCCGAGACGCGGCCATTGCTGTCCTATCCGTCGCGCAACGAGCGGCCGCGCCTCAATCTGCTGGCGCCGGCGGTCGATCCCAATGGCGCCGCTACGTCGCTCAAGCTGTTTGGGCAGATCGCAAGCGCGTTGGGCGAGGACTGGGACCGTCGCATCGTCACGACCGACGCTCCGATCGACAGCGGACTTTGCGCGGCGCTCGGCGATCTTGCGACGGAACCCTGCGCGCCCTCTCTCGATGCCGCCCGGCGGCTCCTGACGGACGCCAGCGATCGTGAGGGTCGGCTCAATCTGCGTCAGGGCGACGTGTTTCTCGCCACGAGCTGGTGGACGGCGGGCCTCGCCGGCCAGCTCGAAGCCGACCGCAGCCGCGCCTTCGGGGGCGATCTTCCCACCCTGCGCCTGATCGAGGAGGACGACCCGGCGCTCTATGGCGCGGGCGTGCGCGCCGCGTTGGCGGCCGACAGCTACCGCGACGCCGGACGGACGCTGGCGGTGATCCATACCGAGGAAGTCTTCGCCGAAGTGACCGGGCGCCATGCCTTCCGCGCCGCATGGTGTCTGCCCTACACGATGGACGAGCGGCTCGCGGCGCTGCTGGCGCCGGCCCCGCGCGAGCGGCTGATCCTGGTCCATGCGCGGCCGGGCGTCGCTCAGGACGCGTTTGAAATTGTCTGCGACGGTCTCTTCCGCTGGCAGCAAAGCGATCCGCTGCGGGCGCGGCTATGGACCATCCATTTCATCGGCGAGGACTTTCCCTCGCGCTATCTCGGCCCGTTGCGCAACGCCACGGTCGAGGGCCGGTTGGCCGTCGACGCCTATGCCGAGCGCCTCAACCGCGCGGCTGTGGGCGTTTCGCTGACGCTCTCGGCGCATCCCGGTCCGGCGGCGCTCGACATGGCGGCCGCGGGCCTTCAGACCGTCGCCAACCGTTACGGACAGAAGGACCCGCGCGCGCGCTTCCCCGGCGCGGTCACGCCCGACAGGCTCAATGGCGAGAGCGTCGCCGTGGCGGTCGAGACGGCCGTCGCGCTGGCCGAGCCGACGATCGGCCAGATCGGAGAACGCGCGCATGGCCGGCTGCCGACGCTGGCGACCCGTCATCTGCTCGACATTCCCCGTCTCGCGGGGATGGTCGCCACCGACATCTCTGGATTGCCGCGCCGCGACAAAGCCAAGGCGGTGCAGCGCCCCGCGCTCAAGAACCTGCTCGCGGCCGCCGACGCGTAAGCGGCCGCGAGCGGGACATTACTGAGGGCGACGTTACTGAGCGGCGAGACGGGCGCGGGCGCGCAGCTTTTCCGTCTCGCTCTTGAGCTGGCCGCAGGCGGCGAGAATGTCGCGGCCGCGCGGCGTGCGCACGGGGCTCGCATAGCCGGCGTTGAACACGATGTCGGAGAAGCGCTCGATCGTCTCCCAGTCTGAGCACTCGTAGGGCGCGCCCGGCCAGGGATTGAACGGAATGAGATTGATCTTCGCCGGCACGCCCTTCAGCAGGCGCACGAGTTCGCGCGCCTCGGTGGGGCTGTCGTTGACGCCCTTGAGCATCACATATTCAAAGGTGATGCGGCGCGCGTTGCTGGCGCCGGGATAATCCCGGCAGGCCTGAAGCAGAACGTCGATCGGATATTTTCGGTTGAGCGGGACCAGCACGTCGCGCAGATCGTCGCGCACGGCGTGAAGCGAGATCGCGAGAGCGGGTCCGCAGTCGGCGCCGAGCCGCTCGATCTGCGGCACGACGCCGGAGGTCGAGACCGTGATGCGGCGCTTGGAGAGCGACAGTCCGTCGCCGTCGGCCATGATATCGATCGCGGCCATGACATTGTCGATGTTGTAGAGCGGCTCCCCCATGCCCATGAAGACGATGTTCGAGACCGCGCGCATCCCTTCGCCGGACGGAACGAGACCGTCGGTCGGCCGCTCGCGGTCCGGGAAGTCGCCGAGCCGCTGGCGGGCGACGAGAAGCTGGCCGACGATCTCGGCGGTGGTGAGATTGCGCACGAGCTTCTGCGTGCCGGTGTGGCAGAAGCTGCAATTCAGCGTGCAGCCGACCTGCGAGGAGACGCAGAGCGTGCCACGGTCGCTCTCGGGGATATAGACGCATTCGACCTCGGCGCCCTTGTCGAGCGCGTCGACGGGGGCGAGGCGCAGCAGCCATTTGCGGGTGCCGTCGACCGAAATCTGCTCCTCGACGATCTCCGGCAAGCGGATGTCGAAAGCGTCGGCGAGCGTGTGGCGCAACGTTTTGGAAACGTTGAGCATCTCGGAGAAGTCGCGGGCGCCGCGAAAGTAGATCCAGTGCCAGAGCTGCGAGACGCGCATACGGATTTCCCGCTCGGGCAGGCCCAGCGCGCGCAAGGCGTCGGCGAAGCCGGCGCGGGTCATGCCGGCGAGGGAGGGCTTGGCGTCGGTCTGAGACAAAGTCATATTCGGTCCGTCAGCGTGGCGCTCTAAAACAGGCGCGAAAGGCGAGGCGTCGATCTGGAGATGCGCATTCCGCAGGTTTTATCCAAGCCGGGAAGGGGACGAAACTGTCCGGGCGAAAAATCCTCATAGCGACATTTGGCTCGCTTGGCGACCTTCATCCCTTCGTGGCGCTGGCTCATGCGCTGGCGCGGGAGGGCTTTTCGCCGGTGATCGGCGCAAGCGCCGTTTACGCGGATTACATCCACGGCGAGGGCCTCGGCTTCGCCCCGATCCGGCCGGACGCCGACGATCTCACCGGGCGCCTCGGCATGGACCTCGGCGAGATTGCCCGCAAAATGGCCGAAGACGACAGGTTTCTCTTCGAAACGCTGATCTTCCCGCATCTGAGGGAGAGCTTCGACGATCTCGACGCGGCCGCCGAGGGCGCCGTCGCCATCGTGTCGCACAGCCTGGCCTTTTCGGCGCGGCTCGTCGCCGAGGCGCACGGCCTGCCGCTGGCCACGGTGCTCCTGTCGCCGCTGATGCTCTCTTCCGCCTTCGATCCGCCGCTGGGCTCCAAGGTTCCCCTGCGCACGGCGCCCGTGTGGCGCATCGAGTTCGCCTACAACCGCTTTCTTCTCTGGTCCGTCTCACAGGCCGTCGCGCTCTGGGCCGAGCCGCTGCGCCGTCTGCGCCGGGAGCTGGGCCTGCGCCCGCGCTATGGTCTGGACCTGCTGCTGGGCTCGAAATCGAGCAGCGCCGTCATCGGCCTGTTCAGCCCGGTCCTGGCGCCGGCCCACCGGGACGACGGCTCGCGGGCGGTTATCGCCGGCCATACCTTCCATGATCGATTCCTGGGGACAGGGACGCTCACGCCGGAGCTGGAGGCGTTCCTCGCCGCCGGCGCGCCGCCCATCGTCTTCACGCTCGGCAGTTTCGTGACTCGCGCGCGTCGCGATTTCTACCGCGACTGCATCGCCGCCGCCCGGCGGCTGGGTCGGCGAGCGGTGTTGCTGGCCCATGAGGAGGACGCGCCCGCGCTCGCGGCTGGCGCGCCCGGCGAGGTTTTCATTGCAACCTATGCCCCGCATTCGAAAATCTTCCCGCGCGCGGCGGCGGTCGTGCACCATGGCGGCGTCGGCACGGCGGGGCAGGCGCTGCGCGCCGGACGGCCGCAGGTCGTGACGCCGTTCCTGGGCGACCAGTTCGACAATGCCGGACGGCTGGCGCGGCTGGGCGTCGCCCATGTGGTGGACGGCAAGACGGCCACGCAGGACGCATTGTGGCGCGCGCTCGCCGGTCTCGACGCCGGGCACGAGGCGCGGGCGCGAAAAATAGCAGACATCGTAAGGACGGAAGACGGCGCCGCCGCCGCCGCGACGCGGATCGCCGCGCTTGTCGGACAGGGCGCCGCGATCAGGGAGCGCGCGGCATGTTGAGGCTTGTGGCTTTTCTTTTCGTGGCGCTGTCAGGTCTGGCGATGGCCGAGACCCTCCGGCTTGCGCCCGGCGCCGACACGACCTTCCGACTCTCCGAAAATCCGTCGACCGGCTATTCCTGGCGCATCGACGCGGCCGCGAGCGCGGGGCTCGACCATGTCGCCATCATCGACCGGGGCCATCAGCGTGGCGAGAACCTGCCGGGCGCGCCGGGGGCGCATGGCTGGACCATCCGCGCGCTGACATCCGGGAAAGCCACGATCCATTTCGTGCATCAGCGGCCGTGGGAGCCGGCGCCCGTGGAGACGCGGGACGTCGTCGTGGAGATCGGCGGATAGGGTCACCCGCGCGACCAGGCGTCGAGCCTGGACAGCCGGTAGAATTTCTTCGCGTGATGGCGGTCCATGCGACTGAAAATGTCGCGCAGGAAGCGCACGCCCTGCGCGAGGAAGGGACCCTTGTTCAGCATGACGCAATCGGCGCGCTGGCCCATTGCGGCGTCGGTCGTTTCGGGGCGGCTGGCCACGCCTTCGTGCACCATCTGGTCGAGGACCTGCGTCGCCCAGATCACCGGCGCATGCGCCGCCTCGCAGAGCCAGAGGATTTCTTCCTGCATTTCGGAAAGCCGCGCAAAGCCGACCTCGACCGCGAGATCGCCGCGCGCGATCATCACGGCGGTCGGATTGCGCATGGCGGCCTGGGCGATCAGCTCCGGGAGATTGCGAACCGATCGCGGCGTCTCGATCTTGAGAACCAGCGCAAGGGGGCGCTTGCCCTTGCGGCGCTTGTCGAGTTCGGCCTGAAGCCGCGCCACGTCCTCCACCCGCTGGACAAAAGAGAAGCCGACGAGGTCGGCATGTTCGGCGATGACGTCGAGGTCCGCGAGGTCCTTTTCGGTCAGCGGCGACAGATCGAGATCCGTCGCCGGGAAATTGACGCCCTTGTCGGGCTTCAGCCTGAGCCCCTTGGCCCGCGCCGCGGTGATTTCGATTTCCATATCGCCGGGACCATGCGCCGCCGTCACGACCCCGACGGCCTTCCCGTCGTCGAAGGAGACCGCCGACCCGAGCCGCAATTGCGCGACGACCTCGGGCATGGTGAGCGTGATGGCGGCCGCGTCCCCGCCGTGATGCAGCTTCGTGACGAGTCGCAACCGCTCGCCGGGATGAAGGCGGTATTTCTCCGGCGCGCGCACGCCGTCGATGCGCAGCTTCGGTCCGGCGATATCCATCAGGACAGGGCAGGGCCGTCCGAGATGTTTCGACGCGCGCCGAATGTTTTTTACCATCTTCTCCCACGCCGCCGCGTCGTCATGGGCGCAGTTGATGCGAAAGCAGTCGACCCCGGCTTCGAGCAACTCCGAAACATGGGCGGGGTCGTCCGCCGCTTCCGAGGCCAGCGTCGCCATGATGCGGGCGTGCGACGGGCCGGAGCCGAACACCTCCGCGCAGGCGCGCGCAAGTCGCTCCTCTCCCTGGCGGCGGATGTCATGCGGCGGATAGGCCGCGTCTTCTCCGCACAGCCGCCGCAGCGTCGCCAGCAGGGCGTCCAGCGACGCCAGAACATCGGCTTCGCTGCGGCCCAGCGATGACAGGCCGTATTCGGAGAGGCGCAACTGAAGCTGCGTGAGATCATGGCTGCGCAGCGCGAGGTAATGGGCAAGGTTGCGCAGATGGTCCGAGGCGCCGGCGCCCCATGCGGACAGGCGGTCGTCGCCTGCGCGAACCACCGCGTCGCGGATGGCCGCCACCTCGTCCCTCAATGCGACGAAGTCCTTCGCCAACTCTTTCGACGCCGCAACCATTCCACCGCCCCTGTTCCGCCTGCGCATCTTTCCACCGCCGATATGACAGAATTGCAAAGGGCGGCGCGAAGTTGAGCGCTGCTTGCGGCGCTAGCCTTCCGGGTCCCCGCGAGCGGCCTTCATGGCGTCCTCCAGCCGCACGGTGGCCGAGCCCGGCCTGGCGGGCTTCTGCTGGCTTTCATGCGGCGCCCAGCCGGAGAGCCAGATGATCTCGAACGTCGCCCGCACACGCCCGTCAGGGTCCGAGAAACGTTGCGCGTAAATCTCCGCCGTCCGCGCCAGCACGTCCCGGCGCAACGGACGCGAGGAGCGCTGCGCCAGCACGCTGGCCGCGCCCATGGCGCGCAGATCGCGCATCAGGGCCAGGACCGAGTCGTAGCGCAGGGCGAAGCTGTCGACGTCGGTCACCGGCAGAGCGAAGCCGGCGCGCTGCAACAGCCCGCCCATGTCGCGCACGTCCACGAAAGGCGAGACGCGTGGGCTGGCGCCGCCGGTCAGCTCCTCCTCCGCCTGCGCCAGCGCGACGCGCAGTTCGACCAGACTGGCGCCGCCCGGCAGGCAGGCCAGAAACAGGCCGTCCGGCGCCAGAATGCGCCGCACCTGGGAAAAGACGCCCGGCAAATCGTTCACCCATTGCAGCGCCATGCCCGAGACGACGAGGTCGAAGGAGGCGGGCGCGAAGGGCAGCGCCTCCTCGTCGGCGATCACGTCCCCGCCATGGCGGCTCGCGCGCAGCGGCGCCGCCCGGCCGCTGGCGACGATGGCCTGCGAGAAATGGTTCGCCGGCGCGCCAAGGTCGAGAGAGCGCGGGAACGCGCGTTTGACGGTCAGCAATCGGTCGAGAAGGTCGTCCGCGGCGCGCGCGAGCAGGAAATCCGGCGCGCCCCTCGCAATGGCGCGTCGCAGGCGGCGATGCAGAAGGTTGCGGTCAAAAATGCGCGGCGGAGCGGGCTGGCTGGTCATGCCACTGTCTATTGCGCTCAAATTCTCCGTGGACAAGCGCTGGACAAGGAGTTTTTGCGCGCCATCCATCTAGGGAAGGGGGCGGCGGAGACGGCGCGCGGCAGGCCCCTCCCAGTGTGGAGGACTCCTTAACCTTAAGCCGTAACCGCATGAAGCGGAACGTTTCGACTTCGACAGAATGACGGCTAAAATGTGGCTGTTGATGTTTCGCGTCCTGCGTCCGAGTAAAGGTGAGTGTCATGCGTAACGCGTTTTTCGGGCTCACGGCCCCTGTCCTCGCCGCCGCCGCGGCGCTCGGCTGTCTCTCATTCCCCCAAGCGGCTTCCGCCCGAGACACGGTCGCCTTCTCGGCCAGCATCGAGCCGGGCACGATCGTGATCAGCGCGAGCCAGCGCAAACTGTTCTACATCGTGAGGCCCGGCGTCGCCATTCGCTACTCCGTGGCGGTGCCGAAGCGCGGCAAGGAGTGGTCGGGCTACGCCTCTGTCGACGGCAAATATCTGCGCCCCGACTGGACGCCGCCGCCGGTCGTCAAGGCGGATCATCCGGAGCTGCCGGACCTGATCCCCGGCGGATCGCCGCGCAATCCCATGGGCCTCGCCGCTCTCACGCTGGATCGCGGAGAAGTCGCTATCCATGGGACCACTGCGAGGATGCGCGCCTCGATCGGAACGGCCGCGTCCTACGGCTGCATTCGCATGCTGAACGAGGACGTCGCGGACCTCTATTCACGCGTCGAAGTCGGCTCGCCCGTCCTCATGCAGCCCTGACGGCGCTTCGCGCACGGCGGCCCGGCTGGCGCGCGTCCCCGCCGGGCCGAAGTAAAAACCGGTTTCTCCAAAGCTTTTTATCGTTAAACCCGCGTATGTCTGTGGAATAAAGCCTCCGGGCCATAGACGACGCCCCACGAATCTCCCAGTCTGCCCGGGAGGTTGGGGCGCGCGTCGCACAAGCGCCGTCACGCATCTTCGGACAGGTGGAGTATATTGGCCAGAGCTGCTGATTCGTCAGCGGAAAGCTCTTCTTCGAAAAGGAGGGGCCTGTCGTCCGAAGTCCCGTGCGTCGTCCAATGTTTCGTAGTGCCGCGTCTTGCTGAACACGCCGATAAAGGTTGGCTCATGCTGATCGCTACAGAAAAAGAAACGGAACGCGCCGAGCATCCGGTCGATGTCGTGGAGCAGCTTGCCGCGACCAATGACTGGACGTTCGACCGTGACGACGAAGATGAGATTTCGATCGCCGTCACCGGCGCCTGGACCGAATATCAGGTCGCCTTCACGTGGCTGCCGCAGATCGAGACGCTACATGTGAGCTGCGCCTTCGACCTGAAGGCGCCGGAGCGTCGCCGCGCGGAAGTCATGGCGCTGGTGAGCGCGATCAACGAGCAGATGTGGATCGGCCATTTCGATTTCTGGCCGGGGGAGGGCGTGGCGATGCACCGCCATGGGCTGATCCTGTCGGGCGGGGCGCAACCCTCCGCCTCGCAATGCGCGGCTCTGCTCGACCATGCGCTGACGTCCTGCGAACGCTATTACCAGGCGTTTCAGTTCGTCCTCTGGGCCGGGAAGTCGGCGCGGGAAGCCATTGAGACGGCCAATTTCGAGACCAAGGGGGAGGCGTGACGCAGCCTCTCAAAGGGGCGTCGGTCGCGCTGATCGGCGCTGGCAACATGGGCCTCGCGATGCTCGAGGGCTGGGCCAGCGAGGGGCTTGCGGGCGACGACGTCGTCATTGTCGAGCCCAATCCGTCCCAGCGGCTGAGCGAACTCTGCGCATCGAGGGGCTTCGCGCTGACGACGCAGCCGGCGGCCGGCGCCGCGCGGGACGCGGTCATTCTCGCGATCAAGCCGCAAGCGCTGGAGGCCGGCGCCCTCTCGGCCGAACCGTTCGTCGGCGCCGGCTCGGTCGTCGTCTCGATCCTTGCGGGCAAGCGCATCGCCGATATTGCCGCGCGCCTGCCTGCGGCGAAGGCGGTCGTGCGCGCCATGCCGAATACGCCCGCCGCCATCGGTCGAGGCATGACGGGCGCCTTCGCCAGCCCTGAAACGACCGAGGGTCAGCGCGCGCTCGCGGATGCGCTGTTGAAGGCCTCCGGGCAGGTCGAATGGGTCGCGAGCGAAGCGCTGATCGACGCGGTGACGGCCGTCTCGGGCTCGGGTCCCGCCTATGTGTTCTATCTCGTCGAGTGTCTGGCGGCGGCGGGCGCCGAGGCCGGTTTGCCGAAGGATCTGGCGGAGCGCCTGGCGCGCGCCACCATCGAGGGCGCCGGGGAGCTTCTGTATCGTCAGCCCGGGACGAGCGCCGAAACGCTGCGCCAGCGCGTCACCTCGCCCGGGGGAACGACCGCCGCCGCGCTGGGCGTGCTGATGGCGGAAGACGGGCTGGCGCCGCTCATGGCCCGCGCCGTCGCCGCCGCCAAAAAGCGCGCCGGCGAACTGTCGGGTTAAGCTGTCGATGATGAAGCGCGCGCCTTGCCCCGGCTGGGGGAGGGCGCGGCCGTGCGCCCGAGAGCCGCGCCAATCCGGCGCTGTTTTCGGCCTTGCCCGGTTGCGGCGCGGCCATAGATACGGCAGAGAAGACGAAACCCCACTTCGGAGATCAAGATGAGCACTCGCAACAGAGTGATCGACGCTGCGATGAAGCTGGCGGGACGCCGCGATTTCGGGGACGTCAGCCTTTCGGACATCGCCTTCGAGGCCGATCTGTCGCTGGCCGATTTGCGCGATCTCTTCCCCTCGAAGGGCGCGATCGTCGGCGGCTTCTCGCGCCGAATCGACCGTCAGGTTCTCGAAGACTTCTCGGCCAAGAACTCGCACGACCCCGCCCGCGACCGCCTCTATGAAGTGCTGCGCAAGCGGCTGGAGGCGCTGGAGCCCCATCGGGACGCGCTGGAAAGCATCGCCCGCTGGGCGGCCCGCGATCCGCTGACCTCAGCGGCGCTGAACCGCGAGACCGTCAACTCCATGCGCTTCATGCTCGAGGCCGCCGACATCGACTGTGACGGTCCGGTGGGGTCGCTAAAGCTTCAGGGTCTCGCCATGGCCTGGGGCCGCGTGCTCGACGCCTGGTTCCAGGACGGTTTCTCCTTCGCGCTGGAGACGCTCGACCGCGAGATCGCGCGCGGCGAACGCTATGTCGAACATGTCGAGGACTTCGCCCGGATCACGCGCCCCTTCGCCGATATGGCGAACCGGCTGTTCGAATGGGGTGGCGGCCGCCGCCGGCACGCCGACGACGATCACCCGCATTCGCACGCCTGATCAGATCGGCAGCGTCACCGTCGCCCGCAGCCCGCCCAGCGGGCTGCGGTCCAGGGTGATGTCGCCGCCGTGCGAGCGCGCGATGTCGCGGGCGATGGCGAGGCCGAGGCCGGAATTGCCATTGTCCTGATTGCGCGACTCGTCGAGCCGGTAGAACGGCCGGAACGCGTCCTCGCGCCGCTCCACCGGAATGCCGGGTCCGTCGTCGTCGATGTGGACAACCATCGCCTCGCCGTCGTTGGCGATGGCGAATTCCAGCTTCTTGCCATAGCGCTGGGCGTTGCCGACAAGATTGGCGAACAGCCGCTTGACCGCCGCCGGACGCGCGTCGAGCACCGGGTCGCCGTCGATCCTCATCGACACGGCGACGCCGCGGCGCTCGCTGTCGGCCTTCAGCTCATCGAGCAGCGCGCGCATGTCGGTTGGCGCCGAGGCCTCGCCGCCGTCTCCGCGCGCAAAGGCGAGATAGGCTTCCACCATGCGCTCCATCTCGTCGATGTCCTTGCGCATCTCCCGCGCTTCATTGCTCTCGCCCATCAGCGCCAGAGACAGTTTGAAGCGCGTGATGATGGTGCGCAGATCGTGCGAGACGCCGTTGAGCATGGTGGTGCGCTGCTCGATGGCGCGCTCGACGCGGCGCTTCATCTCCAGAAAGGCGGCGCCGGCCTGCCGCACCTCGCGCGCGCCGCGCGGGCTGAACTGCACGTCCCGGCCCTTGCCGAATTCCTCGGCGGCGCGGGCCAGCCGCAGGATGGGCTTGATCTGATTGCGCAGGAAGGAGGTCGCGATGGCGAGAATGATGATCGAGGCGATCGCCATCCACATGAAGAAAATATAGGAGTTCGACGCATAGGCGTGGGTGCGCGTGACGAGCATCCGCAGCGTCGCGTCGTCGAGCGCGACGCGGATTTCGATGAGATTGCCCGGCAGGCTGGTGTTGATCCAGTAGGGCTGCATCAGCTTGCGCGACAATTCGGCGTTGAGCGCCTTGTCGAGCAGCGCGAACAGCGACTGTTTCGTCACCGGCGCCGGCAGCGGCTCCCTGGGCAGGATCGTCAGCTCCATGTTGAGATCCAGCGCCGCGATCCGCCGCAACTGACTGTGTTCGGCGTCGTCGGGGAAGGTGCGGTAGATGTCGACGACCGCCGCCGCCTGACGCGCGACTCCGGCGGAGAGGCGGTAGGTCACGACTTCCCAATGCCGCTCCATGAAGACATAGGCCACCGCCGACTGGAGCAGCACCACGGGCAGGATGACGATGAGCAGCGCGCGCGCGTAAAGCCCCTTGGGCATGCGCGCGTGAAGCCAGTCGGCGAAACGGCGCCAGATCTGGCGCGGCGCGGAAAGGACTTCGTTGATCACAAGCGACATGACCGGCCTCTAGCTCTGCGAATGCGACGGCGGCTCGACGAGCAGCCGGTAACCTTGCCCGCGCACCGTCTGCAAATGGCGGGGCGCATTGGGGTCGGTCTCGATCTTGCGGCGCAGGCGCGCAATCTCGACATCGACCGTGCGTTCCGCCGCCTGCGTTTCCGCGGCGCGCGCGGCGAGAGTCTGGCGGGAGACGATGGCGCCCGCGTGTTGAACGAGTGTTTGCAACAAGTCGCGCTCGCGCGTCGTCAGCCGCACCGGTTCGCCCGCGCGAGTCAGTTCGCCGCGCGCGGGATCATAGGCGAAGGGCCCGAAGCGCACCAACGGGTCCGGCGGCCCGGCGCGCCGCACGCGGCGCAGAATGCTGGCGATCCGCAGCGAGAGTTCGCGCGGATCGAATGGCTTGGCGAGATAATCGTCGACGCCCGCCTCAAGCCCCTCGACGCGGTTCGCGGTCTCCGTGAGGGCGGTGAGCATGAGAATCGGCGCGGAGCGCAGCGGCTCCGGCCCCTCTCGCAGCCGCGCGGCGAATTGCGTGCCGCTCTCACCCGGCATCATCACGTCGAGCACGATCAGATCGAAGGCGAAATCGCGCAGGCGCTCCTGCGCCTCCCGCGCGTCGGCCGCCGAGCTGACCAGATAGCCTTCTTCGGAGAGGTAACGCGCCAGAAGCGTGCGGATGCGGCGGTCGTCGTCGACGACGAGGATATGGGCGTCTTTCGGCGCGGCGCGCGACGGCGCCGGGCGGCGCGGCGGCGTCAGGCTCATGGCCGCGCGCTCCGGCCGAGATCGGGACCCCCGAGGTGACCGCGCACGCGCTCGCGCTCTTCGGGGTCCAGCATGGCGAAGAGAAACTCCGCGGCGGCGTCGCGGGTGGCGGGCGGCAGCGACTCCAGAACCCGCCGGAACCGCGCCGATTGCAGCGCCGCCAATTCGCGCGCGAGCTTGGCGCCGCGCGGGCTCGGGTAGAGCAGGCGTTGCCGGCGGTCCATCGCGCCCGCCCGCGCCTCGACGAAGCCTGCGTCCAGAAGCTGCTTGAGCACGCGGTTGAGGCTCTGCTTGGTGATCTTGAGAATGTCGAGCAGCGCGGCGATGGTCAGGCCGGGCCGGCGGCTGACGAAATGCAGCACGCGATGATGGGCGCGGCCGAATCCATAGTTTTCGAGCAGCCGGTCGGCGTCGCCGACGAAATCCCGATAGGCGAAGAAAAACAGCTCCACCAGATCGAGCGCCTCGCTGTCCTCCTCCTGACGCGGCGGCGTCCGCGCGCAGCGCAAAGGCTCCGCTGCGCCCGGCGCGGCTGGTTTTCGCTGGAGAAGCTCGCTCAAGAAGGGTGGCTCCGGCCTGAGGCCCTTATTCCGGGCGGCTTTACGTCAGCTATATTGACATATTTCTGACCGATGGCTAGTGCTTGCGCAAGCGTCCAAAGCGGCCCTTTCGGCCCTCATCGCGACGCCGCTTTCCCGGAGCTAGCCATGAGTGTCCCGCCCTTCGATCAGCGCGACGGATTCATTTGGTACAACGGCGCGCTCGTCCCGTGGCGCGACGCCAAACTGCATGTTCTCTCGCACGGCCTGCATTATGCGTCCTCCGTCTTCGAGGGCGAGCGCGCCTATGGCGGCAAGATCTTCAAGTCGCGCGAGCATTCCGAGCGCTTCAAGCGCTCCGCCGAGATTCTCGACTTCGAGATTCCCTACACGCTCGACGAGATCGACGCGGCCAAGGACGCGACGCTCAAGGCGAACAATCTCCTCAACTCCTATGTCCGCCCGGTGGCCTGGCGCGGCAGCGAGATGATGGCGGTGGCCGCCCAGCATTCCACGATCAATGTCGCCATTGCGGTGTGGGACTGGCCGAGCATGTTCGACATCGCCACCAAGATGAAGGGCATCAAGCTCGACGTCGCCGAATATCGCCGCCCCGATCCGCAGACGGCGCCGTCCATGGCGAAGGCGGCGGGTCTTTACATGATCTGCACCATCTCCAAGCATCGCGCCGAACGCCGCGGCTACGCCGACGCGCTGATGCTCGACTGGCAGGGCAGGGTGGCGGAATGCACCGGCGCCAATGTCTTCTTCGTGAAGGGCGGCGCGCTGCACACGCCGATCGCCGACTGCTTCCTGGACGGCATTACGCGCCGCACGGTCATTGATCTGGCCAAAAAGCGTGCGATCGAGGTCATCGAGCGCCGCATCATGCCGGACGAGCTGGCGAGCCTCGAGGAATGCTTCATCTGCGGCACGGGCGCGGAAGTCACGCCGGTGGCCGAGATCGGGCCTTACACTTTCGTCCCCGGCGCCATTTCACGCGCGCTGATCGAGGACTATGACAAGGCCGTCAACGCCTGACGGCGCGGGTCGCAGGCTGTGATCCAGAGCCGCCAACGGCTCTGGATCACAGGATTCACCCGCGATGCGTTCTCAGTAGAGCGTCTCGCAATGGCAGCGCCGGCGCGGGCCGTTGGGCCGGCGATAATTGGCGACAGTGTAGGAGCCGCCGACCGGAGGCGCGTAGCCGCGCACAGGATAGGCCAGGCGAGGCGCGCGTGCGCAGGGCCGCGCATAGGACGGCGGCGGCGCGCTGACATAGACATCGGCCGCGGTGTAGGCCGCCCGGCGATAATCGCCGCCCCCGTAGCCGCCGGCCGGATATTGGTAGCCGCCCTGGTAGTACCCCTGATCGTAGCCGACAGCGGCGACTCCGCCGTAGCTCTGATAGGCGCCGCCATAGCCGCCGTATCCGCCATTGCCCCCGTAGCCGCCGTATCCGCCGTTGCCGCCATACCCGCCATAGGCATAGCCGGGCGCCGGCGCATAGCCGCCGCCGTAATAGGGCTGGTCGAAGACGCCCTGTGCCGGGGCCGCGCTCGCGGCGAGGACGCCGGCGGCCGCGGCGAGCAACGGCCAAAGAAGAGATGTGTGACGCATGTGACAAACTCCGTGCTGAGATGGGCGCGCGTTATTGCATCGCCTCGCGCCGCATGGCCCTGCGGTGTGCGGCGGTTGCGTTGACCTCGGGGAGGCGGATGATGTGCGGATTCTCTTGGACGCCTGTCGCTGAACCGCGCGCGGCGGGCGCGGCGGGGGTCAGGCGGCTGTAGCCGTCATCGCCATAAAAGACGCCGCCGCCGCCGTAGAAGCCGCCGTCGCGGCGCCGATTGTCGTAGTGATTGTAAGTGTAGACCGCAGCGCCGCCGCCATGGGCGACCGAGTCGCCGCCGCCGCCCTCGCCGCCATAATAGCCGCCGCCCCAGAAGGTCCCGTAGGCGTTGGCGTGTCCATGCCAGTTGCCCCCGTTCCAGCCGGAGGTTCCGACAGGCCCCTGTCCGGGCGCATAGGCGCCGACCCCTATTCCCGGCAGGGACGCAGGCGGCGGCGCGCCTCCGCCGAAATTGCCGGCCTCCGCCGGCGACAGCGCCGCCGGCAGAAGGAGCGCCGCCGCCGTGGCGACCGCGCGCAGTCCCGATTTGATACACATGAGGGACGCCCTTTCGTGTCATTCCGGAACAGCCCCGCGCTCCCGCGCGGGCGACTGTTCACATTCGGCGCGCATGGCCTGCGCGCTGACACGTTGGGGCAACGTTCGTTCCGGCGGGCGCTCAGCCGCTCATGCGCGCCTTGATCGCATGATTTGGCGTTTTCTGGCGCTTTTTGGCAACCTGTGGCACAAGCACACGTATGCAATCGTAACTTAAGAAAAACAGTCATTTGCAATTCTAATTCGTGCCAGTGAGTGACTCTCGCTGCCAAGGGATAGACTATACCCCAAAAATACCCCAGAAATACCCCAGGGCCCGTTCATGCGATGGGTTCGAGGTTGCAAGCCGGGGAAAGTGAATGCCGAAACTGACCGTCAAGGCCGTCGAAGCCATCCTCCGCCGGGCCGCCGCGGGCGAGTCGGTCAAAGAGTTCACGGGCGACGGGGCAGGGCTCTATCTCCGGGTCAGGGCGTCCGGCGCCGCGTCTTATTGGCTCCGCCAATCCGGCTTCCCGCCCCTGAAGGTGTGTGACGCGGACATAGGGCTGGCGGAGGCGCGCCGGCTATCTCTCGAGGCCCGCGCCCAACGCGCTCGGGGGGTGGATCCAGCGGCCGAGAGGAAGCGGGGCAGGGCTGAGGCGCGCGCAGCCGCCGAAGAGGCTCGTGTGGCCGCCAAGGTGGCTGCCCTTGGCCCTGATAACGTCGCTTCCCTGTATGACGCCTACGAGAGGCGCCAGCTTCGCCCTAAGAAGAGGTCGGCCCATGCCGAGAACCTGGTCATGCGGCGGCGGGTCATTCCGGCATGGGGCGATCTTCCCATCAAGGCGATCACCCGCGCCATGGTCGCAAAGCTCGTTCATGACCTTTCTGACGAAGCGCCGCGCGCCGCCGATCTCTTGCTCTCCTACGTCTCAGGTTTCTTCCGGTGGGCCGAGGGGATGGGTCACATTGACGAGAACCCGGCGGCGCGCATCCCGCGCCCGGCCACCAACGACGCCCGAGAGCGGGTTCTATCCAACGCGGAGCTGCGCCTAATATGGCTTGCTTGCGATCGGCTGGAATGGCCCACCGGCCCGGTGATCAAGCTCCTGATGCTTTCCGGACAGCGTAAAAGCGAGATCGGCGACGGCCGTTGGTCCGAGGTCGACCTGGCGTCGCGCACCTGGACGCTGCCGAAGGCCAGGGTGAAGAACCAATCCGAGCACACGTTCCCGCTCTCCAGGCCGGCTATCGCGATCCTACAGGGCCTGCCCCGCGTCGATGGGGAGGATCGGATCTTCGCGGGCCCCAAGGGCGGCGCCTCTTGGGGCGGGACAAGGGCGAAGAGCCGGCTTGACGAGATCGTGACGGAATTGAATGGCGGGGAGGCGATCCCGCACTGGCAGCTTCACGATTTGCGCCGGACGGCCGCGACGGGATGGGGCAATCTTGGGGTCGCGCCGCACGTAGTCGAGTGCCTTCTCAACCACGTCGGCGGCTTTCGCGGCGGCGTCGCCGGCGTCTACAACAAGTCACGCTACTGGCCCGAGATGGTCGACGCCATGGATCGCTGGGCGGCGCACCTAAAGGTGATCGTGGCTGGCGACAACGTGGTCAGCCTTCCGGCGCGGAAGGGGGCCTAAAGTTTTCCCGAAAAATATTCATCCCGCCTGAATAGGGTTAGTCCTACAGAGTGGCGTTCAACAGATTAGCATTTACAATCCACCTGCCGCAGTCGATGTTTTCGCCGTCCTATTTCAGGATTATTCCAGAGCAAGTTTTCCCGCAGTTTTCTGCACGGGCCTATTGATAACGTGTGTATGAGCTCGCCATCATAATGTCACTTCTCAGTTGAGACAGGACGTGCCATGCCCGCGCAACTTGAAATCGAACTGCCGCCGAGCTTCAAAATCGGCCGCCGACGCTTCTATCGCTATTCACAAATCGAGCACCTGAAGAAGACGCTGATCGCCCAAGGGATGGGCAAGAAGCCGCCAGCCTACGTCGAACCGGAAAGCGGCGAGCGGTTTATCCCCGCAACTGCCGTGCGAGCGGAGCTCGGCTTGTCTGTCCGCACCTTCTGGCGCCGCGTGAAGGATGCTGACGAACGGCTCGGCGAGCGCGTTGCCGGCCCGGTGACGGAAGGGGAGGCCGCCTGATGTCGTCCCTGTCCCGAACCCTCACCATTGAGCTCGACGCTGAGAAAGCGTGGGGTCTGCGCAGCGACTTCAACTTGCAAGCAGAAGGCATCGCTGACCGTCTATCCCGAAAGTCTGGCCGACCAACCGGCGCCGAAGCTGAAAGACTGGGGCGAGAGGCGGCCTTCTATCGGGCGATCGTCAGCAAGCTCGACGACATCATCGACGCAAACGGCTGGAATGATGACGAAGAAGCCGCGTGACCCCTTCGGCGATGGCGTCACGGCGCCATCTGCGAAGCGATCAGCTTCACTGCCACGGAGACCGAAGATGACCTCAACGACCAGAACGACGGAGCGCATAGCGCTCATAACGAAACCATGGAGTTGCAATGATCCAGAAAGCAGAAAAGGCTGCCGGTGGCACGGCAGCCCTTCCCAAAAAACGCCAAGAGCTCTCCAACTCCGACCCTGCAAAAATAGGGTCTGAGCGCTCGCATGTCAAAGCGAATAGCTTGCTCGCCGCCAGGAGGTGCGCCGGGGATCTGCAACGGCTCGCGCGGGCGCATGTTCACGACCATGGCTATCCGTGGCGAAAATGGGCGTGCTTCGTCGCCAACTTGTTGCTGACTGCCGCGCCGGGCGATCATGTGTTCGAGCAGACCGAGCGGTCTGTCTCTGGCCATGCCTATGACCGAACGACCCTGACAAAGACGCGCACCAAGGTCGTCCGGTGGCCGCAGGTGAGCGCCGCCGTCGTCCTTTGCTACGGCGCCCACAGGCTCTTCGATCGGCCTGACCAAGCGCCCCCCGAGATCCTCGCCGCCGTTAAACAGGGCGTTGCTGATGCACTCTCGAGCGGTCGGCGAGTGCGCTATACCGCTTCAGACATCGGCCGCGCGCTGGGCGTGACGGCGGCAGAAAAGCTCGCCGCTGAGGCGTGGAGCGTCGAGGCTGTCGACGTCACTTCCGAGGAGTGGGCGGAGATCATGCGCCATCGCCGCAATGAGAAGCAGCGGGCGCGCCGCCGCGCGAAGGGCATGCCGTCGATCGCACAGAGTATTGCGGCTCAGGCTCGCGCGTTGGGGATCAAACCCAACACGCTGCGCACCCATCTGCGGAGGCAGAAAGCGCGTGCTGAGAAGGTCGGCGGCGATGTCCCCTTTGTGAAGCCGCCTAATAATAAGAAAACACGAAAAGCTTCACGAACGGGACAGCCGTCTGCCTCCTCCGCCCCGCCGGCGGTTGGTCCTCAAAAAGCAACCCAGCGCCGGCAACCCCCCGTCCCGCCCTGCGGGGGGCGGGGCGGGGAGGTGTTTGCCCGTGCGGCTGATGGATCACAGATAAGCCCCGCCGTCGCTCGTGCCTGGCAGATTTTTTCACCAACGATGGGGTGGGCAATCATTGCAGCCCGCGACCTCAATCCGCAGGCGCTGCAAAGGATGGTCCTTCGGCCGACCTTCGCTGTTCCGGAAGTCGTAAGGGCGTTTGGGTTGGAGGCAGGCAGATGACCAAACCCCAGAACGATGACGTGCGGGCAAGAAAGCGCGAGAGAGACCGCATCAGGCAAGCGGCGAAGCGGCGGGCAGCGCGCGCCTTGCCGAGAGAGGTGTATGAGGCCCGGTCGATCGAGAGGATGCGCCCGTGGGAGATGTTTGGCGTCAGCCGCGGGACGTATTACCGGCGCTCCAAGAAGGCGATGGCACAATCTGCGGGGGCGCCGCAATGAGCAAGCAGCGCCAGCCCCGCTCCGAGTATCTCTCGAATGCCCTCTCGCGGCTGAAGCCGTGGGAGGCGGAGGGGATCAGCCGCCGGACCTGGGAGCGTCGCCGTGTCGCAAGTGTGAGAGGTGACGCAAGTCCGGCGGCTGTCGCAAGTGTGAACCTTGTCGCAAGTGCGGCCGCGCCCGATGGCGCAAGTGTGGTCGGCGCAGACCAGGAGGGGAGCCTCGTCGCCGGCGGGCACCTCGACCCGGCCGAGGTGCCGAAGGACGAACCAAATACCGACGGTCCGATCGAGCGGTTCTCGGCCAACCGAAGCCGCGATCCAGATTTGCCTTCCACGCGTGGCGAGAAAATAGACGAGGAGCCGGCGCGGTTCCTGGAGCCTTCAGGGACCGTTCCCGAAACCCCGCCCGCTTGGTGGCGCGAGCCTTTGTCCGACTGGGCCGAGGGCCGCCTCGAGATCGAAAATATCGTGACAGGCAAGCGCACCGTCATCCATTTCGACGGAGAGGCGGCCAAGCGCCGAAAGCGCCGGCAGGAGCCGGAGCCGGCCGGGCGCATGTGGTTTCAAGATTGAAGGGGAACATCATGGGAGCCCATGAGAAATACCAGATGCTGCCGCCGCTGCCGGCCGAGCAATTCACCGCGCTGAAAGCGGATATTGCACAGCGCGGTGTAATGGTCGCCGTCGAGGTCGACGAATTCGGCGTCATTTTGGACGGGCACAACCGAGTCCGCGCCTGCCGCGAGCTCGGGATTAACGATTACCCGACTGTCGTCCGCGCCGGTATGACGGATGAACAGAAGCGCACTCACGCTCGCAGCCTCAACGTCAATCGGCGCCAGCTAACCCGCGACCAAATGCGCGAACTGATCCGGGACCAGATCCTGGACACCACCGAATGGGCAAACAACCGGATTGGTGCTTTGCTGGGCGTCGACGACAAAACTGTCGCCGCGGTCCGCGCCTCGATGGAGGCAACTTCGGAAATTCCGAAGTTGGAGAAGTTGATCGGGGCCGATGGGAAGGCGCGTCCCCACCGCTCGGCGAAGCCAAAGAGGCCAAGAGGTAATCCCGAGGAATGGAGCGCACAGGCGCTGGCTCCAGCATTCGGAGGCGTCCGCCTCAGCGATGCTCCTGACGCCATCCCGGACAGCCTGAAACTTGAAATGTTCGCCGCGGGGATTTCAGGCCATACGTGCATCGTCATGCGCGGAATCCCGTCCCCGGACCCATTGCATGGATTGACGACGGTGGAAATCGGCGAGTGGGCGACATTCGTCTACTTCCTCGTCTCCCGACACGGGTGGGCTCCCCATGACGCCCACGCGCATTTCGAGTGGCTCAGAAGAACCGGATCTCGGACAGTAGACGACTGGCTCGGACCAGTCGGAGATCGTTACCGTCAGAGCTATGGCCAGAAGCCAATCCCAGAAGGCTTCAAAAACAACTGGCGCGAATTCCACCGCCAAAACGACGGCCTCGACTTCGATCGCCTCGCCGCAGTCCTCGAGGGCGCGTAACCTGCCAAAAAGGCCCGTGCGCCTCTTGCGCTTACGCTACACCAATTGTCCGGCCGGGGGCTTAGCCGTTAGCGCTGCAGGCACGAAAAACCCGCCCAGCGGCGGCCGGGCGGGCTAAGTGGTTCCCGAAAGGAACCGGTTGGGTCAGGCGGCGTCCCGAGCGCGCTGGATCAGCCTGCGGTCGACGTTGAAGGCCTTTGCCAGCGAGTAGATGGTCTCGCCCTTCTCGAGGCGGGCCACAATCTCGCTGCGCTGGTCGCTGGTGAGCCGAGACGGGCGCCCGGGGGCCTTCCCCTCAGCGCGGGCGCGCTCGATTCTGGCGGCCGTGCGCTCGCGCAGGAGATCCCGCTCGAACTCGGCAACGGCGCTCAGCACCGACATGACCATCTTTCCGGCGGAGGAGGTCAGATCAGCGCCGCCGAGGGCGAGGCAATGGACGCGCACGCCGCGCTCGGCGAGCTGGTCGACCGTCTGGCGCACGTCGATCACGTTGCGGCCGAGCCGGTCGAGTTTTGTGACGACCAGCACGTCGCCGGCTTCGAGGCGATCGAGGAGCTTGGCGAAGCCCGGGCGCTGCAACGCCTGGACGCCGCCGGAGATTGTCTCCTCGACGACTCGGCGCTGGTCGACCTTGAAGCCGGCGGCCTCGATCTCGGCGGTTTGATTGCGCGTGGCCTGATCGGCGGTCGAAACGCGCGCGTAAACGAATGTGCGGGACACGAGCCCCTCCATATGTGCGGAACAGATAGGGATTAACGCACATATGGGCGGAATGCTCAATAGCTACTTTCGCTCAGGGCCAATTCTGGCCTGTGCGCAACCGATCGTTTTGGCACAGGAGGGTCATTCGCAGGCATTTAATCCTGAGAACGGACCAAAGTCGCTGACATCTGAACACAGTCTTTGCGCGGCGATCAAAGTAGGGATATTTACCCATTTTCGCGCTTTGTTCGCGCGTGCTTCGAGTGCCATGCGCCCATGCCCGAGGTTTGCAACTCTTCGACCCGACCCTCTCGACGTTCCGGCCGCGCTGGAAAGCCCTATCTGCCGCATCGTCTCGGCGACCTGGACCTTCGTTCTGAAGGGGGCCGCTTGTATGCCAGGCATTTCCAAACCTTCTCCGCCGAGTTCCCCGACGCAGACCCCGCAACCCTCCGGGATCTGGCAATGCTGGCGGCGACCGGCGAGCAGGCGTCCTCAGAGGCGTTGGGAGCGACAGACCCGTGGCTCCGGTCTCGCGCGCGCCAGGATGCTCTGCGCCTGTCCGCGCTGCTCCACCGCAAGCTAGCGGCGCTCCGCGATCGAAAGGCAGCACAGCCCTCAGCGCCATCGTCCGCCGCTGCTGACATCGCCGCATCTATCCTGGCCAAGCGCGGAGCGGCCGAATGACCGCGCTTGCGGGCGTCCATATCGACGAAGCGCTCGATCACCTCGAGCTGCTCGGCTCCGTCGTCCGAAGCGCGTCCTGGACGCCGTGGCGCGCGTTTCTCAAGGCGGTGTATGGGCGGCCGCTCACCGGCGAAGAGCTCGAAGTCTACCAGGCGTGCACGGCGAGGCAGGCGAGCCCGCTGGCGCCCGTTTCGATGGTCAGCATGGTGTGTGGCCGTCGAAGCGGGAAAAGCGCTGCAGCGGCTGCTCTGGCGGTTTTCGAGGCTTGCTTTCGCGACTGGTCACCATTGCTCGGTCCCGGCGAGCAGGCTGTCGTCATGACGTTGGCCGCGACCCGCGAGCAAGCCCAAGTCATTCAAAACTATGTCCGTGGCATTCTGAAAGCCTCGCCGCTCCTGTCCGCGATGATTGAGCGCGAGACAGAGACGATCCTCGAGCTATCGAACCGCGTCACGATCATCACGCAACCGACGAACTTCCGGAGCGTGCGCGGCCGGTCCGTCGCAGTGGCGTTACTGGACGAAAGCGCGTTCTGGTCGGACTCGGACACAGGTTCTAACCCCGACAAAGAGGTCCTGACGGCCGTGCGCGCATCGCAAGCCCAGTTCGGCGCGCATGCCAAGCTCATCATGTTGAGCTCGCCCTACCGGCGCTCCGGCATCTTGTTCGAGCACTGGAACAAGTGGCACTCGAAAGACGACCCGCGCCACCTTTCCTGGATGGCGCCGACGCAGCGCATGAACCCGACGGTGCCGCAGGACTTCATTGACGACGCCTTTGAAGAGGACGCCGTTGCGGCCGCGTCGGAATTCGGCTCGCTGTCCGAAGGCATTGCGTGGCGCTCCGACATCTCGTCATTCATCTCGAGAGAGGCCGTGGAGGCCTTGGTCGCGCCTGGCCGCTTCGAGCTGCCGCCGCGCCCTGGCGTGCACTATTGCGCCTTCGTCGACGCCGCGGGCGGCAGTGGCAGCGACTCCATGACCCTTTGCGTCGCGCACTCCCGCAACGAAGTCGCCGTGATTGACTGCCTCCGCGAAGCGCGGCCGCCGTTTAGTCCGCAGGCAATCGTGGATGAGTTTTGCGCGACCCTGCGGAGCTACGGCGTGAAGCGGGTAACGGGCGACAGGTGGGGCTCGGAATTCGTCCAGGAGCGCTTCAAAAACCTTGGCATTCACTATGAGGTCAGCGAGCGCACGAAGGCTGATCTTTACCGCGAACTGTTGCCCATCCTCAACGCCGGGCGCGCCGAGCTGCTCGAACACAAGCGGGCGGTGACACAGATCGCCGCGCTTGAGCGACGGACGGCGCGCGGTGGCCGGGACTCGATTGATCACCCTCGAGGCGGTCACGATGACCTTGCCAACTGCATCGCCGGCGCCTGCGTTGAGGCCATCGTGCAACGCGGCGGCCGCATGATCGTCACCCCCTTACGCATATGATGAGGCACCCATGAACGTCACAGACCTAAAGAACGCCCGCGCCGTTGCGGGAGCCGAATACAAGGCCACGCTCGATCAGCTGCGAAGCGCCTACATCGAACTTAGCGCGGCCGACATTGCCACCGTCGCGGCCGACACGTTCGCGGGGCTATCCCAGAACGCTGGAAAACTCGCTCACCCGGAGTTCTCGCCGGTCGATCCTGCGGATGATTGGCGAGAAGCGGTGCGGGCGCGGCGAGACGATCTCGCAAAGTCCATCGACCTTGGTGACCTCCGCGCCCAGCGCCAGGCGGCCGGCGCGACGTATGCCGCCGCGCTCGAACGCTTCCGCGTCGCGTTCATCACCCTCGCCGCGATCGAGGGCGCCCTCACGAGACTCGGCGAGGTCGTGCGCAGCTTCGATCAGATCCCCTCCAACGCTGGCAATTTCTACCATCCTGAATTCGCGCCGGCCAATCCCGGCGATGACTGGTGCGAAGCTGTGACATCCCGCCGAGATCAGATCCTCAAACAGATCATGATCGCGGACCTCCTGACCGCCCGCGAAGCGGCCGGCAAGGTGTATGCCACGGCAGTCGACCGACTCCGCGAAAGCTTTGTCGAGTTGGCCGCGATCGAAGCAGCGCTGACGCGAGAATTTAATGGCCGCGAGGATTATGCTTTGACCTTCGCCACGCTTCCTCAAAATCAAGGTGCGGCGCTCGAACATCCCCAGTTCGCCCCCATCGATCCTGCCGTGTCATGGCGAGATCAGATTGCAGCCCGCCGGGATCAACTGATTAAATCCGCGAAGTGAGGTTCAACCCATGAGCAAGTCTACGATGTTTCTCACCCGGCTGCCGATGGGCGCGCCGCAGGAAGCCTTTGGGCACATCGCCCAGGCATTTGAGATCAGCGAGCGCGCCGCCGCTGAAATCGCCACCATTCGCAAGGACGCGACCTTGACGCGCGCCGGGCAGTCGATCGCGATCGAACGGGCGTTGAAGGCGGGGCCGATCGGGCACCTCAAGCAGCTTCGCTCCGATGTGGACAAGCGCCTTTCGGACGCGACAGGGCAGCGGAGCGTGCTGCGCGATCGCGTGACGGGCGCGGACAATTTCCCGAAGTCGCTCAAGCAGGAGGTTCGGCAGTATTTGCGGGAGCTCGAGCCCAAAGAGCGAATGAAGATGATCCAGACTGACGATCCGCTCATTCGCGAGGCAGTTGTCAGCGCCCCACATTTCTTGAGCGGGCTGCCGCAGGACGTGTGGGAGCACGCGGTGACCGCCGCCGTTGAGGCCGTGCACGGCGAGCACCTGAAGGCGATCGACGCGCTCGAGGCCGCTTACAGCGAGGCGCAGGCGGCATTGCAAGTGGCATCCGACGACATTCAACGCGCCGCTGAGATTGACGCTGGCGAATTCGCGAAGCTCGCGGCGTGAGTTTTCAGCATCCCGTGGTGGCGCCGGAGGAAATCGGCGTCACGGGCAACAGGGCGGAAGCCCTCGAGCGCGGGAGAGTTGCAGAGGGAGGGGCGGCGTTTGCTCCAGGCGCCGCCCCGTTGGGGATGACAAATGAGCGAACTGACCTCTACCGACCGCGCCTGGTTCAAGCGGAATAGAGCGACAAATCTCCGGGTCCGCCGACCCGCTGACGGCGAGCTCGAGCGGATTTTCTCGAAGAGCCTCGGGTCTCATTTCGCGATCGACTGCAGCCCGATCCCGGCGCTTGACGGCGGCTATGAATGGCGCGTCCTGGTCGTCAAGATCGACCACGAAACCCTCGCGCGGTTGCCCATATCGCAGATGCAGGGGACGCCCTTCGAAGTGCAGGGCGACGGCTCTGGGACAGGCGCGCTCATGTGCGCGATTGGTGGTAATATCGTTCTCGACAAAATAAGGGCCTGAAGACATGTCGACCGTTTATGAAATCGCCACCAAAATTTCGATGGTCAACGGCGTCTCGGGTGTCCTGGCCGTTATCGCAAAGGATGCTCTGAAGGTCGAAGGGAGCATCAATAGCCTCCAGGGCTCGCTCGCCTCGCTCAACAAAATCAGCGCGTCGGTCGTCGGTGGACTCGCGGCGATTGGCGGCGTCGCCGTTCTCTCCGCATTCAAAAACGTGGCTGAGCATGGCGAGAAGCTGCTCGACCAGCAATTCAAGCTGCGCAATCTTGGCGTCGAGCAAAATGAAATCCTGAAGATGCAGGCCGACTATTTCAAGAGCATCTCCAAGGCGGTCCCGACGTCAACGGTGGATGAATACCTGAAGACCATCCGGGAGCTGCGCGCCGTCACCGGGGGCGACGCGGCTGGTCTCGCCGCGGCCGCGCGCATGGCTCCAAAGGCCATGATGATGAACGAACTGCTCGGCAACGAGATGGGAACGAAGGCCGGGGACGAATATTACAAGCTCCTGCGGTCGGGTGAAATGAAGGGCATTGCGACCGACCCGAAGAAGCGCGAGGCGTTCATCGACGAAGCCTACAAATACATTGCAGGCTTCGGCGGCAAGCTGACCGCCGATGACTTCCAAGTGCTCGCCCGGCGCGGCGGCGCGGCGTGGATGAACGCGAAGCCTGAAGCCCTAGGACCGCTGGCCGTGCTCGCCGCAGACCTCGGCGGCTCCGGCGCCGGCACGACGCTGATGACGCTGCAGCAGCTCCAGACGGGCGCTATGACGCTCTCCAAGCAACAAGGGGACGTCCTGGCGAAGCTTGGCCTGCTTGATATGTCGAAAACCACGAAGACCGGCTTCGGCGGCGGGCGTCTGCAAGTCGAGCCAGGCGGCATCAAGGGCTCACTGGCCTACACTGGCAACCTGCCCGGATGGATCCAGGACGTCATTTACCCCGCGCTCCAGAAAGCCGCGGGCGGCGACGAGGGCCTGATCGAAAACATGATCAGCAAGCTCGCCCCGAACCGCAACGCCTCGAAGCTGATCCACATGTTCGGCGACGCCGGTTTCCGCGACCAGATCGCTAAGGATCTTGGCATCGCGGGCAGTGTGCGGGACATCGAACGCGGCTACGGCGACTACGCCGCCAACAATCCAGTCGGCGTCAAAAAGGCCTTCCACAGCCAATACGAGTCGATGATGCAGGCGATCGGCGCGCCGGCGATGCAGGCGGCGCTTCCGGTCATGAAGGCGACGACCGAGATGTTCACGAAGATCGGCGCCTTCGCCAACGCCAACCCGCGCCTATTTGAAAACCTCGCCAAGGGCCTTGCGGAGCTCGGGAGCGCGGCGATCGTCGGCGGGCTGGGGATGATGGTCGCGGGCCCCGCCGGCGGCCTCATCGGCGCTCTGGCGGGCAGCCTGGGGGCGCTCGCGGCGTTGAACTGGGACGCGATGAAATCTTCCATCCCCGGCGTGACTGCCGACCTCGGGAAGTTCGTCACCGGCTTCGCCGATTTCGGAACGAAGCTTGCGGACCTGTTTGACAAGCTCCTCTGGCGCCTCGGCCTGTGGCTTTCGAGCGCCTGGCAAATCGTCAATAAATGGCTTCCGGGAGGCGGGGGCTCCTATGCGGACGCCGCCGCTCGCATGCGTGGCATGCACTCGCTGTCGTGGATGTCAGGTGTCGGCGGCGGCAAGCTCGGCTTCGGTCTGAAGGGACCGGCCGGGACCGGCTCCGGCGGCGACATGAAAGGCCTCATCGACCAAGAGGCGGCGCGCGCCGGCATCGACCCGCGCCTCATGTATGGCATCGTCGCTGGCGAGAGCCTGCACGGCAACCACTTCGACATCGGCGACGGCGGCCGGTCGCATGGCCCCTTCCAGCTCTATACGGGCGGTGGTCTCGGCAACGCGTTCGAGAAGCAGACCGGACTGAGCGTGAGGGACCCCGCCAATATGCGGGCGATGGCGCGCTTCACCGCGGAGCATATCCGCCGCACGGGCGATATGTCGCCCTGGCACGGGTTCCACGGCAGGCGCGACTGGAACCCGAGCTGGGGCAACATGGGCTATTCGCCGTCCAGGGAAGTCGGCCCGCCGCCGAAATCGGGCAAGCAGGTGCAAGTCCATACGGACATCCACCTCGACGGCCGCAAGATCGCGCAGGCGGTCACGCACCATGTCGCACAGTTGCACGAGCACTCGCGGCAGAGCCCGTATTTCAGCGGCACGGGCATGTTCGCGGGACCCGACGGTCACTTTGCCGTCGGCTAAGGAGGCCACATGGCGCTCGACACGCTCATCCTCGGCGGCTTCGCCTTCGACTCCTTCTCGACGCCGGAGCACATCCCCTTCGGCGGCGACCACGCCATGGTGGTTCACAAGCTGCCCGGCGGCCAGCGCGTCATCGACACGCTGGGGCCGGACGACATGGACATCGCCTGGCATGGCCGGCTGTGGGGCGACAATGCGCTGGGGACCGCCAACGCCCTCGACGCGCTGCGCCGATCAGGCGTGCAACTGCCGCTCGCCTACGCGGGGCGCGCCTATACGGTGGTGATCGCGACCTTCGAGGCGGAGATCGAGAGGCTGCCGATGAACGTGCTCTACCATATCCGCTGCGTCGTCGCGCAGAACGCCAGCGTGTCAGCGCTCGGCGGGGCCGCGCTCGCCGCGGCGGATCTCGCTGCGGCGGCGGCCCTATGAACCTCTGCCGCCCTTATTTACGCCTTCCGTAACGGGGCGCGCGGCGCCAGAGAGGCGCGAAGCACGGTAGAGCCCCCCATATAGCAGCGAGCAGGAAAGGCCGCTCCTGAGCCGCCCCTGCGGCCGAAGAAGGCGCTCCCGCACGGGCAGTTCGAGCGCCTGTTCGCCAACCACGCGGACCCGCTGCCGGAGCCGGTGAATTGTTCGCCAAGGACGGCGCAAAGATACATGGCTATCGCGAGGACATTCGGCGGCAGCCAGGAGCTTTCAAAACCGACAACGCTGTCGCTTTTGCCGAGCGAATACTGCGTCCTCTACGAGCTCACCAAGCTCCCCGAGGACAAGCTCGAAATCGCCCTCGCCGAAGGCTGGGTCCGCCCTGAGACGCGCAATCTACCCGGAGAAGAGCGGCGGCAAAACGGAAGTATGCTTCCGATTTAGGAGCCAAGGGAGTCAATCGACCTGACCCCTTCAGCCTTTCGCCAATTGGCGAAGCCGACCAAGCCGCCTTCGCTGCAAATTTGCAGCATTTGCACCTCGCCCGCCGCCATCTCGACGAGTCGCAGCGCGCGATGGTGGCCGCGCGCCGGTCGAAGTTGATGGCGGAAAGGGCGGCGAAGGAGGAAGGGGAGTTTTCTGCAAGTTTGCAAAAAACCCCCAGCAAGGGCGGGCGCCCGAACAGGGGCGTCGCTTCGACCGACACCCTTCGCAGCCTCGCTGACCCGGCGGGAGACCGTCTCCCGCTTCACGCCGAGATCAGTCGAGGTTTTCTGTGTCGCGGTGGGTTTGGAGGGGGCAACCGACGCACTGTGACCGGCAATCACAGTGCGTCTTTTCCCCTGCGCTGCATTGCCTTTAGCGCCCGCCTCGGCTTTCTTTTCAGACTCGGTCGCGACCAGCCCGTGTTTTTTGAGCACGGCCATGTATTGCAACGTATGGGCCTTCGCCTCCTCGGCCTCGAGCATCCGATTGTGCTCGACGCCGCGGGCCGCATCCTTGACGTCCGCAACCGCTATCGCGCCTGCCAGCTCGCCGGGCTCTCGCCGCGTTACGAGCATTTCGACGGCGCCGACCCGCTGGCATTCGTCATCAGCAAGAACCTCGCGCGCCGCCATTTGAACGACAATCAGCGCGCGGCTGTCGCCGCCGAAATCGCCAATATGCGCCAGGGAGAGAGGAACGACCTCGAACCCTCCGCAATATCGCGGAAAGTCTCGCAACCAGCAACAAAGCACAAATCAAGGCCTTGCAAGTAAATCGTAGGATGTTTCCTACTAACGCGCTGAAAGTAGGATGCTTTTCAGCTTGCTTTTTCTTCGAATTTGCATGAGCGTCTGCTTACTGAGCAAAGCAACAGAGAAGCGCTATGATTATCGCAGATCAGTTTGTGCACGACCACATCCCTCAGTTCGAGTTTGAGGCCGCCCTGATGGCGCTGGGGTCACTTGAAGAGAGCCTCGCCGGCGCGGTCGGGGATCCGGAGCTCGAGCTGCATGTCGCGCTGGTTCAAGAGGGCCTGAGCGAGATCCATGATACCCATATCCCGCCAACCATGCTCGACGGCTATCTCGCGGCCATGGTCGACCTTCTCAAGACCATGCGCCGGCATGTCCCGTCGCTGTGCCTCAGGTCGGCGGTGATGCTGCCGAGCGACTTCACCCCGGAGGAACTCCTCGCCGCCGCTGCCCAGGTCGAATTCATCCACCGGCCCTTAAAGGGGCGGCCACAATGACCGACCGCGCCGCCGTCATGCGCGCCGCCTGGAAGGAGTGGCGGTATGCCCGCATGAAGGGCTGGGACCAGCTTGCAGGGCCCGACAGGTGGACCTGGCCCCGCTGCCTCGCCTTTGCCGCGGCCCAGCACCGAGCGCGGAGCCAATCCTTCGCGGCTGTTGAGGCGGCAATGGCCGAGGCGCTCAGGATTGCAAAGCACGCACCGCGCCTGTAGTTTACCCGCAAGCAGCCGTCCCAAGATGCTGAAGGAACGCCCCGACCGTGGATGTATCGGCGGGGCGTTTTTTGTTACTGCGCATCAGGGCGGAGTCGCCGGATATCATCCACTGTCAGCGTTCGGGGGCCGTCGGCGTCGCAAATGAAAAACAGTTCCGGTGCCCTTCTATTACGGAAGGCCTTGTATAGTCTGTTGTCAGAAACGCCTTGAACCTCGCGATGGCATCCGTCGTTAGTGTCGGACGGGACTGCTAGGAAGCTGTGCCCCTGTGGCAACTCCTCCTCCGGGAGCCTATAGAAAATCGGCGGCTCCCCAGAGATTAACGGATAAAAGCGCCTAGCGTGATCGCAGATCACGCCGCCGCCGGATCGCTCTGCCAGTGCCTCAGCGCACGGTATCTCGAAGACTGACATTCCTGACCCATCCGGAGAGTTTTTGAACGCCAAATCGTTGAACCTGCCTTTATTGAAGTCGAAGTCTCTTGGATGGACAAGCCGGACGTATTCCATATCTCTCTCGCAATTCGCGCGACGCCGTTCCTGATGACATTCAGGCTTTGACTTTCAATGTAGTCAGACTCGACATCGACATCGTTGAGCTCATGCCTGAGCGTAAAACTGTGGGATGGATTGATCATCGCTGCGACGTAATGGTCGTCGCCACCGGACGAAACGTAATAGGCCGTGACCAGGACTTCGCCGCCAGCTCCCGCAAATGCGTCAGTCCTTGAAAAACCATTCAGCAAGAATGAATGATAGACTTGGGTGGCGTCACTTAGGACGCTCCCAGAGATTGGGCCGCCGCGACCGTAGTGCCAACCTTCCCGCAGAGAGGCAAAGCTCGCTATTTTCTGTCTAGTTGCCGTCTTTGGAAACATTGCTAGCTTCGCCTGCTTGACTGTAGACTTTTTCAAGGTCGTGGGTCGTTAACATGTCTCGACCGGTTCTCTCCTCGAGCTGCGCTATAACGCTCCCTAGCGAGATGGCAAGCGTTTTCGCTACGGTGAAGGACATGTTCACCATTGCCACTGGTCGTCCATTCCGCTCGAGAACCAAGCTTATGTCGCCCGGGCCCAGAGAAGTGAGAAAGCCGTTCGTGTAGATTTCTGCTACGCTAGCGTTCTTCGCGGCTTCGATGCGAGCCTCGTAAGACGGCCTCTCTCGATCGTCGTCCATCTGAATTTTTCCTGTTTGCAATGGCTACATATACTACAAGGGAGCGAGCCGCCATTCGGAGACCGCTCATTTCGGGTTGTTGTAATCCGGCCCACTCAAGTGCACGCTTGGGTGTTAAGCTAAGTTCTATTCGCGGAATTGGAAAGCGAAGCGTTTTACAGCGCCGGCGTGCTAATGGCCCCTCATTTCCTCGCACCTATCCGCCCACCACGCCATCATCCGGACTCGCTCCTCCTCGCCGCCGCGCTATACCCAGCTTTTACCCCACCCAGCTACGTTTCAGCATCGCGCCGCGATAAGCTATTGATGTGAAACGAGTTTAATGGTCTAGCCTATGCGCGCCTTGATCGCATGCTCTGCGAGCGTCTTGCCGAGCGACCAGACGGCAGACGACTTGTGCGCATCCGCGATGACCGCGTCGAAAGCGCTTTCGATCCAGTCGCAATCGGCGTCGTTGATATTGAGCGGCGGCAGCAGCTTGATGGTCGGATTGGCGTGGCCGGCGACCTGGGTGAGAACCTTGTGGTCCTTGAAGAGCGGGATGCAGATGAGCTGACCGAAGAGGCCGGAGCTCGCCGTTTCGAGAAGATTCCAGGTCGCTTTCAGCATCAGCGACTTCGGCGGGCCGAACTCCACGCCGATCATCAACCCCCGGCCGCGCACGTCGGACACGAGTTCATACCGCTCGGCCATTCCCCGGAAGGCGGCCAGCAGGCGCTCGCCCGTGGCGGCGGCGTTCTCGACCAGACGCTCGTTCTGCATCACCTCGAGAGTGGCGACGCCCGCCGCCATGGCGAGGTCCGTCTTGCTGAAGGTGGAGCCGTGCACGACCGCCCGGTCCATGCGGTCGAAGACCTTGTCGAAGATCCATTTGCGCGTCAGCACCGCGCCGACGGGCACATGCCCGCCCGAAAGCGCCTTGGCGACGACGATCATGTCGGGCTCGACGCCCGGGTGATGGTCGATCGCGAAGAATTTTCCCGTGCGGCCGAGCCCCGTCTGAATCTCGTCGGCGACGAAGAGCGTTCCATACTTTCGGCACAGCGCCTGCGCTCCCGCCAGATAATCATCGGCGGGAATGTTCACGCCCTTGCCCTGTATGGGCTCGACGAAGAACGCCGCGACGTCGCGCGACGCGAGCGCCTCTTCCAGCGCCGCGAGATCATTGAAGGGGATCTGGCGCACGCCGGGCAACAGCGGGCCGAAGCCCTTCTTGAAGATGTCGTCGCCATTCATCGACAACGGCCCGTAGGTCAGGCCATGGAACGAATGGTCGCAGTGCAGAATGCCCGGCCGACCCGTCGCGGAGCGCGCGAATTTGATCGCGGCCTCCACCGACTCCGCTCCGGAATTGGCGAAGAAGACCTTTTCGAGCCAGGGGGCGCGCGCGATCAGTTTCTCCGCGAGAACGCCGGCGAGCGTCGAAACGTCGAGCTGAACGAGGTTGGCGAACTCGCCGTCGAGCACGCTGACAAGCGCCTGGCGCACGTCAGGGTGGTTGCGGCCGACCGCGAACACGCCCCAGCCGCTCAGAAGGTCGAGATAGCGATCGCCCTTGCGGTCCCAGAGATAAGGTCCGAGCCCGCGCGTGAAGCCGACGTCATAGCCGATCGTCTTGAGGACGCGCACCCACATGTCGTTGAGATATTTCGAGTGCAGCGCGAAGCGCTCGTCCTCCCGCGCGGTGACCAGCGCGGCGAGATCATAGGGAGAGGCGGCGCTCGCGCCGGCGCCCGTCGCGGCTGAAACGCTTGACGGCGCGTTCGAGAGATCGGTCATGCGACGGCTCCACGATGGATGGGATGAAAGCGCGGGCGCTCGTCCTGGAAGGTCCGCGTCGGTTTTCGATTGCGCGGCCCGCGCAATTTGTCAAATTCGGCCGGAGCGCGCCTTCCGGCGATTTCACGTTCCGGACGCGGACTTTTCGCGCGGCGTCCGGTCCGCCGCCCCGCCGGCGCGCCTCCATACCACGTCCGCGGCGGGCCGGCGACGGGAAACCGGTTTGGATTGAATCGCTTGCACGGCGCCAGGGCAAGCCGGCCGAATGCCTGCGCCTGCGCGCGCGCCGCGTATCCACAGCCATTCCCCGGAGGGAAAAAATTCTCTGGTTGGATGACCGGTGCGGGATGTTATCTTCCTGTTAGTGATTCATTTGCCGCGCGGCGATTCGAGGAAACTGATTGCTCGTTTTCTGCGCTGGTCGAATGCTCTGGATCAGCGCACTGGGGGGAGTTGGTCGTTTGGGAGCAAAGGTGACTTTCGAGGACGAGTTCGGCGCCCTGTCCACCGCGGAAGGTGAAGAAGCGCTCGAACTGGTCGAAGTAGGCGGACGCATCAAATGGTTCGACGTTGCGAAGGGCTATGGCTTCGTCGTTCCGGACGACGGCTCGCCTGACATTCTCCTGCATGTGACCATTCTTCGCCGCAGCGGCCTGCAAACGGCGTTCGAGGGCGCGCGGGTGGTTTGCGAAGCGCAGAAGCGCGCCAAGGGCATGCAGGTGTTCCGCGTGCTGTCCATGGACGAGTCCACGGCCGTTCATCCCACCCAGTCTTCGGCCGGCCGCACGCATGTGCAGGTCAAGCCGACCAGCGGCTACGAGATCGCTATTGTGAAGTGGTTCAACCGGGTGAAGGGCTTCGGCTTCCTCACCCGCGGGGAGGGCACGGAGGATATTTTTCTCCACATGGAGACCGTGCGCCGTTTCGGCATGACCGAGCTGAAGCCGGGCGACAGCGTTCTCGTTCGCTACGGCGATGGCCCCAAGGGGTTGATGGCGGCGGAGGTGCGGCCGCTGGAAGCGAAGAATCCGTCTCATTGACCTTGCGGCGCTTCGGCGCTTTAAAGCGGGCTGCCGACCGCAGCCGGGAGAGCCGCAAAATGAGACTTGGGCGCTTCGCCATCAATGCAAAACTGACGATTCTGGCGGTCCTTGCCTCCTTGTTCACCGGCTTTCTGCTTCTGACCTCGCCGGACGCAAGGGCCGGCGAGCCGCTTCAGCGTCTGGAATTCGTCACGGAGAGCGGCGCGCACCCGTTCCGCGTCGAGGTGGCGGATTCGCCCCAGGAGCGGGCGAAGGGGCTGATGTTCCGCCGGTCGATGCCGCAGGACCAGGGGATGCTGTTCGACTTCCACGACGAGGTCCCCGTCATGATGTGGATGAAGAACACCTATATTCCTCTCGACATGGTGTTTGTGTCGCGCGCGGGCGTGGTCACCAGCATCGCCGCCGAGACGACGCCCATGTCCGAGGCGGTGATCGACGGGGGGCAGGCCTATGCCGTCATCGAGCTGAACGCCGGCGTGGCCAAACAGATCGGGCTGAAGCCGGGCGACGAAGTCCGGCATGCGGCGTTCAAACATTAGCGCCCGCCGGACGCGCCTTGTGAGGCGCGGCGGCGCATGTTAGGCGACGGGAAGCGGTTGGGTTTCGTCGGGGTATAGCGCAGCCTGGTAGCGCGGAAGTTTTGGGTACTTCAGGTCGCAGGTTCGAATCCTGCTGCCCCGACCATGTCTCCTCCTTCGCCCCGGCTCAGGCGCCGCCCCGGAGGAGCGCCGCCGGCGCCGATGCGGCGAACCCGGCGGGTTGAAAAATTCCTCTGGCCGATTAGGAAGGGGCGGAGCCCCTCCGGCGGGCAAACGGACCAGGCGACGCGCAGTCGCCATTCAGGGAAGCAAGAGGTTGAGATGACGGCTCGCATTTTTCGCCAGTCTCCGAGCGTGACGCAGTCCGGCCCGGGTTCGGACAAGCCGTGGCGGCTGGTGTTCGACCCCGAAACGCCGCGTTCGATCGAGCCGCTGATGGGCTGGACCAGCTCGGGCGACATGAAGCAACAGATTCGCCTGCGCTTCGAGACGAAGGAAGAAGCTGTGGCCTATGCCGAGCGCGTGGGCGTGCCTTACCGCGTCGAAGAGCCCAGGCCGGACCGCGCGGCGCGCCGCACCGTCTCCTATTCGGATAACTTCCGCACGAACCGCATCGGTTTGTGGACGCACTGAGCCTTGCCCGGCCCCGTAGCTCAGCTGGATAGAGCAACCGCCTTCTAAGCGGTAGGTCACAGGTTCGAATCCTGTCGGGGTCGCCACTATAAAATCAAGGGCCTGAGCTGGCCGTCAGATCGCCATCGCGTTCCAGCAGTTGCGTCCTGAGCCGGTCACGGCCGGCGACGTGCATCTCCTGCAATTGTTCGAACTGTGCGAGGAGCTGTCGTGATCGCCAGGAATCGCGAGCGTTTCGCTCCATCTTCGCGACGCGCTGGCGCTGCTCGGCAAGGATGTGTTCGCCGCGGGCGACATGGCGCTCAGCCATGGCGAGGCGCCGCTCCAGGATCGCCCGGTCGCTCCGCCACCCTGAGCCGCTCGATATCGCGCTGGCTTGAACGGATGCATTCCACCGTGGATTCGATCGTCCTGCCGATGCGACACTCCACCACGCCGACGATGGGCGCGCGCCTTGTTGCGGGTCTACAAGGGACATTATCGAACACTCATGTAACGCAGGAGTTTGACCTAACCACCGCCCGCGGCGATTGTCACGCTCATTCGCGGAACTACGTAGCCCGCCCCTTTGTTCCCCGAGCTGCCTGCGTCACGCCAGCGTCTCCGCGCGTCGAAATCAGGGTTTGGCGCTTGCCTCTTCAGGCTCGCGCCTGCTTCTGCTGGTCACCCGCTCCTGACGCTCATTGTTTCGCAGGGTCGTGAGGAGGGACGCACGCTCCCAGCGCGCATTCTTCATCCGGAACCCCAGTTCAGACAAAGCGTTGTTGCTCGAATCGCGATCTTTCAGCGCCACCGCAAGCATCCAATGTCGTCAGAGAATATCGAACGCCATCTCAAAGCCGCCGAAAGGCACATCGCAGTCGGCGAGATGTGCATTGATCGCCAGCGGGCGGTCATCGCCTCGCTGGAATGCCACGAAGACCACAAAGAGCTTCTCGCTGAGGCCGCCAGGCTGCTCGCACAGTTTCATCAAATCCAGGCGCTGCATCTGGCAGACCGGGACCGGCTTGTTGGCGAACTGAATAAATCAGTCACGTGCGGCGCATCGGGGATGGGGCAATTTTGATCGCTCAGCAGCCGCGTCGACTCCGCGCCGATCGCCTTGCGGCGCTGGGGCATGGGAGGTGAAGCCCCAGCGCTTCCATCATGTGTCTCAGGCAATCGTCGCCAGAGCGCCGACGCATAAGAAGGCGAGCACCATGAGCAAGACTGAATATTTCGGCATTGGAGCCTCCCTGCGAACCGCCTCTTGGAATGGGCGGCTGACGAGGGAATGAAACGAACCCGGTTCAGTTCCTGTGCTGTCTCCGAATGATTTCTTTCAGCACGGTCGAAAGTCCCGTGGAGTGAGAAGCCGCCGGAGGCTCGGGTAGCTTCGGCGGCCTCTCTTCCCGAGCGCGAGGTAAGCGCGCACCGGTCCACCCCCTGTATTTGCGCGGAGAGTCGGCAGTCTGTGCGCGGGCGCATAGACGCGAACCTGCGTCGCTCCTCGGCGGCCGCCAGATGTCGCGTTCAACGCCCGGAAGCATGGCGGCGAGGCTGCTCCGGCGCCGGCGAGAGGTCAGGCGGGAGACCGCCATAGGCCCGCCCTCCGGCAAGGGATTTCAGCGGGCTGCGATGCTTGCCTTTTCACACGCCATTCTCAGCTAACGCCGCAGAGAGGCTGCGCGTGAGAGTTGCGACCATGTTTCCCAGCCAGGCAATCCTGACCGCGATGGGTGTGGCGATCGTGATGCTCTTCGGCATCAGAATTGTGAAGGTCCTGATCGCCGTCGGCGCCGCATGGCTCGCCGCCAACTAGAACGCTGATTGATCGTGGCTTGCATGAATCAAGACAGGCGCTTGCGCTTCGTCAAGCGGCACAGGCGCTTCGATTTTGTTTTTGGATTTGCCTAACTCTTTGGAACGGAACTTGGTTTCTCGCATTAGCCATCGGGGGGCGCCCGCTTGCCTGAGAGCTTACCATGTCGAACCTTGTCATAGCCCTTGCCGTCACCCTGGAGGCTTTCCTGCTGATGGTCTTCACAGCGTTGCGGATTGCGGTTTGAGGCCTGTCAGACGCCCCGCCATGGTTGAACCGGCGGGGCGTGTTGCTGCACATCCGGCTCCCGGCGTCAGATGATTTCCCGAAGGAAGGGCGGGGGGCAGGGCGAAGCTTAGTCTTGGCCTTGCAAGGGGCGCCGCGAGCGTTTACGTCGGCCCGATCGTCGTTCGTCCGCGATTCTGCCGCATGATCGGACGCAGTGCGTCTGCATGTGAGCGGCGCGGGCGTCAGAATCGACATAATTGCGTCGGAGCCTGCCTGGGGGCGACGGACGACGCCATATAACAGGTCATCGACCGCTGGCGTGTTGGGCTGGCGGCGTGTCGGCGACGCTGAGAGGGAAGGTCCGAAGGCATGGCCGAAGCAGCGAGAGCGACGACGCGCCTTCTTGCCCCCTGGGGTGGGCTGGCGCTGACGATCTGCCTGGCTCTCGCGCCAGCGCCCGGCGAGGCGCAGGGGCTTCTGGAATTTCTGTTCGGCCCCGATCCGACGGCTCGGCCGGCGTACCCGCGTCCCCGGGAGTCGGCCCCGGCCCGGCGCGCGCGGGCGCATGGCGCCGTGGGCGAGCTTCGCTTCGCGCCGCCGAAGGACGGCCCGGTGGGGGGCAATGGTTTTTCGACCGATCCGACAGTCGGCGGCTTCTGCGTGCGCACCTGCGACGGCTATTTCTTTCCGCTGATCAAATCGACGCGGGCCACGCGGCAGCAATCCTGCGAACTGGCCTGTCCGGCCGCGCAGATGGATGTCTTCGACGGGCCGACGATCGAGACGGCGCGCAACCGCAAGGGCCAGCGCTATTCGGCGATGCCCCACGCTTTCGCCTTTCGCGACAAGGCCGTCGGCGCGTGCGCCTGCAATGATCCCCAAACCTCGCAGTCCTATTTCGAACGAACCGCAAGGCGCGATCCGACGCTCCAGTCCGGCGACGTGATCGTCGAGACCCGGGGCGCCTTTGTCTATCGCGGCTCGAAGCTCGTGCCGCTGAGCAACGCGTCCTTCATGTCCTCGGCCCTGCGCGACCGGCTGCGCGCCATGCTGCGCCGGTCCGGCAGCACGACGCCCGCGGAGGTCGTGACGCAGCGGCCCGCGTCCAAGGTTGAGATCAGCACGGAGGACCGGACAGGGAGCACGCCGGCGGCGGCGCGGCAGTGACATTCTCGCCTTTACAGGAAGCATTGGCGCGGCTATGCCCCTGAACATGACGTTTTTGTGACAGCCGGGAGGGGCGGGGATGCTGTCTTGGTTTCAGGCGCTGATGCCGCGGGAAGAAGGGTTCTTCGACCTGTTCGAGCGTCATGCGGAAACGCTGGTCGGCGGCGCCCGGGCGTTGCGGCGGATGCTGGACGGCGGCGAAGGCTATCTCGCCTGCTGTCAGGAGATCCGCCGGCAGGAGCATGCCGCGGACGACATCACCCGCGAGGCGCTGCTCGCCGTGCGCCGCACGTTCATCACGCCGTTCGACCGCAGCGACATCCGCGATCTCATCACGACGATGGACGACACCATCGATCAGATGCACCAGACCGCGAAGGCGACGCAGCTTTACGAATTCCAGGACTTCGACGCCTCCATGCGCCGCATCGGGGACATTGTCGTGCAGTCGGCCGAGCTGACGCGCGGGGCGATGCCGCTGCTGCGCGCCATGCGGCAGAATGCGACGAAGCTGAACGCGTTCGGCGAGGAGATCACGCGAATCGAGGACGAGGCCGACGCCCTGCATGATCAGGGGCTGAAGGGTCTGTTCCGCGCCCACCGCCAGAGCGATCCGATGTCCTTTGTCGTCGGCTCGGAGATCTACGGCCATCTCGAAAAGGTGGTCGACGGCTTCGAGGACATTGCGAACCGGGTGACGGCGATCGTCATCGAGCACAGCTAGGAGCGCGGCGTGGCTGACGTCCCGCTTCTTCTCTACGGCCTGATCGCCGTCGCGCTGGCCTTCGACTTTCTCAACGGCCTGCACGACGCCGCGAACTCGATCGCGACGATTGTGTCGACGCGCGTGCTGCGCCCTCAATATGCGGTCTTTTGGGCGGCCTTCTTCAATTTCGTCGCCTTCCTGTTCTTCGGCCTGCATGTCGCGCAGACGGTCGGCTCCGGGATCATCTCGCCGCAGATCGTCGACGACAAGGTGATCTTCGGCGCGCTGATGGGCGCGATTTCCTGGAATGTGATCACCTGGCTGCTCGGCATTCCCTCGTCGAGCTCGCATGCTCTGGTCGGCGGGCTCGTGGGGGCGGGCGTCGCCAAGACGGGAACCAGCGCCATCGTCTGGAGCGGGCTGACCAAGACAGGCGTCGCCATCGTGCTGTCGCCCGCGCTGGGCTTCCTGCTGGCGCTTCTCCTTGTGCTGGCGGTGTCGTGGGTGTTCGTACGCAGCACGCCCAGCGCGGTGGACACGCTGTTTCGTTCGCTCCAATTTGTTTCTGCCTCGCTTTACTCGCTCGGCCACGGCGGCAATGATGCGCAGAAGACGATGGGCGTCATCGCCGTGCTGCTCTATTCGCACGGCGTCTCTGGCGGCGAGTTTCAGGTGCCGTTCTGGGTGGTGCTGACCTGCCAGGCGGCGATGGGCCTTGGGACGCTCTTCGGCGGCTGGCGGATTGTTCACACCATGGGATCGAAGATCACGCGATTGACCCCCATGCAGGGCTTCTGCGCCGAAACGGGCGGGGCGATCACCCTGTTTCTGGCGACCGGCCTGGGCGTCCCGGTGTCCACCACGCACACGATCACCGGCGCGATCGTCGGCGTCGGCGCGGCGCGGCGCGTTTCGGCGGTGCGCTGGAACGTCGCCAAGGACATTGTGATCGCATGGATCGTCACCATGCCCATGTCCGCCTTCATCGCGGCCGCCTTCTACACTGGCGCGGGTCTCTTTGGATGAAGCGATCGAAGAAGGAGCCACAGCCGAAGTTCGTCAATGTCCCCCGGTCCGCGCCGCGCCTGCAATTCGCCGCGCTTCCCTGGCGCCTGAATGAGGAGAACAGGGTCGAGGTTCTGCTCGTCACGTCGAGGGACACGCGTCGGTGGGTGATCCCCAAGGGCTGGCCGATGAAGGGGCGCAAGCCGCATATCGTCGCCGCGATCGAGGCGCAGCAGGAGGCGGGGCTTCATGGCAAGGTCGAGAAGATCAAGCTCGGCGAGTTCGAATATGAAAAGCGCATGAAGGGCGGCGGCGCGGTCGACTGCGTCGTCGAGGTCTATCCGCTTCATGTCGAGCGCCAGCGCAAGAAATGGCCCGAGAAGGGCCAGCGCGTCACCTACTGGTTCCTGTATGGCGTGGCCGCGCAGCAGGTGGACGAGCCGGAGCTGAAAGACATTATCCTCGCGTTTGGCAAGGCGCTGGAGGGGTAGGACGTCTCAGGCGTCTCGCCTGTCGCCGCAGCCCTCGCCTCGCGACCCGCGTCAGCTTCCATCCCGAAGCCGCGCAAAACCTGCCTCCAGATCCTCCTTCAGATCGTCCACATCCTCGAGCCCGATCGAGAAACGCAAAGCCGGCCCCTCGGGCGCCCAGCGCGTCGCGGTCCGGTAGGACGCGCAGTCGAAGGGCAGCACGAGGCTCTCGTAGCCGCCCCAGGAATAGCCGATCCCGAAGAGCTCCAGCCCGTCGACGAAGGCGTCGACAGCCGCTTTCGGGGCGGGATGCAGGATGATCGAAAAGACACCCGAACACCCCGAGAAGTCCCGCTTCCAGAGCGCATGTCCGGGATGGTCGGGCAGGGCGGGGTGCAGCACGCGCGCCACTTCCGGCCGCGCCGACAGCCATCGCGCAATCTCCAGCGCCGCGCGGCCCTGTTCCTTCAGGCGCAGCGACATGGTGCGCAGGCCGCGCAGCGCCAGCGAGGCGTCGTCGGGGCTCGCGCCCATGGCGAAGAGATTGAACGTATGACGCAGCCGCTTCGCCCATCTGGCGTTGGCGGAGACGAGGCCGAGCAGAATGTCGGAGTGGCCCGAGAGATATTTCGTGCCCGCTTCGATCGCGAGGTCGCAGCCGCGTTCATGCGGCGGGAAGAACAGCGGCGTCGCCCATGTATTGTCGACGATGACGCACAGCCCCTTCTCGTGAGCCGCCGCCGCGATGGCCGGAACGTCCTGCACCTCCATGCTCTGCGAGCCGGGCGACTCGACCAGCACGGCGGTCGTCTCGGGCCGGATCAGCCCGGAGATCCCGGCGCCGATCGCCGGATCGTAATATTCGGCGGTCACACCGAATCGCGCCAGAAACCCGTCGCAGAAGGCGCGGGTCGGCGAATAGGCGGAATCGGTCACGAGAAGATGCGCCCCGGCTTTCGTCGCCGTGAGCAGGGCGAGCGCAATCGCGGCCAGACCGGAGGGAACCAGCACCGTGTCCTCGGCGCCGGAAATCTCGCTCCAGGCGGTCTCCAGCGCCCGCGTCGTGGGGGTGCCTTTCGTGCCGTAAGTGTAAGGCTGGCGCAGACCTTCCAGATCGGCGACCGACGGGAAAAGGACCGTGGAGCCGCGATAGACCGGCGGATTGACGAAGCCGAAATGATCGAAGGGCGCGCGCCCCGCTTGCGTCACCAGCGTGGCCATGCGCTTTTTTCGCCGCTTTTCAAGCTTATCGCTCGACATTCAAGCTCCTGTGCCAGGGCGCGCCGCGTGCGCCGACAGGAAGAGAAACTAATGCCGATGTGGGCTGAATGAAACGTGCGGCCACTCTGAACGCCGGCGGTATGTCGGCGATGCAATCAGACCGGGAAACGGTCTTGTGGGAACTGCGGACCAGACGAGCCAGTCGATGATCGCCCGATACATCCTTCTTGCCGCCCTGGCGATCCTGCTCGCCGTCGCGGCTCAGACCGCCGTCGCGCAGACGGAGCCGGGGCCGACTCTCTCGCAGGTATTGAGGCGCGGCTATCTCTCCTGCGGCGTGTCGGATGCGGCGGGCTTTGCGCAGCCCGACGACAAGGGCGTCTGGCGCGGTTTCGACGTCGACTTCTGCCACGCCCTCGCCGCTGCCCTTTTCGATGATCCTGCGAAGGTCCGGTTCCTGGGCCTCGGCGCCAGGGAGCGCGTCGCCGCGCTGCAATCGGGATGGGTCGATCTGATCGGGGGCGCCGGGCCATGGACCCAGTCGCGCGACGGCGGAGCGCAGCGCGCCATCTACGCCGGCGTTTCCTTCCATGACGGCCAGAGCTTTCTGGTGCGGCGGCAGCGCAGCTTCGCCTCCGCGCAGGACCTCTCGGATGTTTCGGTCTGCGTGCAGCAGGGCACGACGTACGAGCTCGAGCTCGCCGATTTCTTCCGCATGCGCAAGACTCCCTATGAGCCGAAGCTGTTTCCGAGTTTCGAGGAGGCGGCCGCCGCCTATGCGGGCGGTCGATGCGACGCTCTGACCGCCGACGCCGCCGCGCTGCATGGCGCCCGCGCAAAACTCACAGGGCCGGAAAACCATGACGTTCTGCCCGATCTGCTGACGAAGGCCCCACATGGGCCGCTCGTGCGGCAGGGCGACGACCAATGGCTCTCCATCGTGCGCTGGGCGCTTTTCGCCCTCATCGACGCGGAGGAGCTCGAGGTTTCGGCCGAGACGGTCGACGCCGCGCTGAAATCGGAGGCGCCGCGCATCCGCCACCTTCTGGGCGTCGAGGGCGACCGCGGCGCGGGTCTCGCGCTGGCCGGCGACTGGCCCTATCGCATAATCAAGCACGTCGGCAATTACGCCGACATCTTCGAGCGCAATCTGGGCCAGCGCTCGCCGCTCCGCATGGAACGACGGATCAATGCGCTCTGGAACAAGGGTGGCTTGTTGTACGCGCCGGCGGCGCAGTGAGAGGCGGCGTCCCGTGGGTGGGATGGGACGCCGCCCTCCAGCGTCACGCACCGAGGGATGCGTTACATAAGGTTACTTACATAACAGAGCGCCGGAAGGCAAGCCGAACCTGCATCGTTCCTCAGATTGCGCGCCTGTCATGCGAGAAGCTTTTGGCCCGCGCCCACCAATCCGCGAGCGCCTCCTGCGAGGGGGCGACGTCCTCGGCCAGAGGTCCGGCGAAGACCCGCCATTCCTCGCGGAAATGCGGCGAGACCGCCGCAATGACGGGAATGCGCGCGCCCATCGCCGCCCGGAACGCGTCGCAAAGGCCGCCGCGCTCCGCCTCCTGCTTGGAGAATTTGCTGACCACGATCAGCTCGGCGCCGTCCCGCGCGGCGCGTTCGACGGCGGCGCAGGCCAGCGCCAGCTCGCCCGCGTCCAGATTGCAGGCCGTGGAGCCCGGACCCAAATCCTGCGAGATCATGAACTCCGCCTCCGACGCCACGTCGCGCAGGAAAATCCGGGAGCGGCCAGCGGGGTCCTGGCCTCGCATTTGCGTCACGCCCGCGACGCGCACGCCCGCTTGCGCCAGCTCCAGCGCAAAGGCCCGCATGAGGGATTGCACGGCGCGGCTGTCCTGCGCGGGCAGGGCGGCGATGGGCGTGGGGGGCAGGGCGTCGTGTTCCATGGCCGTCTTTTCCCTTGTGAATCGCGCCGCCGGGGCGTCGTACAGGCACTTGTTTTGTATGCCGCGGAGCCGATTTTATATATCGTTACGAACAAGCGACGTGAACAGCCGTGGGCGATGACCTCAAAAAGGCGCCGGCGCCGCGCCCGGCGGAAAGAAGCGCTGTCGACGCCTTCCTCGACAAGGCGCGGGATGTTGCGCCGTCCTGCGGGCGCGGGCGGCTGATCTTCGCCCTCGACGCCACCATGAGCCGCCAGCCGACCTGGGATCTGGCGCAATCCATTCAGCATGACATGTTTCGCACAACGGCCGCGCAGGGCGGTCTCGACGTGCAGCTTGTCTATTTCCGAGGTTTTCGGGAGTGCCGCGCCTCCGGTTTCGTGTCGCAGGGCGCGGGCCTCGCCGCGCTGATGGCGCGCATTTCCTGTCAGGGCGGCCACACCCAGATTGGCCGGGTGCTGAGCCACGCCCTCGACGAGACCAGAGCCCAGCGCGTCGGCGCGCTCGTCTATATCGGCGACGCGATGGAGGAGAACGCCGATCATCTCTGCGCCCTTGCGGGACAGCTCGGCCTGCTGGGGCTGAAGGCTTTCCTGTTTCAGGAGGGCGCGGACCCGATCGCGAAGGGCGCCTTCCGTGAAATCGCGCGACTGACGGGCGGCGCCTACGCCGCCTTCGATCTCGCGGCTCCGCGCCGTCTGGCGGAACTGCTCGGGGCGGCCGCCGCTTATGCCGTTGGGGGCCTGCCGGAACTTGAAAAACGCGCGGGGCAGGGCGAAGACGCCGCGCGCTTGCTGCTGTCGCAGATGGGGTCACAATAAGCCATGCCTGTGCTTCTCGGATTTTTCGCGCTCGCGCTGGGGCTCTATGCGCTCAAGGTCTATACGCAAGCCTCGCCGGCCTTTCTCGCGTGGCTGCTCAGGCGCGGCGGGGGCTTTCTGCTGATGGCGCTGGGCGGACTGCTGCTGGCGCGCGGGCGGCTGGACTTCGGCCTCGGCCTCGCCGCCGCCGGGCTGTGGCTGATGGGCCTGGGGTCGCAGGGCTCCATGCGCGACGCCGGAGCCGGCGGGGGCGGCGTCTCGCGGGTGCGCTCCGCCATGATCGAGATGGAGCTCGACCATGCGACGGGCGCCATTCGCGGCATGATCCTCGCGGGCAAGGACGAGGGCAAGCGGCTGGACGCGCTGACGCGGCCGGCCCTGTTCGAGCTTTACAACATCTGCCTGCGCGACGACCCCGACGGCGCCCGGCTTCTAGAGGCGTATCTGGACCGCCGCTTTGCCGGCTGGCGTGCGGCAGGCGATCCGCACCACGACGCGGGGAGCGGCGGCGAGACGCGCGCGCGCCGCTCGGGCACGATTACCGAGGATGAAGCTTACGAAATCCTCGGTCTGAAAAAGGGCGCGGCGGCGGCCGACATTGCCCGGGCGCACCGCGATCTGATGAAGAAACTTCATCCAGACCTTGGCGGGACGACGGATCTCGCGGCGCGGGTAAATGAAGCCAAGGATGTCCTGATGCGGCGACACCACTAGACGCCGCCCGGGGTCTGCATGATCCCATGTCGTCGACATTGGCCGCGCCCTCAGTTCTTCGTCGTGAAGCAGGCGAAGCCGGATTTCTTCAGCGCCTTGCAGGCCGACTGGGCGCTCTGCTCCTCGAGACCGGCGAAGCGGGCGCGATAGAGCGTTTCATTTCCCTTCTGCACCTTTTCGGTGAAGGCGCGCGCGGTGGCCGGGAAGCCCTGCAACTGGCTCTTCGCGCGCGACAGCAGCGCATTGGCCTTTTCGGGGTCTTCGGCCGCGCCGATCTGGATCATCCAGCCGGGCTTCGACGGCCGCGCCACATCCGCCTTGGCGACGCTGGTCGTCGAACGGATCGCCGAGGGCGTCGTGGTGGCGGGTGTGATGTCGCGGGCGCGCGCGGCGTGGCCCGAGGTCGAGCCGTCGATGACGGCGGCGAGCTGCTGTTTGGCGAGGTCCTTCCCATGCGCCTTTCTGGCCGGAGCCTCTTCGGCGGCGACGTGCTTCTGCACGCCGGATACGAAAGCGGGGCGCACCTTCTCGGCCGCGTCCTTCTCGGCCGGCTTCTCGACCTTCTCCACCTTCTCGCGCATCGGCACGGCGAGGGGCGGCGTGAGGCCGGCGGGAACGGGAGCAGCGTGGCGAGCGGAGCGCGGCGGGACGGCGCCGACCTCTTCGCGGTCAATCTCCGGCTCGGCGAGCGCGGCCACGCGCTGCGGCTGGCGGTCGACGACCGGCTCGGGCGCGACGGGCTCGGCGACCGGCTCGGGCGCGACGACGCGGCGTTCGGCCACGCGCTCGATGGCCGGCGCTTCGGCGCTCTCATCGGCCGCGGCGCCGTCCTCGGTGATGGCCGCCGCGGTGCGGTTGGGGGAGCCGCCGGCGATGTAGTCCTCGATCAGATTGGCCATGATGTGGTCGCGGCCGGCGGCGGTGGTCCCGCCCATGACGACCGCGACGATGTGGTGATGGCCACGACGCACCGAGGTCAGCAGATTGAAGCCGGAAGCGCGGGTATAGCCGGTCTTGATGCCGTCCATGCCCTCGACGCGGCCGAGGAGATGGTTGTGATTGGCGTGCAGCGCGCCGTTGTAGGCGAAGCTGTGGATCGAGAAATAGCGATAATAGCGCGGGAAGCGGTCCTGAATCGCCCGTCCGAGGAGGGCGAGGTCATAGGCCGTGGTGATCTGCGCCGGGTCCGGCAGGCCGGAGGCGTTGGCGTAATGGGTGTTGCGCATGCCGAGCGCGTGGGCCTTGCGCGTCATCATCTGCGCGAAGCTGCGCTCGTCGCCGCCGATGTTCTCGGCGATGGCGCAGGCGATGTCATTGGCCGATTTCGTCACCACCGCCTTGATGGCGTTCTCGACGCTGATCGTCTCGCCGGGCTGGAGGCCGAGCTTCGAGGGCGCCTGCGCGGCCGCGTGCGACGAAATCATCAGCGGCGTATCGAGCCGCAGGCGACCCTTTTCGAGCTGCTCGAACAGGAGATAAAGCGTCATCACCTTGGTGACGGAGGCGGGGTGGCGCAGCTCGTGCTCATTGCGGGCGTAGAGCGTGTGGCCGCTGTTGCCGTCGACGACGATGGCCGCGAAACCGCGATGCTCGCCGATGATCTCGTCGCCGCCATGATGGCTGGCGCCGGGGAGGCGGCTATGCGCGAAATGATGGTGGAAGCTGTGGCGGGCGTAGGACCGGTGGCCATGGCGGCGCGCTTCCGCCGGGATCGCGGTGACGGCGATGAAGGCGAGGATCGCCGCGAAGATGGCGGCAAGAGAGCGGGGCTGGGCCAGACGGTCCAGCAAACTCGGTTTCGACATTTCTACGCGCCCCATACGGAACTGGCACTTGCGCTCGAGACGACAACCTGAGGTTGGCGTCACAAAAACGCTACAGTCGACAAGGGTAGGAGAACGCGGTTACCCGAGAGTTAAGGCTTGACTGAAATTTACGACCACTTTTTGCGCTGCAACATTTTCATTGACGAACTTTTGTGCGCCGCATATATTTCAACTGTTAGCTGGCGCATACGCCGCGCCGCCAGGGGGCGGCGTATCGAGGACGCGCCATTGAAGAGGACGAAACCCATGGTCGGCAATTTCGACAGCGTGCAGCAGATCGGTAAAGAGCAGTTCGAGGCTGTGTCCGCCGCCGCCGCGGCCGTCACGAAGGGTTGGCAGAGCATTGCGGCCGAGACGACGGATTACTCCAAGAAGTCTTTCGAGAAGAGCCGTCTCCTGGCGGAAAAGCTCATCACGGTGAAGAAGATCGACGAGGCCTTCGCGCTTCAGACGGACTTCGCCAAGAGCGCCTATGAGGATTTCATCGCCGAGGCGACCAAGATCGGCGAGCTGTACACCTCGATCGCCAAGGAAGTGTTCAAGCCGCTGGAAACCGCGACCAAGACCTTCACGGCCGCCGAGTAAGGCCAGGCGTCCCGCCCCTTTCGTCCAGGGGCGCGGCCCCACGCATCATAGCCCGGCGAGGTTTTGCCCTCCGCCGGGTTTTTCTTTTGCTGGCGTGGGTCTCGCCGCTTCGTGGCTGTGGACGCGCCACATCCCTTTGTTCCAGCCGGCGGCCCCAGGCGTTAACATCCCGCCATGAGCGCCTTATCCCCCGGTTTCGTCCATCTCCATCTCCACACAGCCTTTTCGCTGCGCGAGGGGGCGCTGACGATCGGCAAGCTGATCGATCTGGCCGTGCGTGACGAGCAGCCCGCGCTGGCCGTCACCGACACCAACAACCTCTTCGCCGCGCTCGAATTTTCGGAGAAAGCCTCCAAGGCGGGGATTCAGCCCATCGCCGGCGTGCAGTTGCGGGTCGATTTCGGCGACGCCAGGGCCAGCAGCCCTTCGGCGCGCGACGAAAGCGTCGCCAATATCGTCCTGCTCGCCAAGACCGAGACCGGCTATCTCAACCTGATGCGCGCCGCCTCGCGCGCCTGGCTGGATACGGGCGAAGGCGACGAGCCGCATCTGACCCTCGCCGCGCTGGCCGAGGACGGCGCAGAGCTGATCGCCCTGACCGGCGGTCCCGACGGCCCGCTCGACCGCATGTTCGCCGCCGGCCGGCCAGAACTGGCGCACACGCGGCTGGAGACGCTGCAAAGCCTGTTCGGGGATCGGCTTTATCTCGAACTCCAGCGGCACAAATTGCCCTCCGAACAGGAGGTCGAGCCGCAGCTTCTCGATCTCGCCTACCGCCGCGGCGTCCCGCTCGTCGCGACCAACGAGCCCTATTTCGCCTCGCGCGGCGATTTCGAGGCCCATGACGCGCTGCTCTGCATCGCCGAAGGGACCGTCACCAGCGTCGCCGACCGGCGCAGGGTCTCGCCGGAGCATTATTTCAAGACACGCTCCGAGATGCGCGCGATCTTCGCCGATCTCGACGAAGCTACCGCCAATACGGTGGAAATCGCCCGCCGCGTGAGCTTCCGGCCCAAGACCCGCAAGCCGATCATGCCGCGCTATCTGCGCGACGCCCCGGACGACCGGCCGCTCACCGAGGTGGAGGCGGAGGAGCTGCGCCGGCAGGCGACCGAGGGGCTGGAGGCGCGCCTCGCCGCGCATGGCCCCTGCGAGGGGCAGACCCGCGAGGATTATTTCAAGCGCCTCGACTTCGAGCTGTCGACCATCGAGAAGATGGGCTTTCCGGGCTACTTCCTGATCGTCTCCGACTTCATCAAATACGCCAAGGCGCAGGGGATTCCGGTGGGGCCGGGGCGCGGCTCGGGCGCCGGCTCGCTGGTCGCCTATGCGCTCACCATCACCGATCTCGACCCGCTGCGCTTTGGCCTGTTCTTCGAGCGCTTCCTCAACCCCGAGCGCGTGTCGATGCCCGACTTCGACATCGACTTCTGCCAGACGCGGCGCGGCGAGGTGATCGACTATGTCCGCGAGCGCTATGGCGCGGATCGCGTGGCGCAGATCATCACCTTCGGCTCGTTCCTGGCGCGCGGCGTGCTCCGCAGCGTCGGCCGCGTGCTGGAAATGCCGCTCGGGCAGGTGGACAAGCTCGCCAAGCTCGTGCCGCAGAACCCGGCCAAGCCCGTCACTCTGGCCGAAGCCGTCGCCGGCGAACAGAAATTGCGGGAGGCCGCCGAACAGGAGGAACGGGTCTCGCGGCTGTTCAAGATCGCCGGCGCGCTGGAGGGGCTTTATTCCAACGCCTCGACCCACGCCGCCGGCGTCGTCATCGGCGACCGGCCGCTCACCGAGGTGACGCCGCTCTACCGCGACCCCAAATCCGACATGCCGGCGACCCAGTTCAACATGAAATGGGTCGAACCGGCCGGGCTGATCAAATTCGACTTCCTCGGCCTCAAGACCCTGACCGTGCTGGCCATGGCGACGCGGCTCGCCCGCCGGCGCGACCCCGGCGTCGATCTGGAGAAAATTCCGCTCGACGACAAAGAGACTTACGCCATGCTCGGGCGCGGCGAGACGGTGGGCGTGTTCCAGCTCGAAAGCGCGGGCATGCGCAAGGCGCTGGTCGAGATGCACGCCGACCGCTTCGAGGACATCATCGCGCTGGTCGCCCTCTACCGACCCGGCCCGATGGCCAACATCCCCACCTATTGCGCGGTGAAGCTCGGCGACGAGGAGGCCGATTATTATCACCCCAAGATCGAGCCGATCCTGAAGGAGACCTTCGGCGTCATCATCTATCAGGAACAGGTGATGCAGATCGCGCAGGTGCTGTCCGGCTACACGCTGGGCGAGGCCGACATGCTGCGCCGGGCCATGGGCAAGAAGATCAAGGCCGAGATGGACGCCCAGCGCGAGCGTTTCGTGAGGGGCGCGGTCGAGCGCGAGGTGACGACCGAGCTGGCCAATTTCATCTTCGACCTTCTGGCGAAATTCGCCGACTACGGCTTCAATAAGTCGCATGCGGCGGCCTATGCGCTGATCGCCTATCAGACCGCCTGGTTCAAGGCGCATTATCCGGCCGAGTTCCTGGCCGCCTCCATGACCTTCGACAAGAGCCAGACGGACAAGCTGGCCGAGTTCCGCGACGAAGCGCGCCGGCTCGGCATCGCCGTCGAGCCGCCCTCGATCAAACGCTCCGGCGTGGATTTCGACGTGGCGCCCGGCGCCGACGGCAAGCTCGTGATCCGCTACGCGCTGTCCGCCATCAAGGGCGTGGGGGAGGGGCAGGCGGAGTCGATCGTGCGCTCTCGCGGCGACCGCCCCTTCACGAGCCTGTCGGACTTCGCCCGGCGGATCAACCCGCGCGAGGTCAACAAGAAGGTGCTCGAAAATCTCGCCGCCTGCGGGGCCTTCGACGAGCTGGAGGCAAATCGCGCCCGCGCCTTCGCGGCGATCGAATCGATCCTCGCCACCGCCAATCGCCACGCCGAGGATCGCAAGGCGGGCCAGAACGCGCTCTTCGGCGACGCCGAGGCCGACGACCTCGTGCTGCCGAAGGTCCAGCCATGGGCGGGGGAGGAGCGGCTGCGGCGCGAATATGAGGCGGCCGGGTTTTTCCTCTCCGGGCACCCGCTCGACTCCTATGCGTCACTCCTACCCAAATTGAGGGTGTCGCGGTGGGCGAAATTCGCCGCCGACGTGAAGAAGGGAGCGACCGCCGGGCGGCTCGCGGCGGTGGTTCTGGACCGCGCCGAGCGCCGCACGAAGTCGGGCTCCAAGATGGGCATCGTCCAGCTCTCGGATACGACCGGCCAGTACGAAGCCATCCTTTTCCAGGAGGCGCTCAACCAGTATCGCGACGCGCTGGAGAAGGGCGCGGCAGTGCTGGTCACGCTTTCGGCCAGCGTCGAGGGCGACGACGTGCGCGCCCGCATCGTCGCGGTCGAGTCGCTCGCCGCGGCCGCCGCTCGCGCCCAGAAGGGGCTGCGCGTGGTGATCGAAGACCAGAGTCCGCTTGATAGGATCAAAGGCAGGCTCTCCGGCAGGGGGGAAGGTGAAGTGTCGCTGCTCATCAGGCGCGACGCCGCCTTCGAGGAGATCGAGATTCGGCTCCCCGGAAGCTATCCCGTCAGCGCCGAGGTTGCGTCTGCTCTGCGGGACATACCCGGCGTGCTCGACGTCGAATACCTCTAGGGAAACATTAGAGTTAAACTTTAACTTTAAATATCAAATCATTGAAATTTAACAATTTACGTAACTTCAAGCATTGCTCTAGAAGTGTTTTGTGAGGCCCGGTCTCGGCCATGCCCAGGTCTGGCCGGCGCCCAGGGGCAGGCGGATCAAGGGGCTCTTCGCCCCGCGCCGCCTCAGGAGCCAGCCGCTTCGGCCGGCCCCGCTCAGCGGCGGAGCGCGAGGTCGCGCTCAATGGCGACGCTGCGGCCGATCGGACGACAGCCCGTCTCCAAAAGAAGAGGGAAAGCGTTCCTGCCGGACTCGCGCGCGTCAAGCGGAACGATAGGATCGGGATCGGCGTTTACCATCAGGTCGCCGCTCGCCGGCGCCGGGGCCGGGGGGTCTCGGGGGAGTCTTCCATGGACAGTCTTCTCGACGCGGCGCAGGGCGCGCCGGTCGTCTCGTGTGTTGTCCAGTTTTTCGTCTTCCTCGCCCTGGGCGGCGCCGTGGGCTGGGTGTTTTCGGGCGTGCGCCTCTGGCGCGCGTGGTCGGCTTCACTCGCCATTGTGGGCGTCTGCGGCGCCTGGATGGGGGCGGAGTTCGCCCGCCTGTTCGGGCAGGCTCAAAGCGGCAGCCAACCGACGCTTGTGGCCGCGGTGATCGGAGCGCTGGGCCTTGGCTACGCCTGGCGGCGCCATCACCCCCAGACGTCGGACAGGATCGCGTTGCCGGGAAGCGGATCAGCGCCTAGATAAAGGCGCAGGGAGGCTCCCTGTGCCCGTCATCGATCTGCTCAACAATGACCCGCGCCCCAGAACGGGGGCGCTGCGGCATCCAGAAAAGGCGTCCCGGCCCGACCAGCCCGTGCTGCGCAAGCCGCCGTGGATCCGGGTGAAGGCGCCGGGGTCCAAGGCCTGGAGCGAGACCCGCGCGCTGCTCGACGGCGCTGGGCTCGCGACTGTCTGTCAGGAGGCCGCCTGCCCCAATATCGGCGAGTGCTGGGAGAAGAAGCACGCGACCTTCATGATCATGGGGGAGGTGTGCACCCGCGCCTGCGCCTTCTGCAATGTCGCCACCGGTCTCCCGGCGCCGCTCGATTCCGGTGAGCCGGGCAGGGTGGCGGAGGCCACGCGGGCGCTCGGGCTCTCCCATGTCGTCGTCACCTCGGTTGACCGGGACGACCTTCCGGATGGCGGGGCGGATCATTTCGCCCGCACCATCGCCGCGATCCGGGAGACATGTCCCGGGACGACGATCGAGGTTCTGACCCCCGATTTTCTGCGCAAGCCGGGCGCGCTGGAGCAGGTGGTCGCGGCGGCGCCCGACGTCTTCAACCACAATCTCGAAACTGTCCCGTCCCTCTATGTGACGGTTCGGCCGGGGGCGCGCTACTTCCATTCGCTGCGCCTGTTGCAGCGCGCCAAGGAGCTCAACCCGAAGCTCTTCACCAAATCGGGGCTCATGCTCGGGCTCGGCGAGACGCGCAACGAGGTGATGCAGGTGATGGACGACATGCGCTCGGCCGACATCGATTTCATCACGCTGGGCCAGTATCTCCAGCCGACGCGCAAGCATCACCCGGTCCAGCGCTTCGTGACGCCGGAGGAATTCGACGCCTACAAGGCCGTCGCCCTGGCAAAGGGCTTCGCCTATGTGGCCTCGTCGCCCCTGACCCGCTCCTCGCACCACGCCGGCGAGGATTTCGAGCGCCTCCGCGCCTCCCGATCGCCGGCCTTAACGTGATCTTGACCATTCGCCTCGCTAAATGACGACAAAGATCACGTTGACGTTCGACGGGGAAACGATGGCGAAGCTTTTCAAGAGATTTCTGGACGATCAATCGGGCGCCACCGCGATTGAATACGCCCTGCTCGCAACCATGGTCGCCCTGGTCATTATCGCGGGCTCCCGGAAAATGGGCACGACGATCTCCGCAACCTTCAACAAGGTTTCCGGAAACCTCTGACGCAGACAGCCTTGCCGTCGCCCGGCTGTCTACCGCCCAAGGGCAAAGTCGATCTGAGCCAGCGCGGCGCGTGCGCCGGCTTTAACGTGACCTTGACCATTCTGGAGTTGAATTCGCAGCATCAACTCAACCCAAGCGGGAAAAGGGCAAAGCTGATGCAGAGGTTCCTGGATGATCGGTCGGGCGCCACCGCGATTGAATATGCGCTGATCGCGAGCCTGATCGGGCTGGTCATCATTGTTGCCTCGACCAAACTGGGCACGACCGTCTCCGCGACCTTCGAGAAGGTCTCGGGAAATCTGTGACCCGTCGGGGACAGGTCCTGTTGGGGCGGTTCTGTCCTTCTATCGCGTTAGCGCCGCGTCGATATCTTTCAACGCGGCGCGCTCGGCCGCGCTCACTTTCTCTCCGCCAAATCCGAGGAAGCCGGCCTCCGTCGCGGCGGCCGCGACACGTCGCGCGATGTCGGTCAGCCAATCCTTGAACGCCGCGGCGTCCTGCGGCGCGCGGGCGTCGAGAATGCTGGCGACGTCCCGCAGGGCAGCCAGCGCCGCCGCCCTGATGTCCGGAAGTTCCGCGCCTTCGATCAGCCGCTGGACATCCGCCCGGGTCGAGGTGCGGCCCTCCGCCGAGTCGAGATCGTCCACCACCGCCCGGATCAGCGCGTTCGCGGCGCCATTGGCCCGCGCGGAGGCGAGCGCGCCGGCGCTGGCCATGCTTTCCTGAAGCGTGCCGATCAGCCCGCTGGGGTCCGCCGCGCTGACGGCGAAGGCGGCCAGAAGGGGCGCCGCGAGGAGCCTGCGCCATTGTTCGGGCGTGAAATCGCTCTTCGTCGCCATTCTCTTCCTCCAAACGGCCGACCCGCGACCGGGAGGCGTTTTCAGGGTAGACGACGACACGGCAGCGTTTCAACTTCGCCGGAAATCGCTTAAAAGCCCGAGACCATGAAAAGCTTTCGCACGCGCCGCCACGTCTCCCACAGCGCCGCCGACATGTTCGCGCTGGTTTGCAACGTCGAGTCCTATCCGCAGTTCGTCCCGTTGTGCGAGTCGATGCGGGTGCGCCGCCGCGCCGAAATTGCTCCCGGCGTGGTCGAGATCGTCGCGGAGATGCAGGTGGGCTTCAAGGCGATCTGCGAGCGCTACGCCAGCCGCGTCACATGCGACGCCAACGCGCTCGAGGTGAGAGTCGGCTATATCGACGGACCCTTCCGCAAGCTGGACAATCGCTGGTCCTTCCGCGAGGAGGCGCCGGGGCCGGACGGCCGCCCGCGCTCGATCATCGATTTCTTCATCGCCTATGAGTTCAAGAGCATGGCGCTGGGGCTGGTGATGGGCGCCATGTTCGACAAGGCGTTTCAGAAATACGCCGACGCCTTCGTGAAACGGGCGGACGAGGTCTACGGCCGGCGCTAGCGCGCCTGCGATCCGACGGGGGCTCCCCGCGCGCGGGGATGTCGGAGATGGCTACCAGGGGCAGACCATGTTTCTCATCCACAACCCTCCCGAACAGGCGCCGCTGCTGGCGGCGGGCCTGGTGGGGACCTGCCGTCTCGAAGACGGCTGGGCCTCCCCGACGCAGCCAAAGCTGCTGGCGATCCTCTTCGAGCGGCTGCTCGGATTTTCGGCGGATTTCGACAGGCTCGCGCCCGCGTCGCCCTCCGATGTCGCTGCGGCGCTCACGGAGGCCCAGCGCCACGAGCTCATCGAGCTGATGGTGACGCTCGAGATGATGTGCCGTCCCATTCCGCCGGCGCTCCAGGCTTCGGTGGAGAGCTGGGCGCGCGCGCTCGATGTGGAGGATCGGGTGCTCCTGCTCGCGCGCGATCTGGCCAGCCAGTCGGCGGCGCGCGCGACGGCCGATTTCTACCGGCTCAACTGGATCGGGGAGGGCGACGCGCAGGACGATCCGCGCTTCCAGACGCTCCTGGCGCACTACGGCGACGCCGCCTATGCGTTGAGCGTCGAGGACGACCCGCAGGAGACGGCGCGCTGGGCGCGGCTGAAGGATTGCCCGGAAGGAAGTCTCGGCCGCGCCTTGTCCGAGTTCTACGCGCAACGGGGCTTCCGGCTGCCGGGCGAGATCGGCGGCGCCAACGCCGCGCTGGCGCAGCACGACTGGGTGCATGTGATCGCCGGTTACGACACGACCGCCATCGGCGAACTCGAAGTCACCGCCTTCATGGCCGCCGCCAGCCGCGCGCCATGCTGGGCTTTGTCGGCGCGGTGAGCATTTACGAGACCGGCCTGCTTCAGAGCCTCGTGACGCACAGCTACGCGGCCACGCTCTCCGGCCCCGGCGGGGCCGAGCGTGTCGCCGCCGCCATCCGCAACGGCGCCCGCTGCCGTGCCGATCCGCTGCTGGGGGTGGATTACTTCAGCATGGCCGATCAGCCGTTGGACAGCCTGCGCGACACTTCGGGGATCGTCGCGGGCGGGTGATCTTTGCGCCTCTGCGCCGGCCTAAGATGGGATCGCCGGGCGAGGCGGCACGGTCGGAAGACTCGTCCAAACGCATCTCCGCCACGTTCGTCCGGCTGCGCGCGCGGCGCCGGTTCCTCACCTCGTCACGCTCATTGCGTCGACCGCCTCGATCAGGAGGTCGAGCGCCTGTTCGACGGCTGCGGCGCGGATGGCGGCGCGGGGGAGGGGGCCGAAGCGCCGCTCGGCGTGAACCACGCCGCCGCCCCGCCGCGCGCAGGCGAAATGCACAAGACCCACCGGCTTCTCCGCCGAGCCGCCGCCGGGCCCTGCGATTCCCGTGACCGAGACGGCGATATCCGCCAGCGAATGCGCGAGCGCGCCCTCGGCCATGGCGCGGGCGACCTCGGCGCTGACCGCGCCATGCGCCGCGATGAGCCGGGCAGGGACGCCGAGCAAGTCGGTTTTCGCTTCATTGGAATAGGTGACGAAGCCGCGGTCGAAAACCTCCGACGCGCCCGGGACGTCGGTCAGCGCCGCGGAGACCAGCCCGCCGGTGCAGGATTCGGCTGACGTAATACGTAATGAAGCGTGCTTAGCTTTTACGATAATCGTAAATTCCTTGGAGTTTTCCATGGTTTTCAGTCCTGAGCCGGCTTGCCGCGCAGCGCCTTGACGCCGCCGCGCAGCTTCTTTCCTTCGAGCCGCCGCAGCTTCGAGCCGAGCGTGGGTTTGGTTTTGCGGCGCGGCGGCGGGGGCGGCGCGGCGGCTTCGCGAACGAGATCGATGAGGCGCTCAAGGGCATCCGCGCGATTGCGTTCTTGCGTGCGGTAACGCTGCGCCTCGATGAGCAGGACGCCATCCTTGGTCAGGCGAGAGCCCGAGAGCCGCTCCAGTCTGTTCCTTACGTAATCCGTAAGAGAGGGTGAATGCCTTACGTCAAAGCGAAGACGAACGGCGGATTCGACCTTTTGCACGTTCTGGCCGCCGGGTCCCGAGGCCCGAAGGAATTCATAGGAGATTTCTCCCTCTTCGAGCCAGAGGGAGGGCGTGACGCGGATCATCCTGGCGAGCCTTTCGGGTCGGAAGGGTGGGAGGGGCTTTTCATTTCTATCGGCGGCCGAACCGGGCCGGTTGTCAAGGCGGGGCGGCGGAGCGCGTCATTTCGCCGGCGGCGCCCCCTCCCCAACCCTCCCCCGCTTCGCGGGAGAGGGGGCAAAGCGCGGCCTTCATCAGCAATGCGGATCGTGAGCGTTCCCTCTCCCGCGAAGCGGGGGAGGGACAGGGAGGGGGTCTGCCCGGCAATGACAGCCAGGCAATTTTACAAAAATACGAACGCTGGCAAATTTTACACTTGTTCCAACACCCGCCCCGTCCGCCTCACTCCGGCAGCCGCACTGTCGCGATCGCGAGCGCCGCGATCCCCTCGCGCCGGCCGGTGAACCCGAGCCTCTCCGTCGTCGTCGCCTTGATGGCCACACGGCCCACGTCCAGCCCCATGATGCGGGCGAGGCTCTCGCGGATCGCCTCGCGATGCGGGCCGACCTTGGGCGCTTCGCAGACCACCGTCGCGTCGATATGGGCGATCATGCCGCCGCGATCGCGCACGAGCTTGCAGGCGTGGGCCAGGAAAATCTCGGACGCCGCGCCTTTCCATTGCGGATCGGAGGGCGGGAAATGCGCGCCGATGTCGCCCTCGGCGATGGCGCCGAGCACGGCGTCGGTGATGGCGTGCATCAGCACGTCTGCGTCGGAATGGCCGGCGAGCGCATGGCTGTGGGGAATGGCGACGCCGCCGAGCCATACCTTGTCGCCTTCGGCGAAGGCGTGGACGTCGTAACCCTGACCCATGCGCACGTCGGGCAGGGCCGCGAGGGAGGGGGCTTTCAACTGGTCCATGGCGCGGGCGAAATCCTCTGGCGTGGTGAGCTTGAAGTTGTCCGGACTGCCCGGAAACACGAAAACCGCGTGGCCGGCGGCCTCGGCGATCATGGCGTCGTCGGTGTATTCGCGCCCGCCGGCCGCCGCCGCCCGATGGGCCGCGAGGATCAGCGGGAAGCGGAAGGACTGCGGCGTCTGCACGGCGCGCAGCCGGGCGCGGTCCGGCGTCGCGACGACGAAGCCGGACGCATCGATTTCCTTCACAGTGTCGTTGAGCGGCACGCCCGGCACGGCCGCGCCATGATCGCGGGCGGCCTCGACCGCGCGGGCGACGAGCGGGGCGTCCGCAAAGGGGCGGGCGGCGTCGTGGATCAGGACGATCCGAGGCGCGCCTTCGCGGTCCAGCGCCTCCAGACCGTTGCGCACGCTCTCCTGCCGCATGGCGCCGCCCAGCGCCGGCTCGGAAAGCGCCGCCCGGGCGCTTGCGCCCAGCTCGGCCACGCTTACCTCGTAAAGGGCGCGGTCGTCCGGGTGGATGACAACCTTCAGGCGCGCCTGCGGCGCGGCGGCGTGCATCGCCTGCATTGTGCGGGCGAGCACGCTCATGCCGGCGACGCTGCGGTATTGCTTGGGCAAGCCCTCGCCCGCGCGGGAGCCGCGCCCGCCGGCAACGACAAGGATGGAAAGTTCGTTCTGGAAGACCATGCCGCTCTGTGTCGCTTTTCCAACCCGTCGTCAAATCTTGACCGGAGCGTTCAAAAATGTTGCAACTGCGAAATCGCCTGCTTATGGTATAGGCAAGATGGATAGTGCCGAAAAAATAGGCTCAGATTGGGCGCGGCCGGCGCTCGGCGTCGGCCCGGTCAGACTGTCGGGCCGCGCCCTTCTGGCTCCGATGGCGGGCGTCACCGACCCGGCCATGCGGCGGATCGCCGAGCGTTACGGCGCCAGCGCGACCATCTGCGAGATGATCACGGCGTCGGGCGTCGCCCGCGGCGACCGCGAGACGGCGCTGCGGCTGGCCGTTTCCGATGAGACATGTGCGGCGCCGCGCGTCATCCAGATCGCCGCCCGCGACTCGAAAGAGATCGCCGTCGCCGCCCGACACGCGGAAGAGGCGGGCGCGGATTGGGTCGACATCAACATGGGCTGCCCCTGCAAGCGCGTGACCGGCGGTCTCGCCGGCGCGGCGCTGATGCGCGATCTGGATCAGGCGACGGCGCTGATCGCCGCCGCCCGCGCGGCCATCCGCGCGCCGCTGACGGTCAAGATGCGGCTCGGCTGGGACGAGTCGTCGCGCAACGCCCCTGAACTGGCCCGTCGGGCGGAAGCCGAGGGCGTGGCGCTGGTGACCGTCCACGGGCGCACGCGCCAGCAGTTCTACACGGGCCGGGCGGATTGGCCGGCGATCGCGAAGGTCAAGCAGGCGGTCTCGATTCCGGTTGTCGCCAATGGCGACTGCCAGAGCCCGGAGGACGCCGCCGCCATGCTGAAGGCGTCCGGCGCCGACGCGGTCATGGTTGGCCGCGCGGCGCAGGGCCGCCCGTGGCTCGTGGGCGACATTGCTTATTATCTTGCCGTCGGCCGCCGCCGCGCGGAGCCGGGTCTCGCGGAGCGCGGCGCGGTGGCGCGTGAGCATCTCGAGGGGTTGATTGCGCAGATGGGGGAGGGCGCGGGCTTGCGTCACGCCCGCAAGCATCTCGCCGCCTATGTGGACCTCGCCTTCGGCGCGGCGCGCGCGGATGTCGCCGGGTTGCGCCGCGCGCTGGTCACGGCCGAGGGGCCGGAGGAGGCGTTTCGGCTCATCGAGGCCATTTTCAACGAAGGGATGCAAGAGGTCGCCGCATGAGCATGTCTGATCGCTCCGGACGCGACGCTCCCGCCGCACGGACTTCAAGCCGCTGAAGATCATCGACGAGCGCGGCCGCAGTTGCGTCCTGGAGGCGCTGCCCAACGCGATCCTCACCGTCTCGCGCGAGGGCGTGATCGAGGACGCCAACGCCGCCGCCGAGTCCTTCTTCGAGCTGGGCAAGCCGCTGCTGATCGGCCAGACTCTTGAACGGCTTCTGCCGTTCGGCTCGCCGCTGCTGACGCTGATCCAGCATGTCCGCGACCGTGGTGCGGCGATCAACGAATATAAGGTCGACCTCGGGCGCCCCGGTCAGGAGGGCGACCGGCGGGTCGACGTCCATTGCGCGCCGCTGTCGGAGCCGGACGGGCTCGTGCTGGTTGTGCTGCAAGAACGTACAATTGCTGATAAAATAGACAGACAGCTCAGCCACCGCGGCGCAGTCCGCTCGGTCTCCGGCCTGGCGTCCATGCTCGCGCATGAAATCAAGAATCCGCTGTCCGGCATTCGCGGCGCGGCGCAGCTTCTCGAAAGCGGTCTCTCCGACGCCGACCGGGCGCTGACGCGGCTGATCTGCGAGGAAACCGACCGGATCGTCCGCCTCGTCGACCGGATGGAGGTCTTTTCGGACGCGCGGCCGCTCAAGCGCGAGCGCGTCAATATCCATTCCGTCCTGGACCACGTGAAGCAGGTGGCGCAGACCGGATTCGCGCGGCGCGTGCGGTTCGTCGAGAATTACGACCCCTCGTTGCCGCCGGTCTACGCCAACCGCGACCAGCTCATTCAGGCCTTCCTCAATCTCGTGAAGAACGCCGCCGAGGCGATTGGCGATGACGCCGTGGACGGGGAGATCGAGCTCTCGACCGCGTTCCGGCCCGGTGTGAGCCTGCGGGCGCTGGGCGCGCGCAGTCCGGTCGGCCTGCCGCTGGAGTTCTGCGTGCGCGACAATGGTCCGGGCGTGCCGGACGACATCGCGGCGCATCTTTTCGATCCCTTTGTCACGACAAAGTCATCCGGGACTGGCCTGGGTCTTGCACTGGTCGCAAAGATCATCAACGACCACGGCGGCATTGTCGAATGCGAATCTCTTCCCCGACGCACGACCTTCCGAATTCTCATGCCCATGTATCGCGCCAAGACCTCGGACAGACCCGCGCCGGACAGGGGGGAGGGACGTTCGTGACGCATCGTCAGCGCAGGAGAATGGTCTGATGACGAGAGGCGAAATCCTTGTCGCCGACGACGACGCGGCCATCCGCACGGTCGTGGCGCAGGCGCTGTCGCGCGCGGGCTACGAGGTCCGCACCACCGGCACGGCGGCGACGCTGTGGCGCTGGGTGCAGTCGGGCGAGGGCGATCTCGTCGTGACGGACGTCGTCATGCCCGACGAAAACGCCTTCGAGCTGCTGCCGCGCATCAAGAAGCTGCGGCCCGAACTGCCCATCATCGTGATGAGCGCGCAGAACACCTTCATGACCGCCATCCGCGCGTCGGAGAGGGGCGCCTATGACTATCTGCCCAAGCCCTTCGACCTGAAGGAGCTTGTCGGCATCGTCGGCCGCGCCATGGCCGAGCCGCGCAAGATCGGCGAGGAGGAGCGCCCCGAGGAAATGGAGGGCATGCCGCTCGTCGGCCGCTCGCCCGCCATGCAGGAGATCTACCGCTCGCTCGCCCGGCTGATGCAGACCGATCTGACGGTCATGATCAACGGCGAGTCCGGCACCGGCAAGGAGCTGGTCGCCCGCGCGCTGCACGATTACGGCAAGCGCAAGAAAGGCCCGTTTGTTGCCGTGAACATGGCGGCGATCCCGCGCGACCTGATCGAGAGCGAGCTCTTCGGTCACGAGAAGGGCGCCTTCACCGGCGCCAACCAGCGCTCGGCCGGCCGTTTCGAGCAGGCCGAGGGCGGCACGCTCTTTCTCGACGAAATCGGCGACATGCCGATGGAGGCGCAGACGCGCCTGCTGCGCGTGCTCCAGCAGGGCGAATATACGACCGTCGGCGGCCGCACCCCGATCAAGACGAATGTCAGAATCATCGCGGCGACCAACAAGGATCTGCGCGTCCTGATCCAGCAGGGCCTGTTCCGCGAGGATCTCTATTTCCGGCTCAACGTCGTGCCGCTGCGCCTGCCGCCGCTGCGCGAGCGCAGCGAGGACATTCCCGACCTCGTCCATCACTTCTTCAAGCAGGCGGCGAACGAGGGCCTGCCGCAGAAATTCATCGAGCAGTCCGCGCTCGACCGGATGAAGAAATATCGCTGGCCCGGCAATATCCGCGAGCTGGAGAATCTGATCCGCCGTCTCGCCGCCCTGCATCCGCAGGAGGTGATCTCCGACGCGCTGGTCGAGGCCGAACTCGAGCATGAGTTGCGGCAGGCGGTGTCCGAGAAGCCCACCGGCAACGGCGCCGCCGCGCCCTCGCGGGAGCTGGAGAACGGCCAGACGCTCTCGACCTCCGTGGAGCAACATCTCGCCAAGCTCTTCCGCGACTGCGGCGACCAGCTTCCGCCGCCGGGCCTCTATCACCGGATCATCCGTGAGATCGAGATTCCGCTTATATCGGCGGCGCTGGCGGCGACGCGGGGAAATCAGATCAAGGCGGCGGAGCTCCTGGGACTCAATCGCAACACGCTGCGCAAGAAGGTCAACGATCTGGACATACGGCTGATGCGTTCGCCGAGGTGACGGGGAGCCGGGCGGGCGCTGGATTACCCCCTCCCTGTCCTTCCCCCGTTTCACGGGAGAGGGGACGCTCGCGATCGCCGTTCTCGATGAAGACTCGGCTCTGCTCCCTCTCCCGCGAAGCGGGGGAGGGTTGGGGAGGGGGCCGCCCACCCAACAAAACCCTGCATAAGGCCCTGCTGACGCCCGTTGCACATTTGCAACAGTAGCGCCCGCAGCCTATAACTCGCTGCATGGATCAGGCTGGCGAACAGGCGCTTTCAGATGGCCGCAAGGGCGCGGGGCCGCGCGCCTGGTTCGGGCCGGTCATCGTTCTCGGCGCGGTCGCCTGCGCCCTCGCCACCTTCCTCGCCACCACCGAACTTCGCGTTCTGTCGCCGACCGACGACCGGCTGTTCCCGTTGCTCATCGCCAATGGCGTTCTGGTCAGCGTCTTGCTGGTCATGGTCGTCGTCAAGGCGAGCCGCCTCTACAAGGTGTGGCGGCGGGGCGAGGCGGCGGCGCGGCTGCATGCCCGGATCGTGGCCGTCTTTTCGGTCATCGCCCTGGTGCCGGCGATCATGCTCGCCATCGCCGGATGGCTGACGCTGGAGCGCGCGCTCAATCCCGCCTTCATGTCCAATGTGAAGGTTTTCGTCCACAACACCGCCCAGGCGGCCGAAGCCTTTCAGTCGAGCCAGTGTCAGGCGCTGTTGCAGGAGGCGCAATTGACCGCCTCCGATCTCGACCGGGCGCGCGTGCTGTTCATCACCGACCGCAACTATTTCCACCAGATCTTCACGTCGCGCGCGAATTTCCTGGGGTTTTCGGTGGCGGCGCTGGTTAAGTCCGATGGCGAGATCATCGACCGCGTCGACGTCGCCAAGAACGCCTCGGCGATTGTCATCGCGCCCCCGCAATCGGAATTCGACAATGCGCGCAGAGGCGAGCCGCTCTGCCTGATGATCGACGACGGCAAGAGCTTCGTCGCCCTGCGCGCGCTTCACGCCTTCGAGAACACCTTTCTTTACGTGACCCGGCCCATCGACCCGCTGGCCGTCGAGTTCCCCAAACAGGCCGAGACGCTCATCACCCGCTACGACGAGTTCGACAGCTATCGCGCCGCCGTGCAGCGCGCCTTCGTGCTGATGTATGCGCTGTTGACGACCATCATGCTGCTGTCCTCGATCTGGTTCGGCCTGGACTTCGCCGACCGCCTGGTCAGCCCGATCCGCACGCTCATCGCGGCGACCGATCAGGTTTCGGCCGGCAATCTCGACGTGCGGGTGAAAGTCGACCGCTCGCATGGCGAGCTGGCGCGGCTCGGAGACGTGTTCAACAACATGACCACCGAGCTGAACCTTCAGCAGAACCGTCTGCTGGAGGCGAACCGCCTCAACGACGAGCGCCGCGAATTCACCGAGGCGGTGCTCGCCGGCGTGCCGGCGGCGGTCATGGGCGTGGATTCAGACGGAATCGTCACCATTCTGAACCGCTCGGCCGAAGAGCTGTCCCTCACGGACGCCAAGGGGCAGGCGACCGTCGGCGCCAGCATCGCCGACGTCATGCCGGAGATCGCGCCGCTGCTCACCGACGCGCTGGAGCTGTTCCCGCGCGCCGTGCAGAGCCAGATCACCATCAAGCGCGGCGTGTCCGAACGCACCTTCAACATCCGCGTGACCTCCGCCCGGCGCGCGGACGAGGGGCATCCCAGCTTCGTCGTCACGCTCGACGACATCACCGATCTGGTCACGGCGCAGCGCACCTCGGCCTGGGCGGACGTGGCGCGCCGCATCGCTCATGAGATCAAGAATCCGCTGACGCCCATTCAGCTTTCCGCCGAGCGGCTGAAGCGCAAATACGGCAAGCTGATCCAGGTCGACCGCGAGATTTTCGACCAATGCACCGACACGATCGTGCGTCAGGTCGACGACATCAAGCGCATGGTGGACGAGTTCTCGTCCTTCGCCCGCATGCCCAAGGCGCGGCCCGAGCGGGACGACCTCAACGAATGCGTGCGGCAGGTGGCCTTTCTGATGCGGGTCGGCAACGCCGACGTCGACATTGTCGAGACCTCCAGGGACGCCCCCATTCACGCGCAATTCGACCGCCGGCTGCTGTCGCAGGCGCTGACCAATATCGTGAAGAACGCCGTCGAGGGCATCGCCGCGCGTGAGGAAAAGGACGCGGCCGAGAAGGGCCGGGTCGAGATCAAGCTTTCGCGCCGCGACGGCATGGCGGAGATCGACGTCATCGACAATGGCAAGGGCTTCCCGGCGATCAACCGCCAGCGGCTGCTCGAACCCTACATGACGACGCGCGCGGACGGCACAGGCCTGGGGTTACCCATTGTCGCCAAAATCATAGAGGATCACGGTGGGCGTCTCGAGTTGCTCGACGCGCCGGCGGGGCGGGGGGCCTGCGTGCGGCTGATCCTGCCGCTGGCCGAGGCCGGAAAAGACAAAAAAGAGCTGGAAACGGCTCAATCTCCTGAAGCGAGTGGGGCTTGATGGCGAGCGACATTCTCATCGTCGACGACGAAGAAGACATCCGCGAGCTGGTCGCGGGCATTCTGGGTGACGAAGGCCATGGCACGCGCACGGCCAAGGACGCGGACGAGGCGCTGGCCGCCATCGCCGCGCGGCGCCCGCATCTCGTCTTCCTCGACATCTGGCTGCAAGGCTCGCGGCTCGACGGGCTTCAGGTGCTGGAGCAGATCCAGAAGCAGCACAAGGGCCTGCCGGTGGTCATGATTTCCGGGCACGGCAACATCGAGACGGCCGTCAGCGCCATCAAGATCGGCGCCTATGACTTCATCGAGAAGCCGTTCAAGGCGGACAGGCTGGTGCTCGTCGCCGAGCGCGCTCTGGAGGCCTATCAGCTCCGCCGCGAGCTCTCCGCCCTGCGCCAGAGGGCCGGCGCCTTCGACCGCATCGTCGGCTCCTCGCCCGCCGCCAACCAGCTTCAACAGTTGATCGCCCGCGTCGCCCCAGTGAACTCGCGCGTGCTGATCACCGGCGCTCCCGGCACCGGCAAGGAGCTGGCCGCGCGCTGCATCCACGAAGCGTCGGCGCGGGCGGGCGGGCCCTTCGTGGTCATCAATTCGGCGACCATCACGCCCGAAAACATGGAAATCGAGCTCTTCGGCCGCGAAGGGGCGGACGGCGAGCGCAAGATCGGCGCGCTGGAGGAGGCCCATGGCGGCACGCTCTTCCTGGACGAGATCGCCGACATGCCGAAGGACACGCAGGCCAAAATCCTGCGCGTGCTCGTGGACCAGACCTTCCAGCGCGTCGGCGGCACGACGAAGGTGCAGGTCGACGTGCGGGTCATCTCGTCCTCCGCCCGCGACCTCGCCTTGGCCATCGAAGAGGGGGCGCTGCGGGAAGACCTCTTCCATCGGCTCGCGGTGGTGCCGATCCGCGTGCCGTCCCTGGCGGAACGGCGCGAGGACATCCCGGCGCTGATCCAGTATTTCATGGAGAACATGTCGCTGGCCTCCGGCATGCCGAGACGCCAGATCGCCGAGGACGCGCTCGCCGTCCTCCAGCTTCACGACTGGCCGGGCAACATCCGCCAGCTCAAGAACAACGTCGAGCGGCTGATGATCCTGACCGCCGGCGAGCCCGGCGCGGTCATCACCGCCGACATGCTTCCGGCCGATGTGGGCGAGCTGGTGCCGGCCACGCCCGCCGGCGTCCGGGGCGAGAAACTGATGAGCCTGCCGCTCCGCGAGGCGCGCGAAGTCTTCGAGCGGGAATATCTCGTGGCGCAGCTCAACCGCTTTTCCGGCAATATCTCACGCACGGCGGAGTTCATCGGCATGGAGCGCTCGGCGCTCCACAGGAAGTTGAAGTCGCTGGCGATAGACTAGCGTTTTCAATATCTTGATTTGCAGTCCTCATGTTCCTGTTGAAGTTGAGCATCGAGGCGATCGAGGCGTGGGCGAGAGTGGCTCTCCCGCGTCTGAACAGGATAGGGGCGAGGCTGCAACTCCCGCGTTCGTGACAATCAATGGCCGCGCTGTAGGCTGAGGCGTTCATCCTCAAAATGGAGCGCCCGATGTCCAGCACTGAGTCTCCCCGGTTCAGCGGGGCCTTTTCGGCTCCCTCCCATCAGCCCCAGGAGTTGGCCGAGCGCCCGCCCCAGGGGGCGAAAGGCCGAAGGTCCTTCCGTTTCTGGAAGACATGCTCCGAGCCTCCGTGGAAGAGATGCGCGAGCAATTTCGCAATGCTCCGGTCGGCGGAACGCCCGAACCCTCCCCGCGCCAAATTCGACCGCTCGCAAGTCGGCGCGTCCGAATGGCTCCGCCGAGCGGCCAGCCTCTCTCATACGACTTGTCGCCTTCGCAGGCGTGGCGCGAGACTTTCGAGAAGATCGTGCGGGAACCAACCCCGCCCAGCGAGAAGCGACTACGGCGCATCGGGAAGTTCGCCTTGCGCCAGCTCGACACTGCGGTGCGATTCTCGGCGAACATCAGTTTCAAAGACAAAGAGCCCTTGCTCGCCGTGGCGCGTGACAGGATCAACGGGGCCATCGCCGATCCCAATCTTTCCGCCGAGCAGAAGTTGAAGATCTTCCACGCGGTCATGGCGGTGGGCCTGGGAAAGACATGTGCGCCTCCCGACGAAGGCCAGGGAAGAGCCTCGAACTGTGACGTTTGAGACAGCAACGTCGGCCGGACCGGATTAGGGTCTTCGAAACTCACCGGAGAGGGGGCAGTCATGAATGAAGTCGGCCGGGTCGCAAGGAGTGAGCCAGTGATTCTGGGTCCCGGCGTCGGGGACCCTCAGGAAGAGATCATCGGCGAGCATCCAATTTCCGGCGCGCAGGTGCGTCCGGGCCGCAGTGAAGACGTCGAGACGATCGCCTCCTTCGACGACATGCGCCAGAGCGAGGAGGGTTCTTCGCTTCAGGCTGGTCTGACGGCTGCGCAAACGGCGCCACGAAGGTTGAGGAGCCGGGCCGTCGCGCCCAAGCCGCCGGCGCATGCAGCCGAGGGCAGGCAGAAGAAGCGTAAGCAGCAGAAGCGCATGACGGTCTCGTCTCCAATTGTGGCGGGGCCCTTGCCGGGTATGGCGACCATCAGCGTGATCAGGACTGTCACCGAAGATGGGACGCTCTTGCAGACCACGCAGACCGTGACCGGCGCGACCAACGAGTTGCGCGACGCCGCGACCCAGCAGCGGGCCGAGGCCCTGGCGCGTGAGTTGGCCGCTTCCACGCCGTAATGCGCGCGCCCGTCGAGGCTGTTTGGCGCTCCAGCTGCGAGCCTGAGGCGATCCCCCGACTGCGTACCGCTTTTCTTCTCCGCAAACGACCGGATAAAGGACTTCCCTGATGTCGACAGTCAATCCAACCCGCCCATTGACCCGAGCCAACACGGACCCGGACATTTATCGAAAGCCGACGGAGGGGAAGCCCTGGACCGCTCCGTTCCTGGAGGAGGCGCTCAGGGACGCCCTCAAGGGCATGCGCGAGGAATTCACCGGCAGCCCCTGCGGCAAAACGCCTGATCCCGTGCCCTTTCCGAGTCGCGCGCTGAAAAGTTGGCGCGTTAGCCCGGCCGGACCCCAGCAAAGCCATATAGCTGGTAAAATCCTCAATCTATGGAGTCCATATTTCAACGTAACCTTCTCGAAGGCTTCGGCGGGCGTTCTGTCCAAGGATGATGTGCACAAATTCGGCAAGCTTGCGCTGGGCACCTTGAATGGGGTGCTGCGTGTTTCCGAGCTCCAGCCGGAAGACTTGGGTGAGCGGGCGCGAAAGCTGATTGAAGACACTGTGAACTGCGACGATCTCGTGGTTGAGAGCAAGCTGGAGAGGGTGAACATGGTCGTGGGAAGCTTGCGCCCTCGCGGCGATGTGGAGACGTGAGGCGCATGGCGGCCAGTCGCGCAAACTATCGGCTTGCGCGACTTCCGCCTTGCGCTCTGTCAGTTGAAAGGTTCTAATGTCGCCCGCGGAGGCCAATAAAAAAACCAAAACCGCTGGGGGCGGCGTCAAACCGCTCGGCTCAATTAAAAAAGAACAGGAAAGCCGATGTCGTCGGAGCGTTCGCAGAATCTTCAGGACACATTTCTGAATTTCGTTCGGAAAAACAAAGTGCCGCTCACGATCTTTCTGGTCAACGGCGTGAAGCTTCAGGGGATCGTGACGTGGTTCGATAATTTCTGCCTCCTGCTGCGTCGGGACGGGCACTCGCAACTCGTCTATAAACACGCCATATCCACAATCATGCCGGGTCATCCGATCCAGATGTTTGAGCCCGGCGCCGAAGAGGCGCCCGTGGAGACGAAGCGGTAGGGAATTTGAACGAAGACCATGCAGGTGAAAGACGTGCGCACGGCAGCGACCGGACGCGCGCCATTGTTGTTGGGCCGTATCTTTCCAGGGGTCCCGCGGCCGTATCCCGCGACCCGAAGGCGCGCCTGATCGAGGCTGTCGGTCTCGCCGAGGCGATCGACCTGGAGATTGCCGACGCGATTCAGGTCGGGCTGAATGAGGTTCGGCCCGCGACCTATCTCGGCAAGGGCAAGGTCGAGGAGATCGCCGAGACAGTGAAGTTGCATGAGGCGGAGCTGGTCAGCATGGACTGCCAGCTCTCGCCCGTGCAGCAGCGAAACCTCGAAAAGGCCTGGGGCGCCAAGGTCATCGACCGCACCGGGCTGATTCTCGAAATCTTTGGCCAACGCGCGCGCACCAGCGAAGGCGCGCTCCAGGTCGAGCTCGCCCATCTGGCCTATCAGAAGTCGCGGCTGGTGCGGTCCTGGACCCATCTGGAGCGCCAGCGCGGCGGCTTCGGCTTTCTTGGCGGTCCCGGCGAAACCCAGATCGAAACCGACCGCCGTCTGATCGAGGAGCGGATGCGCCGGATCGAGCAGGATCTCGACAAGGTCAAGCGCACGCGCGGCCTGCATCGGAAGACGCGCCGCGACGTTCCCTATCCGGTGGTGGCGCTGGTCGGCTACACCAACGCAGGCAAGTCCACGCTCTTTAACCGTCTGACCCGCGCCGAAGTGCTGGCGCAGGACATGCTGTTCGCCACGCTCGACCCGACCCTGCGCCAGATTCGGCTGCCGCATGGGGCGCGGGCGCTGCTGTCGGACACGGTGGGCTTCATCTCCGATCTGCCGACCATGCTGGTCTCGGCGTTTCGCGCCACGCTCGAGGAAGTCACGCTGGCGGATGTGATCCTGCATGTGCGCGACGTCTCTCATGAAGATTCGGAGGCGCAGGCGCGCGACGTCGAGGCGATTCTCGATGAGCTGGGCCTCAAGGGCGAAGCCGAGGGCCGCATCATCGAGGTCTGGAACAAGATCGATTCGCTCGACGCCGAGCGGGTCGAGGCCATGCGCATGGCCGCGCGCGGCTTCGAACCGCAGCGCCGGCCGGCGCTGGTGTCAGCCTTGACGGGGGAGGGGCTCGACGACCTACTGGCCCGCATCGAGGATCTGCTGGCCGCGAGCCGCACGACGCTCTCTCTGGAGGTCGAGCCGGAGGACGGGCAGGGGCTCGCCTGGCTGCACGCCCATGCCGAAGTCCTCTCCCGCGAGACGCGCGACGACGGTGGGTCGCGTCTTGTCGTGCGCGTGGCGCCGGAGCGCGTCGACGAGGTGCGGCGCCGCTATGGCGCGCCGGCGCAGGGGAGCGGCTAGCCCCATGCATTGGCTTTATCTCTCCGTCGCGATTCTTTCCGAGGTGATCGCCTCTTCCTCGCTGCCTGCGGCGCAGGGGTTTACAAAGCCGCTGCCCACGCTGATCGTGGTCGTCGGCTATGTGGCGGCTTTCTACTTTCTGTCGCTCACCCTCGAGGCCATCCCGCTCGGCGTCGCCTACGCGGTGTGGTCGGGCGTCGGCGTCGCGCTGATCTCGCTCTTCGGCTGGGTCTTTTACCGGCAAAGCCTCGGGGCCATGGAGATTTTCGCCATTGTCTTGATCGCGGCGGGCGTCGTCATTCTGAAATTCGGCAAGAGCGGCGCCGCGTAGCGCTGAGAGGCCGCTGGCTCATCGGCGGGGGCGCTCCGCGATGACTTTTGCGCCCATGTCTTGAAAAAACTTCCGACGACAGGGAAACATTCGCGCGGTCAACGGATTAATAGGATGCACGTCCTTCGGGACGATGTGATCGAGCGGTGGGAAGCTCCGATTGTCGCTATGCACATAGTGACTCTGCGACGCCACGCTCGACCTGGTGGCCAGCCTGTGAGCTTCAGGCGGCCGCCATTATTTTGTCCGAAGCGGCCTTTCAGCTTCGGCTTGCGCCCGACGGCAACATGCGCGCCAGGGCGCTGTCCTTCAGCACATAATGATGGGCGAGCGCGGCGGCGGCGTGAAGCATCGCCAGCACGATCAGCGCATGCGCCAGCAATTCGTGGATTTCCTTCGAATTGTGCTTGAGCTCGCGGTTCTTCGGCCACGGCGAAGGGATGTCATAGAGCCCGAAGAGCGACAGCGCCTCGCCCCCGTGGAAGAGGGTCACGACGCCGACCACCGGCGCAGCCAGCAGCAGGCCATAAAGCGCGAGATGGACGAAACGGGTCGCGAGCGCGCCAGCCAGGCCGAAACGCGTCGGTTCGGCCGGGGGCGGCGGCGTGATGAAGCGCCAGACCAGCCGCAACGCCAGCAGCAGGACAACCGTCTCGCCGAGCAGAATATGGACAAATTCGCCCGTATGCCGGATCGGGCCGCGGGGGAGATCGTCTCCGATCAGACCGAGGCCCCAGGCGGCAAAAACGCAGATGACCGTCGCCCAATGGAAGAACTGGGCAGGCGGGCTGTAGCGCGTCTCCGCGCGGGTCAGGTTCATGGTGGCCTCCATGTTGGCGGGATAGGGGCAATCTTGACTGGCAGAACGCTGAAATTAAGGCGAGGCGGCGGGTTGTCGTTATAACGGATGTTAGGTTTGCTTTTTGTTAGAACAGGACGCGCGGAGCGAATGCTGCTCGCGAGCTTATCCCTCCCCCTTGCGGGGAGGGTGGCCCCGCGAAGCGGGGTCGGGTGGGGTCGAGGCCTCAACATGGCTGTGGCGGCGCGAACCCCACCCGGCGGCCTTCGACCGACGACCTCCCCGTAAAGGGGAGGTATGGGGATCGCCTCGCGAGGCTGGTGATGAACTCGGCGCGGTTATATGCAGAACGTAATTCATAAAAAATACGATACGCGTAATTTACGTTTAACGTAAAATACTCAACATGGCGGCCTCAATTTTTTCGCCGCCTCCAGGAGGCCTGCCTCATCCGGTTTTTCCGCCACGACGGGCATCAGTCCGGTTGCGTGGAGCGCGGCCGCCACGTCGGCCGAGAGCGCCGCGTGGGCCATCTCGGACAAGCGGCCGCCGAGACCGGCGGCGGTCGCCAGTCGCAGGAAAATCTCGACGCTGCGCCGTGAGTAATGCAGCGCGACGTCCACCCGCCCGGCTTCAATGGCCGCGCGCGCCGCCTCCGACAGCGTTTCGGCCGCGCGGGCTTCATAGACATCGACCGCCGTGACCGCATGTCCGCCGGCGCGCAAGCCGGCCTCCAGCATGGGTTGCCGGTCCCGCCCCGCGAGATAGAGGAAATGTACGGGTGACGTATAACGTCCGAGAAGCAGGGGGAGGATCGCCTCGGCGTTGCCGGCGACGATCTCGGGGCGCCAGCCGCGCGCCTGCGCGGCCGCCGCCGTCTTGGCGCCGACGGCATGAAAGGACAGCCGCCGGAAGGCGTCCGCGGCCGCAGGCGCGCATTCGAGTCCCTTGGCGCTCGAGGCCAGAACCGCGTCGTAATCGCCGGGCGGGATCGGGGCATCGGTTGCGGCGATCTCCAGCACCGGCGACAGCACGACCGTGTAGCCGAGGGCCTGTAATTTGCGGGCCGTGCGCGCGGCGTCTTCGCGCGCGCGCAGCACCAGCGCCGTCGTCACATCAGCCCCGCGACGCCATGCGGCAGCTTCAGGACGATCTCATTGCCGGCGTCCGCGCCGATCATCGCCGCGTCGATGGCCCGGCCCTTGCGGCGCGTCGTCCACACCTCGCTGCCGTCCGCCTTCAGAACCTCGCCGTAAAAGGAGAGGTCGCCATTCGCGACGGTCGCGTGGCCGGCGATGGGCGTGCGGCAGGAGCCGTCCAGCGCGGCGAGGAACGCGCGCTCGGCGGCCAGCGCCAGCGCCGTCGCCTCGTCGAGAATGGGCGCCAGCGCGGCTCGGGTCGCGGCGTCCGCGGCGCGGGCCGTGAGGCCGATGGCCCCCTGGCCGACAGCGGGCGGAAAATCCTCGAGCGGCAGCAGGGCCGTGGCGCAATCGGCGAGGCCGAGGCGCTTGAGCCCCGCGAGCGCCAGCAGGGTCGCGTCGACTTCGCCGCTTTCCACCTTGCCGAGGCGCGTATGGACATTGCCGCGCAGCAGGGCGGTCTTCAGGTCCGGCCGCCGGCGCTTCACCTGCGCGGCGCGGCGCAGCGACGCCGTGCCAACAACGGCGCCGGGGGGCAGGGCGTCGATCGTCGCGCCATTGCGGCCGATCCAGGCGTCGCGCACGTCCTCGCGCGGCAGATAGCCGGCGATGACGATCTCCGCGGGAAGATGGGTCGGCAAATCCTTCGAGGAATGCACGGCGAGGTCGATGTCGCCGGCCATCAGGGCGATGTCGAGTTCCTTGGTGAACAGGCCCTTGCCGCCGGATTCCGACAGCGGGCGGTCCTGAATCTGATCGCCGGTGGTCTTGATGATCTCGACCGTGAAATGGTCTTCGCCGACGCCATGCGCCTTTGCGAGAAGAGCGCGGACCATATGGGTCTGCGCGAGAGCGAGCGGACTGCCGCGCGTGCCGATGCGTAGGCTTCTGACCGTCATGAGGCTTTCCACGATAGGGGAGAGTCGCCGCTTGCGGCGCCACGTCCCCGTGAAACCTTAAAGAGAGGAACCGGGTCTCCGGGCGGTGGCGCTTCGCCCAACGCCGGTGGCGCACATGTAGCAAGGCTCGCCTCGTCCCACCAGACCGATGGTCACAGGAACTTGCGCCGACTCAGAATTCGTTACTGTTGGTCAAAGCAGCGCAGAAGACGCGATGGTTCTGCTGATGGCGCGCTCTGCGCGGCGGGCGGGGCCTTTGCGGCGCCAGGCCCGCAGTTGAACGAGCGCCTCCTGCCGTAAATCCGAGCGGCCGCGAGATGCGGCCGCTCGCTTGCGCGGGTCAGTAGCAAATCCAGACCCAACGGCCCCAATAGGGATTCCACCGCCAGCAGTAGCCGACTCCATAGGGCCACCACCGGCCGCCCCAGTAGCGACCGCCGCCGCGATAATAGCCGCCCCAGCCCGGATGGCGCCAATAGTTTCCGCGCCACCCATGGCCGACCCAGCCGCCGCCGGGACGGAAGCCGGGGTTGAAGCCCCCGTGCCCGCCGGGGCCAAAGCCCGGGTTGAACCCGCCATGTCCGCCGCCGAAGCCGGGGTTGAACCCGCCATGACCGCCCCCGAAGCCGGGGCTGAACCCGCCGTGTCCGCCCCCGAAGCCTGGGCTGAAGCCACCATGTCCGCCGCCGCCATGCCCGCCGCCCCAGCCGTAGGCTCCGCCATGGGGGCCGGCGAGGGCCGCTGAGGGCAAGGCCAGCGCGCCCATCAACGCCAGAACGAGGGATGCTTTTCTTCGTTGCATCGCTTTGCTCCCTTTAGCCGCAGAAGCGGGCCGAGGCTTTCGGCCAAAAGGCCGCCGCTGTCGGCTAAGTATATGATCAACGGTGTGGATAGTGGGGAATTTAAGGCTCATTGCGCCCGGGACAACGGTTGCGGCGCGCCGGCCGCTCTCGTCCTGCGGCTTCGGCTGGGGTATGGCTCGGCCTCGCCTCGCCGGAGCCGACCTGTGCCAGAGAAATCACCCGACGCCTACACCGCCAGTCGCTGGTTCGTTCTCGCGCTGGCGACGCTGGCGCAGGTCGGGGGATGTTTCCTCGTGCAGGGCCTCGGCGCGCTGGGGCCGTTCCTGCAGGCCGCTTTCGGCCTCGACGCGGCGGAGGTGGGCCTCGCCATGTCGTCCGCGCAGATGACGCCGATCGTCGGCTTCGTCATCGCGGGCCTGCTGCTCGACCGTTTCCCCGAGCGGCTGATCGTCGGCGCCGGCGCCACCATGGTCGCCGCCTCGCTGTTCGTGGCGGCCCGTGCGGAACATTACGGCGACATCCTGTTCTGGCTCTTTGTCGCGAGCATCGGCTACTGCACCATCCAGCCCGGCGGCGGAAAGGTGGTGGCGGCGTGGTTTCCGGCCAGCGCGCGCGGCTTCGCCATGGGCGTCCGGCAGGCGGGCCTTCCCCTCGGGGCGGCGCTCGGCGCGCTCATTCTGCCCATGATCGCCGAGCGTTACGGCTGGCGCGCGGCGTTCGACGCCGGCGCCGTCGCGGCGCTCGCGAGCGGCCTGCTCTTCGCGCTCCTCTACCGCCAGCCGCCCGATCCGCTGCCCGAGCGCAGGCGCGCGCCGAGCCTGTGGCGCGAACGGCTCGGCGAACTCGCGCCGCGCCTGCCGCGCATCGTGCTGCCGGGCGTGACATTGGTCAGCGTGCAGTTCTGCATCACCGTCTATCTTCCGCTCGATCTGCGCGACCGATTTGGCATCCCGGTCGACATTGGCGTCAAGCTGCTGTTTCTCGCGCAATTCTTCGGCGCGCTGGGGCGCGTGGGCCTCGCCGCCTGGAGCGACCGCAGCCCGCGCGGCCGGGACTATCCGCTCGCCGTCAGCGTCGCCGCCATCTTCGCGGGCCTTGCCGCCTATATCGCCGCGCCGGGCGCCCCGGTCTGGGCGGTGGCGCTCGTCGCCGCCTGGCTGGGCTTCTTCGGCTATGGCTGGTTCGGACCGTGGATTGCGCTCGTCACCGAGGCGGCGCCGCGCGGCGCGGTGGGCTTCATGCTCGGCTTCGCGCTGGCGATCAATCAGATCATCGTGGTGCTGACGCCCCCGGCCTTCGGGGCGCTGCGCGACGCGACGGGCACTTTCGTCTGGGGTTGGGTCGCGCTGCTTCTGGCCTTGCCGCTCGCGCTGCTGAGCAATCCCATCATGCGCGCGCGTCGATGAAAAGCGGGGCGACCTGCGCCGCCCCGCCAAGTTCGTCGCGCCTCAGTTCGACCCGGAGAAGTCGAAGAGAGTCATGAGATCTCCGATCGCCGGGGCGTTCCTGGGCTGGTAGGGAGCCTCGTCGTCCGCCACCGGGTTGGGCAGATTATCGCGGCTGAGCGACGAGATCTTCGGCAGGCGCCAGTTGCGCTCGATGAATTTCAGCATCGAGACGTGGTCGGAATAGGTGTGGTCGACGTAGCCCTTCCTCGCGAAGGGCGACGCCACGATGAAGGGAATGCGGGTTCCGTCGCCGAAGAAATCGACCGGCTGGACGTAGCCCGAATCATAATATCCGCCGCCTTCGTCATAGGTGATGAAGATGGCCGTCGACGCCCAGAGCGACGCGTTGTCCTGCACATGCTTGATGAGCGACGCCACGAACTGCTCGTAAAGTCCGTTGTTCGAGTTCGCCGGGTGGCCGGCGAGATATTCGAACGGCCGGACAAATGACACCGCCGGGAGGGTCCCGGCCGACACGTCCTTCAGAAAGGCCCCGTAATTCTGGAGTTTCGCTTCCTCCGAGGGGTTTTTCATGATGGTGGCGTAGCCCGTGAGCGGGTCGCAAATGCCGCAGTAGGAATGGTAGAGAAGCTGGACGCCGTCGACCGCGTCCTTGAAATTCGTGACGTCGTCGCCACGATCGGCGCTGTAATACTTCCAGGAGACGCCTTTGGCCGTCATGACGTCGGCGATCGTCGGCGCGGTCTGGGGAGGCAGGACGAATTTGTCATCGCCGAGCTTCCGGACCGGCTTGCTGCTGCTCTGGTCCCAATACATGCTGTAGTTGTTGACCAGATAGAAATGATCGCGCGCGCAGCCGTTTCTGCCGACGCCGTTCTTGTAGAGCTGCTTGTCGATGGCCGCCACGCCGGGCTGCATGGGATCGGCGCAGTTGACATAGGAGCCGCCGCCGTAGCCGTCCTGGATGTAATAATTGTTCGTGCCGAGCGCGGGATTCGGATTTTCGATCTGGTTGGTCGGCGGCGTCGCCGGCGAACCGTCCAGCTTCAGAGGATCGGTGTAGAAGGCGGCGTGGCCGGTGATGATCGCCTGGAAATTGGCGCCGGTGCCGCCCATGATCGCCTGATGGTAGTTGTCGCTGATGGCGTATGTGTCGGCCAGAGCCTTGAAGACCGAGCCGTCGCCCTGATGCGGCGCGCCTTTCGCGTCCTTGTAGGGGTTCATGTTATAGAAGCCCATCGAAATGGCGCCTTCGTGCGGATTGAAGCCGCCAGCGGGGTAGGGCGCGCCGTTGGACCCGGTTCCGATCGTCTCCTCGACCCAGACGAACTTGTCGTGCTTGCCGCCGTCGATATCCTGCCACATCTGGAAAAACCGATGGACCGGGTCGCCGGTGAAGGAGAGATAGGGAACGTAGCGGGTGATCTGGAAGGGGCCATTCGGCATGTCCGCCGGAAAGCGCGTGTCCTCGACGCCCGAGGTCAGTCCCAGCGCATAGGTTGTGTAGGGCCGCGGCAGGGTCGCATAGGCTCCCACCGACAGCGTTTCGGCGTTGTAGACGGCCGTGCGCGGGCCATTGGCGCCGATCCGCTGTTTCGCAAGATCGAAATTCCGCCCGGGCGCGCCGTCTTCGGTGACAATCCCCTTGCTGAGCAGATTGTCGATCGTCTGGCCCCTGGTCGGCTTGTACGTGCCGAAGACGTTATCGAAGGTGTGATTTTCGCCGAGCACGATGATCACGTGCTTGATGGGGGTAACTGGGCTGGACAGCGGCGCAGCGAGAGCGGGGGCCGCGCAGAGGGCGCTCGACGCCAGGCACAGCGACTTGAAGATGAATTTTGATCGCATGAAAGTCCTCCGGCAAAGCACCGGCGTTCGCCCGTTGCGTGCGCAACGACGTTGAAGACGGCGAAACAACCCGGTGTCGGCCGGGAAACTGGGTCTGGATTGTTTCGACGGGATGTCGGTTTAACTGCGTTCAGGTGACCGGCGGGGGGCGCACGCCGGCAGGCCTCTGATTCCGAAGCCGCATTGGACAAAACAAATAATTTCCAATTGCTTGAGCGGATCAGTCCGCGCTTGGAAGCCGCCGCATCACGAATTCTATGCGGCCGTCCTCCAGCTCCCGCCAGAACTCGATCTCGGTCATGTAGGCGGCCTTGGGATAGCGGTCGAACCATTCGCGCGCCTTGGCGCGCGCATCGGTGCGCGGGAGCGTGAAGGTCTCGCGCCGCCAGCCATCGCTCCTGGCGCGGCTTTTCTCGCCGAGCCGTCGCGCAATGTCCCTTGGCTGCCTCGAAAAGCCCATCCCGCCGCCTCCGGAGAACGCCGGAAGATAGCGCGCCACGGCCGGGAAGGGGAGTCTTGCGATTCGGGGAAGCCCACAGTCCCGCCGATCCCGTGAAATGGCGAAGGCGCAGACTTTCCCGCGCCGCAAAAGCGCGCTATCTCGGCCTGCATGTCTGAGCGCCCCACCTTCATGATCTCCACGGCCATTCCCTACGCGAATGGCGCGCCCCACATCGGCCACGCTTACGAGCGCATCGCCACCGACGCTTTCGCCCGTTTCAAGCGCCTCGACGGCCATGACGTGCTCTTCGTCACCGGCATGGACGAGCATGGCCAGAAGATGCAGCGCACGGCCGAGAAGGAGGGGCTGACCCCCCAGGGGCTGGCCGACCGCACGGCGGCGCAATTCGCGCGCATGGGCGAGGCGCTGAACGCGCGCGCCGACGACATCGTGCGCACCACCCAGGAACGCCACAAGCAGACGGTGCTGGAGATCTGGCGGCGGATGGAGGCCAATGGCGACATCTATCTGTCGAAATATTCCGGCTGGTATTCCGTCCGCGACGAAGCCTATTACGACGAAAGCGAGCTGACCGAGCGCGACGGCAAGAAGTTCGCCCCCACCGGCACGCCGGTCGAATGGGTGGAGGAGGAAAGCTGGTTCTTCCGGCTCTCCGCCTATGCGGAGAAGCTCCTCGCCCATTACGAGGCGCATCCGGACTTCATCACGCCGGAGCATTACCGCAACGAGATCGTCGCTTTCGTGAAGCGCGGCCTGTCGGATCTCTCCGTGTCGCGCACGACCTTCGACTGGGGCATTCCCATCCCGCCGAGCGCGCAGACGACGGCCAATCACGTCATGTATGTGTGGGTGGACGCGCTCACAAATTACATCACCGCCACCGGCTGGCTGACCGGGCAGGGCGACAGGGCGCGCTTCTGGCCGGCGGACGCGCATGTCATCGGCAAGGACATCACCCGCTTTCACGCCATCTATTGGCCGGCCTTCCTGATGTCGGCGGGCGCGCCACTGCCGAAACAGATCGTCGTGCACGGGTTCCTGTTCTCGCGCGGCGAGAAGATGTCGAAGTCTCTCGGCAATGTCGTCGATCCGATCGGGCTCGCCGAACGCTATGGCGTCGATCAGCTTCGCTATTTCTTCCTGCGGGAAATTCCGTTCGGGCAGGACGGGAATTACTCGCATGAGGCGATCGTCATGCGCATCAACGCCGATCTGGCGAACGACCTCGGCAATCTCGCGCAGCGGTCGCTGTCGATGATCGCCAAGAACTGCGCCGGCGCCGTTCCCGCAAAAGGCGAACTGACCGACGCGGACCGGGACATTCTCGCGCAGGCGTCGGCCGCGCTGGAGAAGGCGCGCGCCGCGATGGACGATTACGCGCCGCATCACGCGCTCGCCGAGATTTTCCGCGTGGTGGCGGAGGCGAATCGCTACTTCGCGGGCGAAGAGCCCTGGGCGAAGAAGAAGACCGATCCGGCGCGGATGGCGACGATCCTCTATGTCACGGCTGAAACGCTGCGCCGCGTGGCGATTCCGCTCCAGCCTTTCATTCCGGAGGCGGCGGGCAAGCTGCTCGATCTTCTGGCCGTCGGGCCCGACGAGCGCGACTTCGCCCATGCCGGCGAAGCCGACGCCTTGCAGGAAGGCGCGCCGCTGCCGCCGCCGTCCCCCGTTTTCCCGCGTTTTGTGGAAGCGGAGGAAGGGGAGGCGTAAACGCCTGTCGGCATTGACGAGTTGGCCCCGCGCCGGCGCGTCGTGCCGCGTCGCGTCGCAGAAAAGTAACCGGCCGCCGGTCCGTCAACCTCGCGCGGCCGTCTCCGTGTCTCTATAGTCGTGACATGACCTCGGATCCCGCGCGCTTCGTCGGCGATATTCCCGATTACTACGACCGCTTGCTGGGCCCGGCGCTCTTCCAGGCCTATGCCGAAGACCTTGCGCGCCGGGCGGTGCTGCGCGCGCCGCGCGCCGTGCTGGAGACCGCGGCGGGAACGGGGCTCGTGACGCGCGTGCTGCGCGACAGGCTGCATCCAGCCGCGACGCTCACGGCGACGGATCTCAGCGCGCCGATGCTGGAGGCGGCGCGCGCGAAATTCCGGCCGGACGAGCTGGTGACGTTCGAAACGTCCGATGCGCTCGCTCTGCGCTTCCCCAACGGGTCTTTCGACTGCGTCCTGTGCCAGTTCGGCTGGATGTTTTTTCCCGACAAGAACGCCGCGCTGCGGGAGGCGCGACGCGTGCTCAAGCCGCGCGGGCGTCTGCTGTTCAACGTCTGGGACGCGCCGCGCTACAATCCCTTCGCCCGCATCGGAATCGAGGTCGTGGACCGTTTCTTTCCTTACGATCCGCCGAAATTTCTTCAGACGCCGTTTTCCTGGCCGGACATTGATCCGATCAAGGAAGCGCTGTTCGCCGCCGGCTTCACAAATCTGGCGATCAGCGTGGTCCCGCGCGTGCAGAAGCTGAGCGATACGGAGGTCTTCGCGCGCGGGCTGGTCTTCGGCAGCCCGCTGATCGAGCAGATCCGCGCGCGCGGCCGGGTCGCCGCCGACGCCGTGGTCGAGGCCCTTACGGCCGCGCTGGCCGAAGAATTCGGCGCGCCGGCGCAATTGCCGATGCAGGCGATCGTGTTCGACGCCTCAAAGGCTTAGGGAGAGACCGGGGCCGGGGTGTTCCTGGCGGCCGCCACGAGGACTATCTCCTGATCCAGTTGGCCCCTTGTCGGTCGACGCGCTACACATCCGCCCATGACCCCTGACCGACCGCCTTTCCCGGACCTGATGTGATGCTCATCGACACCCACTGCCATCTCGACTTTCCCGATTTCGCGCCCGAACAGGCGGACATCGTCGCGCGCGCCAGGGCCCGCGGCGTCGGACGGATGATCACGATCTCCACGCATCTGTCGCGCGTCGACCGCGTGAAGGCCGTGGCGGAGGCCTATCCGGACGTCTTCTTCACCGTCGGCACGCATCCCCATCACTCCCATGAGGAAGCCGAGCCGACCGTCGAACAGCTCGTGAGCCTGTCCCGGCATCCCAAATGCGTGGGGCTGGGCGAGGCGGGGCTCGACTATCACTACGACCACGCGCCGCGCGAGGTGGCGCAGCGGGTGTTCCGCACCCATATCGCGGCCGCGCGCGAAACCGGGCTGCCGCTCGTCATCCACACGCGCGACGCCGACGCCGATTGCGCGGCGATCCTGAAGGAGGAAATGGGGAAGGGGGCCTTCCCGGCCCTGCTCCACTGCTTCACCTCCAGCCGTGAACTGGCGGAGACGGCCATCAGCCTCGGCCTCTACATTTCCTACTCCGGCGTGGTGACGTTCAAGAACTCGGCCGAGCTGCGCGAGACGGCGAAGGCGACGCCGCTGGAGCGGATGCTGGTGGAAACCGACGCGCCGTTCCTCGCGCCCGTGCCACATCGGGGCAAGCGCAACGAGCCGGCTTTCGTCGTCGACACGGCCCGGTTGCTGGCGGAGATCAAGGGCGTTTCCGAGGCCGAGCTGGCGCGGGCGACGACGGAAAACGCTCTCCGGCTGTTCTCCAGGATGCCGCCGCTGGATGCCGCCGCGTGACTCTCGCCGTCACCATTCTCGGCTGCGCCTCCTCCGGCGGCGTGCCGCGCGTCGGGCAGGGATGGGGCAAGTGCAATCCCGAAAACCCCAAGAATCGCCGCCGCCGCTGTTCGATCCTGGTGACGCGAGGCCATTGGCAGGATGGGACGCAGGCGCTGGTCGACACCGGACCGGACCTTCGCGAACAGCTCGTCGCGGCGGAGGTCATCCGTCTGGACGCCGTCCTGTACACGCATCCGCATGCGGACCACACGCATGGCATCGACGACGTGCGCGGCCTCGTAATCCGCAACGGCCGCCGCATCCCGGCCTGGATGGACGAGCCGACCTCGCGCGACGTTACGCACAAGTTCGGCTACATTTTCGTCACGCCGCCGGGCAGCTTTTATCCGCCGCTGATGACCGAGCACAGGCTGCATCCCGGCCGTCCGGTGACCATTGAGGGTCCGGGCGGCGCGATCGAGGCCACGCCGTTCCGCCTCGATCACGGCGACATGGACGCGCTCGGGTTCCGCTTCGGGAACATCGCCTATACGCCGGACCTTCACGCCATTCCGCCGGAAAGCGCGCGCTTTCTGGAAGGGCTCGACCTCTGGATCATCGACGCGCTGCGCTGGCAGCGTCACGGCACGCATCTGTCCGTCGATCAGGCGCTGGCGCTGATCGATCAGTACCGGCCGCGCCGCGCCATCCTGACCGACCTTCACGTCGATCTCGACTATGACGCGCTGACCGCCGTCCTGCCGGCCAATGTCCAGCCGGCCTATGACGGGCTCCGGATTGAGGTCTGATTAGGTTCCATAATATCGATTATGCGATTCGTCCTTTCACCGAAGCGGCGACGCTTCCCCATCGGCGCTTGGGATGGTTCTCCGCCACTCGCCGAACTGAGCAGCCGCTTGTCTTTCGGGGTCGTCCATCAGTGTCCGGCCCTGTCCAAGGTCACAGGCGCGGACGCGGCGGTCATCGAAGACCGCGAGCGTCGCCAACCCCCGCGATCGCCGCATGCGCCCGCCATGTGCGGAACTGTTACCGGCCGTGACTCGGCGATCGTCTCAAGGCATTGACGGGGCGATTTAATTGAAATTGTTGAACGCTTCGGCGAGGCCGGCGGTGACAGTTGGAAACAGCTCCGAAAGCGGCGCGAGCCTGGCCACGGGTAAGGAATTCTTGGGTTTTTTCAGCATGTCCACGAAAAATTCTGGCCAGATTGGCTCTTTATCTGGTAAAAGGCTTTCCGCGCGGGACTATATGGCATTCAACTGGCAACATCCCATCGTCTTCCAACGGACTCAGATTGCGAGTTCGAAGGGGTTCGCTTGGGCGCACGCGTTTGACATAAAAGTCTTGCCGTTTTTGGCGGAGACGAGCAGGTAAAAGATGAGCAAAGGTAGAGACTTCCGGGGACCTCGCAAGCGCGGGTTCGATGACGACGGTCCGTATGGCTACGACGCCCCGCGGCCCAGCCGTTCGCCAAGAACGTCATTCGGCGGCGGCGGCTTCCCGGATATGGCGCCCCCGGTGATGAGCAACGAGCCGGCCGTTGACGCGATCGTCAAATGGTTCAAGGCCGACAAGGGCTTCGGCTTTGTCGAGCTCGCCAATGGCACGGGCGACGCCTTCCTCCACATCGGCGCGGTTCAGGCGGCGGGCTATGACGCTCTCCCGCCGGGCGCCAAGCTGCAGGTGCAGGTGACAAGCTCCGTGAAGGGCCAGCAGGTCTCCCGCATTCTCGAAGTGGATCTCGCCGGAGCCTCCGAGCGCGCCCCGCCGCCGCGTAGCGGTGGAGGCGGTGGTGGCGGCTTTGACAGTCCCCGCCCCCGCCGCCAGGCTCCCGATCCGTCGAGCGCCGTGCCGGTGTCCGGCAAGGTCAAATGGTTCGACGAGACCAAGGGCTTCGGCTTCGTTCAGTCGAACGACGGCGGCAAGGACGTCTTCGTCCACATCTCGATCCTCGGCCCGTCGGGCGTCAATCGCCTGCTCGAAGGCCAGCCGGTCACCATGCAGGTGGTCGACACGGCCAAGGGCCGCGAGGCGCTGTCCATCACGCTGGACTGATCGCCGATCGACCGCGTTTCGACGCCGCGTTCCGCCAAGGGACGCGGCGTTTTCCATTTGTGAGAGGACTTCGCCCGCATGTCCGGCGACATCGCCCGTCTCATCGAGATCATGGCCGCCCTGCGCACCCCGCAGACCGGCTGCCCCTGGGATCTCGAACAGGATTTCCGTTCCATCGCCCCTTATACGGTCGAAGAGGCCTATGAGGTGGCCGACGCCATCGAGCGCGGCGATCTCGATGACCTGCGGGACGAGCTCGGCGATCTTCTGCTTCAGGTGGTCTTCCACGCGCGCATGGCGCAGGAGCAGGGGGTCTTCGCTTTCCCGGACGTCGTCGCCGCCATCTGCGACAAGCTCATCCGCCGCCACCCTCATGTCTTCGCCGGGGGCGGCGATCTGACCGCCGAGGGCGTGACGGCGCAATGGGATGAGATCAAGGCGGCCGAGCGCGCCGCAAAGGGCGGCTCCGCGCCGGAGAGCCTTCTCGACGGGGCGCCGCTCGCCCTGCCCGCGCTAACCCGCGCCGTCAAGCTTCAGCAGAAGGCCTCGAAAGTTGGCTTCGACTGGAACAATGCGGCGCATGTCATGGACAAGATTCGCGAGGAAACCGGGGAAATCGCCGAGGAACTCGCGGCGCCCGAGGTCAACGCCAGGGCGGTCGAGGAAGAAATCGGCGATCTTCTCTTCGTCGTCGCCAATCTGGCGCGCCACGCCAATGTCGATCCCGAGCAGGCGCTGCGCGGCGCCAACGCCAAGTTCGAGCGCCGCTTCCATCATATCGAGCGGCGATTGAGCGAAATGGGAACCACGCCCGAGGCGGCGTCCCTTGATGAGATGGAAACGCTTTGGGTCGAGGCGAAGAAGCTGGAGAAGCGGTAGCGCTCTACCCTGCCAGGCTCTCCAGCAGCGCCCAGCCGATCAGCACCATGACCGGCCCCACGAGCTTCTCCGTGGCGACCGTCTCCGGCAGACTGGCGATGGTGCCGCGAATGATGCGTTCCTCGGGCGTTGACGCGCGCTCGACGAGGAAGGCGGGCGTATCATGGGCCATGCCCTCCTCCAGCAATCGCCGGGACAGGGCGGGCAGGGTGCGGTTGCCCATATAGACGGCCGTCGTCGCGCGCCGGTCGGCGAGCGCGCCCCAATCGAAATCCTCGGGAAACTCGCCGTCCTTGGTGTGGGCGGTGATGAACTGCACGCGCCGCGCCGTCTCGCGGCTGGTGAGCGAGGCCCCGAGCGCGGCCGCGCCGGCGCAGGCGGCGGTCACGCCCGGCACGATCTCGATGTCGAAACCCGCCTCGCGTAGCGCGGCGATTTCCTCATTGGCGCGGCCGAAGATGAGCGGATCGCCGCCCTTGAGCCGCACGACGTTCTTGCCCGCCCGCGCGAGATCGACGAGCAGCGCCGTAATCTCCTCCTGCCGGACGGACGGCGCATAGCCGCGCTTGCCGACATTGATCCGGGTCGCCTCGCGGCGGGCGAAATCGAGAATGCTCGCCGGCACCAGATCGTCGAACAGCACCACATCGGCCCCTGCGAGCGCGCGCATGCCCTTCAGCGTCAGCAATTCGGGATCGCCCGGCCCTGCCCCGACCAGCGTGACGCGACCGCGCTGGGCGTCCTCGCCCGCCGCGCGGGCCTCGGCCAGCAGGGTGTCGCGATCCGTCCCGGAGGGCGCGCGCTCGATGTCGCGGAAGGCCAGGCGCGTAAAGCGCCGCCAGAAATCGCGGCGGGCGAGAAAGTCGAGGCCGGAGGACAACACCTGCGGGCGCCAGTCCTGCGCCGCCCTGGCCCAGGCCGCGAAGCTCGCCGGCACGAGCGACTCGATCCGCCCGCGCACGGCTTGCGCGAAAACGGGCGAGGCCCCGCCGGTCGAGACGCCGATGACGAGCGGCGAACGGTTGACGATGGCGCCCATGATGAAGTCGCTCATCGCCGGCCGGTCGGCGAGATTGAGCGCGACGCCCGCGGCGTCGGCGGCCTTTCGGGCGGCGTCGGCCTCGGCGTCGTCGAAGGTCGCGGCGAAGGCGAGGGTCGCGCCCGCGAAGTCTCCGGCGGCGGCGGCGCGCTCGTGCAGCGTGACATTGTCCCGCCCCTCCACGACCTCCCTGAGCTTCTCGCAGGCGTCGCGGGCGAAGACCTCCACCTGCGCGCCCGTGGCGGCGGCGAGGCCGACCTTCCAGGCCGCCCCCTCCCCGTCGCCGATGACCACCACGCGCTTGCCGGCGAGCGGGTAGAAAACCGGCAGCGTTTCGAGAGGCTGCATGATGTCGGAAGAGACTTCGTCGGGTTTACGCGTCACGGTCGGAGCCTGTCTGATGATGGCTCACGCATAGCCCATTGCGCAGCGCGGCAAAAGGCGCCGGCCGCCCCTCGGACGACGGTCCTCATTCGCCTTTGGAGAACAGAACCGCGATCGCCGTGGCCTGAAGCTCACGGTTGTCCGCTGTCGCCTGAGCCATTCGCGCCCCCTCCTCTTCTCGCTCTTAGAACCTGGCGTTGACCGTAACATAGGCCGAGCGCGGGGCGCCGGGCATGATGTTGTTGTTGTTGTTCGCCGAGGCGTAATAGAAGGCGCCGAGGATGTTCTCCACATTCACCTGCCCGGACAGGTTGTCGCTGATCTTGAGATAGACCGCGCCGTCCCAACGCGCATAGCCGGGGATGATGACGGTGTTGTCCAGCGCCGCATAGAACTTGTCATTGTAGATCACGCCGCTGCCGACCCCGAGCACGCCGGGCGCGAGGCCGACGAAAGACGAGACGTCATATTTGTTCCAGAACGAGAAGGTGTTCTGCGGCACGGAGGGAACGTTCTTGCCCTTCTCGGTGAAGAACAGCGCGCCCCCTGCCTGCGCCGCATTGCGGTCGGAGCTTGTCACATAGGCGTGCTGGTTGCCGTAGCCGAGCGAGACTTCCCATTCCTTCGTGAGATAGCCGACGAGGCTCAGCTCGCCGCCCGTGGTGCGGGTGTTGGTGAGAACATTGTAGAAGGCGTCGATGGCGATCGCCTGGTTCGAGCGGTTCAGATTGTAGAGCGCGCCGGTGAACAGCAGCGTCGGCGTGATTTCCGCCTTGAACCCCGCCTCCACATTCTCGAAGCCCTGCGGCTGAAGGTTCGCCGCTGAAATGCTGATGGTGTTGAACTGATCGCCCGCCGCCGGCAGGAACGAGCGCGAATAGGAGCCGTAGAGCGACAATTGCTCGAAGGGCTTCACGACAAGGCCCACGCGCGGCGACCATTTGCCGGTGTTGCTGTAGAGCGTCTGGCCCCAGTAATTGGTCGGCGTGGGGTTTGGAATCGCCAGATTATTGACGAACTTCAGATTGTAGCTGTCGAAGCGCACGCCCGCGATGACGTCGATATATTTCGTAATGGTGATCTGATCCTGCACATAGCCGGCGGCGAGATCGAGGTCGGTGTGGCGGCGGAATCCGCCGACCAGCGCATTGTTGAACACGACCGGCGCGAAGACGGTCGGCAAGCCGAAAGAGGTGTTGTAGGTCACCGACCCGTTGAAGGGATCGAGCCAGCGCGCATTGTTGCGGTTGCTGTCGGTTTTCTGGTTGCCGAACTCCATGCCGCCGAGCAGGACGTGCTTGATCTGCGGCGTCATCTCAAGCGTATAGGTCAGATCCGTCTGGCTGAAGACATTCTGGCGCGGCGTGTTGTGGTTGTAGCCCGAGAGCTGCACACAGGGCGGCGTCGTCCCCGCGCAGGCGCCGTTGAGGAAGTTGACGCCGCTGTTGGCGAAGGTGTTCTGGTAGAATTTCTCGTAATTGGCGTAGACGGTCTGGTTCTTGATGTTGAGGCCAAAGTCGGTCGTGTGATCGAATGAGACGACGGCGCGGTCGACGTCCGTCTTGGCGTAATTGACGGCCGGATTGCCGAAAAAGGTCGAGCGCCCGGTCGGCGCGGGATAGCCGGGATAGAGATAGCCGAAACCGAGCGCCTGCGCCGCGAGCACGGCCGGATCGCGGATGAAATTGACCGACGGCACGCCGCGATCCATCTCGCGATGGTCTTGGTAATGCTCGTAGCTGAGGGTGATGAAGGTCTTTTCGAGCGGCTTCCAGGTGAAGGTCGGATTGATTCCCCAGCGCCGCATGTTGAAGAAGTCGCGGAAGCTGTAGGACTGCTCGAACAGGCCGTTCACGCGGAAGGCGAGCTGATCGTTGATCGCCTGCCCCACGTCGATCGTCAGGCGCTTGCGGCCGAAGCTGCCGGTGCTGACCTGCATGTTTCGGCGCGTCAGGCCGTCGGCCTTCCTGGTCACGCGGTTGACCACGCCGCCGCCGCCGCCGCGCCCGAAGATCAGCGCGCTCGGCCCCTTGAGCACTTCGACCGCCTGAATGTTGTAGAGGTCGCGGTAGTATTCGGCGTCGTCGCGCACGCCGTCCGTGTAGAAATCCGCCGTCGTCGGCTGGCCGCGAATGGTGACCTGGTCGCGCTGCCCCTCGCCCTGCGCCACCGTCACGCCCGGCACATAGGTCAGCGCCTGATTGAGCGTCAGGCTGTTGCGATCCTCGAGCTGCTGCTTGGTGAGAATGGTGATCGACTGCGGAATGTCGAGAATCGGCGTGTTGGTCTTGGTGGCCGTCGACGTGCCGCCCGCGAAATAGCCATGGACGTCGGTCGGCCCGCGCCACACCTGCGCGCCCGCCGGAATGAAGCCCGAGCCCGACCCGTCGTTCGAACCGGGCTGAGGCGCGGCGGCGACGAGCGGCGTGGCGCGCACGGGACCCGCCGCGCGCGGCGCGGGACCCCGCGTCGCCGCACGGCCGCCGCCAACGTGGATCGCGGGCAAGGTTGTCTGCGCCTCTGCGGCCTCGCCGGCCGCCAGGGCGGCGGTGATCGCGCAAAGGCTGGTGAGGAGACGCGCGTTACGTGAGCGGTTCCATGTCGTCATCATCGGCATCCTGAAGAGCAAAAATCTGCGCGGCTCCAACCACGCTCATGCCCTCAGGCTATTGTTTCCGCCTTGTTTCGACAAATAGATTCAGCAATAAATCAGAAATGTTCTAATTTTGGAACGAATCCGATAAATAAAAAAGGCCAGCGATGGCTGGCCATTATTGCTTCATTGAAAGAATTTATCAGAACTTCGCATTTACAGTTACGAAAGCCGAGCGTGGCGCTCCTGGCATGATATTATTATTGTTGGTCGCGCCAGCGTAATAGTTCGCTCCGAGGAGGTTTTCTATGTTCAGCTGCGCCGTCACGGTCTTGCTCAACTTCAGATAGGCGGCCGCATCGACGCGGGCGTAGCCCGGCACGATCACGGCGTTGTCGATCGCCGCATAGAATTTGGCGTTGTAGACGACGCCCGCGCCGACGCCGAGCACGCCCGGCTCCGCGTCGAAGACGGACGATACGTCATATCTGTTCCAGAAGGAGAAGGTGTTGCGCGGCACGTTCGGCGTGACCTTGCCGGCGTAGGTCAGCCAGGGATCGACGGGGTCGGGCGCGGCGTTGGCGTTCAGCACACGCGCCGATTGAAGCCCGTAGCCGAGCGAGACTTGCCAGAGGTCGGTGACATAGCCGACGAGGCCGATTTCACCGCCCCGCGTCCGCGTATTGGCGGCGACGGCGTTGAAGGCGTTCACGGTGACGGGCTGATTCGAGCGGTTGAGCTGATAGAGCGCGCCGGTGAGCAGAAGGCGGGGCGTGATCTGATACTTCATGCCGACTTCGAGATTCTCGAAGCCCTGCGGCTGCAACGCGGCCAGCGAGGGGGTCAGAACGACGAACTGGTCGCTCGACGCCGGCAGGAAGGAGCGCGAATAGGCGAAATAGTAGGAGAGGTCCTGAATCGGCTTGAAGACCACGCCCAGACGCGGCGACCATTTGTTGGTCACGCTGTGGATGGTCTGGTTGAGGCTGTCGACGATTTCGCCTTCCGCCTGCTCGGTGGCCTGGGCGTTGGGATCGGCGCCCGGCGGCAGCGGGAAATCCGCGCCGCGGAAGGTCAGATCGAAGTGATCGAACCGCACGCCGGCGAGGATGTCGACATATTTTGTCACCTCGATTTGATCCTGCACATAGCCCGAGGCGACGTTCAGGTCCGTGTAGCGGCGCTCGCGCGGGTCGCCATAGGCTATGGGATTGAGAATGGACGGCGCGAGGAAGGGCGCGTCCACCACGGTCGCGGAGCCATCGCAGTTGATCAGATAATTCGTTTGCTGCGTGCCGAAGCAGGAGAGGTTGCGTTCGCTCGCCGACCGCTGATTGCCGATCTCCGAGCCCGCTAGCAGCGTATGCTTGATCTCCGGCGTCATCTGAAAGCGATAGACGAGATCCGTCTGGTTGAAGACGTTGCGCCGAGGCGTGTTGTGCACATAGCCCTCGATCTCCATCTGCCCGCCGGGCGGCCCCTCGAAGAGCAGGACGTTTTCGCCGGGGAAGGTGTTGGCATAACGCTTCTGATAATTGGCGAAGACCGTGTGGTTGCGGATTTCGAGGCCGAAGTCGGTCTTGTGCTCCATGTTGAGGTCGACGGAATTCACGTCGACGCGCGCGTAATTGTTGGTCGTGGGGCTCGGCCACACATCGCCGAAGAAAGTGTAATTGGGCGTTTTCGCCGGATAGCCGGGGATGTAAGCGGCGAGTCCGGCGGGAAAGCCCTCCACGAAGGACCCCACGCCGAGCGACGGAATGCCCCGGTCGTTCATTCGCCGGTCGTGATAATGCTCGTAGCTGAGCGTGACGAAAGTCTTTTCCAGCGGCTTCCAGGTCAGCGTCGGATTGACGCCGTAGCGCTCCATTTTGAAGAAGTTGCGAAAGCCGTAGGACTGCTCGTAGAGCGCGTTGAGGCGCACGGCCAGCGTGTCCGACAGCGCCTGCCCCAGATCGACCGTCACGCGCTTGCGGCCGAAACTGCCGGAACTCGCCTCGATGTCGCGGATCGTTTCGCCGTCGGCCTTTTTCGTGACGCGGTTGACGATGCCGCCGCCGCCGCCACGCCCGAAGGTCAGCGCGCTCGGACCCTTGAGGACCTCGACCGCCTGAATGTTGTAGAGGTCGCGGTAATATTCCGCGTCGTCGCGCACGCCGTCCTTGAAGAAGTCGGCCGAGGTGCTCTGGCCGCGAATGGTCATCTGATCCTTGTTGCCCTCGCCCGCCGTGACCGTGACGCCGGGCACATAGGTCAGCGCCTGCTGGAGGCTGAAGCTGGCGCGATCCTGTAGCTGCTGCTTGGTGAGAATCGTGATCGACTGAGGAATGTCGATGATGGGCGTATTGGTCTTGGTCGCCGTCGAAGTGCCGCGCGCGACATAGCCGACGACGCCGCTCGGGCCGCCGCCAAGCGTCATCCCCGCCGGCACGAAGCCGTCGCCCTGCCCCGAGGATGGCGCCGCGCTCGTTGCCGGCGCGGCGGCGGCGGGGGCGGCGTTGACGGGACGCGCCGGGCGCGGCGCCTGGACATGGGCGACCGTCTTGCGCGCGTGACCGACCTCGATGGTCGGCAAAGCCTGCTGGGCCGAGGCGGAGTGCGCGAAGGAAATCAGAGCGGCGGTGGAGGCGCAGAGACGAAAGCCGTATCCGTTATAGACTTTACTGCGCATGGCCGCGAAACGCTCCCGATGTCGACGGGCCGCTTGCGAGGCTTGTCGCCAGCCGCCCTCTCCTGTCGAGTATTGCAGCGCGAAAAGCCCAGTCAACCTGAAGTCCGCAACCTTGGAAATCTTACAGATTTGTCTCTTTTTCTGAGAGAAAGACAACATAGGCGTTGTCTGGAAGCGTTCTTTTCAGACAATACTTTTATTTATTGACTGTTGCATAAAGGAAACAAAAAGCGGCCCTGAATCAGGGCCGCTTTCGTCACGAAACGCGCGCGGGCTGGATTACTTCTTGCCCTCGGCGTTGTACTGGGAGAGATACGCCCAGACGTTTTCCTGATCGCCGTCCGAGGCCAGGCCCTGGAAGATCATCTTGGTGCCCGGAACCTTGGCCTTCGGGTTCTTGATGAACTCCTTGAAGGACGCCTCGTCCCAGGTGATGCCGGAGGTCTTCATCGGCTCCGAATAGTTGTAGCCCTCGACCGAGCCGGCCTTGCGGCCGTTCAGGCCGTTCAGCTCCGGCGCGACGGCGTTCTTGGCGCCTTCGCCGACCTGATGGCAGGCTTTGCACTTGGCGAAGACCTTTTCGCCCGCGGCGGCGTCGCCAGCGGCGAAGGCCTGGCCGGCGGAAGCGGCGAAAGCGACGCTCGCAGCGAACGTCAGCAGGGAAATCGTCTTCATCCTTGATCCTTTCCTCTTCCTCGACGGCCCGCTTGGCGCGACCGTCCTATTCTTGAAACGCGCCTTACCAAAGGTCGCGCTTATCAGCGCACTTTAGACGGCTTGGAAACTACAACGTGGGGCGCCCCGACACAATACCGCCACCCTGCCGTCTCCTTGCCTGCTTGTATCCGCATGCGGCTGAACGGCGTCTGAACCGGGGTCACAGGCTCCTGCCCCGAGGCGGCCGTCAGGTTACGCGCCGCATCGTCACATTCACCCGCGCGCCGACGCCCATGAGCGGCGCCGGCAAAGGCGTGAGAATCGACGGCAGGATGCGGTCGACGCCATGGAACGAGCGGCGGGCGGGGCCGGACAACACCAGCGCGTCGCCGCCCGACAGCGTGAAGGCGATCGTCCGGTCCGCGCGCTTCGGTCCGCCGAGGCGGAAACGGCAATCGGCGCCAAGCGACAGGGAGAGGATCGGCGCGTTGAAATCCGCTTCGTCGCGGTCCTGATGCAGGCCCATTTTCGCCTCGTCGGAATAGACGTTGATCAGGCAGGCCTCGGGCGGCTTCGGATAGCCGGTCAGTTCCGCCCATATGTCGAGCAACATTCGCGGCATGGGCGGCCAGGGCGCGCCGGTTTCGGGATGGGCGGGCTCATAGCGGTAGCCCCCGTCCCTGTCGCTCATCCAGCCGAGCGGGCCGCAATTGGTCATGCGCACCGACATGGGCAGGCCGGATTTCGGCATGCGCGAGACGAAGAGCGGCGCCTGCGCGATCACCTCCGCGATGTCGCGCGCCAGCCGCGCCTGCGCCCCGGCGTCGAGGAAGCCGGAATAATGGAAAGCGCCGGGGGCGATTTCTGGCATGCACGCCTCACGAGGGCGCCCTTCGCCCCATCAGGGCTCCAGCACCGTCTTCGTGGCCACTGTCGAGTCGGCGTTGAGCCGGTAGATGATCGGCACGCCGGTCGCGAGTTCGAGCGTCGGGATGCTTTCCGGCGTCATCTGCTCCAGCACCATGCACAGCGCGCGCAGCGAATTGCCATGCGCCGCGACCAGCACGCGCTCGCCGCGCATCACCGGCGGCAGAATGCGCTGCACGTAAAAGGGCACGACGCGGGCCACCGTATCCTTGAGGCTCTCGCCTCCGGGCGGCGGCACGTCATAGGAGCGCCGCCACAGGCGCACCTGTTCCTCGCCCCATTTCTCGCGCGCCTCGTCCTTGTTGAGGCCGGAGAGGTCGCCGTAGTGGCGCTCATTGAGCGCGCGGTCCTTGACCGTCGGCACATTGGACTGGCCCAGCTCCTCGAAGATGAGCTGCAACGTGTGCTGCGCGCGCAAGAGCGAGGAGGTGAAGCCGACGCTGAAGAGGAGGTCGAGCTTTCGCAGCTCGCGCCCGGCGCGGCGGGCCTCTTCGATTCCAAGCGGCGTCAGGTCCGGATTTTTCCAGCCGGTGAAAAGATTTTTCGCGTTCCATTCGCTCTGACCGTGACGGACGAGGACGAGGGTGCGATGCATGCTCATGGAGGCCTCGCGATCAGGCGCCGGAGAGGCCGAGAACGTCGGCCATGGAGTAGAGACCCGGCCCCCTGCCGCGGGTCCAGAGCGCCGCGGCGATGGCGCCGCGCGCGAAAATGCCCCGGTCCTCGGCGCGGTGCGAGAACTCGATGCGCTCGCCCATGCCCGCGAAAATCACCGTGTGATCGCCGACGACCGTGCCTCCGCGCAGCGCCGCGAAGCCGATGTCGCCGGCCTTGCGCGGGCCGGTCAGCCCGTCGCGCCCGCGCGCGCTGTGTTCGGCGAGTTCGATTCCCCTGCCCCGCGCCACGGCCTCACCGAGGAGGATCGCGGTGCCCGAGGGCGCGTCCACCTTCAGCTTGTGATGCATCTCCACGATCTCGGCGTCCCAGCCGGGACCGAGCGCCTTCGCGGCCTTCTCGACCAGCACCGCCAGCAGATTGACTCCGAGGCTCATATTGCCGGACCGCACAACAGCGGTTTCACGCGCCTCCTCGGCGATCAGCGCCAGCTCGTCGGCCGAGAGGCCGGTCGTGCCGATGACATGGGCCACGCGCGCCTGCGCGGCGGCCTGGGCGACCGCGAGCGTGGCGGCGGGGGTCGAGAAATCAATGATTGCGTCGGCTCCGGCCAACGCGGCCCCGATGTCGCAGGTGATCGGGACGCCCGTCTTCGGCAAACCGAAGGCAGAGCCGCAATCCGCGCCGAGCGACGGCGCCCCCGCGCTCTCAAGCGCCCCGACGAGCCGGACGCCCAGCGTGTCGGGGATGGTCTGCGTCAGCATACGGCCCATGCGGCCCGCGGCGCCCACCACGACCAGACGCAATTCGCTCATCTTTCGAAGCCCTCGCCTGCGACACTCTTCACAACGCGCGAACAGGCGACTCGGGCCCTCAGACGCGCATCTCCCTATACAGACCGCAACCGGCCAAGAGAAGCCTTCGATTTGTCGCGGCGGGACAGGATGCCCTGCCCGTACGGGCAGTTACTTCTTCGGCCGGAAGGCTTTCACGCGGGCTGGGTCGGTCTCGATCCAGGCGGCGCCGATGAGGTCGAGACAATAGGGCACGGCGGGCATGACGGCGTTCAGGCAGAGCTCGATCGCCGCCGGCTTGCCCGGCAGATTGATGACCAGGCATTTGCCGCGATGCGCCGCGACCTGCCGGGAGAGAATGGCCGTCGGCGTCTGTGAGAGCGAGACCTGCCGCATCAGCTCGCCGAAGCCGGGCAGTTCGCGCGGACAGGCGGCGAGCGTCGCCTCGGGCGTCAGGTCGCGGGGGCTAGGTCCCGTCCCGCCCGTCGTGACGATCAGATCGCAGCCGACGGTGTCGGCGAGGTCGATGAGCGTGTCGCGCACGCTTTCGAAGCCGTCCGGAATGATCCGCCGTTCGATGCGGAAGGGCGTGGTCAGGACCGCCGTCAGATAGGCCTCGATGGCCGGGCCGCTCTCATCCTTGTAGACGCCGGCGCTGGCGCGGTCGGAGGCGGTGACGACGCCGATGACGGCGGAACGTTGCGTTTCAGTCATGACGAAATCTCCCGCCGCCTTTTGGCGCATCACGGGATGTTTGTCAGCAGCCGAAAAAGCAAGCGCCCGGCCTTACGACCGGGCGCTTTGAACCGTCGGCCCCCCAGCCGCCCGGATCAGACGAACATTCCGAAGATGCCCGAAAGGATCAGGAAGACGAAGCTCGTCGCTCCGACGATGCCGATGTCCGTGGTTCCCCAATAAGCGAGGATCGCCCCCAGCACCGCGCCGGCGGCCGCGCAGATGATGACGTTGGGCGTGATGGCGAAGTCGAAGGTCCGCATGCCCGTGTATTTGTCTTTTGGCAGGTGCGTTTCGTGATTGGACATTGACGTTTCCTCCCAAGGTCGAACCAATTTCTATTGTGAGGGTGCGCCCTTGTCGGCCTCTCGCACAGGCGATTTGTGGTCAAAACGGGCGCGTTCTTCGCCAAAATGGGCGTTGTCATCGACCCCGATGCGCCGCTGATCATTCATCACGAGCGCCGCTCCAATGGCCAGATTCTCACGCATATTCTCCGTGAAGGCGCGGTAACGCTCGATCCGCCGGGAATCGAGCTGGCGCTTTCGCGGGTTTACGGCGCCTGAGAGACCCCCTCCCTGTCCCTCCCCCGCCATAGGGTGTCCGTGAGGACGCCCGTCTTTCGACGGGCTTTGGCGGGAGAGGGGACGCTCGCGATCTGCGTTCTGGATGAAGGCCCGTTTCCCGCGAAGCGGGAGAGGGTTGGGGTGCGGGGCCTACTCCCTCACATAAATCTCCGCGCCCTTCTCCAGGAACTCTTCCGCTTTCTCCGCCATGCCGCGCTCGGCGATGGCCGCGGCCTCCTTCCGCAGGTCCTGCGTGATCTGCATGGAGCAGAATTTCGGGCCGCACATGGAGCAGAAATGCGCGACCTTGTGCGCTTCCTTCGGCATGGTCTCGTCGTGATACTCGCGCGCCGTATCCGGATCGAGGCCGATCTCGAACTGGTCCGTCCATCGGAAATCGAAACGCGCGCGGCTCATGGCGTCGTCGCGCTCGCGCGCCGCCGGATGGCCTTTGGCGAGGTCGACCGCATGGGCCGCGATACGATAGGTGATGACGCCTGTCTTCACGTCGTCGCGGTCGGGCAGTCCGAGATGCTCCTTCGGGGTGACGTAGCAGAGCATGGCCGTGCCGAACCAGCCGATCATCGCCGCGCCAATGCCCGAGGTGATGTGGTCGTAGCCCGGCGCAATGTCGGTGACGAGCGGGCCGAGCGTGTAGAACGGCGCCTCGCCGCAGGCCTTGAGCTGCTTGTCCATATTGGCCTTGATCTTGTGCATCGGCACATGGCCGGGGCCCTCGATCATGACCTGACAGCCCTTCTCCCAGGCGATCTTCGTCAGTTCGCCGAGAGTCTCCAGCTCGGCGAATTGCGCGGCGTCATTGGCGTCGGCGTTGCAGCCCGGACGCAGGCCGTCGCCGAGCGAGAAGGAGACGTCATATTTGCGCATGATGTCGCAAATCTCGTCGAAGCGCTCGTAGAGGAAGCTTTCCTTGTGCTTGGAGAGGCACCAGCGCGCCATGATCGAGCCGCCGCGCGAGACGATGCCCGTCACCCGGCTCGCCGTCAGCGGCACATAGGCGAGGCGCACGCCGGCGTGGATGGTGAAGTAATCGACGCCCTGCTCCGCCTGCTCGATCAGCGTGTCCTTGAAGACCTCCCAATCGAGCTTCAGCGCGTCGCCGCTGACTTTCTCCAGCGCCTGATAGATCGGCACGGTGCCGATGGGCACGGAGGAATTGCGGATGATCCAGTCGCGGATGTTGTGAATGTTGCGGCCGGTGGAGAGGTCCATCACCGTATCCGCGCCCCAGCGCGAGGCCCAGACCATCTTCTCGACCTCCTCCGCCACGGAGGAGGTCACGGCCGAATTGCCGATGTTGGCGTTCACTTTCACGAGGAAGTTGCGGCCGATGACGACCGGCTCCAGCTCGGGGTGGTTCACATTGGCGGGAATGATCGCCCGGCCGCGCGCGATCTCCTCGCGCACGAATTCCGGGGTGATGAACTCCTGAATGTCGGCGCCGAAACTCTCGCCGTCGGCGATGCGCTCCCTGGCCACGTCGAGCGCGCGCTCGCGGCACAGGTTCTCGCGATGCGCGACATAGATCATCTCTTCGGTGACGATCCCGGCGCGGGCGAATTCAAGCTGGGTGACCGGGGCGGCGCCGGCGGCGCGATAAAGCTTGCGCTCGGCCGGGCATGGCGGCACGAGCCTGTCGCCTTCGGCGAAGCCATTGTCCTCGGGCTTCACGTCGCGGCCCTGATAGGTCTCCAGCCCCGCGCGCGTCGCCAGCCACGGCCGCGCCGCCGGCAGTCCCGCCGACAGGTCGGGCGTGAAATTCTCGCAGCTATAGGGGCCCGAGGGGTCGTAAACGCGCAGCGGCTCCTCGCCGGATGAGGGGTCGAGCGGGATCTCGCGATAGGGCACCCGGATGTCGGGGCGCCCGGCCGGCGACGAATAGACCTTGCGCGACCTGCCGATGGGGCCGGTGGTGACGCTCAGAGGGGTGCGTTTGTCGTGCAGGTTCATGGTCGCGCTTCCTTCGCCTCCGAGCGGCCCCCACCCCGACCTCCCCCTTGCAGGGGGAGGGAGAGGCGGCGGCGCCGGTCATTCCCACCCCTGAAAGGGGGGAGGGTTTCGCCAACCCCGTTCCCTCCCCCTGCAAGGGGGAGGGTCAGGGAGGGGGTCAAGCCAAAGCGGGGAATCGACATCAAGACCGCGGATGGTCTCAAGCTGGCATTCCCTCCGCCGGCATGACCCGGATCAGGTTCGACGGGTGCTTCTCAGCCGCGCAGGCGGCGCCCCTCGCCATTGGATGAAAGCTAGCGCGTTCGCCGTGGCGTCGCAAGGCGGCGGCGCACCGCCCCCGCTTCATGCGACTGGGTCTCTGCAGCCCGGGTTTCAACTTTGCCGCGCGGTGAACTACATTCCGACTTACCTCTCCAAGCCGGATTCTCCATGACGCAGCCGAGCCTTTCGGGCCTGACTTCCGAAGACGCCGCAAGGCTGCTTGCGCAATTCGGTCCAAACGCTCCACCCGAATCGCCGCCCCCCGGCGTCCTGAAGATCGCCCTGCGCACGCTGAAGGAGCCGATGTTCTTTCTGCTGGCGGCGGCGGCGACGCTCTATCTGTTCGTCGGCGATCTGGGCGAGGGCCTGTTCATGGTGGCGGGCGCGAGCGCCTCGATCTCCCTCGTCGTGTTTCAGGAGTTGCGCAGCGAGCGCGCCCTGCAGGCGTTGCAGCGGCTTGCCGAGCCCATGGCGCAGGTGCGTCGCGACGGCGCGGAGCGGCGCATCCCGGCCCGCGACCTCGTGCCGGGCGACATCGTTCTCGTGGGCGAGGGCCAGCGCGTTCCCGCCGACGCCTTGCTGATCGCGGGCGACGCTCTGGTCGTCGACGAGTCGATCCTGACCGGCGAGTCGGCGCCCGTGACCAAGACCTTCGCCGACGAGGCCGCGCAATCCGATTTTCCCGATCCCGGCGGCGATCATACGCCGTTCCTCTACGCCGGCTCGTTGATCGTGCGCGGCTCGGGCGTGGCCCGGGTGGCGCGCACCGGCCCGCGCACGGCGGTCGGCGGCCTCGGCGCCTCGCTCGCCGCCATTCAGGGGGAGCCGAGCCCGCTGCAAAAGCGCACCGGCGCGCTTGTCGCGAAACTCGGCGCCTTCGCGCTGTCGTTCTGCGCGCTGGTGATCGTGACCTATGGTCTCGTCCACGGCGACTGGTTCGAGGGCGCGATTGCCGGCATCACGCTCGCGATTGGCCTGCTGCCGGAAGAATTCCCCATGGTGCTGGCGATCTTTCTCGCCCTCGGGGCCTTTCGGCTGGCGCGCCGCAACGTGCTCGTGCGCCGGTCCTCCGTGACGGAGACGCTCGGCTCCGCCTCGCTGCTCTGCGTCGACAAGACCGGCACGCTCACCGAAAACCGCATGGCGGTCTCGGCGCTCTACACGGGCGGGGCCATCGAGCCCGTTCCCGACGCGCCGGACGCCGAAGAGCACCGGCTGATCCTCGCGGCCTTGCGCGCCTCCTCCCAAAATCCCGTGGACCCCATGGACCGGGCGGTTCATGCGCTTGCCGAGCGCCTGGAGATTCCGGCGGCGGGGACGGCGACGGAAAGTTTTCCGATCAAGCCCGAGCTGCTCGCCTTCATCCAGAGCTGGCGGGTCGAAGGCGGCGCGCTGAAGGCCGCGAAAGGCGCGCCGGAGGCGATCCTGCGTCTCGCCGGCGCCGATCCCGGGACGCGCGCCCGCTACCACGCCGTCATCGACGAGATGGCGCGCGACGGAATGCGCGTTCTGGCGGTCGCAGAGACAGAGCCGGACGCCGGGGAGCCGGACGGCGCGCCTTACGTCCTGCGCGGACTCGTGGCGTTCGAGGACCCGATTCGCGCCGACGCGCCCGAGGCGGTCGCCGCCGCCCGGCGCGCGGGCGTTTCGGTCGCCATGATCACCGGCGACTACCCCGCGACTGCCTTCGCCATCGCCCGCGCCGCCGGCATCGACACGTCCGGCGGCGTATTGACCGGCGCCGAAATCGCCGGGACGACGGCGGAGGGGCTCGCGGACAAGATCCGGGACATCCGCGTCTTCGCGCGGGTCATGCCGACAAGCAAACTCGCGCTGGTCGAGGCGTTCAAGGCGGACGGCCATATCGTCGCCATGACGGGCGACGGCGTGAACGACGCTCCCGCCCTCGCGGCGGCGCATATCGGCGTCGCCATGGGGCAGCGGGGATCCGACGTGGCCCGCGAGGCCGCGCATATCGTGCTGCTCGACGACAATTTCGCCTCGATCGTCGCGGGCATCGCGCTGGGGCGACGCATTTCGACCAATCTGCGCAAGGCGCTGACCTATATCACGGCGATTCATGTGCCCATTGCCGGGCTGGCGCTGGCGCCCATCCTGATGGGATTGCCGCCCATGCTGCTGCCCGCGCATGTGGTGCTCATGGAGCTGATCATCGACCCGACCTGCTCGCTCGCCTTCGAGGCCGAGCCAGGCGAGCGGGACGCGATGCTGAACCCCCCGCGCCCGCAGAACGAGCCGCTGTTCGGGACGCGCGACCTGGTGCTCGGGACGATTCAGGGCCTCGTTGTCTTTCTGGCGGTGCTCAGCGTTTACGTCCTCGCGGCGAGCGTCGGCGTCCCCGAAGCGAGAGGGCGCGGGCTGGCCTTCGCCACGCTGATCGTCGCCAATCTGACGCTCGCCCTCTCGGACGCGCTCCCCAGGGGCGTCTCGCCCTTCGCGCGGGAGAATCTGTTTTTCTGGGCGATCGCGGCGGCGGCGCTTTCGGTCGTGGCGGCCGGGCTCTATTTTCCGCCGCTGGCCGGACTTCTGCGCTTCGAGGCGCCGGAGACCGCCGATCTCGCGGTCGCCGCGCTGCTCGCAATGAGCGCGGGCGGCTGGTATGGGATGTGGCGCCGGCTCATCGACATGTGACGCCGGCAAGGAGGCCCCATGTCCGATCGCAAGTCTTTGTCCATCATCGTTTCAAAAGGCACGCTCGACTGGGCCTACCCGCCCTTCATCCTCGCGACGACGGCGGCGGCGATGGATATGGACGCGACGCTGTTCTTCACCTTCTACGGCCTCGGCCTGCTGAAGAAGACGCTCGATCTGGAGGTTTCGCCGCTCGGCAACCCCGCGATGAAAATGCCCATGGGCGGCATGCATATGGGTATGCCCAACCTCGTCGCCGCGCTGCCGGGCGTCACCATGGGCGCCACCGCGATGATGAAGAACATGATCGCCAAGAAGGGCGTCGCCAGCATCGAGGAGCTGCGCGACATCGCGCTCGAAAGCGGCGTGAAGCTCGTCGCCTGCCAGATGACCATGGACCTCTTCGAGTTCAAGAATGAGGACATGATCGAAGGCGTCTGCTTCGGCGGCGCGGCGACCTATCTTGAGGAAGCGGCGAAAGCGCACATAAATCTTTTTGTCTGATTGTCGGGCCGGGCTCGGCCAATTTGAGCGCCCACCCTCTTTTCAGGGGGGATGAAGTGGTGTTCTGCCGAGCCGCGAAGCGCCGTTCAAGCGCTTCGTCAGCCCTGATCGGGAGGAAAAGATGAAGAAACTCATTCTCGCTGTCTTCGCCGCCGCCGTCGCCATCGCGCCCGTCGCGGCTTCGGCCCATGTCACCGGCTACAGCCACAAGCACAAGGTCCGCATCCATCGCGGGACCAAGGCCTCGCATGACTACAAGCGGCAACAGCAGGAGCAGAAGCAGGAGCAGCAGGCTCCCGCCGCCGCCGAGCCGGAAAAGAAGTAACGCGCCCGCGCGACGTCTCCCCCTCTCCGTATGCGGGAGGGGGAGAGGCCGCCGGGACGAGGCTTTCGGCGCGCTTTCGCCGGAGCCCTGGTCTCATCCCGGCTGTGCTCGCGGGCTCTATCTAAACCGCAAGATTTTGGGCATTCTTCACCGGATGCGGCGCCTGAAGACGATTCTCTCAAACATCGCGCAAGACCCGGTGGTTTTAGCGCTCCAGTTTTCGCTCGTCGTCTTTCTGATTTCGCTGGTTTTCGCGGTCGGCCCCTGAGCGCCGGCTCCGTGCGCGCCGCGACGCCGGCTGGCGCGGGAAGCTCGCCAGCATTTCGCGCGCCAACGCCTGTGGCCGGCGCCTGCGGCATTTGAACGCTCGGCTTTTGCTTATTGAAGCGCCCGCCCCCTGCCCCATCTTCCCGGCATGTTCATCCGCGCGCCCATTGCCAACGCCGTCCTGTTCTCGATGCTGGTCACCGAGATCGTCACCGCCGTCGTGAAATTCGCGGGCGGCTGACGCGTTGCGTCAGCGGCCTGCGACCCTCGCGGGAAGAACCACGACCCGCGCGCCGGCGGGCGTCTTCTCATAGAGGTCCATGACGTCCTGATTGATCATGCGGATGCAGCCCGAGGACTGGCTCTGCCCGATCGTCCAGGGCTCATTGGTCCCGTGGATGCGAAACAGCGTGTCCTTGTCGCCCTGCCAGAGATACATGGCGCGGGCGCCCAGCGGATTTCCGGGGCCGCCGTGCATGCCGAGGCCGCTTTGCAGTTCGACGAGCTGCTTTTTCAGATCGGGCCGGCGCTCGACCATTTCCTTGGGCGGATACCAGTCGGGCCATTCCTGCTTGCTCTTGATGGTCGCCTCGCCCGCCCAGGCGAAGCCCTCGCGCCCCACGCCTACGCCGTAGCGGGTGGCGCGGCCGCCCTCCTCGACATGGTAGAGATAGTGGTTGACCGGATCGATCACGATCGTCCCCGGCGGCTCCTTGGTCGAATAGGCGACATTCTTGCGCAGGAAGGCCTGATCCACCTGCCCCGGCTTCACGCCGGGCACGGTGAAGGCGCCGTCTTTTGTCTCGGCGTAGACGGCTCCGGCCGGCGCGGCGGCAGGCTCCGCGACGCGGGGGTCCGGCGCGGGCCGGAGGACCGGCGGGGGCGCCGCGGCGACGACAGTCTGGCTGCTTTGCGTGCTCGCGCATCCGGCGAGTCCGGCGCTCGCGGCAAGCGCAGCCCATGCGGCCGCTTTGCAATAGGTCCGTAGCGACATCGGCTCCACCTGCCCTGTGTGGATGGATGACTATGTGAGGCCGCGCCATGCGTGCGCGTCCGCCGAAAGCTTACGCTGTTTCGCGGCCGGGGCGCAAATATGGCCGGTCACGTGACGCTTGCGATCGAAACCGCCGGCGCATTATGCAGGGGTTCACCGAATGGCGACGCGCCTGTCGCCCAGATCAGCAATGGACGAATCATGACTGAACGGACCGTCGACGCGCGCGGCCTCAATTGCCCCCTGCCGATTCTGCGCACCAAAAAGGCGCTCAAGGAAATCGGAATCGGCGAGACGCTCGAAGTGCTGGCCACCGACCCCGGCTCCATGGCCGATTTCAGCGCCTTCGCGCGGCAGACCGGCGACGAGCTGGTCAGCGCCGAGGAGGCGGACGGCCATTTCCGCTACGTGCTGCGCCGCAAGGCCTGACTCCCGTCTTGCGCCTCTGCGCCCTGTTGCGCGGAGGGCACAGCGGCCCGGTTTTCGGCGATCCGTTGTTAACCATAATGCCGACACAAGGCGGCGGTGCTAACGTAGGCGTGACTTTTGATTTGGGTCACGCCGATGCAGCACAGATTTTCCCAACGCCGTCTTTCGCTCGCCCTCATGGCGCTTTTTCTGGCCGGTGCCCCCGGCGCGCAAGCCGCCGATGGTTATTTCCTGATCGGCTACGGCCCGCGCCAGAAGGCGCTCGGGGGCGCCGGCACGGCCGATCAGCGCGACGCCATGGCCCTCTCCGTGAACCCGGCCGGCATCGTCGGTCTGGATCGGCAGTTCGGCGTCGGCATGACGGTCGTCAATGTCGAGCGCGGCTATGACACGAACGGCCCGGTGCGCGTCATCTCGCCCGGGCGCGTCGAAAGCGGCCGCCCCTGGTTTCCCGTGCCCAACGGCGGCTACATCCAGCCCATCGACGATGCGTCCGCATGGAGCGTCGCCAGCTATTCCAATGGCGGCGTGAACACGTCCTACGGCTGGGGATACTGGCATCCGCCCAGAGGCGGCCTGTTCGGCGGCGGCTTCACGGGGGTCGATCTGCAACAGGGATTCACGAGCTTCGGTTACGCGCGCCGATTCAATACGCCGCTGGGCCCCCTCACCTTCGGTTTCGCGCCGACGCTTGCGGTCCAGATGTTCAATCTTTTCTAGTCGCTGCTTAACTCATTGTTTTGTAAGATATTGGTTCTCTTGAAAGCTCATCATGTCGCGGCGTTGTCGCATGAAAATCGGCCGCTCAGCCGCCTGAGAGAAGTAGCGTCTCGGCCGCCGCAAGCTCTGCGCCATCGTCGCCAGACGGGAACAAGTGGCCGTAAACGTCGAGCGTCATCGCGATCGTGGAATGGCCTAGCCGCGTCTGCACAACCTTTGGCGGCAATTCGAGCCCACCATCGGTTTTGCGGTTGATGCACCACGACGCATAAAAGTGGCGCAGCGCGTGCAGCCCGCCATATTTCGCCCTGCCCTCGCGGTCGACAACGCCGGCCGCGACCAGCGTCGGCAACAGCCCTCGATCAACTACGTCGCCATGACCAAGTGGCCGGCCAGTGCTGGTCGGGAAAACAAGATCGAGTTCGCCCAGCGGACAGGCCAGCCGCCATTCCTTCAGCGCCGAGACGAGACTAGGGGGGACCGGTAGGGCCCGCTCTCCGGCTGCGCTCTTCGGCGCACCCATCTCGCCGAATCGATCGACGCGCTGACGAACGTGGACTTCGCTTTTCTTGAAATCTACATCGCCCCAACGAAGGCCCCGAAGCTCCGACGAGCGCAGCCCGGTAAAGATCGCCGTCAGCAGGATCGGCCGCCATCGCCCTCTCAAGTTGCCGATAAGCGACCGGATTTCCTCGGGCGAGGGAATGTCCACCCCAACCTTGAGTTTCCCCCGCTGGCGCTTCTCGGCACGCGTCTCAAGGCCGCGGACGCGCCGGGCCCGCATATCGCGCACGGCGTTGATCGCGACCAAGCCGCGCTCTTGGGCGTCGCTGATAAGTGAAGAGAGGGCGACCAGCACCTTCTTGACGGTGAAGGAGGAGCGCGGCCCCGACACGCGACCAACCGCTGGCCCGTCGCCGCGGCGCAACCGGTCCTCGAAGTCGCGGACGGCGGCGCGCGTTAGGCTGGATAGGCGAGTCTTCCCGAGGAATGGGACAATGTGACACCGGCAGTAGTCGGCGTATAGAGCAATCGTCGTGCGTTCGAGCCCTCGGTTCCGACACGCATCAAGCCATAGGTCCGCAGCTTCCGCGACCGTCACAGACGCCGAGTCCGCTACATGCACCCCGGCTCGAACATCGACTCGCACCTTGGCGTCGTAGGCGTCGGCCTCCTTCTTGCGTTTGAACGTCTTCCGCCGACGCTTGCCGATCGCGTCCGTATATTCAACGACCCAGGCTTCGCGGTTTTCGCCCTGCCCTGTTATCCATTGGCGTTTGCGGACTGACATGCTCAATCCTCTCTATTTTTAGGCTTGAAAAACCTCTCACCCGGCAGGAGCCGAGCAAATACGTCGCGCATCGCGTTTTCGAGATTGTCGAGCCGCTTACCGTGGTAATCCGCGAGCCTGACCACATCTTCAAGCTCACGGTTATCTCTTAAAGACGCCACGAGTCGCGCGACCACTTCGGCGTTGAGCGAGCGTCCGTTTTGTTCGGCCAGCGCGATAAGCTGTTGCCGCAGCGCGCCCGGCACGCGGATGCGCATGTGCGTCTCGTCTTTGTCGTCCGATTCCGGTCCCGTCTTCTCCCACGGCCGCCCTGGCCTTTCGCCCGATTCTTTCGGTGTTGCCCTATCCCAAGGCCGCCGTCTCTTTTCGCCCTCATCCGTCATGGCACACTCCGGCACATAGTGTTCTTGACATAGGCCGAACCCTGTCATATGTCTAGGCACATACAGGCACCCAGTGTGCCATTTTGGTGTGAGGGCATATGTCACGGGAGCCGACTATCCACATTCGACTGCGCGTGCCGGCTACGCTGCTGGCTGCTCTAAAGGAGCGCGCGGAGGACAATGTGCGCAGCCTCAATCAGGAGGCCGTGCACATCTTCAGGAACTTCGTCGCCAACGAGGCCAAGGCGAAAGCCTCGCGCCGAGGGGCCGCCCGCTCGGCTGAATAAGGCCAGCTACCAGATGTTCGAGGACTTAGACGCCGACATTCGCGGCGATCGGGAGAGGTTTGCCATGGCTCAGGAAAACAACATCGCCGGCGACGTGCTCGATGGCGCGGACGAAATCGCCGTCTTCCTCTTCGGCGACCCAAAGAAACGCCGTCGCGTATATCACCTGATCGAACGTGGAGAGCTTCCTGTGTTCCGCCTCGGCGCTGGCATTCACGCCCGCAAGTCAGTCCTCCTGGCGTTCATCGCCGAGCGCGAAGTTCGGGCAGTTACGCCTTCCGTAAAAGATGAGGAGGCCGCGTAAGGCGGCTCACCAGACGCCCAAGGCCGAGGCGAGCCGAAGGAATCCCCAGCGCCGGGGTCTGCGGCGCACATCACGTAAATGGAGAAAGACAATGTCAAATAACGAAGAGCGCAACGAGTCCGAAGGCCACATCGTCACCGTCCGCGTGAGGATGACTGAAGTTGGCGACAAGATCGTTATCGAGCCGATCAACGCCGCGCTGGGCCAGTCGATGGCTGTCGATCATGAAGATGTTGTTGATTGGGGAAAATGGAATATCGCCAATAAAGCCGCCTGAGAAAGCGGGCGTCCGGTGCGGTCTCAAGCGCGTCGGACGCCCTAGCCACAATCAAGGAAGAGGCTTGGTTATGACTTACGACACGCATACATCGTCCGCCCCCACTATCAAAAGTCTGGTCGACGGCTACGCCGCCCTTTCGAGGGAGGTTTGGAGCCTGCCGCGCACCGCCGCCGGCAAATCTCAGGCCCGCCAGCTTGAGATGCGACGCTCCGTGCTGCTTCTCAGGATCGCGATTTCAGAACCGACTGCGGAGCCCGAGATCGTGCTCCGGCGGCGCTTGCTCGTTATGACGGGCGTTCTCGAAAGGGAGGCGGCGTGATGCAGACCGCTGCCGTCAAAGACGCATTCGAGTCATTCATCGCACAGGAGCGAGAGCGCATTGCGCGCTTCACATCAGAGCCGCCGCGCCCGGCCTTTTGCGATTACCACGCCGGCATGTTTGCCGATGAGAAGCAGGCCCCCCACGCTGTTATGTGGGCGAACGAAGTCACTTGCATCCACGAGGCCGGCCATACGGTCGCCTTCTACGTGCTCGGTCTCGGCATCGGCCGAGGCGGCATTCAAATCTGCGCGGAATACAACCCCGGCGAGGCCACCATTGCGTCGTTCGGGCACACCTCCAGGACCACGAGCCAGGTCAGAAAGGTCGCCAGCCTCACCAGGCGCCGCGCTTATGCGCCAGTCCTTGCCGCGACCGCCATAGCCATCGCCGCCGGCCCCGCCGCCGAGCGGATGTATTGCCTGGAGAGAAAGCTCCCGATCAGGACGCTCTTCTCGTCGGAAAGCGACCACGATGGCATCTCTAAAATCGGAAAGAGCGTTTTGGACCGCTCGCCATACTTCCGTTACGCGCTCGAAACCTATGCGTGGCGCTACGCGCAACTGCTGATGGCAGACTCCCGTATCTGGCCCGCCGTCACCGATCTGGCTGCGTGGATGAGCGAATACGAGCCCTATCAGGAAGAAGATACCGAGCACGAGCACACGTCTTTCGAGAACTTCTCAGGAGCGTCTATCCGGGCGTTCCTGAAAAGGAACCATCCGGCTGTGCGGCCGGGAATTTTTGCCGCCTAAGCCGCCGCCACCAAGGGCTCGCCAGCAACGGCTGGCCTTACTTTTTTCGATTTACTGATACCGTAAATTCGGAGCTGGTTTTCTCCACACACTGTCTGCCTGTTAATATTCGACACAATATCTTGCCTCCGACTCAGCAAGGCGTATTCTCACAGCCAATCAGCAACAATCGATCGCAATACAGGAGATGATCGCATGAGCGCCGTATCAACAGTCCGCAAGGCATGGCGCGTTCCGGAGGCCGCGAAGGCTTGGGGCGTTAGCGTCCCGAGTGTTTACAGGTGGATCGCACAGCGGCGCGTGAGGACCATCAAAATGGGTGGATGCACAGCGATCCCCGACGAGGAGGTTGCGCGCATCGCGTCCGAAGGACTTCCGGCTGCCGCCTAACCCGTAAAACGCGAAACCCCCGGACGGCAATCCGGGGGAGTATTTCGCAGCAACAAGAAAGAACGAAAAATGTTTAGCACAAACGCGCCCCCGCGCAAATCCGAGGGTGTCGATTCCGTCGAAATAGCCAAAGCAAAATACTGGCGCGCCTATTTCAGCGAGCTTCACAAAATCTACTCCGCCAAGGCCGTCGAGGCCGACGCCGCCATCAAGGCTCAGATCGAGTCCGGCATCGAGCAATGCCGAGATGAAATCCGGCGCCATAATGTCGTGATCGCGCAGCACCACGCAGCGATCGCGCTGCGCCGGAAAATTGCCGCCCGTCGCGTCGCGGCCGCCAAGCGCGCCTTCGCCCCTCGCCATTTGGCGCGCGCGCGTAGGCCCGTCCGCAGGCCCGCCCGCAGGCCCGCCAAGGCCGCATTGGCGAGCACGTCGTCCAGCGATGGCCCGGCCGCCCCGCGCGTAATCGCCTCTCCCGAAGGGGGCGCGCTGTGACCAATTTCAACAACGACGACTGGTTCGACCCTTACGACATTGAGATCGAAGACGACCACTACCGCGCCGTCCCGTGTGCTGATCCTGAAGGGGCGTTCAAAGAGAGATAGAGAGGCGTCTCGGCTGCGCGCCGAGCATGATCATCGCCGACGGCAAGAAGCACCGCTTCTCAGTTGATCCGAAGAACAAGCGCAACGACGCCGGCGAATATAGGTTCTACGACGGCGAGTTTCCGGGCGGTTGGGCCAAGAGCCACCGCGATCCCAACTCTTACTTCACGTGGAACGCGCGTGGCGTTCGCACGCTGTCGGACGCCGACCGCGCCCGCTACGCGGCAGAGAAAGCCGAGCGTGAGCGCATCGAGGAGGCGGAGCGCGCCACCGCCATAGCCCGCGTAGGCAGGCGCTGGAGCGCCGCCGGACCCGCCAAGAACGATCACCCCTACCTGACGCGCAAGGGCGTCCTGGCGCATGGCTTACGCCAGTCTGGCAACACCCTGCTCGTCCCGGTCTATCGCGACGGCGCGCCCGTAAACATCCAGCGTATCTTTCCGGGCGGCAAAAAGCTGTTTGAGAAAGACGCCCCCATGAGCGGCTCCTATTTCACCATCGGCGAGATTGGCGAGCGGCTCATCATCTGTGAAGGCTACGCCACGGGCGCGACGTTGTTCGAGACGACCGGGATTCCGGTGGTCGTCGCTTTCGACGCCGGAAATCTCATGCCGGTTGCCGAGAAGCTGCTGGAACTGCATCCGGGTGCAGAGATCGTCGTCGCGGCCGACGACGACTTTGGGACCGAGATAAGGCGCGGATTCAATCCCGGCATTGAGGCTGCGGAGAAGGTCGCCGAGTTTGTTGGCACCAAGGAGATGATCCCGCCCTTCGATCGCCAGCAATACCAGGCGCGCATCGTCGAGGATGAGGACTACAAAGCGCCGAGCGATTGGAACGACTACGCTGCCATATACGGCCCCCTCGCGGTTATGGACTGCTTCTTCCCGCCAGTCCCCGACGGAAACGACCCGCAGGGCGGCGGAATAAACGCTGAGGAGAGCAATCAGAGGGAACAGACCGGCGTCGTCAGATTCGAGACCGCGGACGAAGCCCGCAGGATCACAACATCCGTCATCTGCGAGATGTTCGCCGACGCCAAACGCTGGAACAAATTTGAGATTGTCGGACAAATTCCCTTCTACCTGTTTTCTCCCGATGTCGGCGTCGGCAAATCGAAGACGGCAATACGGTTTCTCGTTGATTTGACATTGGAGCTTCGCCGCGACGGAAACAAAGGCGTCGTGCAATATCTCGTGCCGAACCACATGCTGTCCCATGAGATCGTAGACGACATAAGGGAAGAATTTGCGCGGAGAGGATATAAGGATCAGTTCGTTGTCAAAGTCATAAAGGGGCGTCAGGTAAAGATAGACCCGTTCGACGACGACCAAAAAAGCCCCAAAATGTGCGCGATCGCGAAAGAGCACGAGGAAGCGACCGAGCTTTTAAGCGAAGATGATGTCTGCAACAAGGATTGTCCGCATCGCGACGGATGTCCGTATATCGACCAATTCAGAGTTATCAATATCGACGTTGTTGTTAGTTCGCACCATCTGCTTTTTCGGCCTATCCTAAAGCAAATCTCCGAGAAGTATGTCCCTATAGACAGGGGGGATGTCACGAATGGCGTCGCCGCCGTCGTCATTGACGAGGATTTCATTCCCGCTATCGCAAGCGATAGCAACACAAGAAAGATCGCCATAGACGAGATCGACGGCGAGATGGCCCAAAAGAAGAGAGGGTCCAAGAAGGCAAAAGCGCCGGGCAATGTAGTAGACGAGCTATCGGCAATCGCGCACCACCTTCATCTGGCGCGGCGCGCCGTATTCGAGGCGTTGAAGGACGAACCGCTTGGATATGTCAGGCGCGAGTCGTTCTCAAAGCTCGGCGTCACGAGCGAGATGATGGTGGCCGCAGCCGTCGACGAATGGAAGTTCGTGATCAGGAAGAACGAACAGAAGGACTGGCGTCTGCGCACGATTAATAGGTTCGTTCGCGCTAGGGTGAATATGTTCACCGCCATCGCGAAATTGCTAGGTGAGGATGGTCCCGAGCGTTCCGGGCTCTTGAAGATCGCGAAGAACCGTAAGACCGGCCATCGCGAGCTTGTGATCCATAAGCGCAACGAAATCCATATGGACTATCTGATCACGCCAAAGCTCTTCATTGACGCCGACCTTAAGCCGGAATTGCTTCACCAATATCTTGGCGGCCTCGCGCAGAATTTCGGCGTCGTCAGGGTTGATGCTCCATATCAGACCGTTCATCAGTCCGAAGGCCGGTCCTACGCGATGAACCAGCTATGCCCAAGCGACAAGCCGACGGAAAAACAGCAGGAAGAGCGCAAGAAGAACCGGATCGAGGCTCGCGACCGGATCATCCGCCTTGCCAAAAAGTTCGGCGGCAAGACTCTTGTCGTCACCTACAAGGCAGTCGAGGAATCCGAGGAATTTCAGTTTGACCCTGAACTGAACATCGGCGTCGAGCATTTCGGGAACATCCGCGGCAGCAACAAATATGGAGACGCTCGCCTTGTCGTCATCCTGGGCAGGCAACTTGGATCACCGGCAAGTTACGAGGAACAGCTTGGCATCCTGACGGGCGCCGCCCCCGACCTTACCGTCCGCGACGGCGAGTTTTTCAGGAAGGGACGCCGCAAGCGCCTGCGCAGGCTCAGGGACGGCCGCGTGGTCGAGGAATGGGTCACGACATGGGTTCACCCAAGCCCGCTTGTCGACGCCCTCGTGCGGGCCTCCTGCGTCGACGAGATTACTCAGGCCATCGGCCGGGGGCGCGGTGTCAATCGGAAGGCCCACGAGCCCCTCGACATCGTGGTGTTCAACGATGTGCCGCTGGACATTCCGGTAGACAACTTCTTCCCGGCCGCCCCGCTGCAGACGCCGGAAGAGAAGATGGCGGCCGCAGGCGGGTTTACCTTCGAGCGGCCAGCGACCATGGCGCTAGCTTATCCTTCGCTGTGGCGCAACGAGGCAGCAGCCAAGAAGGCGTTGCAGCGCGACAGCGACCGCAAGCCGGCGTCCGGCTCCGTCGCCGAGATCATCCAGCCGCCGGCCATCGAGCTTGCCCGCGTCCGCTTCCAGCGCGCCGTCGAGGGCGCTGCGATCGAGGACGGCGCATTCGACCCGGCGCGCGTCGGCGGCGACCCCGAGGCCGCCCTGGCGGCGCTAGCCGGGCCGGTCGCCCTGTGCGAGTTCGAGGGTCAGGAGGCGGTGGCCGCGCATAAAACGAGCGCGCTTGCCGATCGGATTCTCGCCATTTTGTCCGAGGCCAAAACCGGGACGCGCAGGGACACTTCCTTAAAGAATATTATTATTAAGGAAGTGTCCCCGGACTGTCCCGGTTTTGAGCAGGGATTGATCACTCACGACTATTTGCGCGATAGGCTCAAGCGTCACGCTAGCGCGGCGGAGATCAAGGCCGCGCTCGACGAACTTGAGGCCGCCGGCCTGATCGAGGGCAAGAAGGTCGCGACCGGGAAGCGCCAAGCCACCTTCTACCGCCTCACCGCTCCGAACACGCAGGAAGCGCCCGCTACGGCCCTCGCCGCCGAGGACTTGCCTTTCGTGACCGTGGAGGATGCCGTGATCGTGGACGATCCAGAACCGCCGGACAGGCTTGCCGCCTAACCCTTGGTTGTAGGAACCAAGCCCCGCAACCACACCGCAACGCGCGCGCGCGCGAAACACCAGGAATAATCATATCTTGATCGTAGCAATTAACCGAAAGGGAATGCCCCTCATGAGCACCGCCCCCGCCCACCGGAAAACTCGCGCCTCCCCACTCCGCCGCCTGCCGGTTCGGATTACCAGGCCATCGACGCCATGGGTGCCCGACTGGAGCGCGATCGAAGCCGGGGCCGGCATGCCCCTCGACTCCGATCGGCGCGCCCGCTTCACCAACATCGTGGCCAGATACCGTGCCGCCGCTCCGGCAGCCCGTGACGCGCCTCTCGTCAAGGAAGCCGTCCGACGCCTTGCCGATATCGAAGAGGCGTTCCTCGCCCTCCGCAACGCGATCCTGAAGGCCGCGCCAGGCGGCATGGCGGAGACTTACGCCCGCAGCGTGCTCGCGGAGTTTGTGCGCTCGACCGGAAGCCGCGACATCGGCCTCGACAACATGTGGCGCGCGGCCGGCGACATGGCGTGGGCGGCACGCGCGGCTGCCGACGCTATCGGCGATAAGGATCAGCCGAGCACGGGCGAGCGCACACCCTGGGAGACCATGGTGCGGGAATTGTCGGCGCTCGCCGGCGACATCGGTATCTCGACTACCATGGACTCGAAGCATCCATCCCGCCATCCCTTCCCGCGCTTCGTCCTCGCCGTGCATGATTCTCTTGGCGATGTGGATGGATGGTGGCCGTCTGAAGACTCACTGATCGCCGAGATCAGGAAGGCATTGCGAAAAAAATAAGCCGCTCAATTTTGCGCCGCCAATTTCCTCTCCCCAGAAAAGCGGAATAATTTACTGGATCGATTTTAGTCGAATTAGTTTGTTCTGTTCCGACGATTGTATTTAAGGCTAATCGTGATGAGATGCGCTCAAGCGAAACGAACGCGGAGCGCAATATGCGGCAGTCTCCCTCCCCCAATCCCGATCGGTTGCTGAACACGGTCGAGGCGAGCCGCTATCTGCTCGCCCTGCATGGCATCTCTTACACGCCGGGCACATTGACGCAGTTCCGCTACCGCGAGTGCGAAGGCCCTGAATGGGTCAGGATCGGCAAGCGCGGCGTCGGCTACTACCCATTCAGTCTCGACCGTTGGGCGCGCACGATCATCTCCAAGCCGCAGGCCCACAGAGCCGCATAAAGCGCGAGGAAACCCCGGCAGCGATGGCTGTCGCCGCCGGGGTCGCGATGATGCAAAGTTGTCAAGGATTGCAGTCATGTTGGATACGCCTTCCCTCGCCGCCGCGCAAGCCGCACTGAAAAGCTTCTGCGCCGGCACGCCGCAAACGCCAGCCTCGAACGTCGTATCCTTCGCCGCGGCGAAGGCCGCCAGAGTCCCGCAGGGCGAGCGCGCCCGCGCCTACAGGGTCCGGCCCGCGATCGGCAACGACAAAGGCGTCATCGGCCAATGCGGATGGTATTCCATCGGCATGGAAGAGCTATTCCTCGAAATCACGCGCCTTGACGATGGCAAGCGCGCCTACTGCTGCAAGGTCGATGGCTGGAGCAACACCGACGCCTTTGCGCACGCCGCCTTCATGCGCTGGACGAATGACTGCAACTTCTGGCGCCGCCTGCGCACAACCCGTGGCGAGCTTTCCTATGACGAGATCAGGGAGGCTTGGGACATTATCGTCTCCCCGGACTGCCGCGAAGTGCTCGGGCTTGGGATTCGCGAGATTATCGAGAAAGCGCCTCAAGTGTGTGCGGACGGCGAAGACTTCAACGCCGTTTCAGCGAACCCGCGCTGAAAGGAAATCGAAAATGAGCAAGAAAGGTTCGAGCGCCGCGTCCGATCCGATGGCGGGCTATGCCGCGATGATGCAGGCCCAGGCCGGCCAGCAGCAGGCGCAGCTAGGTCAGGACTGGCTTTCCTTCGCCAAGGATCAGTTCGCCATCCAGAACGAGCGACAGAAGCCGATTGACGAGCTCACCGCCAAGGTGGGTGCGGCTCAACTGGAAGGCATGACCAACGCCAACCAGTGGGCGTCAGAGGATCGCGCGCGCTACAAGTCGATCTTCCTGCCCTTGCAGGACAAGTTCATCGATAAGGCGAACAATTGGGACAGCGCCGGCAATCAGGCCAAGGCCGCCGCCGAAGCCAAGGCCGATGTTGCGAACAGCGTCGCGGCGGCGGACCAGCAGCGCCAGCGCCAGATGGCGGCCATGGGCATCAACCCGGCCAGCGGACGCTTCGCTGGCATCGAGCGCGCGGCGGACATCGAGGGAGCCGTGGCGCAGGCTGGCGCGCAGAATGTCGCCCGCAATAATCTCCGCAAGGAGGCCACGGCACTCCAGGGAGACGCCATCAACATGGGCAACGGCCTGCCGTCGCAGGCTGCCTCGTCCCTGCAACTTGGATCGGGCCTCGGCTCCAGCGCCGAGGCTGGCCTGATTGGCGCGAACACCGCGCGGCTCCAAGGGGTGGGCATCATGAACGCCGGCTACGGCGGCGCTATGGGCGGATATAAAGACGCTGGCCAGACGTGGAACAGCATCTACGGAAACCGCGTCGATCTTTTGAACCAGCAAGACCAATTGAACGCGACGACAACTAGCGGGCTCGCGGGAGGGCTCGGCTCGCTCGCCGGCTTCGGCCTCTCGCGCATGTCGTTCATGTCCGACGAGAACGCCAAGGAGGACAAGCGCGAGGTCAAGGGAATCCTCGACGCGCTCAAGAAAATGCCGGTCGAGGCGTGGCGCTACAAGGAAGGCGAAGGCGACGGCGGCGAGCACGTCGGCACCTACGCGCAGGACTTCCAGAAGGCGACCGGGCTCGGCGACGGCAAGTCGATCAATGTCGTCGACGCGCTTGGCGTCACCATGGGCGCGGTCAAGGAGCTCGCGGAGAAGGTCGAGACAATCAAAGGCGGCAAGGACGGCGACGAGAAGAAGCCCGCGCGCACCGCCGCGCGCCGCCCGCAGCCGAAGAGCATCATGATGAAGGCCGCCTGACCATGAGCGACAAGAAACGCGCTCGCGCCATGCTCGCCAGCGTAATTCCGTTCTCCAATTGGAGAAATGGCGAGACCACCACGAGAGCGCAGATTTGGCTCAGGACTGTGCGAGAAATCATCAAGCTCTCAGACCTAACGCCGGATGAACATAAGCGCGAAAGCGACCGCCTCGAACTCGACGCCGCCGTCGCGTTTGTAGAAGGATCGAAAAGTTGAGCGAGACGAAGACTACAAATACCGCGACGAAGGCGAAGACGCGGAAGCCTCCGCGCAAGCGCATATAACGCCCGAACTGGCGCAGAAGGTGTGCGATGAGTTCGCCGCTGGCAAATCGTCTGACGCCATCGCCGCCATGCCCGGAATGCCAAGCAAATGGACGATATTTAGCTGGATACGCACCGTGCCAGAGTTCCGCGAGATGTATGAGAAGGCAAAGCGGGATTGCGCTGAAATGATGGCTGAAGAGATCATCGCGATTGCCGATGACTCATCGAATGATACGTTCATCGACGACGAAGGCGTCGAGCACACCAATCATGAACATATCAACCGCAGCCGCCTGAGAGTCGATAGCCGCAAGTGGTTGCTCTCGAAGCTTTTGCCGAACAAATTCGGCGACAAGGTAGACGTCAAGCACGGGACTGTGGACGGTGATCCTTTGCAGCAATTGGTCAGAGCAGTGCAGGGTTCTAAGTTCAGGCCAGTTAAGATCAGATACGAAGATAGCGACGAATAGAAGGAAAGTAGCAATGTTGAATGACCTTCCGAGAGATTGGCGCATCCACGGCTCTTTCGCCGAAACCGATATTGCGGGCGTGCTCCCGCGAGGTGGGCTTCATCATTTGGCAGGACCGAGCGGCGATGACCGAGATTCTGTTATCGCTGATATTGCCGTAGCCGCAGCAACAGATGGGGTTGGCTGTAGTCTTTCGGCCCAGGACGAGAACGGCGTGCGTCACAGCCTCGCAAGCTGGTTCGGTCGCAACACGGGCGGGTCTTACGGCGTTGCGATAATCGGCGGCAGAGATAAGGCGGCGGCCATCTCTCGCGCGGTGCAGGCGAACGCCTTGTCGCGCGGCGTCGGAAGGCCGATACCGATCGCCGTTCTCCCCGGCTACAGCGCCGAGAGCTTCGGGTTCCGGGCGCATGAACTGGATCAGTTCTTCAGGGCCGAACACGGCGTCGAGCTCGGGCTCATCATCGCCGAGAGCCTCCCCCCAGGCGAGCTTCTCTCCCTCTCGCGCCGCTACACGGTGCTGGCGATCGGCGACGAAGCGCCCGTGTCGCTGGCGGAAGGGTCTGTCGTCATTGCCGTCGCCGATGGCCGCATGACGGCCGCACGGCCGGCAAGTGGCAAACCCTGGGCTCGCGCGTTCTTCCTCGAAACGATTGTCGTGGGCGGCGTCGAAAGCCTCGTGCTGCGCCCAGGCGCGGAACTGCCGGTCGCAAATATCTGGAAGCCCGCGCCCGCGGACCCGGCTCCTGTCGCCGTCACCGAGCCGGAGCCCGAGTGGCCGATTGTCCACCGCGTCGCGTTGGTCATCTCTCGCGGCGAGCTTGATCCCAAGGTTCGGCTGAACTGGGCCGCGAAGGGCTTCACGGTTGTTGAATCGCATGACGCGGCTCTTGCCGGCGCTGGCGATCGAGATGGCCGCACGGAGATCGTGATTGCTGCGGGGAATGACGACCAGCGCCCCGAGGAGATTCGCGGCCGAGTGAACCGCCTTGGCGAGCAGGCCAGGGAGCTTGGCGTCAGCGACCGCGTTGTGATCCGCGCGGCGTAGCAACTGTTCGAGGGGGCGGTTCCGGCTGCCCCTTCTCATTTCGGAAGGGAAAAAGACCATGACCGACAAACTCGACCAGCACGCCTTGGCCCATTTGACCGACGAGGAGCGCAAGCTGCTCGCAGAAGAAGGCGACACGCTCCTGGAATGCGCCCTCGTCCCCGACGCCGGGACGAACGTCCATGGCGCGCCGCGGGGGTCCGAGCCCGAGCCGGAGCACGCCAGCCGCGCCCCTCGTGCCGATCGAGGCGGCGACGAGGATGAGTTGCGCCGAGACCCGACTCCCTTGCTCGATACCAATGTGCCTCACGATCTGCCGCAGCGCCTCGCCGCCCTAAACGCGCAGGAGGCAGGACTGGTCGCACGCTTCGACGATGGAGAAATCACCGCTCGTGAGTATTCTGACGGCCTTCAGGCCATCGCGGATAAGCGTAGCGATATAGAATGGATGCGCCGTAAAGCGGAATTTGCCCGCGAGCAGCATGAGACCGCCATCAATCGCAATTGGGGGCGCGAAGTGGAGCGGTTTTTGACCGGTCCGGCGAAGGACATCGCCGAGAAGGGCGAAGGCGCGCTACTGGCGTTCGACTCCTATGTGAAGAAGGTCACAAGCGATCCGGCCAACGCCAGGCTCTCCGATCGGGCGCAGTTGATGAAGGCTTACAAGGCGTTCGAGGCGGACTTCGGGAAACTGCCCGCCAGCGGGGTGCGGCGCGCCAATGTGGATCGCGCCCGCGCCGAAGAGCCGACTCGCGGCGGCAACGACAGTATGGAGCGCGCGCTGGCAGGGAACGATCAGAAGGGTTTCAATCGTGCCTTCGCGCGAATGAGCCCCGAGGAACAGGACGAGTGGCTGCGGTAGCGCAGTCGAGGGGCCGCGCCAGAAGGTCTGGCTCTTCTCTTTCAAGGAGAGGCGAAAATGTGGAATCCTGCACGGTCTATGTCGATCATTCTGACGGCCGCCGAAAGCGGCCATGGCGAGTTGCCGAGCGAGGACGACTTGCGCAAGCGACTTTCGGCGCTTGAGGATCAGGTCGCGTTGCGTGGATGGTCCATGCAGGATCGTGGCGAATACTTCGCCTTATGCCGCGCGATCGAGCGCGTCTCGGCCGAGCGGAGGGCCTAAGCTGTGGCGCGCGTTAAGAACGAAGAGCAAAAGGGCTGGCAGCGCGGCCGCGCTGAAATCGCCCGCACATGGTCCTCCCGCGCCCGCCGGGCGGCGAGGCGGCGGGCGCTCGAAAAGGGGCGAGCCGATGCGATGTTCCTGCCGTTCAGTAAAAAGCTCGCGCCTGACTTCGCCGAGGCGGTGGAGCGATTCATCGCTGAGCGGAAGGCGCGCCCATGATCTGCGACCGAGGCGCGATCATGCGCGCGGCCTGGAAGGAATGGCGTTATGCCCGACGCAAAGGCTGGCACGAACTCGAAGGCGTGGACCAATGGACATGGTCACGCTGTCTGCGCTTCGCGGCGGCTCAGCATCGCGCCCGGCGGGAGAGCTTCGCGGCCGTCGAGCAGGCTATGCGGGGGCTGGTTGCGAGCGGCGCGCGGTCCATGTAGTTCTGGGACTCAGGCACGCCTGCGCTCCGCGCGAGTTAATGTGACATCGCGCGGAAGCGGGGTCCTTATTCCATGCCGTTTGCAGCTAGGGCAGGTTTTTTACGTTCAACCGCGTGATGGGAGTTTGAACTAAGCGAAAGATCATTTGAGAAGATGCGGTCGCCTGCCCAACTGCCTGCCCTGGACCAACGTCATTGCCGTAAAAGGACGTATTGGTGACTTGCCAGTTTTGCTGTGAGCCATTGCAAACAACAAGAGTAGAGCCACTGGCAGAGCTAAATTTGTTATTAGTGCTCTCAGTTAGGGTTGAAAAGATAAAAACCGAATCGCCGTCGGTGCACGTAACCGTGCCCGCTTCGATGGATATGCCCGAGCTCTTACTCACAGCAGCGCTATCGATCGTGAGGCTTACGACGTCCGCGTAAGCCGGATTGTAGAGGAAAATTAGTGCTGTTGCAGCGAGGATTCTTTTCACAGCTATATTCCTTTTTGAAGAGGTTTTGCTGATGCGGATGCAATTGATGCGACCTAAGGTTCCGCGCGGGCGATTTACGATAAAAAGCCGCCAGAATTTCGCAGGCGGCGCGCGAACGACTCCCTGCCTGCGAATAAAGGCGTTAAGGGACGTTTTTCACGTTCAATTTTATCATTTGAGTTTGAACAACGGGAAAACCGTTTTCGGACGCCAAGGGCGACGCAGTTGCTTGCCCAGTCGCCTCGCCCGGGTGCATTTCTTGAGCTCCATTGAAAGATGTATTGCTAATCTGCCAAGTTTGACGCGAACCATCGCAGACTAAAAGAGTAGAGCCATTGCCAGAGCTAAATTTAACTTTGTTGGCTTGAATCAAGTTCGCTGTGATTAAAACTGACTCACCTTTTCCACATGTTATTGCGCCCATTTCGACGGAAATACCGGTGCTTTTACTCACCGCCGCATCATCGATGGTGAGGCTCGTGACATCCGCAAAAGCGGGATCGTAGAGGAAAACCAAAGCTGTTGCGGCGATAACACTTCTCATAGCCACTCTCCTTTAAAGCATTTCGATTAAACAGTTGGTGCTGCCCGACTCGGAGCGATATGCCGGATCTCAGAACGCTGGGCAGAGCCTTTATTATCAGCCGATTCGCGCTCCTAGTCTAGGGCAAGCTGGCCACGTAGGCGCGCGGATAGGTCACCTCGTATTTCACGCTGTGCAAGAGCCGCTCGACGGAATAGGCTGTCGCGCGGCTTAACAGCCCGGTGAAAATGTCGCGATTTGATCAGTCGGCTTCGCATGTAACGGCGACGATCAGTGCCGCGTCGGGCGCGGCGAGGATCACGAAGGCGCTCGTATCGGTAACCTGAATGAGGTAAGGGAACGCAAATCTGATGTTTGCGGCCTCCCTCGGCGTGCCGGCTCCAAACAGCGCACGCATCAGAATGAGCTCGGCCGCCGCGACGTCGGTCGCTCATAGCTAGAGCAGCACCAGCATCACCCCGCCGAGGATCACAGCGACGAGGAGGAGCCAAGCACGGAATATGCGACGGAAGCGCGGATCATGCGGGAGACTTTCGCCGCCGGCCGCCGCGGGACACGTGACCGCCCTTTGCGCCGGCATTAGACGCGAGCGCGCTGCCTTGCGAGAAGAATCGCTTGGCCGGGGAAACCGCTTTCCCGCCTTTGCGCCTTGAGCGATCGGAAGGAGTGGAAGTAGAGTGTGTTGCATGGATTGGACCTGCGCATTCTGTGGCGAACACAAGTTGTTGGGGGATAGCCACGTTTTGCCGGCGTTCGTCTATCGGTGGCTGCGCAGTCGCTCGGGGACTGGCCATATTCGTCACAGCGAAAATCCTAATCGGCGCGTGCAGGATGGTTTGAAACTTCATTGGCTGTGCGACGATTGCGAAGGTCATTTTAGCCGATACGAAACCGCATTCGCCACTAAGGTCTTTCATCCTTGGCATTCCGGTCAATACCGGATCGCGTATGAGGGATGGCTTCTGAAGTTTTGTGTTTCAGTGTCTTGGCGCGTCTTAAAATATGCGAGGGGAAACAACAGAAATGCCCCCTATTCGGATGAACAAAGAGAGCTAATGGATCGTGCGGAGGCGCATTGGCGAGCTTTCCTAAAAGACGAGGTGCCGCATCCAGCGCAATTCGAGCAGCATCTTTTGATTTTCGATACCATCGACGCGACAGGCATTTCTAATTTGCCGACTAACTTCAACCGTTTCATGACTGGCGCAGTCACGCTCGATATCGTTGGCTCCGAACGATCGGTAATGACTTTTGCCAAACTTGGTCGGTTCATGATCTTCGGCATAATCCAAAATGGACCAAATCAATGGGACGGAACAAAAATTCATGTCAAGCACGGTTTGCTGAAGCCCGACAAATTTACGGTTCCGGCTGGATTGCTCGATTTATTTAGGGAGAAAGCACAGAACGCAGCCGCGGCAATGTCGAAGATTTCCCCCGCGCAGAGAGTGAAGATTGGCAAACACGTCAGCGAAAACCTCGATGCTTTCGCTCGGTCCGATCAATTCGCGTCTATCTTGGCCGATGCCGCAATGTTCGGAGAGGACGCGGTCCTATGGAAAGACGAGCCATAAGCTGGAGGATTCCAGCGAGAAGCCGCCGGAGGCTCTGGCAGCTTCGGCGGCTTCTCCTTCCCGATGCGCGAGGCGTGCGCACCGGATCGCCTCAATGACTAAAGCCGGTAGCGCGTCGTATGTGCGCTGGCGCATTGCGTGCGCAGGTGAATAGCTGGCGCGCGCCGCTCGGCGCTTCTACCCGGCCATCGCCTCTATAGCCTCGTCCTCCGCGCAGAGAAGCATGAAGGCTTCGAGAACGGAGAGCTTTAGGTCGAGGCTGCCGGTTCCGTCCATCTCAAGCGCGGCGACGCCAGATTGCGCGACACCCGCCATGGTCGCTCGCTGGCGCTGATCTATCAGAAATTCCTCTCGCGTTCCGCGCCAGAAGCCGGGCGAGATTGCGAATCCATCACTATCCATTGCTCCCTCTCAATATCCTCGAACGAAATCGCGAAGGCCCCGAAGCTCTCGCGCGGTGCGCCGGCCATGATCTTGGCGATGAGCGCCTCGGCCGCCTGGCGAGCAGCCATCCTCTTCAGGAACCGCGCGCGAGCGGCAAGATATTCGGCCTTCGTAAAGACGGTGTTCTCTTCACCCATGCCGGATTCCTCACGCGGCGCGCCTGTCTGAGGCCTCCGCACCGGAACCCTCAGAAAGGAATATCGTCATCTGCGCTTTCGTTCTTCGGCGAAGGTAATTGCCGTTTGGGAGGTTCAATCTTTTTGTGATCTTCGGGATGAGGTAGACTCGGGTGTGAATCTTTCTCCTTGGCGCGCCCCAAGAGCCCAGCGATTGAATCAACCCATTTGCGCCAAGGCTCCAACTTCTCGCCAATTTCGCCTGCAACGGTTGCGGTTTCGAGCAGAAAGGAAGCGACGACGTCAAATCGCGTGCGCTCTCGTTCCATCTCCATTTCGAGAGCTAATATCTTTGAGAGGATAGCCTCCCGCTTTGCCGAGGAAATTTCGAGCCGGTCGGCAAGCTCCTTAAGTTGGGCCAAGTGATGTCTGATCTTTTGCTTTGTCGCACCGTCAAGAGCCACGGAGTAGCGTTTCGCTCGTCGCGAATGACGGATGCGAATTTGCATCGTGTATTTCGCTACTTCGAGAGAGAATGACCGATAGGTGTCGTAAATATCGTTTCGATTCCGAGGCGTTCCCCACTCGTCGAAGTAATCGAGCTGTAATCCACGCGCCGCAGCAAGAGTTGAATTTATATATTCCTGATAATACTCAAAGAAAGGACTATGGTCGTCCGCCGCTTCCACCCGTTTGTCGAGAACGGCACGAGCTTCTTTTTCGAGCTTGAGGAAAGCGAGTTCAGGGTCTTCTGGCAAATCAAAATAATCATCGTCACTTATCATCGTTCGACCCCTAGCCTCGAATGCGTCACTTCGGCTTTTTGGAGCGTGCTGGCTTGGGAGGAACACCAGCCTTCAGCTTACTAAGGTTATCGCCGAGGACAAAAGAACGGTGGAGGAACGCCTCGACTATTTCCATAATCGTAGTTACCTCGTCGGAACTTGGCATCCAGGCACGATGTGCCGCAGCACTGCCCGCGTCCACCAGGACGTCGAGGGTATCGCGCTCCTCTTTGCCGACTTTGCCAAGTTCGACCAAGCGATCTAACTTCTGATCAAAGGGAAGGCGGGAATCCACGCCAAGCAACTCTGACGCACGATCAAACGATGTTCTAGCTCCGATAGCTGCCAGAACGCGAAGGTCATTGTTCAGAGCAGCGTATAATTCAGAGAGTATATTACCGAGAGATCGGTCTGATAGCTCGACATCTAGAAGCCAAGAGGGCTCTTCTCGCTTTGTAGGCGCCGGCCAATATGTCGTCTTGATTGCAAGATCAACTTGTAGCTCTCCAAACTCATCCTGATAGTGGAAAGCGTCCTCTGAAAAATACTCGTCTCTCCGAAAAAACATCGTTTCGCAACCGCAACATTCCAAAATGAAGCAAGTTGAGCTTCCATCAATCATCGCCTCGTCATTGCTCCAACGGATGGCGTGTTGACCGCGCACGTATGCGCGCCGTTCTCCGCCACATGTCGGACAATGGCCTCGGAGTATCTCTGGGCTTTTCGTATCACTCGTCGATATGGCTAATGCCCCCACAAAGGCTGGGTTTCTTGCGTAACTGCCAAGTATCGCAATTACATCAGAATCGAGCGGTTGTTTCCTTGGGTGGGAATAGGCCAGACTGGGGGAGGTCGGGCAACTGTATTCTTCCCATGTCGCCTTACGCCCTCTCACCAAATCTCAGGCAGAAAGTGGGGCCTGTAGTGGGGCCGGCCTGTCGATGGCATGGGTGCGGCGGAGACCTGGCACGAGCAGGCTGTCAGGCTCTGATGGCGTGAGGGATTGAGCGCCGATTCGTTCGAGAACGCGATACGAACCCGTGTCGCATCCATGTCGGACGGAATTTCCGGCAATTCGTGTAAACGCCCGAAATCCTTGGAGTCACGTGATAACGCGGTGCGACACGAGAGCCGTTTCGGTCTCTATCTAAATAACTGTTTTTATTTTGCTATCTTAATTTGTTCTTCTCCCCTGCCCTACAGATGTTCAACCTTCAGGGCGCCGGGGTCTTCCTGCCCTATTCCACCGATCCGAACCGGCTGTCGGACATGGGCTATGACTGGTCGTGGGGCGGCGGCGCGCGTGTCGGCGCGACCTGGGGCGTCACCGACCGCTTCCGTCTGGGCTTTTCGGCGGCGTCACCGATGTGGATGACGCGGCTGGAGAAATACCGGGGCATTCTGGCGGATTACGGCCGCTTCGACATTCCGGCCAATCTTCAGGCCGGCGCCGCCTATGATCTTCTGCCCAATCTCACGGTCATGGCCGACTGGCGGCACATCTTCTATTCGGCCGTGGCGGCGCTGGGCAATCCGTCCAACCCGCTGCAGTACAAAACCATGGGCACGGCCAGCGGACCGGGTTTCGACTGGACGGACACCGATTCAGGCTCGGTCGGAGTGGAGTGGCGCTACTCGCCGGCTCTGACGCTGCGCTCGGGTTACCATTACACCACCAATCCGCTGCGCTGGCGCTCCGTGACGGTGAATGTTCTGGCGCCGGTCATCAACCGGCACCATGCCTCGGCGGGCGCGAACTGGGCCTTCACCGAACATTCGTCGATCGACTTCGCCTTCGTCTACGCCTTCAAGAATTCCTTCACGGGCGTCGAGTGGATTCCGCAGCAGCCGGGCCTGCCGTTCGGCGCCGCCAATCCGCGCGCGACCATCACCCCCTGGGTTCAGGGCTGGGAGCTGACGCTCGGCTACAATTACAAATGGAGCAAGGGCGACGAGTCGCTGATCCCCGCGCGGCTGTAACCACAAGGTTCCAAGCGATCCTTATGCCTCCCCCTTGCGGGGAGGTCGGCGGTCGACGGCCGCCGGGTGGTGATTCCCCCGTGGCCGATTGGATTTCAGCTCGCCCAACCCCGCCTGACGGCGGGTCGCCCCCAAAAGGGAGGGCTTTCTCACCCCACCACGATATTCGGCGCGGCGCGCTGTTTGGTCGTTTCGAGCAGCGTTTTCACCTTGGCGGCGAGGTTGAGATAGACCGCCGCCTGCGGGCTGTCCGGCTCGGCGCCGACGACCGGCCGGCCGGAGTCCGAGGTCTCGCGGATTTTCATGTCCAGCGGCGCTTCGCCGAGGAAGGGCACGCCCAATTTTTCCGCGTCTTGGCGCGCGCCGCCATGCGAGAAAATTTCGGAGCGGCCGCCGCAATTCGGGCAGAGGAAATAGCTCATGTTCTCGATGATGCCGAGAATGGGCGCCTCCACCTTCTGGAACATGGCCACGGCGCGGCGCGCGTCGATGAGCGCGAGGTCCTGCGGCGTCGAGACGATCACCGCGCCGCTGATGGGCGTCTGCTGCGCCATGGTGAGCTGCACGTCTCCAGTGCCGGGCGGCATGTCGACGACAAGCGCGTCGAGTTCGCCCCAGGCGACCTCATTGAGCAATTGCGTGAGCGCCTGCGCCACCATCGGCCCGCGCCAGACCATCGGCGTGTTCTCGTCGACGAGAAAGCCCATCGACATCACCTTGACGCCATAGGCTTCCAGCGGCACGAGCTTGCCGTTGTCGATCTTCGGCTTGTCGTGGAGGTCGAACAGACGCGGCGCGGACGGCCCGTAAATATCCGCGTCGAGAAGCCCGACGCGCCAGCCCTGCGCGGCGAGGCCGAGCGCCAGATTGGCCGAGGTCGTCGACTTGCCGACGCCGCCCTTGCCGGACGCCACAACGACGATGAAGCGGATCTTCTCCAGCGCTGGCGACAGGGCACGACGTTGCGGCTGCGCCGGCGCCGCGTGTGAATGGCCGTGGTGATGATCATGCCCCGTCGCCCTGGCGGCGCCGGGAGCGCGCTCGGCGGTGAGCGTCACAATGGCCGAGTCGATCCCCGGCACGGCCTTGACCGCCTTTTCGGCGTTGACCCGCGCCATCTCCCAGCCCTCCGGCTTGGCCGGATCGCCGGCCAGCGAGACGAAGGCCTTCGCGCCGGACAGGGTGATTCCGCTCACCGCCCGCGCCAGCGAGACGCCGCCGGGTCCATAGAGATTTTCAAGGGCTTTCAGAACGTCAGCTTCCGTCGCCACAGGCAGACTCCCGGACTTTTTAGAGGAACTCTAAAAAGCATATGACGCGATTTCTCGTCCGCGTCCATGGGATTCAGGCGCGGCGTCCGCAGCAGGCCTGCACCGGCGGACAGGGAACGTCGGCGTATGAGCAGAAGACGCAGCAATCGCCCGGCTTCGGAGCAAGGCGCGCGCCGCAGCGGGGGCAATCATAGGCGATGACGCAAGCGTCCCGCGGCATGGCGAGCGCTTCGGCATGACCGCAATGGGGGCAGGTAAGAGTCGCGGCAAACTGCATTGGCGCAGTGTGCGCGCAGCCGGCGACGACCGCAAGAGACAGATGCGCCCGCAGATCGCCGCCGTTCAGGCGAACAACCCCATGGGTTGCTCGATCAGCGCCTTGAACGCCGCCAGCAGCTCCGCCCCGAGCGCGCCGTCGACGGCGCGGTGGTCGCAGGAGAGCGTCACGCTCATGAGCGTCGCCACGGCCGGCGCGCCGTCTTTCACCACCATGCGCGGCTCGCCCTTCCCGACCGCCAGAATCGTGGACTGCGGCGGGTTGATCACGGCCGAGAAGCTGCGAACGCCATACATGCCGAGATTGGACACGGCCGAAACGCCGCCCTCATATTCCTGCGGCTTCAGCTTGCGTTCGCGCGCACGGCCGGCAAGCTCCCGGATCTCGTCGGAGATTTCGCGAACGCTCTTCGCCTGGGCGTTGCGAATGATCGGCGTGATGAGCCCGCCCGGAATGGCGACGGCGACGCCGATGTCGGACGCCTTGTGCTTCAGCATCGCCTCGGGCGTGAAGGTCACATTGGCCTCGGGCACGCGTTGCAGGGCGAGCGCAAGCGCCTTGACGATGTAGTCGTTGACCGAGGTCTTCCATTCCGGCGACCCATCGGCGCGATTGGGCGCGGCGGCGTTGAACGCCTCGCGCAGCCGCAACAGCGCGTCGATCTCGCAGTCGATATCCAGATAGAAGTGCGGGACCGTCTGGATCGACTCTGTCAGCCGCCGCGCAATCGCCTTGCGCATGGAGTCGTGCGGGACTTCTTCGTAGGAGTCGATCGCGTAGAACTTCTTCGTCGTCGCGGCGGAGGGCGCTTCGGCGAGGGCGGGCCGCGCTTCCGTCACGGACGGCTTGCGCGCGCCTCCGGAGGCCAGAGCCGCTTTCACGTCTCGCTCGATGATGCGCCCATGCGGGCCGGTCCCCGAAAGCGCGGCGAGATCGAGCCCTGCCTCCTTGGCGAGGCGCCGGGCCAGCGGAGAAGCGAAGATGCGCGCCATGGCGTTCACGAATGTCTCCCGCGGAATGCCATTACAGGCAACGAATCTTCGACGTTAGCGAATCCCTCCCCTTTACGGGGAGCGCAGCCCCGCCGAAGGCGGGGTCGGGTGGGGTTAGCCGAAACAGCCATAGAGCGGTGCGAACCCCACCCGTCGCGCGTTCCGCGCGCCAGCCTCCCCGTAAAGGGGAGGGATGGGGCTGCGTCAGCGTTTCTGGCGTAGCCCGGCGCGCCTGGCCTGCCGCAAATGGCGGGTATGGCGGCGACAGTCATGGCGTTTCCGCGAGGCATGACGGCCTACCGATAAAGGACGGCCTTCGCCGCCGCGACCACTTCGGCGACGTTCGGCAGGGCCAGCTTTTCGAGATTGGCGGCGTAAGGCATGGGAACGTCCTTGCCAGTCACGCGGGCCACCGGCGCGTCCAGATAATCGAACGCTTCCTGCTGCACGCGGGTCGCGATCTCGGCCGATATGCCGCACTGCGACCAGCCCTCCTCGATGGCGACGCAGCGGCCGGTCTTCCTGACCGACTCGATCACCGTCGCGCTATCCATCGGACGCAGCGTGCGCAGGTCGATGACCTCGGCTTCGACGCCCTCCTTCGCCAGCTCTTCGGCGGCGCCGAGCGCATAGGTCATGCCGATCGAATAGGACACCAGCGTGACATCCGTGCCCGGCCGCGCGATGCGGGCCTTGCCGATGGGCAGGACGAAATCCTCCAGCGCCGGCACTTCGGAGGTCTTGCCGTAGAGAATCTCGTTTTCGAGGAAGACCACCGGATTATTGTTGCGGATCGCGGCTTTCAGCAGGCCCTTGGCGTCGCTGGCGTTGGACGGCGAAATGACGATGAGGCCGGGAACCTGCGAATACCAGGCGGCGTAATCCTGGCTGTGCTGCGCGCCGACGCGCGCCGCCGCCCCGTTCGGCCCGCGAAACACGATCGGGCTGTTGATCTGCCCGCCCGACATGTAGAGCGTCTTGGCGGCCGAATTCACGATGTGGTCGATGGCCTGCATGGAGAAATTGAAGGTCATGAATTCGACGATCGGACGCAGGCCCGCGAAGGCCGCGCCGACGCCGATGCCCGCGAATCCATATTCGGTGATCGGCGTGTCGCGCACGCGCATGGGGCCGAATTCCTGCAACAGCCCCTGCGTGACCTTGTAGGCGCCCTGATATTCCGCGACCTCCTCGCCCATGATGAAGACATTGGGGTCGCGGCGCATTTCCTCGGCCATGGCGTCGCGCAGCGCCTCGCGCATCGTCATGGGAATCATGGTGGTGCCGACGGGGATCTCCGGCGCGGCCGTGATCGACGGCGGCGCGGCGACGCTCACCGCTTTCGGCGCCGGAGCGGCCGCTTCCACGGAGGCTTCGGTGCGGGCCTTGTTGGCCTCGCCGGGCTCGTCCTGCGGCGCGCTCGGCGGCGGGGGAGCCTTTGCGGCGGGCGGCGGCGGCGCGGCGGAGACATCCTCCCCGTCCGCGGCGATCACCGCGATCGGCGTGTTGACCGCGACATTCTCCGTGCCGCCCGGCACGAGAATGCGGGCGAGCACGCCTTCGTCGACCGCCTCGACCTCCATTGTGGCCTTGTCGGTCTCGATCTCGGCGATGACGTCGCCGGCCTTGACCTCGTCGCCTTCGGCCTTGAGCCATTTGGCGAGCTTGCCCTGCTCCATGGTCGGAGACAGCGCGGGCATGAGAACGTTCACGGTCATGCCAGGCCCCCTCCCCAACCCTCCCCCGCGTCGCGGGAGAGGGAGCAGAGCTGTGCTTCACAGAGAGCGCTGATCGTGAGCGTCCCCTCTCCCGCAACGCGGGGGAGGGACAGGGAGGGGGTAAAACCAGCTTGCATCAAATCCTCGGCCTTCACGCCAGCACGTCCGTATAAAGCTCGGAAGGGTCCGGCTCCTTGTCATTCATCGCGAAGTCTGACGCCTCCGCGACAATCTTGCGAACGTCGGCGTCGATCTTCTTCAGCACGTCCTCGCCCACGCCGTCCGCGAGCAGACGCAGGCGCACCTGTTCGATCGGATCGTGCTCCTCGCGCATCTTCTGCACTTCTTCCTTCGAGCGATATTTCGCCGGGTCGGACATGGAGTGGCCGCGATAGCGGTAGGTCTGCACTTCGAGGAGATAGGGGCCCTTCCCCGCGCGCGCCCAGTCGAGCGCCTCGGCCACCGCCGCGCGCACGACGCGCACATCCATGCCGTCGATCTGCTTGCCGGGGATTCCGAAGGCGGCGCCGCGCATGGCGAAGTCCGTCTGCGCCGCGGCGCGGGTCAGCGACGTGCCCATGGCGTAGCGATTGTTCTCGACGATGAAGATCACCGGCAGCTTCCACAAGGCCGCGATATTGAAGGTCTCGTAGACCTGGCCCTGATTGGCGGCGCCCTCGCCGAAGAAGGTCAAGGACACGCGGCCGTCGCCGCGATAGGCGTTGGCGAAGGCGACGCCCGCGCCGATCGGCGCCGGCGCGCCCACGATGCCGTGCCCGCCGAAGAAACTCTTCTCCCGCGAGAACATGTGCATCGAGCCGCCCTTGCCCTTGGAATAGCCGCCGCGCTTGCCGGCGAGTTCGGCCATGACGCCCCTGGCGTCCATTCCGCTGGCGAGCATGTGGCCGTGGTCGCGATAGCTCGTGGTGAACTCGTCACCCTCGCGCGCCGCCATCTTGGCGCCGACGACGACGGCTTCCTGACCGATGTAGAGATGGCAGAAGCCCGCGATGACGCCCATGCCGTAAAGCTGCCCCGCCTTCTCCTCGAATCGGCGGATGAGCAGCATCGCGCGCAAGGCGGAAAGCTCTTCGTCGCGTGTGAACGGTGGAACGGATTGAGCGGCGCTCGCGCCCTCGCCTGCATTCGCCATCGGCTGTTCTCGGCCTCCCAACCGTTATTTGGAGAACGAGCGGAACAATACCAGAGTCGCAATTCAAAGACGAGGGCGGCTCAATTCCGCCGCAACCCGATCGCCCGCGAGGGCGGCGGCGCGGGTCGTCACTTCGCGTCGAGCTGCGTCTGCAATTCCTCCGCGAAGGCGGTGATCCGCTTGGCGTTGGCTCCGAAATCGTGGCGGCCGTAGCGGGAAGCGGCGCGCAGGTCGATGCGCGTCTGGCCAGGCAGCGGCTTCAGCCGCACGGTGACGTCCTCGTCGAGGCCCATGACGAGCGTCTTGTCGACGAAATCCGCGTGGCCCTCGCCCGTGCGTCCGCCCGGCGGGCGCTGGTCGACGACCTTCCAGCCGATCGCCTTCGCGGTTTTCAGCACCAGGGCGAAAGCCTCGTCCGCATCGAGATCGACGACAATGGGCTCGACGTCCGGATAGGCGGCGCGTTGCTTCTCGCGCGCCTTTTGTGTGACGCCCTTGGGCTGGAAGCCGTCGCGCGCCTCATAGGCTGCGCGGGACAGCGAGAAATAGGGCGGATTGGCGATGTCGGTGGAAATATCCGCCAGAACCGGCAGGCGGACCGCCTCGACGGCGAGCCAGGAGGGATAGGCGAGCGTGGCGAGCGCGATCAGCGCGCCCGCGAAGGCCGCTCCCGCGCCGCGCCGGCCCGAGCGCCAGATCACGACCCAGGCCGCGCCGACCAGAAGAAGCGCGACGAGCGCCAGCGCGACCGCGGCGCCGAGCGACGCCAGCGCGGACACCGGCGTGATGATCTTCAGCCGCGCCAGCAGCACCGACAACAGGGCGACCGTCGCGGCGAACACCGCGACGCTGCGACTCCACAGGGCGGCCCGGGACCATGGCTCCGGCGGAAGTGTGCGACGCATGGGAAAAATCGGCCTCGCTCATTGTGGATTTTCTTATTTTTCGCCAATGGCGCGACGAAAAGCAACGCACGCTCTTCGAATCATCCGCCGCATTAGCGCCGCATTAAGCAAATGTGGCGAAGTTGAGGGAATTGGTGACCGCCTTGTTCACGAGCGTCAAGCGTAGAGACCCCGCCATGTCGGAACAGTATTCAGTCGAGTCCCCCGAGTTGCAGACCGGCGGCCATCCCCATGATCTCCTTGCGCGGCTGTACCGCGAGATCGGCATTTCGGCCGTCGCCGCCGCGCTGGAAGTCGCCTATCCGCTGGAAGGCGGAACAGACGCCGCGCCGGCCGATTATAGCTGGGCGCCGCTGGGCGAGCACATCGCAGCCTGATACAAGGCGCCCAGGGCCAGGCTTGGCCTTTGCCTCTGGGAGCCTTCCGGATGATCGATCGCCGCGCCTTCTTGCGCCTGCCCGCGAGCGTCGCGCTTGCGGGCGCGGTCTATTCCGTCGTGCTGGAACCCAATTTTTTCCTCGACGTCACGCGCTATCGCGTAACGCCGAAGGACTGGCCGGCGGACCTCACCTTGCGAATCGCCGTCCTCACCGATCTCCACGCCTGCGAGCCGTGGATGCCGGCGTCCCGCATCCGCAAGATCGCCGAGGCCGCCAACGCGCTGTCTCCCGATCTCGTCGCGCTGCTCGGCGATTATTCGGCGGGGACGCATCTCGTCACCGGCCCCGTGCGCCCCGACCAATGGGCGGAGGCGTTGTCCGTTCTGAAGGCGCCGCTCGGCGTCCACGCCGTGCTCGGCAATCACGACTGGTGGCATGGGCCGCTTCCGAGCGACGAAGGCGACGGCGCGGAGGGCGCCCGGCGCGCGCTCCGGCGCATGGGCGCGCGCGTCTATGAAAACGACGCGCTGCGACTCGAGAAGAATGGCCAGCCGTTCTGGCTGCTCGGACTGGGCGACCAGCTCGCCGAATTTTTCGAGGGGCGCGGCGGCTGGACAGGGCGCGACGATCTCGACGCGACGCTGGCGCAGGTGAGCGACGACGCCCCCGCGATTCTGCTGGCGCATGAGCCTTTCATCTTCGACCGCGTGCCCCGCCGGGTCGCGCTGACGCTCTCCGGACACACCCATGGCGGCCAGATCAATCTGCCGCTGCTCGGTCCCGTCGTCGCCGAGCTGCGACACTGGCGGCCGGATATGGTCTACGGACATTACGCCGCCGACGACCGGCATCTCGTGATTTCCGGCGGCCTCGGCGAGTCGATCCTGCCGGTGCGCTTCATGCGCCCGCCGGAAATCGTTGAAGTGACGGTGACGAGCGCGGCGACCGCGTGACAGGCCCGAGACTCAGTTGGACGCCGCCCGCGCGATCCGCCCGCCGGCCAGCGGCTCGGGCGCGCCGGTGGTTGTCGGAAAGGTGAGCGGCAACCCTTCCAGCACACGCGCGGCAAGATAGGCGAAGGCCCGCGCCTCCATCGAATCGGCCGACCAGCCGACGGCGTCGGCGGTCGTCACCTTGCACGGCAGACGCATCACGAGTTCGCGCACGAGGATCGGATTGCGCGCCCCGCCGCCACAGACGATGAGCAACTGCGGCTGCGTCGGCAGATGCGGAAACAGCCGCAGCACCGAAGCCGCCGTGAAGGCGGTGAGCGTCGCCGCGGCGTCCTCCGTGGCGAGCCGGGCCACGGGATCGAGCGAGAAGGCGTTGCGATCGAGCGACTTGGGCGGAGGGACGTCAAAGAACGGGTGGGCCAGCAAGCGCAACAGCGCCGCCTCATTGACCCGTCCGCGCGCCGCCATATGGCCGTGGCGGTCGATCGGCGCGCCCGTGCGCTGGAGCATCAGATCGTCGATCAGCGCATTGCCGGGGCCTGTGTCGCAGGCGATCGGCTGCTCGCCGTCGGCCACATAGGTGACATTGGCGACGCCGCCGATATTGAGGAGCGCGACCTCGCCCTTCATGCCGCCGGCCATGACCAGCGCGCGGTGGAACACCGGCACGATCGGCGCCCCCTCGCCTCCCGAGGCGATGTCGGCGGCGCGGAAGTCGAAGGCGACGTCGATCCCGAGCCGCTCCGCGAGCGCCTGTCCGTCGCCGATCTGGATGGTGAGCTTCTGCTTCGGCCTGTGCAGCACGGTCTGGCCGTGGAAGCCGACGACCTGAATGCTTCCGGGTTCGAGGGCGTTGTCGCGCAGAAAGGTCTCGACCGCTTCGGCGTGTCGGTCCGTCACCATGCGCTCGGCGAAGGCAAGGACGCCCGGCCGCGCGTCGCGATTCTCGAGCGTCGCGGCCTCCGCGAGCGCATTGCGCAGCAGCGCGCGGTCAGCGTCGTTATAGGGGTAATGGCCGGTCGGCCCGAAGGAGACGGCCGCCTCCCCATCGGTCTCGACCAGCGCGACATCCACGCCGTCCATGGACGTGCCGGACATGAGGCCGATGGCGCGATAGAGAGGCAAAGGGCGAATCTCCCGTGAAAGCAGCGGCAGATTAGCAGCAGGCGCCCGGATTTCCCTAGCGCCGGGTCACTTCCGCCGGACAGGCTCCTGGAACGGGATGAGCCCGGACCGGACCGTGACCTGATCGGCGGGGACGCATTGGCAGGTCTCGGGGTCGACGGTTTGCGCCTTGCCGGCATAGGGCTTGCGCGCGACGAGCATGGCGTCGGCCTTGACCTTGCTGTACCAGTCGGCGTGCTCCGGAGACGGCGCGCAATTGGTGTGGGCGTGCAGTACGTCCAGATTGAGATAGCGCGCAATGGCGATCATGCCGTCAGTGAAAAAGCGCCAGCAGTCGACAGGATAACGGTGCTCAAGAAACCCGTTGGGGGCGATGACGCACATATAGCCGTCCTTCTTCAGGACGCGCGTCATCTCAGCGGCGGTCAGCCAGAAGAATTCCGAGTGCTCGAAAACCTGGCCCGAGATAATGACATCGAAGGAATCCGAGTCGATTTCCTTCCAGCTGTAGAGTGATTTCGGCACGATATCGACATTTGGACCGGCCTGCATGTCGAGGCCGGTGTAATCGAAACGGTCCTGCGGGAAATAGTCCCTGTAGCAGCCATTCACATTGTAGCTGCCGACGTCGAGAATCTTCAGCCGGCGTTCGTCACGGGGAAGAAAAGTCTCGGTGAACCACTCCATGCGAAGCAGAGAACTTTTGTGCATTTCGAACCCCTTGCCCAGAACCCGCTGCTCGCCTCGTCCTTGCAGAAGCGTCGCTTCACCAGCGCCGGATTTGCGAAAGACGGGCACGCCCCCTGGAGGGGTCTTTACCTTGGGCATGACAATATGTCACTACCCTAGGTTGTAATCGTGATTTTCGGCCGTCCGCATCCGGGGCCGCGGCGTCCCGCCGCGGACCACAATGGACGACGCGCTCGTTTGGGCTCAGCTCTGATGCGGGCCGAGCATTTCCTTGAGCGTCGCCTCGATTCGCCGCCAGGTTTTGGCTTCTTCCGCCTTGCCCTGCTGTTCAAGGCTGAGCGCTTTCTGCGCCGCTTCGGCGACGGCTTTGGGGCCGTGGGCTTGATACAACTGGCGGGCGAAATCCGAGACGTCTGCGCCTTGCATGGCGGGGCTCCGTTTTTGGAAGTTGCCTACGGCCATATAGGCGCTTTCATCGTCTCGGCCCCCTCCCTGACCCTCCCCCGCAAGCGGGAGAGGGGACGCTCACGATCCGCACTCTCGATGGAGCCGGCAATTTGCTCCCTCTCCCGCGAAGCGGGGGAGGGTTGGGGAGGGGGCGAGGACAAGAAACACCCCGCCCCGCGCTCTACCGTCGCCCTTCCCACGCCCAGGCCGTCACGACGACGCTCAGCAGCGCCAGCATCGCCCACAGGCCGAGCCCGAGCGGCGCGACCTCCACGCCCACCAGCGTCGAGGCGCCCGTCTGGCGGACGCCGATCCAGTCGCCGCCGCCGTAGTGATTGGCGTCGTTCAGCTCCACGATGCGCGGCATGACGACCGCGTCGCTTGCCCGGCTGAGGCGCCGCACCGTCCCGCCCGTCGCCTCCGCAAGCGGTTGCAGCTTCTCGGTCGTTGAGGCCACCTCGCGGAACTCACGCGGATTGGCGGGGCCGACATTCACCAGCGCCGTCAGCCCGTCGCTTTCGAACCGCCACAGCCCCATTTCGGCGGCGTCCAGCGGCGCGCGCCACAGGCCCGGCGCGCTCTGGCGCAGCGTCACCTGCCGCTGCGCGCCGGAGGGCGCCGTGGCGGTCACGGGGGCCGCCTCGTCCTTGAGCGTCTGGCGTTCGATCGTCACTTCGCGGCCATGCGCCTCGGCGCGCAGCGCCTCTTCCTCGAGATCGGGCTCCTTCATCAGCCAATGCGCGAGCCGCCGGGTGAGGTCGGCGTTGGGTCCGCCGCCGTCATAGCCGCGCGCCCACAGCCAGATCTGATCGGTGAGCAGCAGCGCCACCCTGCCCTTGCCTTCATGCGAGAGCACCAGCAGCGGCTTGTCATGGGCGCCGGAGAGGATCGAATGGCCCTTCAGAACCTCGGCGTCGACCTGCCGGAACCACTGGCCCCATTGCGGCGGTTCGACCCTGGCGCCCGGCAATCCGCGCGTGACCGGATGTTTCTCGCCGTCCTTGCTGACCCGCGCCTTGAACGCCTGCTCGTAGAGCGATCCATCGGGCCGCGCCGGCAGCAGGTTTTCCAGCGGCGAGTAATAAAGGCCCTGCGTCGTCGCGTAATCCGGCCCCACCGCCGCGAGAAAGGCGCCGCCGTTTTCCACGAAGCGGGCGATATTGTCGAAATAGACGGAGGGCAGCAGCGTCTGGTTCGAATAGCGGTCGAAGATGATCAGATCGAATTCGTTGATCTTGCGCCCGAAGAGATCGGCGGTCGGAAAGGCGATCAGCGCGAGTTCGCTCGCCGGGGTGACGTCAAGCTTTTCCGGCGGGCGCAGAATGGTGAAATGCACCAGCTCCACATTGGCGTCGGCGCGCAGCAGATTGCGCCAGGCGCGCTCGCCCGGATGCGGCTCGCCGGAGACGAGCAGCACCTTGAGCCGGTCGCGCACGCCCTCGATCGTCACCACCGCCTTGTTATCGGCGAGCGTGATTTCGCCGGGCGCGGGCGGGACTTCCAGCTCGACGATATTGGCGCCGCCATGGGTGATCCTGACCGGAATATTGACGATGTCGCCGGGCGCGGGGCTATAGGTCGGGAGCTGTTCGCCGTCGCGGCGCACGGTGATCGGCGCGCGGGCGCCATTCCCGCCCGTGTCCACGACGCGGGCGCGGATCGTCTGATCCTTGCCCACGATGCCGAATCTCGGCGCCTCCACGAGTTCGATGCGCCGGTCGCGCTCGCCCTCCCTGCCGGTGATCAGCGCATGAACCGGCGCGCGAAAGCCGAGCGCCTCGGCTTTGGCGGGGATGTCGTGAACGACGCCGTCCGTCACCAGCAGCGCGCCGCCGACGCGCTCCGGCGGCACGTCCTTGAGCGCCTGCTCCAACGCCCCGAAGAGCTTGGTGCCGTCATTGCCGCTGGCGTCATTGGCAGCGGTGACGAAGCGGGTTTCGACGTCGCCGAATTTGGCGAGCGCGTTTTCGAGCGCCTTGCGCGCCTCCTCCGTTTGCGCCGCACGGGCGCCGAAATTCTGGCTCTCGCTCTTGTCGATGACGACCGCGACGACGGTTTTCTGCGGGTCGCGCTTTTCGCGCAGCAGCGAGGGATCGGTCAGCGCCGCCAGCGCCAGGGCGAGGCCGAAGGCGCGCAGGATCGTGGCGCGCTGCCCCAGCGCCGCGCCGAGGATGAGGACGACGACAGCCAGAAGCGCCAGCGCCGCGAGCAGCGGCCATGGCAGGAGGGGGGCGAAGGCAATGTTGAGGTCGGTCATTTAAGGCCTTGGCCCCAGGCGCTTGTCCCCATGTATGACAGTCCTGGGGCTCGAATCCCTCCCCTTTACGGGGAGGGTGGCGCGCGCAGCGCGACGGGTGGGGTCCGCGCCGCCACGGCGCTGATGGGGCCGACCCCACCCGACCCGGCTTCGCCGGGCCACCCTCCCCGTAAAGGGGAGGGATGGGGCTGCGTCGGCATTGCGGGCAAAGCCCGGCCACCGGAGTTGCATCGGCGCTTTCATCACTGCCCGAGCCTCTCCAGCAGATCCCGCACATGCACCTGATCGGATTTGTAATTCCCCGTCAGCGTGTACATCACCAGATTGACCCCGCCCCGCAACGCCAGCTCGCGCTGCCGCGCGCCGCCCGGCGTGAGCGGGAACGCCGGCTGGCCATGCTTGTCCACGGCCCAGGCCGCCGCGAGATCGTTGGAGGTGATCACGATCGCCGAGACGCTGTCCGTGGCGCGCACAGGCCGCGCGGCCTGATCCTTCGCCTCCGGCGGCAGCGCCTCCACCCATGTCTCGCCGCCGGAATAGCGGCCGACGAAGCCGTCGAGCAGATAGAAGGTCTTGGTGATCACATGATCGCGCGGCACGACCTCCAGTTCGGGAGTGTCGAGGTTCTTTGAAAACTCCCGCAGCCACTGCGCCTCGGGCGTCGGCGCGTCGCCGGGCCGCTGATTGATCGCGTCGCGCGTGTCGAAAATGATGGTGCCGCCCTGCTTCATATAGGCGGTCACCCGCGCGGCCGTCCGCGCCGAGGGCTGCGGCGCGGACGCGACGACCGGCCAGTAGAGCATCGGGTAAAAGGCGAGTTCGTCCTTCGCCGGGTCCACCCCGGCAGGCTTGGCGGGCGTGAAGGAGGTCCGCAGCGACAGCGCCCGCGAGAGCCCGTCGAGACCCATGCGCGACGTCTCGTCCACCTTCGGATCGCCGGAGACAACATAGGCCAGACGCGCATTGAGCGCCGCCTCCCTGTCGCGCTGCGTGGCGGCGGTCTGCGCGCGCGCCTCGGGCGCCTGGGCGACCGCCCCGAAGATCAGCAGCGCGGACGCCGCCGCCATGATCGGCCGCAGCCGCAGCTTGCCGGAGAGAACCAGCACGATCAGCGAGTCGGCAAGAAAGGCGAGGATCGCCGCCGCGAGCAGCGGGCCGCGATAATCGACCGGCGCGCCCGCCCCGAGCTGGGTCGCCGACAGACCGGCGGCCTTGAAATCGAAACGGGAGAGGGAGTCACCCTGCTGGAGCGTCTGCACGGCGACGACGGCGTCGCCCGCGCCATAGAGCCCTGGCGGATGCTCGGCGCTGGCGCGCGCCTCGACATGCGCGGGGATGGCCTGAGCGTTGGGGGCCGGCGCGCCGAGGGCGCCAAAACCATCAAGCGTCTTCAGCGGCGCGTAGACGCGCGCGTCGCCCGCCGTGGCGGCGGACTCGTCGTCTCCCTGCAGAGGCGCGGACTCGCCCGCCATGGCGCAGACGCGCTTCAGCATGTCGACGAAAAGGCCCGAAATCGGCAGGTTGGACCAACTCGTGTCGGCGTTGACGTGGAACAGCACGATCAGCCCCTTGCCGCGTCGCTCGGCCGTGACCAGCGGCGTCCCGTCGGAGAGCCGCGCCCATGTCTTGCGCACGAGGCCGGGGTCGGGCTCCGCCAGCACCTGCCGCTGGACGCTCACATCCTTCGAGGCCGGCAGGCCGTAGAAGGGCGAGGCCGGCTCGAAATCGGCCAGCGCCTTCGGTGTCTCCCACGACATGGCGCCGCCGAGCACGCGGCCGTTGCGCCGCAGCCGCACCGGCAGAAGATCGTCCCCCGCATTGGCGAGGCGCGGGCCGGCGAAACGGATCAGCGTCCCGCCTTCTTCGACGAAGCGGCTGAGCGCGTCATAGGTCTCGCCCGGCGCGAGGCCGACGTCGGCGAGCGCGACGACATTGGGCCGCTCGGCCAGGAGCGTCAGCACCGGATCGACGGCGCCCGGCCGCGCCTCGCGCAATTGCGCAAAGGGGGCCAGCGCCTTGTCCAGATAATAGACCGGCGACAGCAGCGGCTGCGCCTCGTCGAGCCCCGCCCCGCCCACGACCGCCACGCGCCGCACCTTCGAGCGGGCGTCGAGCAGCGCCACGGCGCCGGCCGAGGCCTCTCCCGCGACACGCAGCAGGCTCACGTCGTTGCGCAGCTCCACCGGAAGATCGAGCTGGGCTTTGATCCGCAGCGCGGCCCCGAAAGAGACCTGGCTCTGGCCGATGATCTGGCCCTTCGAGTCATGGGCCGTGACGGTCGCGGAGCCGGGACCGGCGGCGTCGGCGCGCAGCACGTCGACGGTCAGCGACGCGGCGTCATTGGCGGGCGCGGCGAGCGCGAGCGGCGCATGGTCGTCGGTGAGGACCTCGACGCGGGCGCCCGCGTCGGCCGCCGTCTTCAGCGCGGCGGCGAAAGCGCCCGCCTCGCCTTCCGCGAGCGAGTCGCTGATCCAGACGATCCGGCCCTTCGGGTTGGCCTTCACGAAGGCCGCCACCGCCTCGGCGGGGGCGCGGCGATCAGGAAGATACGGCCGGGGCCGCGCCGAGCGCAGCTTTTCCAGCGCGCGCGCGGCGTCGCCGAGCGTTGGCGTCGCGGTCTCGGAGAGCGGCAGGACCGCCACCGGCGCCCCACCCCGCGCGGCGCTCTCGATGATCGTGACGGCCGCCGCGACGCGCCGGTCCCATGCGGGCGCCGCCGCCCAGCCGTCGTCCAGCGCGAGCAGCGTCGGCGCGGCGGAAGCGGCGATGGTTCCGGCGGGGGTCCAGACCGGCCCGGCCATCGCGACGACGAGCGCCGCCGCCAGGGCGAGGCGCAGCAGCAAGAGCCCCCAGGGCGTTTTTGCCGGCGTTTCCTCCTCCGGCCGCAGCTCGCGCAGGATTTTTGTCGGCGGAAAGACGATTTCGCGCGGGCGCGGGGGCGTCACGCGCAGCAGCCAGTAGATCAGCGGCAGGCTCGCGAGGCCAAGGAGCGCCAGCGGCGCGGCGAAGGAGAAGCCGCCCATCAGGCTTCCTCCTCGACGCCATGCAGGCCCATGGCCAGCGTCAGCGCGGCTTCGGCCGCCGGCCGGTCGGTGTGGTGCTGGAGAAAGAGAAAGCCCGTCTCCCGCGCCGCCGCCCGCACCGCCTCGCGATGGGCGTCGAAGCGTTTGGCGTAGGCCCTGCGCAGCCCGCCCGCGTCGCCCGCGCGAAACGACGGCCCGCCGTCCGTGTCGCGGAACATCGTCTGCCCGGTGAAGGGGAAGCTTTCCTCGCAGGGGTCGATCACCATCAGCAGCGCGCCCGTGGCGCCGGCGTCGACATAGCGATGCAGCCGCGCCGAGAGCGCGTCCAGGTCGGTGAGGAAGTCGGAGATCAGCACGACGCGGGCGCGCGGGCGCAGCGGCGCGTCGGGGGGCAATTCGTCCTTCGCGGCGTCGGCGGCGTGGTCGAAGAGCGCGCGCGCCAGCCGATCGATGACGTCGCGCGCCGAGATCGGCCCGGTGTAACCCAGCGCCGCGACGCGCTCGCCGCCGCGCACGAGCACGTCGGCCAGCGCGAGTCCGAGCGTCACGCCGCGCGCGAGCTTGTCGTCCTGCGCCAGCGACGAGGCGAAGGCCATGGAGGGCGAGCAGTCCATCCAGAGGAAATAATCATGGGCCGCTTCCCACTCGCGCTCGCGCACGTAAAGCTGGTCGCCGCGCGCCGAGCGTCGCCAGTCGATACGATGCGCGGCCTCGCCATTTGCGAACGGCCGGTATTGCCAGAAGGTCTCTCCGAGCCCGGCGCGTCGGCGGCCATGGACGCCATAGGCCACGCTCGCCGCGATCTCATGGGCGCGATTGACGAGTCGCGGCAGGCTCTCGGACAGCGTCGCCGCCGATGCGCCGTCGGCATGGGCGCCGGTCGCGGGGTTGTAGGAGCGGGTTTCGATGGGGCGGATCATGGCGAGAGCCCCCGCCGACATGGCCGAATGGCGACTTCAAATCGCATCGACCCATCGAGAGAAGCGGCAATCCGCGTGTTCTCGTCCCTCCCCTTTACGGGGAGGGTAGCGCGCGAAGCGCGATGGGTGGGGTTCTCTCCGCTCTGAGGCTGTTGCGGCTGACCCCACCCGACCCCGCCTGACGGCGGGGCCACCCTCCCCGTAAAGGGGAGGGATCGGGCTGCATCGGCGCTGTTGACGAAGCCCGACTGCCCGGGTTGCATCGGTGTGTCGAGCCGCATGACCGGCGCCTCGAAAGCCGCCCTTTGGCGGCGGAGGGACAGGGAGGGGGCGCCGGGGTTCTCCACCGATCTCACCCGATCCGCGCCACCAGCTTGTCGATCACATCCGACACGCTCATTTCGCGGCGGGCGGCGAAATTCAGCGCCATGCGGTGGCGCAGCACCGGCGCCGCCAGCGCCGCCACGTCGTCGAGCGAGGGCGCCAGACGGCCGGTCACCAGCGCGCGGGCGCGGGTGGCGAGCATCAGCGCTTGCGCGGCGCGCGGCCCCGGACCCCAGGCGACATGCGGCGCGATCGCGGGATCGCCCTCGTCCGGGCGCGCGGCGCGCACCAGATCGAGGATGGCGTCGACGACCTTGTCGCCGACCGGCAGGCGCCTCACGAGGCGCTGCGTCGCCATCAGCTCTTCGGCGTCGAGGGCCTGCATGGCCTCGGGCGCCTGTTCGCCCGTCGTGGCGAGCAGCACGCGGCGCCCGCTCTCGCGGTCCGGGTAATGCACGTCGATCTGCAACAGGAAGCGGTCGAGCTGCGCCTCGGGCAGCGGATAGGTGCCCTCCTGCTCCAGCGGGTTCTGCGTGGCCAGCACATGGAAGGGGCGTGGCAGGTCGTAGCGCTTGCCGGCGACGCTGACGTGATGCTCCTGCATCGCCTGCAACAGCGCCGACTGTGTGCGCGGCGAGGCGCGGTTGATCTCGTCCGCCATCAGGAGCTGCGCGAAGATCGGCCCCTTGATGAAGCGGAAGGCGCGCGAGCGGTCGGCGCCCTCCTCCAGCACTTCCGAGCCGATGATGTCGGCGGGCAGCAGGTCCGGCGTGAACTGCACGCGCTGCTCGGCCAGGCCCAGCGCCTTGCCCAGCGTCTCGACCAGCTTGGTCTTGGCGAGGCCGGGCACGCCGACGAGCAGGCCATGGCCTCCGGCGAGAATGGTGACGAGCGCCTGCTCGACGACCTCGTCCTGGCCGAAGATCACGGCGCCGATGGCGGCGCGGGCGCGGCCGATGTGGTCGAGGGCGCGGTCAGCCAGTTCGGCGGCGGCGGTTTCGGAAGGCGCGATGTTGATCGAATTCATGAGCGCGGGACGGTCCATCTGCCACGGTTGGAGAGAAGATAGGGACTGGCGCCCGCGATTGCACCGTTTTTCACGTAGGGCGCGCCGTTTTCGCGGGAAACGCTTCCGCCGTCGCGAGTCTGGACGGTCGTCGGCCTGGCCGTCGCACGCGCGGGAAGTCTGTCGCGGTTAAACCTGTCGGCGAGAAAAATCAATCGTTTCCGGCTCTTCCTCGAATTGGACGCGGAGCGTCATTTTGCGCGGATGCGCCCGCCTGCGCGAAAAGCATGTATATAGGCGTTTGAAGACGCATGTTCGAACGTCCCTGCCCCTGCAAGTCCCTCGCCCGAAAGTCCTTCGCCCATGTGGCGCGCATTTCTTGAAACCGCCCTCCTCTTCCTCACGCCCTTTGTCGCCTATGTCGCATTCCAGCTTTTGCAGCGGCGCTGGCCCTTCGTCGCCGAGCTCTGGCACGGGCGCGTCGTCACCGCCCTGACGATCGCGGGACTGGTCTGCGCCATCGCCGGCATGGTGACGCTCGCCTTCACCTGGCGCGAACAGGGCGCCTATGTTCCGGCCCATGTCGAAAACGGCCGCCTCGTGCCGGGCGCCTTCAGATGAGCGGAGCCGAGCGTCTCCTGGACGATCCCCGGCTCGCCACGCTCTTCGCCGCTCTGGCGAAGACCGGCGCCGAGACCCGTGTCGTCGGCGGCGCCGTGCGCGACGCGCTGTTCGGCCTGCCGCCGCATGAGATCGACCTCGCCACCACCGCTTTGCCCGAGGCCGTGCTGGCGGCGGCGCGGGCGGCGGGGCTGAAGGGCGTCCCGACCGGGATTGAGCACGGCACGGTGACGATCGTCGTCGCCGGCACGCCGTTCGAGGTGACCACGCTGCGCGAGGACGTCGAGACCGACGGCCGCTACGCCATCGTCCGCTTTGGCGGCGATTTCGAGCAGGACGCCAGGCGCCGGGATTTCACGGTCAACGCGCTGTCGCTGACGCCCGACGGCAGGCTTCACGATTACACGGGCGGGCTGGAGGATCTGGCCGCCCGGCGCATCCGCTTCATCGGCGACGCGGCCACGCGCATCCGCGAGGATTATCTGCGCGTGCTGCGCTTCTTCCGCTTCAACGCCTCGCATGGCGAAGGCGGCTTCGACCCCGAGGGCCTGCATCAGGCGATCCTCGCGCGCGACAATCTCTCGCGCCTGTCGCGCGAGCGCATCCGCGCCGAGATCGTCAAGCTGCTGCCCGCCCGCCGCGCGCCGGAGATCATGCGGGTCATGTCGCAGGCGGGGATCATCGAGGTGCTGCTCGGCATGGGCTATCCGGCGCGGCTGGAGCGCCTCGCCGCCGTCGAGGCCGCACGGGGCCAAAAGGGCGACGCCCTGCTGCGCCTCGCCGCATTTTCCGTGCTCACCGTCGAGGACGCCGATCGCCTGCGCATCCGCATGCGCCTGTCGAACGACGAACACGCCCTCCTTGCCGCCGCCGCCCGGACGCTGGCGCCGCTGCACGGGCGCGAGGCGCCGCCGCCGGTCTCCCATCTTCGCGAGATGCTGTTTCTGTCCGGCTCGCGCGCCGCCGCGGACGCGCTGGCGCTCGCCTTCGCGGAAAGCGGCGCCTCGCCCGACGATCCGCGCTGGCTGGAGGCTCTCCGCTATCTCGACGAGACGCCCGCGCCAGTCTTTCCAATCCGGGGCGCCGACCTCATCGCGCGCGGCGTGACGCCCGGCCGCCAGCTCGGGACGGTGCTGAAGTCGCTTCAGGCGAAATGGATTCGCGCCGGTTTCCCCCGCGACCCGGTGGTTTTACAGCAACTGCTGGAAGAGGCTGTGCAGGGAGCCGAGTGACCCCCTCCCTGTCCCTCCCCCGTTTCACGGGAGAGGGGACGCTCGCGGTCGGCATTCTCGGGGCGGACGCGAATCTGCTCCCTCTCCCGTGAAACGGGGGAGGGTTGGGGTGGGGGTTGAGCCGCAACAGGAGGGGTGGGGGTCAGGCGGCCTCCGCCTTGGCCAGCCGGTCGAACACCCCCAGCACCATCGCTTTCTTGTCGAAATTGAACACCTCGGTCTCGCGCGCAAGGCTGCGAATGTCGTCCCAGGCGCGGGCGTAGCCGATCAGCCGCGCCGGCGGCGCGCCGCCCTGCGACAGGGTTTTCACGCGGGCGTCGAGATGCCGCTCAAGGGCGCGCATGAACGTCTCGTAAGAAGCCTCGTTGTCGCGCCCGGTCAGTCGGTCGGCGAGCATGTGCACGCCCAGCCAGTCGACGCGCGGCAGGCTTTGCAGCAGCCGCCCGACAGTTGTGTCGAACGCCATGGCGTCGCCGCCGAGCAGCCGCAGGGTCTCGCGCACCGAGCCCTCGGCGCGGGCGGCGGCGGCGGCGATGTCGGCGCCCTGCTCGCTCCACGGCGGCCCGAGCGCCTCGACGGCGGCGACCGTCTCCTCCTGCGTCAATGCGCCGAGCATGAGCTTGCGGCAGCGCGAGCGGATCGTCGGCAGAATGCGGCCCGGCTGATGCGCCACGAGCAGGAACAGCGACCGCTCCGGCGGCTCCTCGATCAGCTTCAGCAGCGCATTGGCGGCGCTGCGGTTGAGGTCGTCAGCGGAGTCGATGATGGCCACGCGCCAACCGCCCATGCCCGAGCCCTGATGAAAGGCGCGGGTAATCTCGCGGACGTCGTCGACCCGTATTTCGGTGAAATGCTTCTTGGTCTTCTCGTTCCACTCGCGCCGCAGGAGGAAGATGTCGGCCAGCGCCATGGTCGCGACGCGCCGCGCGGCGGGGTGGCTTTCCGGCACGGCGAGCGTATCAGCCGCCTGCGCGTCCGGCGCCGAGGGGTCGGGATGGGCGAGCAGGAAGCGGGCGAACCGCCAGGCGAGCGTGGCCTTGCCGATCCCCTCGGGGCCGCCGATGATCCAGGCCTGCGCGAGCCGGTTGCGCCGATAGGCGTCGAGCAGTTCGCGCTCCGCCGCCGCATGGCCGAAGAGCGCGAGCGTCTCGCGCGGATGCGGGACCTCGTCGAAACGGTCGCTTTCCGGCGGACCCGCGGGAGCCTTGCTCATTGCGCCGCGGCGGCCTGCGTGTCGAGGAAACGCGCCTCGACGAGCTGGCGGATGGCGCGGGCGACGTCGTCGACCGGCTGGCCGGCGTCAATGACGCAGCAACGCTCCGGCTGCTGCTCGGCGATGTCGAGAAAGGCGCGGCGCAGCCCTTCGTGAAAGGCGGCGTCCTCGGACTCGAAGCGATCCGCCTTCAGACCCGTCGCCACGCGCCGCTCGGCCGCGCGGGCCATTCCCACCCGCGGCGGCAGATCGAGAATGAAGGTGAGGTCCGGGCGCAGATCGCCGACGGCGGCCTGCTCCAGCAAGGCCAGCGTCTGCGGCTCCACCCCGCCGCGCGCACCCTGATAGGCCCGGGTCGAGTCGGTGAAGCGGTCGCAGAGAACAAAGGCGCCGCGCGCCAGAGCCGGGGCGATGAGCCGTTCCACGTGATCGAGGCGCGCCGCGCCGAACAGCGCGGCCTCGGCGAGCGGCCCGAACGGCGCGATGCGGCCGGCGAGCAAGACTTTCCGAAGCGCCTCGGCCTTCGGCGTGCCGCCCGGCTCGCGCGTCGTCACCACTTCGAGCCCGCGCGCCCGCAAATGTGCGGCAAGGCGTTCGAGTTGCGTCGATTTGCCGACGCCCTCTCCGCCCTCGAAGGTGATGAACCGCCCTTTTCCGGCTCCCGTCATTTCTTCGCCGACAACTTCTCGTGGATTTTTGCAGCAGCATACTCGTAAACGGCGTCGAAAGCGCGCCGCGAGAGGGACCCCTCGTCGACCGCCTCGCGCGCCTCGAGCGGCTGCTCCAGAACGACGCTGGCGCCGCGCCGGATTTCCAGCCGGCCGATTTTCTGCCCCTCGGTCACCGGGGCGATCACCGGCCCCTCATAGACGATCTTGCCGGCCAGCCGCTCGGTCGCGCCGCGCGGCAGGAGCACTTTCACGTCCTTCGCCGCGCGCAACTCGACCGAGCCCTGCGTTCCGCCATAGATCTGCGCCGGTCCGACGCTCTCGCCGGCCTTGAACAGCTCCCGCTCCTCGAAATTGCGGAAACCCCAGGCCAGCAGCTTGCGCGCCTCCTCGGCGCGCTCCTTGGCCGTCTTGGCGCCATAGACCGCGACGATCAGCCGGCGGCCGTCCTGAACCGCCGAGCCGACGATGCCGAAGTCGCCCTTCTCGATATTACCGGTCTTCAGCCCGTCGGCTCCGATGCTCATGGTGAGCAGCGGATTGCGGTTCTGCTGGCGGATGTTGTTCCAGGTGAACTCCTTCTCGCCGAAATATTTATAATAGTCAGGATAGGTTTCGATGACATGGAGGGCGAGCTTCGCCATCTCCCGCGCCGTCACCTTCTGGTCGTCGCCGGCCTTGCCCCACGGATTTCCAAAGCGCGACTTCACGAGCCCCAGCTCGCCACCGCGCTTGTTCATGCGTATGACGAAAGCTTCCTCGGAGCCCGCCAGCCCCTCGGCCAGCACCAGCGCCGCGTCATTGCCGGAATCGATCAGAAGCCCGCGCAGCAGGTCTTCGACGCTGGCGCTGCTGTTGACCTTGAGGAACATGGCCGAACCGCCGGCCGGCGCGCCGCCGTTGCGCCAGGCGTATTCGGACACGGGAAACTGGTCGGTCAGCTTCAGACGGCCTTCGGCCAGCTCGCGAAAAACGATCTCGGCGGTCATGATCTTGACCGTCGAGGCGGGCGTCGCCAGATCGTCGGCGCCTTTTTCGAAGAGAACCGTATTGGTGGCCGCGTCGATCAGGATCGCATGCGGGGCGCTCGTCTGAAATGGCTGCGCCGAGACCGCGCCGGCGAGAAGGGCTGTAAAGAACAAGACAGTTAAGGCGATCGCTTTTCTGGGAATAAGGTCGAACAAGGCGCATGCTCCGCTGACATGCGATCGCGCGGATACGGCGACGCAACAGAAGAATGCCGCCGCAGAATTAAAAATGCAATGAGCCGCAAGCCTCTCGGAGGCCGCCCGCGCGCCCTGCCCCGCCGCTCACCCGTGCCGCTGGGGCGGCCTCGGCGCAGGCGAGTCGTCGCTCCCGAGCGACGCCGGTCGCACCGGCGGCATCGGCACGACCGCGAACGACCTGGACGGCCGCTCCGGTTTGCCCGTCTGCGTCGAGCCGGTCGCCTCGACGTCGAGCTGCTCGGCCGGGGCCGGAACGATGGTCGCGTCGGCGCCCGCGGCCGCCGTGGCCTCCGGCGCGGCATAGGCGGTCATCTCCGTCTCGCGCGACGGCAGATCGGCGCCGGGCGCGATGTAATCGCCGCCCGAACCGGCGGAGGCCGTGCGGACGGGCTCCTGCTTCGCCGCCACCATCACCGGGGCTCCGGCGTCGAGCTGGGCCGGCTCGCCGTCGTCGCGCAGCGTGGCCAGCAGCATGGCGTCGTCGTCGCCGGCGAGATTGGCGCGGCCAATCCACTCGACCTTGATTTTGGCTGTCCCCGCCGAGCGGAAATCGAGCGCCTCGGCCACGCGCTGCGACACGTCCATGACGCGGCCGCCATGGTAGGGGCCGCGATCGTTCACCCGGACGACCATCGAGCGGGAGTTCTTGAGATTGGTGACGCGGGCGTAGCTCGGAAGCGGCATGGTCGGATGCGCGGCCGAGATCGACTGACGGTCGAACACCTCGCCATTGGCCGTCCGCCGGCCATGGAAGTCGGACCCGTACCAGGACGCCGAGCCCACCACCGAATAGGGCTTCTCATTCGGCACGTAGGTCTGGCCGGCGATCTTGTAGGGCTTGCCGACCATGTAATTGCCGCCGCCCTTGGGGACCTCCTCGCCGTCCGCCACGACGCGCGGGCTCGCCCGGACGCCGTAGCGGGCGTCGACCTGGCTGAGGCTCGCCAGGATGGGAGAACGGGCGCCGGGAGCCGTCGACGAGCAGCCCGCGAGCGCCGCAAGAGATAGAAGGGCGACCGGTCTGCGAAGGAAAATCATCGGCATACGAGAGACAGTCAACAAGCGCTCAAGCTCCCGGCATGCGGCAAAAGGCATCGAAACGGTCCTTGTCGAAGGCGACGTTCGGGTGGCCGCTATCGGAAAACATCCGCCCCGGCGGAAGCCGGGCGCGCGGCCCTGCCTCGGCCGCGACTGGCGAACGCTCCGAATATGTCCCCGAACCTCTAACTCGCCGTTAACGTCACGGCCCGGCTGAGGCTGAAAGGCGGCGACAATCTGGCGGAATTCAGGCGACGTCAACCTTAACGCGCTTGCCTGCCTGTTTGCCTCGGCCCTGTGTCATGAAGGCAACAGTCACGGCGCCCGGGCAAGGTCGACAAGCCGCGTCTCGACCCGCTCCACTCCCCGGAAGCTGTTTTCGGACAGCCTGGCGGCGACATGGAACCTCTCGCCGCGTCCCCGCAGCAGCGCCTCGCCCAGCGGCGAACCGACCGCGCGGAACGCGATGGCGTCGACGCTGGCCCCGTCCCCGGAGCGCAGACGGACGCGGATATGGGCTTCGCCAACCACCGTCGCATCCGTCAGCCGCTGTTCCGGCAGGGCGAAGACAGGCTCGGGATTACCCTGCCCGAATGGGCCTGCCTTCTCCACCCGCCGCAAGAGATCGAGCGTGACCCCCCGCGCCGACAGCGCTGCGTCGATCACGAGCGCGTCCGCCGCGCGGACGGCTTCGACGGGCTCCGCCAGCGTGTCATTCATGAAGGCTGCGAAGTCCGGCAGGCGCTCGCGCGAAACAGTGACGCCCGCCGCCATGGCGTGGCCGCCGCCCTTGATCGCAAGCCCCTCGTCGACGCAGCGGCGCACCGCCCGGCCGATGTCGACGCCACTTAAACTTCTACCTGAGCCTGAACCTGTTTCTCCATTAAAAGCAATGGCGAATGCAGGGAGGTTGAAGCGCTCCTTGAGACGGGCGGCGATCAGGCCGACAACGCCTGGATGCCAGTCGCCGCCGTCGACGACGATACAGGACAGGCGATTTGTGCGGGCGAACAGAGCCTCGGCGCGGGCGACCGCCTCCTCCAGCGTCTGCTTCTCGATGGCCTGCCTGTCCCCGTTCAGCCGGTCCAGCTCCCGTGCGATGCGGGCGGCTTCGATCGTGTCCGAGAGGGTGAGAAGCCGCGCGCCGAGCCCGGCGTCGCCGATCCGGCCGCCCGCATTGATGCGCGGCCCGAGCGCGAAGCCGAGGTGCCAGGCGCGCGGCGGCCCATCCATTCGGGCGGCGTCCATCAACGCCGCGAGCCCCGGCCGGGCGCGGTTGCGCATGACCGAGAGCCCCTTGGCGACGAAGGCCCGGTTGAGCCCCCTGAGCGGCGCGACGTCGGCGACCGTCGCGAGGGCGACGAGGTCGAGCTCGGCGAGAAGGTCGGGCGCGGGCCGGGCCTCGCCCCAGAAGCCCTTCGTCCGCAACAGGCGGGTGAGCCCCGCCAGCGCCAGAAACACGACCCCGGCCGCGCAGAGCCCGCCCTGCCCGGAGAGATCGTCCTGGCGGTTGGGGTTAACGATCACCGCCTCCGGCAGCGTCTCCGGCGCCTGGTGGTGATCCAGAACGATCACGTCGAGGCCGAGCTCACGGGCGACAGCAAAGGGCTCGTGGCTGACCGTGCCGCAGTCCACGGTGATCAGCAGAGTGGCGCCCTTCCCGGCCAGCATGCGGATGGCGTCGGCGTTGGGGCCATAGCCCTCGAAGATGCGGTCGGGGATGTGCAGCAGCGGCTCGGGCGCTCCGGCGGCCCGCCAATAGTCGATCAGCAGCGCCGAGGAACAGGCGCCGTCGACGTCGTAGTCTCCGAAAATGGCGATCTGCTCGCCGGTCTCGATGGCGCGGGCCATGCGGGCGACGGCCTCGTCCATGGCGGTGAGCGTCGAGGGGTCGGGCATGAGATCGCGAAGGGTGGGATCGAGATAGCGCGCGGCCTCGGTCAGCCCGACCCCGCGCCCGGCGAGGACGCGGGCGAGCAGATCGTCGAGCCCATGGGCCTGCGTGAGCGCCAGCGCCGTGGCCTCCCCGGCCGCATCGAGCCGCGCCCGCCAGGGCCGGCCCAGTATGGAATGTTCGACGCCGAGGAAGGGGCGCGGGTCTGCGGCGGAGTGGGCCATACTCAACTTGGATGGTTTTGAAATCGCTTGGCGCGATCCGAGGCGGTCGCGCTCACACGGCGGCGCGCGCGACCCTGACGCAAGGAGTGTTAACCCCGCGCGCCCCGAATCTCAAATCGCCAGGGATGCGCTCGCCTGCCAGCATCATGCATGGTTCAGGCTCAGTCGCGCTTTGAACGCCCTGCAACAATTCTGTGGAACGCTCGATGGCCGCTGAAACCGGAATGTAGCCGGATGGGTTTGACGTCAGGCGCCACGGAGGCGCCATGCCCCGCGTCTTCCCCAAATCCGCAACCGCATGTTGTAGGGAAACAGTCATGACCGACTCGATTCTCCTTCAGGCCGACGGCGATACGGCCGAAATCCTCCCCTTTGGCGCTGAACTCTCCGCATGGCGGGCGGACGGCGTGGATATGATCTGGGCTAAAGACCCCAAGATCTGGGATCAGACCGCGCCGGTTCTGTTCCCGGTCGTCGGCTGGACGCGGGACGGACAGGCCACGGTGGACGGAAAGACCTATCCGCTTTCGTTGCATGGCTTTGCCTGGAAGAAGGCTTTCGCCGTCTCGGAGCGACGCCCTGACTATCTGCGGCTCGTCCTGAGCGACGACGACGAAGCCCGCGCGCTCTATCCCTTCGCCTTCCGTTTCGAGGTCGAGTTCCGGCTGCGCAAGGGCGCGCTCGAGAACAATCTGCTCGTCACCAACACCGATGCGCGGCCCCTGCCCTACGCCTGCGGGCTGCATCCGGCCTTCCGCTGGCCGCTGGCGGGTTCGGCGGCCGAACATGCGATCGTCTTCGAGAAGCCGGAAAACCCGGATGTTCCGGTCATCGGCCCCGGCGGGCTGTTCATGCGCGAGACCAAGCACACGCCGCTCCAGGGAAACCGCATGCCGCTCGAACCGGAGATGTTCCGGCGCGACGCCCTGTGCTTCCTGAACCTCGCGAGCCGCAGCCTGACCTATGACACTGGCGCCGGCGCGCGGCTGAAGGTGACGCTCGATGACTTCCCCCATGTCGGTTTCTGGACGCTGCCGCCGGCTCCCTACCTCTGCATCGAGCCCTGGACGGGATATGGCGATCCGGTGGATTTCCACGGCGATCTCTACGAAAAGCCGTCCATGCGCATCCTCGCGCCGGGGGCGACGGCGCGTCACGGCGCGACTTTTGCCTTTGAGCGGGACGGGCGCTAGGAAAGGCGCCTCAGCCGCAACGGGAATCAGGAAGCAGTTTTCATGACGATCGCCCCCAGCGTCATCGAGGCCATTGGCCGCACGCCGCTCATCGAATTGCGCGCCGCGTCCAAAGCCACGGGCTGCCGCATTCTCGGCAAGGCGGAGTTCATGAACCCCGGCGGCTCGGTGAAGGACCGCGCCGCCCTCTTCATCGTTCAGGACGCCATCGCCAAAGGCGCGCTGAAGCCCGGCGGCGTCATCGTCGAGGGCACGGCGGGCAACACCGGCATTGGCCTCGCCCTCGTCGCCAATGCGATGGGCTTTCGCACCGTCATCGTGATCCCCGAGACGCAAAGCCAGGAAAAGAAGGACATGCTGCGCCTTCAGGGCGCGCAGCTCGTCGAGGTTCCGGCGGTCCCCTACGCCAACCCCAACAATTATGTGAAGGTGTCCGGCCGCCTCGCCGAGCGCCTGGCGAGGGAAGACCCGGCCGGCGCCGTCTGGGCCAATCAGTTCGACAATGTCGCCAATCGCGAGGCCCACATCGTCACCACCGGCCCGGAGATTTATGACGCACTGGGCGGACAGGTGGACGGGTTCGTCTGCGCCTGCGGCACGGGCGGGACGCTCGCGGGCGTCGGCATGGCGCTGAAGGCGCGCGATCCGAAGATCAGGATCGGCCTCGCCGATCCGTTCGGCGCCGCGCTTTATTCCTATTTCACGTCCGGCGAGTTGAAGGCCGAGGGCTCCTCCATCACGGAGGGGATCGGTCAGGGCCGCATCACCGCCAATCTGGAAGGCGCGCCGATCGACGTCGCCTATCGCATCCCCGACAGCGAGGCGCTGGACATCGTCTTTGCGCTGGCCGAGCAGGAGGGCCTGCTGCTTGGCGGCTCGTCGGGGATCAATGTGGCGGCCGCCATCCGCCTCGCCCGCGATCTCGGCCCCGGCCATACCATCGTGACCGTGCTGTGCGACGGCGGCGCGCGCTACGCCTCGAAGCTGTTCAATGTGGAATTCCTGCGCAACGCCGGGCTGCCGACGCCGAAATGGCTGGAGAAGCAGGTCGGCATTGATCCGGGATTCGTGTGACGCGCTGGCCGAAATCCCCTCTCCCCGTTTGCGGGGAGAGGGAGCCATCAGGTCTGGGTGGGGGCTTTAACCAGCCCCGACAATCGCCTCCGCCAGCGTCACATCCTCCGGCCTGTTCACGTTGAAAAACGGGTCATACGGCTCCATCGGCCACTCTGCCGTCACGTTTCGGCAGCGCGCGATGAAGCCGGACACCTTTCGCAAATCCTCCTCCGCCAGCGCGCGGCGCAAATCCTCGCGCAGGGCGACCGGCCACAACGCCACGGCGTGATGAACCCGATCGCCCGAGGCCGCGACGGCGATCTCCGCCCCTGCCCGCTCCCGCGCCGCAGAGAGCCGCTCGACCAGATCCGCCGGCAGGAAGGGCGTGTCCGCCGGAACGCTGACAATGTCCTCCGCGCCAAGGGCCGCCGCCGCGTCCATCCCCGCCAGAACGCCCGCGAGCGGGCCGGGCGACTCCGGCGCGCTGTCGGCCACGACCGGCAGGCCGAAGGCGGCGAAGCGGGAGGGATCGCCATTGGCGTTCAGGAGCAGCCCGGCGCATTGTGGCGCGAGGCGCTCGATGGCGAAGGCCAGAAGCGGGCGGCCGCCGATCTCGCGCAGCGGCTTGTCGCCGCCGCCCATGCGCCGCGCCAGCCCGCCCGCGAGAAGCACCCCAACACACTGCCGCATGACGTTCGACCAACCTTGCAAGAACCGCTTCGAAGTTCGATCTAACCTAATGCATCGCTACGTCGAAAGGAGCCTCTCATGCTGTCGCGCCGCGGAGTTCTCGCCGCCCTCGCCTGTCTCGTCTCGCTCACAGCCGCGGCCGCGGCGGAGAAACCCTTCTCTCCCGAGGCTTTCGCGGCGGCGCAGGGCGCGGGCAAATCGGTCATCGTCCATGTCTATGCGCCATGGTGCCCCACCTGCCGGGCGCAGGAGCCGATCGTGCAGAAGCTCGAAGCCGATCCGAAATTCGCGGGGGTGGAAGCGTTCCGGGTGGATTTCGACAGCCAGAAGGAGGCGCTCAAGGCGCTGAAAGCCAACCGGCAGAGCACGATCATCGTCTTCAAGGGCGACAAGGAAGTCGGCCGCTCCCTGGGCGAGACCAATCCGAAAGCCATCGCCGACCTTCTGGACAAGGCGCTGTAATGGGCGCCGCGACGCTCGGCCTCGCATTCGTCGCCGGCATTCTGTCGGCGCTCTCTCCCTGTGTCCTGCCCCTGCTGCCGCTCGTGCTCGGCGCGGCGGCGGTGGAGCACCGATGGGCGCCGGTCCTGCTCGCTTGCGGGGTGGCCCTGTCCTTCGTCGTCATCGGGCTTTTCGTGGCGACGCTCGGCTTCTCGATCGGCCTCGACGACGGCGCGTTTCGCCTCGGCGGCGCCGCGATCATGGTCGTGCTCGGCGTGATCCTGCTGATCCCCGGCCTTCAGGCGCGCGTGACGGCGGCGGCCGGGCCGCTGAGCGACCGGCTCAACAGCTTCTTTGGCGGCGGGCCCGCCTCTGCCGGATTGTTCGGCCAGTTCGGCGTGGGCCTGCTGCTCGGCGCCATCTGGAGCCCCTGTGTCGGCCCCACTCTGGGCGCCGCCTCGCTGCTGGCGTCGCGGGGCGACGACCTCGCGGCGGTCGCCGCCACAATGGGGGTCTTCGGCCTCGGCGCCGCCGCGCCGCTGATTCTGCTCGGCCTGGCGTCGCGAAAGGCGTTCACGCGCTGGCGCGAGTCCCTCCTGTCCGCCGGCAAGCGGCTGAAGCAGGGCATGGGGCTTGTCTTCCTGGCGCTCGGCCTGCTCATCGTCAGCGGCGCCGACAAGTCGGTCGAAGCCGCGCTGGTGACGGCGTCGCCGGAATGGCTCACCAACCTCACGACCCGCTTTTAGGGATCGCCGTTAACGACTGGCCACGCCCAAATCGGGCGTGTGTGCCGAAATAGCGCCGGTCTTGCCGCGATCCTCCCCGATTATGGTCGAAAACGGGACGACGGACGCGTTTTTGTAAAATTTGGTTTAATTCCGATTGTCCAGTCGCGAGACGCGTTTAGGCAAATTTTAAAAGGGCTTGCGCTATAACGTCGCCACAGTGTGGTCGTAGAGTTTGTGAGTTCAATCAATGAGCGAGACGCATCGCCCGCGTGTCAAATATGTGATCGGGCCGGACGGCAGCCCGCTGACCATCGCGGACCTTCCCCCTCCCACGACGAAGCGTTGGGTCATCCGCCGCAAAGCCGAGGTCGTCGCCGCCGTGCGCGGCGGGCTTCTCTCGCTCGACGAAGCCTGCACCCGCTACACGCTGACCGTCGACGAATTCCTGAGCTGGCAAATGTCGATCGACCAGCATGGGCTCGCTGGTCTGCGCACCACCCGCCTTCAGCAATATCGGATGTAAATCAGACAGACGCCCGCGTTCAGACGGCGCCCCGCTTCGCGGCGACGCCCTCCCCCAAGGGGGAGGGATCAACTCGTCAGGCCGCCATGACCGCGATCGGCGATCACGCGGGCGGCGGTCCTTCTGCTTCGCTGTGAACGACGCCGCGCAGCTTCTCGACGAGCTTTCGGCGCTCGAAGAGCGCGACCACCACGAGCGCCGCCAGCAGCGGGATGATCAGATAGAACAGGCGCCAGACGAGGAGCGCCGCCAGCACCTGAAGCCGCGGCACGTCGGGCATCAGATTGAGGAAGACCAGCTCGAACACGCCGAGTCCTCCCGGCGCGTGCGACACCAGCGCCGCCGAGAAGGACAGCAGGAAGGCTCCGAGAACGACGACGTAGCCGGGATTTCCCTGCTCCGGCAGCGCGAAGTAGATGATGCCCGCCGCGCCGATGAGCTCCAGCGGCGCCGCGAAGAGCTGGCGCACCATGATGTCCGGGCGCGGATAGAGGATCTCGAAGCGGCCGAAGCGGAACGGCCGGAAATGCATCAGCGAGCCCGCGATGTAGAGCCCCACGAAACCCAGACACAGAAGCCCCACCGTGCGCGCCGTGTGCGGATGGGTGAAAACATCCGGCAGGAAGCCGGACAGGCGCTGCATCATCGTCGGGTCGTAGGTGAGCAGGAGCCCGCCCAGCACGACATTGCCGAACGCGAAGGTATAGGAGCAGAGCACCACCAGCGCGGCGACCTGCGTCGCCGTCAGCCCCTTGGTGGAATAGGCGCGATACCGCACCATCGCGCCGGAAAAGACGCTCGCCCCGATATTGTGGGACAGCGCGTAGGTGGTGAAGGAGCACATCGAGATGAACATCCAGGAGATGTGCTTCACCCCCAGATGCAACAGCGCGATGCGGTCGTACCACGCCAGCGCCGCATAGGCGACGAGCGTGGACAGCCCTGCGAAAAAGTAATCCGACGGCGGGATCGCCTTCAGATAGGCCCAGACTTCCGTCCCGACCGATTCCCCCTGAAACTCGTGATAGAGCAGGTAGAAAGAGCCGACCACTGCGGCGAGCCCGACGACGGGCCAGAAGTATTCTGCCAGTTTTCTCATGCAGCCTATCGCGTTAGACGTATCGTCGGGCTTCGACAGCGGGGCCGCTGCTGGCCTGCGCATTCCCTCGCATGTAAGGACGCCGTGGGCAAGCGCCAAGTCCCCTCTGTCGGTCGCGGCGCGGACCCCATGTCACTCCCATGCACCGGAAGGACGCCATGAAGGATTTGAAGGATATGATCTCCAGGGTCAAAGGCCTGATCCTTTCGCCCCAGAAGGAATGGGAGGTCATCGAAACCGAGCGGCTCTCCCCGTCCGACCTCTACCGCCGGTATATCGGGATTCTCGCGGCCATACCGCCTCTGGCGAGCTTTCTGGGCTCCTGGCTGTTCGGCTCGCGGGGGCTGCATCCGACGTTCGCGGCGGGCCTGTTTCGGGCGCTCGTGCAATATGCCCTGAGCCTGCCCGCCCTGTTCCTGGTGGCCTTCGTCATTTCCATGGCCGCGCCCTGGTTCGACGGCAAGAGCGACGACCGCCGGGCGCTCACGCTCGCCGCCTATTCCTACACCCCCGCCTGGCTGGCCGCCGCCTTCGGCCTCGTCCCGGGACTGCGGTTTCTGGATGTGCTGGGGTTTTACGGCGTCTATGTGTTTTCCCTTGGCCTGAACCGCATGATGCGGGTGCCAAAGGACAATCTGGACGTCTTCACGCTGGTGGCGCTGTTCCTCACCGTGTCCATGGGCGCCCTGCACGCCTGGCTCGTGTCGCTCATCGCGCCGGCCCAGTTGATCTAGAGCGCCTGCCGCCGAAGGGGAAAGCGGTTCGGCGCAAGAAAGCGCGATAAGACATAAGGCTGGAGCCCCGGTCTGATTTCAGTCAGACCGGGAAACGCTCTAGCAGGCGCGACCGAAAGACAGGACCTTGCCGACGTCCTCGAGCGACGCCGGCTTGGTCAGATGCAGATCGAAACCCGCCTCCCGTGTCCGCGCGCGCGTGTCCTCGCCGCCCCATCCGGTCAGCGCCACAATGGTCGCGGCCTGGCCATGCGGCGTCGCGCGCAGGCGGCGCGCGGTCTCGAAGCCGTCCATGCCGGGCATGCCAAGGTCGAGAAAGACCAGCTCCGGCCCGAACTCCTCGAACATCTCGACGCCGCGCGCGCCGTCGCCCGCGACGCGCGTGTCGAGGCCCATGGTTTCGAGCAGCATCGACATGCTGACGGCGGCGTCCGCATTGTCGTCGATGACCAGCACGCGGCGCGCCCTTGGCTCCGTCGCGGGCGCGCCTGAAGCCGAGGCGCTTTCGGGGGCGGCCTGCTGCGCCAGAGGCAGGCGCACCACGAAGCGCGACCCCCGCCCCGGCCCCTCGCTCTGCGCCTCGACGTCGCCGCCATGCAGCGCCACGAGATTGCGCACCAGCGCGAGCCCGATGCCCAGCCCGCCCTGCGCCCGGCCCAGCGAGCGGTCGACCTGGGCGAAGAGGTCGAAAACGCGAGGGAGCATGTCTTTGGGAATGCCGACCCCCGTGTCGGAGACGCTCACCGTCGCCCAGTCGCCGGAGCGCAGGGCCGCGATGTCGACCCGGCCGCCGGCCTCGGTGTATTTCACGGCGTTGTTGAGAAGATTGCCGACGACCTGCGCCAGCCGCACGCGATCCCCTTCCACGAACAGGGGCTCCCCGGACTCCGCCACTGTCACCGTCACGCCATTGGCGTCCAGAAGCTGCTGGCTCGCTTCGACGGCCTGCCGCACCACCGCCGTCAGATCGACCCTCTCCAGGCGGAGCGTGATCTTGCCGCTTCGAATGCGTGAGACTTCCATTAGATCGTCGACCAGCCGGACGATGTGATCGACCTGCCGCGCCATGATGTCCCCGATGCGCTGCGCGCCGGGCCCGTAGCCGCCCCTGATCCTCAGGATTTCGAGACCGCTGCGAATGGGCGCCAGCGGGTTGCGCAGTTCATGCGCGAGCGTGGCCAGGAAGACGTCCTTTCGCCTGTCGGCGTCGCGCAACACCTGCTCCATCTTGAGGCGCGCCATCGCCATCGAGACGAGATTGCTCACCGCCTGCATGACCTCGACTTCCTCCGCGGTGAAGGAGGGCCGCGATTTCGCCCCGAACGACAATGTCCCGATCAGCCTGCCCTGCGACGTCAGCGGATGACAGCAATAGGCCTCGATCCCGTAAGACCGGATCAGCGTCGTGCGCTCGTCCTCATGGCATGAAATGTCCCTGACAATGATGCGCTCACGGTCGCGCGCGACGCAGCCGCAGACGGCGACCCCGAAATCGAGCCATTCGATCTCCGCCGCCGCAGCCTCTGAAATGCCCGCGCAAGCGTTGAGCCGCAGCCGCTGCCCGCCCTCCTCCGCGAGGAAATTGAAGAAGACGTCGCACTCCAGAAAGCTCATCACCTCCGAACACAGCTCGTCGACGACGCCCTGCACGTCGCTGGCCTCCAGCAGCCGCGCCGCCGTTTTCGTCAGGAGCTCGTTGCGGCGCACATTCCATTTCAGCGCATGTTCGACCGCCTTGCGCTCGGTGATGTCCTGCGTGATCCCGAAACCGCCGAGCAGAGCGCCATCAGGATCGAATTCCAGAATGGCCTTTTCCCGGACCCACTTCACCTCGCCGCCAGCGAGGATGCGATGCTCGATGTCATAGTTCGCCCCGCGCAGGGCGGCGCTCCAGCGCTCATGCACGAGGTCGCGATCCTCGGGATGCACGGTCTCCAGAAAGGTCTGATAGGTCTGCGGCTCGCCCGGCCGCTTGCCGAAGATGCGGTAATTTTCGTCGGACCAGGTCAGAACATTGCGCCGGGTGTCGAGCCGCCACCAGCCGATCTGCCCGAGTTGCTGCGCGCGGGCGAAATTCTCCGAGAGTTGCGCGCCCTGTTCCGTCCGCAACGGAATCGGCGCCTGAGCGACGCCTCCGGCCGGAGGGCAATAATCGACAATCTTATTCATGCGCTTGCCTGAGAAACTTCGCCGGCAGGAGCACAGGGACATGCGACGTTTTGAGATCGCGAGCCCGAGCTGCGCTTCCCTTTCGCGACTGCGTGCCGGATTCTTCGTATCAGCCGTGGCTATAGGCAAGCGGAGCGGTTGCTTATCTTTCGCGCGTTTCCCAGCGCGCCGCCGCGGCGTCGTCGGCGTCCTTGGCCTCGACCCAGCCGCCCGCCAAGCCGTCGGCGCGGCGCTCCTTCTTCCAGAAGGGCGCGCGGGTCTTCAGATAATCCATGAGAAATTCGGCCGCCGCGAAGGCTTCGCCGCGATGGCGGGCGGCCGCGACGACCAGCACGATGCGCTCGCCGGGGCGGATGAGGCCATGGCGGTGGATCACCGTCAGCCCGACGAGCGGCCAGCGGGAGAGCGCCTCGCGCGCGACCCGGCCGATCTCTTCCTCGGCCATGCCGGGATAATGTTCCAGTTCGAGCGCGTGGAGAGAGCCGTCCTCGTCACGGCAGAGACCCGTGAAGGATACGACCGCCCCCACGTCGCGGCGCCCCTTCGTGAGCAGGGCTTCCTCCGCCGCCGGGTCGAAATCCGACGCCTGCACGCGGATGGTTGGATCGGCGATCATCCGCCGGTCATCGGCGGGAAAAAGGCGATCTCGCGCGCGGCGGCGATGGGCGCGTCCGGCGCGGCGTGGGTCTTGTCGATGGCGGCGCGAACCGTCTTTGGATTGGCGAAGGCGGCGGCGTAGCCGTCCCCGCGCGCGGCGAGCCAATCGACGAGCTGGCGCACGGTCTCGATCTCGCGCGGCGGATCAATCTCCTCCTCGGAGACGCCGACCCGCTCGCGAACCCAGGCGAAATAGACCGCCTTCATGACCTCTGATCTTCCCCGAAGTGCCGGAACGCCGCCTGCAAGTAGTCGGCGCCGGTGTAGAGCGTGAGCACCGCCGCGACCCAGAGCATCGCCGAGCCGATCTTCACCGCGCCGGGCATCACGGCCTCGCCCGCCGGGCCGGCGATGAAAAAGCCGAGCGCGACGAGCTGAAACGCCGTCTTCCATTTCGCGATGGTCGAGACGGGCAGTCGCACCTTCAGCTCGGCCAGATATTCGCGCAATCCGGAGACGAGGATTTCCCGGCACAGGATGATGATGGCGGCCCAGAGCGTCCAGCCGGCGAGCGTCTGGTTCGCGACGACCGCGAGAATCGTCGCGGCGACGAGCAGCTTGTCCGCGATCGGATCGAGCATGCGTCCGATCGGCGACTGCTGCTGCCAGGCGCGCGCCAGATAGCCGTCGAGAAAATCCGTGACCGCCGCCGCCGTATAGACGCCGAGCGCCGTCCAGCGCGCCCAGTCTTCGTTGGACTCGATCAGCAGGCCAGCCACGACCGGCACGGCCACGCACCGCCCATAGGTGAGAATATTGGGCAGCGTCATGGCGTGGGAGCGACGCTTGGTCGTGACGGCGGTCTCGGTCATGCAAGCAAGGGAATAGGTCGCGCGCCCTTATTGTCAATAGACAGGTCGTGGCCGAGCTTCGCGACAGAGTAGAGGGTGCGACGCAACATGAGGCCTTACCTTCTCTCGATCGCGAACCGGCCGGGTCCGGCGACGGAAAAAAACAGAAACACGAAGCAGTAGAGCGCGGCGAGTTCGCCCTTGTTGAGAAGCGGCCAGACGTTCTGGAAAGCGTGGAAACCGAAGTAGGCGACGGCCATCTCGCCCGACAGCAGGAAGGCGACTGGCCGCGTGAACAGGCCAACGAGCAGCAGAAGCCCGCCCACAAGCTCGATCACGCCGCCGACGCCGAGAAGCGACAGCAGTTTCATGTTGTTGAACATATCGACATGCGGGACGCCGAAGAGCTTCGCGGTTCCGTGCTGCAAAAAAAGCAGGGCCGTCACAATACGAAGCGCGCCCTGAACATGTGGAAGGTAGCGCTCGGGAATGATTCGCAGCGTCATGAAAGCCTCACAGGATCTTCGCCATGTCCTCGAAGGCCAGCCGCGGCCCGCGGGAATAGAGCTGGACCGGGTCGCCATAGCCGATGTTGATAAGAAAATTGGACCTGATGCGCGAGCCCCTGAAAAACTCCGCGTCCACCTTCGCTTTGTCGAAGCCGCTCATCGGCCCGGCGTCCAGACCCACGGCTCGCAGGGCGAGAATGAAATAGGCCCCCTGCAACGTGCCGTTGCGAAAGGCCGTCTCCTCGATCAGCGCGTCGTTGCCGACGAACCAGGAGCGCGCGTCCGTCGCCGGATAGAGCTGCGGCAGCAGGTCCGGGAAATCGAGGTCGTAGCCGATGATGGCGGTCGCGGGCGCGGCCATGGTCTTCTTGAGATTGCCCGCCGACAGCGCCGGCGCGAGCCGCGCCTTGGCTTCGGGCGAGCGCACGAACAGAATGCGCATGGGCGAGCAATTGGCGCTGGTCGGCCCCCATTTGGCGTAATCGACCGCCCGTTCGAGCAGCGCGTCCGGGACCTCCCGGTCCTGCCACCCATTGTGCGTGCGCGCGGCGGTGAAAAGCTGCGCCATCGCCTCCGCCGGAAGCTGCTTCACGTCGTCGGTCACTGGTTTCCCTTTCGGCGTTTCCAAAAGAAGCGGCGCTCCCCCTTGGGATGACGATCAGCGTTCAAAACCGACCCTAGATCGGCTGGCCTTCCAGCTCCAGACGCAGGCGCTCGACATTGCCCGCGAGCGCGCCGTCGCGGGGATAGATGTCGAGCGCCTTGCGCCAGGCGTCGAGGGCGCGCTTCTTATCCCCCGCCTTTTCGGCGAGGGTCCCCAGCGCCTCCAGCGCGTCGAAGCGTTTCGGCTCCATCCGCGCCGCCGTCTCCAGGTCCGCCAGCGCGCCCGCGACGTCGCCCTCTGAAGCCTCGACGCGCGCGCGGCGCACGAAGCCTTCGGGCCATTGGGGAGATAGGGCGACAATGTAGTCCAGCAACGCTTTGGCGAGCGTCGGCGCGCCCGCCGTCTCGGCGGCCCGCGCGCGCTCCGCCAGCAGATCGATCGTGTCGGAGCCCGATTGCGACCAGCGGCGCAGGATGGCGCTCGCGGCGCCCTGCGCCTCGCGCTCATCCTCGGCGCCCGCGAGGCGTTCGAAAAGGCGGGCCATGTCGCGGGCCTCCCGCTCCTCCGGGCCAAGGGGCGGGTCGGGCGGAGGCTTGGCGGCCTTGGGGCCAAGGCGCGGCGGGACGAAATGCTCGTCCGGATCGTCGGGCTGAAGGCTCCGCCCGCCCGGCGGCAGCGGGATCCTGCCGATGCCGGGGATGAACAGGAAATGGCCGCCGTCCGGGTCGTCCTGCAATCCGGGCGCCTCGCCCTCCTGCGCCGCCGCGCCGGCCGGCGCCAGTCCGAGCAGGGCCACCAGCGCGAGGGAGGCGATTGATTTCATGTGTCGAGCCCAATGCAACGCGCGCGAGGCTGGCAATATTGCGTCCGCGGCGTCAACGTTCCGTTAACCGTAGCATACACGAAAAAGGTGAAATCGCCCCGCCAATTCATTTTCGGTTCAGCCGGGGCGCCCCATTTTCTTTTCATGATATTCACGATTGGCCCACACAATCGCGACCATCACTTCGAGCGTAAGCCCCGGTCCGCGCATCAACTGCCCGCGCGCGCCTTTGGAGTTGAAACCGATGATTGAGACCATCCGCCGTCTGTTGCAAGAAAACGGCCGCCTGCACACCCCGATCGAGACATTAACCGACAGCGCCGATCTCTATGAGGCCGGCCTCACCCCCTTCGCCGCCATCCGCACCATGCTCGCCATAGAGGAAGCCTTCGACGTCGAATTCCCCGTTCAGATGCTCCGCCGCCAGAGCTTCGTCTCCGTCGACTCGATCTCCGCCTGCCTGAATGAAATCCTCCCCGAGGCCGCCGCCCGCAAGGCTGCCTGATCGCCCGGCCCCCGCGGCCGCCCCGCAAAGCCCGAAATCGCGGCGTGGTCCCGCCGCATTTCGGGCTTGTGTTTTCAGGACGCGTAAATCTCGGAAAGAGCCAGCGTCAGGCCGGGCGGATCGAAGGTCACGGAGCCATCCTTCAGGATGAGGCTCACGATGACGCCATCCTCCCGGCGCTCGTGATGCACCACAACGCGCTCGTCGGGATCGACGGCGAGGTAATGCCGTATGCTCGGCAGCGCGAAATAGCCGATGAATTTGTGCGTATTGTCGTAGCGGCCGGTAGAGGGCGAGATCACCTCAACGACGACGACGGGATGATCGACCAGAAGCGCGTCCGGCGGCAATTCGGGCCCGCAGTAGACGAGCGCGTCGGGCTCGAACACGGTGCGCGCATCGACCCGGACGGCCATCCCGTCCGGGAGCACATGGCAGGGCAAGCCGCCCGCCCGAACGGCTTTCGTCAAGGCGATGGCGACAGCCAGTTTCAGCTTCGCATGCGCCGCCCGCTCTGCGGCCTGCGCGTAGACCACGCCGTCGACAAGTTCGTAGCGTCCCCTCTGGGCTTCGCACCAGACGAGATATTCCTCGACGGTCATGCGGTCTTTCGGGCGCACGGTCATGTCCGGCATTATATCCCCTCCCCGGCCCCCGGCCAATGACGCCCGGCGCCCGCAATGGAGGTTGCGGGGGCGCGCGGGCTGGGCTATCGCCAAAGGCAAAATTCCTCGCAGCGGAAAGTTTTCGCCATGCCTCCCTATCGCTCTCGCACAACCACCCACGGCCGCAACATGGCGGGCGCGCGCGGCCTCTGGCGCGCCACGGGCATGAAGGACGAGGACTTCGGCAAGCCGATCATCGCCGTCGTCAACAGCTTCACCCAGTTCGTGCCCGGCCACGTGCACCTCAAGGATCTCGGCCAGCTCGTGGCCCGCGAGATCGAGAAGGCGGGCGGGATCGCCAAGGAATTCAACACCATCGCGGTCGACGACGGCATCGCCATGGGCCATGATGGGATGCTCTATTCCCTGCCCTCGCGGGAGATCATCGCGGATAGCGTGGAATATATGGTCAACGCCCATTGCGCCGACGCGATGGTCTGCATCTCCAATTGCGACAAGATCACCCCCGGCATGCTGATGGCGGCGCTGCGGCTCAACATCCCGGCCGTCTTCGTCTCGGGCGGGCCGATGGAGGCCGGCAAGGTCGTGCTCGCGGGCAAGGAGCATGCGCTCGACCTCGTGGACGCCATCATCGCCGGCGCCGACGAGAAGGTTGCCGACAGCGACGTTCAGGCCATCGAGCGCTCGGCCTGCCCGACCTGCGGCTCCTGCTCGGGCATGTTCACGGCCAACAGCATGAACTGCCTCACCGAGGCGCTCGGCCTGTCCCTGCCGGGCAACGGCACGATCGTCGCCACCCACGCCGATCGCCGCCGTCTCTTCGTCGAGGCCGGGCATCTGATCGTCGATCTCGCCCGCCGCTATTACGAGCAGGACGACGCCAGCGTGCTGCCGCGCTCGATCGCGACGTTCGAGGCGTTCGAAAACGCCATTGCGCTCGACATCGCCATGGGCGGGTCGACCAACACCGTGCTGCACCTCCTCGCCGCCGCTCACGAGGCTGAGGTGAACTTCACCATGGCCGACATCGACCGCATGTCGCGGCGGGTGCCGGTGCTCTGCAAGGTCGCGCCCTCCGTGCCGGACGTGCACATGGAGGACGTGCATCGCGCCGGCGGCGTCATCTCCATTCTCGGCGAGTTGCATCGCGCCGGCCTGCTGCATGGCGACCGGCTCACGGTCCACAGCGCCACGCTCGCCGACGCCATCGACCGCTGGGACGTCGGCGTGACCGCCAGCGAGACGGCCAAGACCTTCTTCCGCGCCTCGCCTGGCGGCGTTCCGACGCAGGAGGCCTTCAGCCAGAACCGCCGCTACGACACGCTCGACGCCGACCGGGCCAAAGGCGCCATCCGCGACGCCGCCCACGCCTTCTCGAAGGACGGCGGCCTCGCCGTGCTCTTCGGCAATCTCGCGCAGGACGGCTGCATCGTGAAGACGGCGGGCGTCGACGAGACGAACCTGACCTTCTCCGGCCCCGCACGCGTGTTCGAGAGTCAGGACGCGGCCGTCTCCGGCATTCTGACCGGCGCGGTGAAGGAAGGCGACGTGGTGGTGATCCGCTACGAGGGGCCGCGCGGCGGCCCCGGCATGCAGGAAATGCTCTACCCGACCAGCTATCTGAAATCGAAGGGGCTGGGAAAGGCCTGCGCGCTGATCACCGACGGGCGCTTCTCGGGCGGAACCTCGGGCCTCTCCATCGGCCATGTGTCGCCGGAGGCCGCCGAGGGCGGGACGATCGCGCTGGTGCAGGACGGCGATCCGATCGAGATCGACATTCCCAACCGCAAGATCACCCTGGCCGTGAGCGAGACCGAACTTTCCGCGCGCCGGGCGGTTCTGGAGGCGAAGGGATTCCAGCCCGCGAGCCCGCGCCAGCGCAAGGTCTCCGCGGCGCTGCGCGCCTACGCGGCCATGACGACGAGCGCCGCGCGCGGCGCCGTGCGGGAGGTTCCCTGACCTTTCGGCGTCAGCCGTCCGGCAGGCGGACGCCCGCAAGGGGCGCCCGCTTTCGCCGGCCCGGCGACGCTGGCTTTCCGGGCGCTTACGCTTAATATCGCCCGATCGGCTCCCTGGGATCGCGCATGACTGCGCCGCGTCAATTTCTGTCGTTCGAGACGGTCAGCCTGATCGTCGCCTTCGCGATTCTTGCAACGGCGGGCGTCGTGACCGCGCGCACGGAAAATTACCGGCGCGAAGTGGGCGCCATGCTGCGCCACACCCTCGAAGTCGAAAAGACGCTTTATCGCCTCGACGGCGCGATCCGCCGGGAGGAAAGCGAGGAGCGCGGCTATCTCATCACGCACGACGCCGGCTATCTCAGCCGAACGAACTGGCCCTCGGCTGTCGATGACAGCGTCGCGGAACTCGAAAAACTCGTCTCCGACAATTCCGACCAGTTGGCGCGGCTCCAGAAATTGCGGCCTTTGCTGAAGGACCGTCTGGATCTGCTGAACGAGAAGCTCGCGCTGATGAAGGCGGAGCGTTTCGACGAAGCCGGGAACCTCGTGCGAAGCGGGCGCGGCAAGGTCCTGATGGATCAGATCGAAAGCCTGATCGCCGAAATGATCGGCGGCGAGGAGGAGCTTTACCGGATCCGCGACGACCGCATGTCGCAGGCGTCCGACGCCCTGCAGATGGCCGTCGCCGTCATGATCGTGCTGCTGGGCGGCGTGGCGATCTTCTCTGTTCTGATGGCGCACCGGCAGTTCAACGCGCTGCGCAAGTCGAGCGACTCCCTGCGCCTCGCCTATAATGAGCTGATCGAGGAGTCGACCAAGCGCAGCGCCGTGGAGGCGCAGCTCCGGCAATCGCAAAAGCTCGAGGCGCTCGGCCAGCTCGCCGGCGGCATCGCGCATGACTTCAACAACATGCTCGGCGTGATCGTCGCGAGCCTCAACATCATGCGACGCAAGCTGGCCCGCCGCGAGGACGGCGTCGATCAGCTCATCTCCTCGGCGATGGACGGCGCCGATCGCGCCGCCGGTCTGGTGCGTCGCCTGCTCGCCTTTTCCCGCATCCAGCCGCTCAACCCGACCCCGCTCGACGCCAATGAGCTCGTCAACGGCATGTCGGCGATCCTGCACCGGACGCTGGGCGCGCGCATCGAGCTCGCCACCGTCCTGGCCAGGGATCTCTGGCCGGTGAAGGTTGATCCCAACGAACTGGAAAGCGCGATCGTCAATCTGGCGGTCAACGCCCGCGACGCCATGCCCGAAGGCGGGCGCCTGACCATCGAAACCGGCAACGCCGAACTCGACGAGGCTTATGCGGACGACAATCCCGACGCGCGTCCGGGGGAATATGTCGTCATCTGCGTCTCGGACACGGGCCACGGCATGTCGCCCGAGGTGCTGAGCAAGGCCTTCGATCCCTTCTTCACGACCAAGCCCATCGGCAAGGGCACCGGGCTCGGCCTGTCACAGGTCCATGGCTTCGTGCGGCAATCGGGCGGCCACATCAAAATCTATTCCGAGCTCGGCCATGGCGCCTCTGTGAAGCTCTATCTTCCACGCTACGTCGAAGAGGGCGAAGAGGTCCCGCCGCCGCCGCCTGCGCCCAGGCAGGACGATTTCCCGCATGGCAAGCCGGAGGAGGTCATTCTCCTCGTCGAGGACGATGACACCGCGCGGCGCGTCACCGCGCAGGGCGTGCGCGAACTCGGCTACACGGTGATCGAGGCGGCGAGCGGGCGAGAGGCGATCCGGATCATTCGCGATCGCGCCGATATCGCGCTGATGATCACCGACGTGATCATGCCGGAGATGGACGGCGCGAGGCTGGCGCGCGAGGCAGTGTTTCGCCGGCATGCGCTGCATGTCCTGTTCATCACCGGCTACTCGAAGCACGCGATCGTGCGCAACGGCATTCTCGACCCGGACGTCAATCTGCTGACCAAGCCCTTCACGCTCGTGCAGCTCGCCAGGAAAATCCGCGAAGCGCTGGACGCCCGCGCCGATCTCTACGCCGGCAAGAGCTGATCAGCCTTCCGCTTTCAGCGGCCGCATCAGCAGCGCCTCGATGGCGGCGTCGACGCTCAGGCGCGAGGCGAGAATGGCGTCGACCGCTTCGGCGATCGGCATCTCCACGCCAGCGGCTTTCGCCATTTCGACGAGCACACGCGCCGTGAAGGCGCCCTCGGTCAGCTTGCCGCCGGACGCATCCTTCACCGAAACCCCCTGCCCCAGCGCCTGGCCGAAGGCGAAATTGCGCGACTGCGCCGAGCCGCAGGTGAGGACGAGATCGCCGAGGCCGGACAGGCCCATCAGCGTCTCGCTTCGCGCGCCCAGCGCGCGGCCGAGACGCATCAGCTCCGCGAAGCTGCGAGCGATCAGCGCCGCCTGCGCGCTTGCGCCGAGCCGGCGGCCCGCCGCCATGCCCGCAGCGATGGCGAAGACGTTCTTGGCGGCCCCGCCGATCTCGACGCCGAGAAGATCGGTCGAGCGATACAGGCGGAAGCTCTTGGTCGACAGCGCCTCGCAGAGCCGCTGCGCCAGCGGTTCGTCTTCGGCCGCGAGAGTCACGGCGGTCGGCAGGCCGCGGCAGACGTCGGCGGCGAAGCTCGGTCCGGACAGAACGGCCGGACGCGCCTGCGGCAGTTCCTCGGCTACGACCTCGCTCATGAAGCGCCGCCGGTCCCGCTCGATGCCCTTGGCGCAGATCACGAAGGCCGCGCCCGCCGGGAGATGCGCCCGCGCCGCGCGCGCGACGTCGCGCATCGCCTGCGCCGGGACGACAGCCAGCACGATCGTCGCGCCCTCGATACAGGCGAGATCGCTCACCGGGACAACGGCCTGAGCGAGTGGCAGGCCCGGCAGATGGCGGCGGTTCTCCCGATCCTTCGCGAGCGCGGCCGCATGCGCCGGATCATGCGCCCACAATGGCACGCGCTCACGTCCCTGCGCGGCCACATCGGCGAGCGCGACGCCCCAGGCGCCCGCGCCGAGAACTGCAATGCTGTCGCGCGTCATGAGCTGTGGTTCCGCGATGTGTGCGGGCGCGAACGCCGCGCCGCCTCGCGGCGGCTTATAGCGGCTTCGCGCCCTTCACTCAAAACTGCAAGCAGGACGGCTCCCCCCACAGCAGTTTCGCGCGTGGATAGCTGGAGCGTGTCATTACCATTTGTTAACGTCTTTCTCCAGCGCTCTGCCATCCTGCGATCGGAACACGCCATGTCCTGGAGCAATTTTCCCCCGCCTTCGCCCTCTCCGTCGACTTCGCCCTCTCCGTCGCCTACGCCCTCCCCGTCGCCCACCGTCGGAAACACGAACAACAACGCGACCAACAACACGCAGACCAACACGCTCGGCGATCGCCCCGTTCGGAGATCGGTCTCCGGAAATTTGAGGCGCGTGGAGACGACGTACAACAAGATGAACAGGCGGAAATCCCAGGGGCAAAAAAAGCAACTTTTATCGAGCATAAAAGAGTCGCCGGACGGGGGCGGAGGGAGCCATCTGGAGACGGACGCCGAATCCACGCTGACGCCCTTCAAGGCGACAGGGAACCCGTCGCCGTCGCCGTCGCCGTCGCCGTCGCCGTCATCCTCCACGACGCCGTCTCCCTCCCCGTCGCAGATCCCGGCGCCCACAAATTTCTCAGCGAACGATCTCTGGGGGGACGAGCTTAATTTCACCGCCAACAATTTCTCGGCGAACAACGCCAACGGCGATTTGAACCGTCGATTCACCGCCAATAATCTCAACCCTGACAGGGATATCATCGAACCCAGTGACAGCGACGAAGATCGCAAGGGCGGGAGCGAGCCCCCGCTCCACGAAAGCGGCTGGTCCCGGCAACTCGAACCGTCCACGCAAAGCCAGACCTCTCGCCGCGCGAATAATGCCCAATCATCAGAGGGAAGCTTTTTTGAAAACCCCTTCGGAGAAACGAGCTTCGATCGAAGCGCGGGCACGGTTTCCGATGTTTTCACCCGTTCGGTTTCGCTGCCGGTCACTGGAAAGGGAGTGTCCAGGCAACTATCCGAAAAAATGCAGGAGAAATTGACGACGAAGGCCGACAAGCTGTTCACCGCCATCATCGACAATCATCGAGATAAAAAGGTAAAAAAATTCGCCGCCCTCCAAAAACTCATCAAATCAGAGTCAGAGGACGCTGCGCGCCAGATTCTTGCAACGCATATTCGGCAAATACCCTTGTACGGGCGCCAAAAGATTTGCTGTCAGAACTTCACGGAGCTCGCGGGCAAGGCGGATGCGAAGAAAAGCGGAGCGGAGAAGGAAAAGGTCTCGTTGAGAACGTCGCTGCGGAAGAGCATAGGAAGAAAATCAAGCAGCAAGTTCATCACGATCGAGACGCCAATCGCGCGACAAACCGCGACTCCGATGCTGCCCGACATCTCCACGCCGGCGGTGCGCGCGCTGAAGACGGCCGCAGCCGAGGTGCGTCTGGAGGATATACGGAATGTCTTGGGGAAAGATTTCGACGTGGATAACGAGGGCTACGTCGCATCCAGTTTCACGAACCAGGCCCTGCCTGCGCGCAATTTTGAGAATCTGACCCTCGGCAAGGGGCACGACTCCTACACGGCGGCCGCCTATATCGAGGCGCATGCCCAGAAATATCTGCGTACCAACGTCGGGACTGTCGCGAACGCAAGAATAACCGCCAAGGCTGAGGCCGACTGGCCGCGCATGAACTTTATCTTCTCGGGAGATCGCGTCTACTCGACTTATGAAAAAGACATCGGGGAGAGCATCGCGGCTGTTCGCGAGTTTGCCGGATCCGACGAGGCCGTTACGGTCCTCTCTTGCGTGCTGCATCAGGTCCAGCTTGCGCAGCTCATATGGGAGGAACGCAAGGGCGATCAGTCATTAAACTTCTCTCCCGCGGCATCCTACCGTACTCCCATGGTAGCGACCAGGGACGGAGTCCATACACATGACGGCGCAATGCAGATCGCGTCTGCCAAAATCACCGTCTCCAAAGTCGGCGAGGACTTCATCGCTGACATCGATTACACGATTTTCCCCTGGAAAGCCACGCTTTATCCTGACGGAGCCGAGATCATCGTAGGGAAGATGGACGATTACGGGGGCGTCGCTAATAATAACAATAATGCGAACAATAACGCCGGCAATGCAGGCGTTATCCAGTGCCTGGAGATCGCATTGACTGGCAGGCTCGTCATATCGGGGACGGCGGCTCATCGCGGTGAGATTTCAATAAGCCCGCAGTCCACGTTCACGAAAACTTACTCCGGCTCGTTCGCAATGCCTCAGTAAAGTCGCCCCATGTTCCAAACTCGATGGAGATATCCATGTTCAACGCAGCTCAGGCTCTGGAACATCTCGGCGCGCAAACCGGACTCGGCAAACTCGCATTCGATGACGAGGGCGTCTGCGGACTTATTGTCGGCGAGGACATGGAACTCTTCTTTCACGGCGATCCGGACGAGGACTTTCTCCAGTTCACCGGCGTCGTCGGCGATCTTCGCGACGACGTTCTCGCCCGGCGGTTGCTGGAGCTGAACGCGGCCGATCACAATGGACCGGCGGCCTTCGCCGCCGATCCCCTCACCGGCGAAATCCTTCTCACACGCCATCTCTCGCTTGCCGAACTGTCGCCGGAAGCGTTGCTCGCCGTGGTCGAGGATTTCGTCGACAGGCTCGGGTTCTGGATCGAATATCTGCCGCGCATGGACATCCGCGACGACGACTCGCCGGACGAACACGCGCCCGACGCCGTGGTGCTGCGCGGCTGACGCCCCGCGGCAAACGGATATGCGCAGCCAAATCTGAGCTTGTCTTTGAGTCTTGCACGCCATTCGAAACGCGTGCGATGCAGGAGGATCGTCATGTCAAACATCAGCGGTTCTGGCCCCAACAGCCCACGGTCTCCCATAGCCTCGGATCAGGACGCCAGGACGGACGATGGCGCGCCGCAAGGCGGCGGCACGGGCACGCTCGGCCAGAATACGGTGCGCGTAGCGAACAACGTCGCGCCCTCCCCTTCACCTTCCCCTTCCCCCTCTCCCTCCGTTCACGGGAATCGGTCAAGGGCGCACCGCTCGAAGTCTGACGGCGTCCAATACAAAGGGATCAAATCGCCCAGGGGCAAGGTCAAGATGTCGCACCGCGCGTCCCCTGAAAGCAATGTTGGAAAATCCCCCTCTCCCTCTCCCTCCCCGAGCACCGGCTATGGCGGCGGCATCCTTGGCGGCTCACACCAGTTCGGCGAGATTTTCGACAATGATTACATCAACGCTGATATCAAAAACAGCAACAATTACAGCCGCAACGACGTTCACAATAACGCAGATACCGGTGTTTACAATAATGCCGAAACCTATAGCAACAACAACTCCGGTATTCACAATAATGTAAATGCCTACGATAATCACAGTCGTTCCAGCGCCGGCATCCGAAGCTCTGAACGTGTGAAAGTAAGAGCAAGAGAGCAAACGGACGATATAAAAGACCTCCAAAAATCGGCGGGCAAGCTCTGTAGTGAATTTTCAACGAAAGAGGAGCTGACTGATATTCACGCCAAATTTGAAAAAGGTAAAGAAAACAAAAACCTGCCGTTCGATATTTTTTTGGAGCACAAGAAAATCGTAAAGGAAGTGAATCCTCACATCGAGGAGAAAAAGGATTATGTGTTTAAACAAGCGGTAAAGAAACAATCTTCACTTCGTGTGTCGCTTGAGACGAAGCAGCTTAAGAGCATGCAAACGAATACGATGAAGAAGATTGAAGAAAAAGCGAAGGCGCCTGATCAAGCGATTCACGAGAAGAACATCAGAAAATTTTTGGAGATTGCAGATCGACTCTCCAACTTGCCCGATGCGAAGTCGTGTCTCGCGACGGCAATTCGCAGCATAGAGAATCGCGCGTACAGGGAGAAATTCTGCATGATGAATTTTGAAAATTATTTTCTCGAGCACCTGACGCCGCCCCAGAAGCATGGTTTCACCTTTCGCGACCAAAAGCCGATAGACCGTGAACAAGTAACGCGTGTCGCGAGCCAGCTTGGGGATGCGGCCTTCGACGTGCGACTTGGCGATCTTCGATCAGCTCTGAAGGATCGGCTCACGATAGATGACAGTGGAGCCGCAACCGGATCCCGTACCCAGTTTCTCAAGCGAGAAAAGGGAGACCTTCAACCCGTGCTTGATACGCTCTTGTTGCAAGTGAAGGACTAGACACCGGAAAACGAAAAGATCGTTCTAAGGGATCCGAAGAGCAACTTCTCCCTGGATTGCTCCAAAATGACACAGGCTGAAATTCAAGCGGCCCTGGAGAAATTTGCCGGGGAGGAAGAGTCACAGGTCCTGTCCAAACTCCTGTCGAGCGGAATTGCGCTGCACATGGCGGAATTCTGGTACGAGGAAGACTCGTTCTGCGCTTTCACGCGCAGCGCCAAGGAGGGCGTTGCCTCATCCGGAACTGATCAAAGCGGCTTTACGAGCATCGAGAAAGACGGAGAGGACTTTGTCATCGGACTTTCATACAAGCATGAGTTCGACAGAATTCAGATTGAGGAGCGTCGAGCGCCGGAGAATTTCATCCACGTCGGCCCGAGAGGCAATGACGAGGCTGGAGAAGCCAGTCATCACCTCGCGGCTTCCGTAAACGCGACAATTTACATTTCAGGCAAGGAAGCCAAGCGCGGATGGCTCGAACCTGATTCAGAGCGATCGAATTTGGTTGTGGATTACTTCGGGACATTCGCAATGCCGAAAGGACCCATCCCGGACGTCGCCGAGAAGACCGGAGGCTAACCCATGCGTAACGCAACCGAAGCGCTCGAGAGCCTCGGCGACCAGATCGGTCTCGGAAAGCTTGCGTTCGATCAGGAGGGCGTCTGCGCGCTCATCATCGGCGAAGATGTGGAAATCTTCCTTCATGAGGACCCCGACGACGAGGTCCTTCGCCTCTCGGGCGTGCTCGGCGACCTTGACGAGGACCGCCCCGCCCTCCCCCTGCGGCTATTGGAGCTGAACGCAGGCGACGGCGCGAATGGCGCCGCAGCCTTCGCGGTCGATTCCGAGACGGACGAGATTCTGCTGGTCCGCGCGTTGTCGCTTCCCGAAATGACGCCGGACAAGCTCCTGTCCGCCGTCGAGGAGTTCGTGAGTCGTGTTCAGTACTGGATCGAAACCCTGCCGCGGTTGGCTCTCGATGACGAGGCCGAGCCGCAAGACGTCTCTCAGGACGACATGATCATCCGTGGCTGAGGGCTTTTCACGGAGGCTCATGCGACTCCGCGAGCGCCACTGGCGGGAAGCGCCCTACCGATACCCCAGGCGCTGATTGTCCGGCCGCGCCCAGAGCCGCTCGAAGGCGTCACGAAAGCGCGCGGCCGCCTCCGGGCTTTCGATCACGATCAGATCATTGTCCTGATAGGTTTCGCCGGAGACGGAAAAATTGGCCGAGCCCGTGCGCAGCGTGCGCCCGTCGACCTGATAACTCTTCAGATGCATGAGATCGCGGTTGCGCGCCTTGCGCCGCACTTCGAGATTGGGCGCGTCGGCGATGTCGAGAACCCCGGCGTTGCGCCTCGTCTCCTCGCCGTCCAGATAGACCCGCACCTTCACGCCGCGCATGGCGGCGCGGCCCAGCGCCGAGACCAGCGCTCGGTCGGTGAGCACATAGGCGGCCATGTCGATCGACGCGCGCGCGCCGTTGATGAGGCGCGCGTCGACCGTCTCGAAACCGTCGCCGGGCCCGTAGAAGATTTGCAGGCCGGCGATCAGCGGCTCCTGCGAGAGCGGGCCGGCGGCCTGAGGCTCGGGGGCGATGAGCAGCGCCGCGAGGGCGACGGGAAGACCGCGCCGCAAGCGCGTCACGCCTTGCCGTGATGCGTCTCGCTGGCGACGGCGTCGAGCGGCCAGCGCGCGCGCGGCGCGAAGCCGAGCTCGCTCGTGAAACCGCATTTCAGGCGCTCGAGTCCGGCCCAGGCGATGATCGCGCCATTGTCCGAGCACAGGCTGGCCGGCGGCGACACGAAGCGCAGGCCGCTTTCGGCGCACAGCCGCGTCAGCGCGCGGCGGATGGCGCCATTGGCGCCGACGCCCCCGCCGATCACCAGCCCGCTCGGCCGGCCCTCGCTCTCGGAGAACAGGCGGACGCCGCCGCGCACGCGATCGACGATGACGTCCACGATCGCCGCCTGGAAGGAGGCCGCGAGGTCCTTCCTGTCCTGATCCGTGGTCGTTCCGATCTTGATGATCTGCTGCCGCACGGCCGTCTTGAGGCCGGAGAGCGAGAAATCCGCGCCGCCGCGCCCGAGCATGGGACGCGGGAAATCGAAGCGATGCGGATCGCCCTCCTGCGCCAGCGCCTCGATCTGCGGACCGCCGGGATAGGGCAGACCCATCATCTTCGCGACCTTGTCGAAAGCTTCGCCCGCCGCGTCGTCCACGGTCGAGCCGAGGCGACGGTAATCGCCGACGCCGCGCACGGCGACGAGCTGCGTATGGCCGCCGGAAATCAGCAGGGCCAGATAGGGAAAATCGAGAGGGTCGGTGAGCCGCGCGGTGAGCGCGTGGGCTTCGAGGTGATTGACCGCGATAAACGGCTTCCCACTCGCGAGCGCCAGTCCCTTGGCCGCCGTCAGACCCACCAGCACGCCGCCGATCAGCCCCGGCCCCGCCGCCGCGGCGATGGCGTCAATGTCCTCCAGACCGACCTTCGCGTTGGAGAGGGCGCGGACGATCAGCCGGTCGAGCACGTCGATATGGGCGCGCGCCGCGATTTCGGGCACGACGCCGCCATAGGCGGCATGCTGGGCGATCTGACTCAGAATCTCGTTTGAGAGGATTTCGCCGCCGTCCCCGCCGAGCCGGTCCGACACCACGGCGGCCGAGGTCTCGTCGCAGGTGGTCTCGATGCCCAAAACGCGCATTCAAACTCCTCAGGCGCAAAAGGCGCCTCGTTGACCGCCCGCAGGCTGTAGCCCCATGGAGAACAAACCGCAACCGCGCGCGACTTTAGGGACGCATGGTTTGCGAAGGGTTGACGGGCCGGCCCCCGTGCGCTGGCCGGCCGCCGGCGCGGCTGGTCCGTCGGCTTGCCCGCTCCTGCATTTTGTATCAGAAAGTCCCCCCGGGAAGCGTTGGGACAAAGTCCGTCATGGTTTCAAAGAAAGATATTGCGGCAGTTGTGGTTACGACCATCGTCGCCTTGGCCGGCTTCGAACTGTTCCTGGAGCATGTCGCCAGAATCAAGCCCGTTCCCTCGGGCTGGGGATGGGCGGCTTCGCCCAGGCGCCTGCTGAGCAAATCGACCGGCGACGCGGAAGCCAATCAGTTGGGCTATCGCGGCCAGCCGATCCAATATGGGAAGGACGATTATGTTGTCGTCCTCGTCGGCGACAGCCAGGTGGAGGCGGCCTCCGAACCGCTCGACAAGATGCCCGAGCGTCTGCTCGAAGCCGAACTTGCCAGCCGGATGGGGCGCCCCGTCAAGGTTTTCTCCCTCGCCGCGAGCGGCTGGGGGCAGGATCAGCAGCTTCAGGCGCTGGACCGCTATCTGAAAGACTGGCGGGCGGACATGGTGCTCGCCTGGGCGACGCCCGGCAACGACTTCTGGGAAAACACCTTCGCGGACCGCAGCGCGACCGTCGTCGCCGGTCCGATCAAGCCGACCTTTCTCGTCAAGGACGACAGGCTGGACGGGCCGTATTATGCGGCCTCCTTCTATTACGGCGGTTATGCGATCACGCAATTGATGGCGGAGGTCTACGGGAAGGCGAAGAACAAACCGGTCGCCCAGATGATCAGCGACGCCTGGAAGACGCGTTTGCCGATCCGTCCGCGCAGCACTTCGCCCTCCTGCGCGCAATATCCGAAAGCTGATCAGCAGGCGCTTCTGACGTCGGGCGACCGCTACAGTCTCTCCGACAAATACAGGATGGAGTCGCTTGAGGATCTCGCCGCCTCCAAGACGCATTACGCACCCTACATGCTGCCCCAGACCGAGATGGACGACTATCAAAGGCGCCTGACGGGGCTTCTGCTCGCGCAGATCAAGGACGTTTCCGGGCAGCACGGCGCGAAGATGAAGGTCTTCTACATCACGAAGAAACTTCCCTCCCACACGATCGTCTGCGTCGGCACGGATCAGGGCGGCTGGTTCACGGTCGACCGGAATTTCGACGCGGTCATGTCGAAGATCGTCCCGAAGGAGGACCTGATCAATATTCCGGTCGAAGGCGGAAAAGAGGTCAATGTCAGCGACGCCGACCGCCATTTGAGCACGATCGGCAATCAGCGCGCCATGACGGGACTCGCCGCCGAACTGACCCGCTGACGCGCCGCTACTCCGGCGCGACGTCCGGCGTGCGCCAGGCGAGGTGCTGACCGCTGTCGACCGCGATCATCTGGCCGGTGACGCTCTTTGCGCGGCTCAGAAACAGCACCGCGTCAACGACGCCCGACACATCCGCCGCATGACCGAGCGGCACGCCATGGGCCTCGATCTCGAAGTCACGATCACCCAGCGCCTCATTGGGAAAGACCGGCCCCGGCCCGACGCCATTGACGCGAATGCGCGGCGCATAGGCCTGCGCCATGGTGCGCGTCGCCGTCCACAGCGCGGACTTCGACAAAGTGTAGCTGAAATAGCGCGGCGTCAGCCGCCACACGCGCTGGTCGATCATATTGACGATGGCGCCGTCCGCGCCCGCCGGGAGCTGAGCCGCGAAATCGCGGGCGAGCAGCAGCGGCGCGCGCAGATTGACGGCCATCAGCCGTTCGTATTGATCGGCCGAAAAATCCCCGGCGTCATCCACCTCGAACATCGAGGCGTTGTTGACGAGCAGGGTCAACGGCCCGAAGGCGCGCGCAGCCTGTGGGACGAGCCGCTCGGTTTCCTCAGTCCTGGCCAGATCGGCGACGGCGACGAGCGCCTCGCCGCCCTTCCGGCGGATGGCTTCGGCGGCAAGCTCCGCCTCCTCGGCCGAGCGGCGGGAGGCGTGCAGCACCACCGGCCGCCCCTCTCGCGCCAGGCGCGCGGCGATGGCGAGGCCGATCCGCCGCGCCGCTCCCGTCACCAGCGCGGGGCCTGAATGGGTGTCGCCAGGGTCGCCCCTCTCGTTCATCGCCGCTCTCCCTATGGGGCGCCGCTTCCCACGAACGGGGCTGCCGGTCAATCATTTAGACAACATTAGCCATATTCGAAGCGCGGCGGTCGCGACGCGTTAACCCCTGTGACCGGCCCAAACCGAATTCCAAAGGACCGAGCCGGCGTTGCGGCGTCACGCTCCCTTACCGCCATCTTTCGGCCACGCTGACGGCGCCGCTCGGCAACCACTCATTAAGCTGAATGATTTCAGTCTCTTTTGCGTCGCCGCGCGAGTTCCTTGCGGCGTTGGGAGTTGAGTGATGACCGCAAAACGCGCCGCTTCTCTTGCGTCTGTTCTTGTCGCGCTGTTCGGAGTCGCATCAGCCTCCGCCGCCGATCTGCCCCGGCGCCGGGCCGCGCCGGCCCCCGCCTACGAGCCCCCGCCCCCGGCCTTCCTCTGGAACGGCTTCTACGCCGGCGTGCAGGGCGGCTGGGGCTTCGCCGATTTCCAGGGCTCGGGCGGCCGCGCCCTCGTCAGCGGCGCCAATGGCGGGCTGATCGGCCTGACGGGGGGCTACAACTATCAGCTCTCGCCAAACTTCCTGATCGGCGCCGAAGCGGATTTCTCCTTCGCCTGGATCGGCACCGACGTCGCGCCGCTCTGGGGCGTCGCGGCGCGCGGCAATACGGACGACATACTGACCATTCGCGGCCGCGCGGGCTATGTGATGGACCGCGCGCTGATCTTCGCGACCGCGGGTTTTGCGGGGAGCCGCAATTCCATCAGCGTCGCGGGCCTGGGCTTCGCCGGCTATCAGTCGAGCTTTCAGCCCGGCTGGGCGCTCGGCGCCGGCGTCGAATATCTGGTCACGCCCAATGTCTCGGCCAAGGGCGAATATCTCTACACCTCAACGGGGTCCGACACCTATTTCGCCTCCTCGCCGTTCCAGACCTATTCGGGCGTCGATCAATCGACGGTCCGGGGCGGCGTGAATTACCATTTCTAGCGAGGAACGATCGTCCCCACGAGACGTTGCCTCAACGGTCATCGCGAGGAGCGGCTGCGCCCTCGCGACGACTTGGGCAGACCGCGTTGACGCGCGGGTGTTGGGGAGAACGTCGCATGGGCATTTTTGATTTTTTCACCGGCAAGAGCAAAGCCGCGCCGGCTGTCGCGGGCGCGACCGACTCCTCCGCCGCCCCGGCGGACGCGCTGATGAAGGAACTGGAAAGCCATGGGTTCGACGTCTCGGGCGTCGACATCGAGGTCCATGGAGACCGCGTGACCCTGAACGGCGCCGTGAACTCACGCGCGGAACTGGAGAAGATCGTCCTGGCCGTCGGCAACAGCAAGGGCGTCGCGCAGGTCGAGAACAATCTCATCGCCCCTGATCATGATCCGACGCAGCCCTCCGGCGTTCACGTCGTCGTGGCGGGAGACACGCTGTGGAAGATCGCCGAGACCTATTACGGCAATGGCGCCCGCTACGAGGAGATCTTTGAGGCCAACAAGCCGATGCTGAAGCATCCGGACAAGATCTACCCCGGCCAGCGTCTGCGCCTTCCGGGCGTCGGCGGCGCCGCTTTGGCCAAGGCCGGCGGCTGGGCGCCGCCGGCGGAGATCGCCGGAAAGGGTTGATCCGTCTTTCCCGACCTCTCCCCGCATGAGTGGGGAGAGCGTCAGGCCTTTGTCGCGGCGAAGGCCGGAACCATTTTTTCAAACGTGTCCAGCCAGCCGACGAGCTTCGGATAACGCGCCCGCCAGGCGCCCTCGAAGCGCAAGTCGAGATAGCCGAGCGCGCAGGCCACGGCGATCTGCCCGAGATCGACCGGACCGGACGGCGGCGCCGCCTCCAGCGTCGCGAGCGCGCGGTCAATCTTGCCCTGCTGAAGATCAATGGCGTCCTGATCGCGCAGCTCGGGGCGGCGCGTGGCGGTCTCGTAGCGGATCAGCAGCGCCGCATCATTGACGCCGTCGCCGAGCGCCTGAAGGCGCAGAACTTCGAAACGGCGCGACGGATCGGCCGGAATCAGCCGGCCGCCGCCAAGATGATCCAGATATTCGGCGATCACCCGGCTGTCGTAGAGCGCGGAGCCGTCTTCGAGAACGAGCGTTGGAATCTTGCCGAGCGGATTTTGCCGGCGCAGCGAATCGTTCGGATCAGCCGTGCTCGCCGCGACGATTTCGATGCGCTGGGCGAGCCCGAGAAGCTCGGCGGCCACGCGAATCTTGCGGGCGTAGGGCGAGGCGGCTGAGTAGCGAAGGATCATCATTTGCGCGGGCTTCTTTCTGTTGCGCGATCCCTACATCAGCGCGGCGGCGGCGCCAATCTGGCGCGCGTCCCAGATTGAGCGGGAGAACCGCGCGGCGCGCTTGCATCGGCAGGAAGATTGCCCCACCTCAGCCTGAGCCGCCCGCGGGACCGGGCGACCCCACAGAAGGAATGCTCATGGCCCACGAAGCCCTGTTCTCGCCGCTGAAGCTCGGCGCGCTGACCCTGCCCAACCGCGTCCTGATGGCACCGCTGACGCGCTGCCGCGCGGAAGACGGCCATGTACCCGGCCCTCTGATGGCGGACTATTACGCGCAGCGCGCTTCGGCGGGGCTGATCATCGCCGAAGCGACCATGGCGATCGAAGGCAATTCCGCCTTCTGGCGCGAGCCGGGGATTTATTCGCAGGCGCAGGTCGAGGGCTGGAAGCGCGTCACCGACGCCGTGCACGCCAAAGGCGGGCGCATCGCACTGCAAATCTGGCATGGCGGGCGCGCCTGCCATCCGCTTCTGAACGATGGCGCCACGCCGGTCGCCCCCTCGCCCATCGCCATCACCAATGGTCAGGTCATGACGCCGCAGGGCATGCAGCCCTATGTGACGCCGCGCGAATTGCGTGACGACGAACTGCCGGGAATCGTCGCTGGCTTCGCGGCCGCCGCACGCAATGCGAAAGCCGCCGGCTTCGACATGATCGAGCTGCATGGCGCCAATGGCTATCTGATCGACGAATTCCTGCGCGACGGCTCAAACCGGCGCAGCGGTCCCTATGGCGGGCCGATCGAACATCGCGCGCGTCTTCTGTTCGAAATCCTGCGGGCGTCGGTCGATGTCTGGGGCGCCGACCGCGTGGGCCTGCGCATCTCGCCGCTCAACAGCTACAACAGCATGAGGGACAGCGATCCCGTCGGGCTGACGGCGTGGCTCGCGGCGGCGCTCAATGATCTGGGCCTCGCCTATCTGCATGTCATGCGCGCGGATTTCTTCCAGGAGCAGAAGGCGGACGTCATGACGCCGGCGCGCGCGCAGTTTAGCAACGGGCTCATCGGCAACATGGGCTATGGCACCGCCGAGGCCGACGCCGCTATTCGGGATGGCAAGCTCGACGCCGTCGCCTTCGGCGCCAGTTTTCTGGCCAACCCGGACCTGCCCGCGCGCATCGCCGCAAACGCGCCGCTCAACGCGCCAAAGCCCGAGACGTTTTATACGCAGGGGCCGGAGGGATATACGGATTATCCAGCGATGCCGTGAGGCTCCCGGGGATGAGCTGATCCCTCCCCCTCGCGGGGAGCGCAGCCCCGCAAAGCTGGGTCGGGTGGGGTCAGGCCCCATCACGGCTGAGCGGCCTGAACCCCACCCGGCGGTCTTCGACCGCCGACCTCCCCGTGAAGGGGAGGTATGGGGCTCATGCCGCAAGATTGACGGTGAAATCAGCGCAAACGCTGCTCGCGAGCTTATCCCTCCCCCTTGCGGGGAGGGTGGTCCCGAAGGGACCGGGTGGGGGCCTGCCCGATCCACAGTCGTAGCGGCTTGAACCCCACCCGGCGGTCTTCGACCGCCGAAGGTATGGGACCATCTTGAAAGGCTTCTCACTCCCCCGTCAGCGGCTCGATCTCGAACCCCGCGCCGGGCCCCTGCGCCAGCCGTGGCGCGAGAAACGCCAATATCCTGCGCGCCTCTTCCTGAAACACGAACGGCGGATTCACCACGACGAGCCCGGTGCGGCGCAGGCCCTTGCCGCCGCTCGCCACCGCGAAGGACAGACGCAAGGCGCGTTTGACGCCCGCCCGCGCGAAGGCCGCGAGAAACCGCTTCTCCGCCTGTGCGTCCTTGGACGGATGCCACAGCGCGTAGACGCCGGTCGGCCATTTCGCATGGGCGGCGAGAAACGCCTCGAACATCACCTCGAACTCGTCCGTCCGCTCGAACGGCGGATCGATCAGCGCCAGTCCCCGCCGCTCTTTCGGCGGCACATAGGCGCCAAGCCCCGTATAGCCGTCGATGTGGATGGTCTTCACGCGCGCGTCGCGGCCGAAGCGATACCGCAGCGTCTCGAAGGCGTCTGGGCGCAGTTCGCAGAACAGTGCGCGATCCTGCGGGCGCATCAGCCGCGCGGCGATCATCGGCGAGCCGGGATAGAGCGCCGGGCGCCCGTCGGCGCCGAAGGCGCCGACGCAATCGAGATAGGGCGCCAGCAGCGCCAGCGTCTCGCTGTCGGCGCCGCTCAGATCCGCGAGGCGACCGATCCCGCCCCGCCATTCGAGCGTGCGCTCCGCCTCCTCGGCCGCAAGGTCATAGGCCCCTTCCCCGGCATGGGTGTCGATGACGCGGAAGGGCGTCTCCTTCCGCGTCAGATACACGATCAGCCGCGCCAGCAATGCGTGTTTGAAGACATCCGCGAAATTGCCGGCGTGGAAGCCGTGTCGATAATTCATGCGTCACAAGGGCGCCGGCGCGACGATCTCGCGCTGGCGGCAGCCATGCTGGACGACATCCGGACAGGCCCGAAACTCCCGCAGGTCCTTCGACAGGCAGATGCGCACCCCGTCGAAGACGTTGCGCCGGCAGGACACGGCCATCATGCCCGCCCGCAGGCGCGGATTGGCGTCGTAGAAGGCGCGCTCGACGTCGATGGGCGTGAATGTCTGCTCCCGCGCGGGCCGCACGAACAGCGCCGGGATCGTCACCGCCTCGCGGGCGCGGGCGACGTCCGAGAAATAGTCGCTCGGGCTCCTGCCCGAGCAGGTCCCATGCTTGCGCCATTCGTAGCGCGCCAGACGCTCGTCCGGGAACAGACCGGCGGCGCGCTCCAGCGCGATGCGCGAGGGCGACCGCGGCCCGGCGCAATCGCTCGGGAAGCCACGCTCATATTGCGGCCACAGCCCATGCACGACGAAGCCGAGCCCCTTCCCCGGCTCGCATTGATCATGCGACCCCTCGACGCTGTCGCAGAAACCCGGCGACCAGCTCAGCGCCAGCACGTAAAAATCGAAATCCTTCGACGGCGCGCCGCTGCGGAAATTTCCCTCTGATTTCGCCTCGTCGGGCGACGTCTCCGGAACCGGCGGCGTCATTTCGGGCTGCGCTTTGGGCGGCAGCCGATCGGCGCAATGGTCAAGAATGCAATCGTCGTCCTTGGCGGGCGCGGGCGACGCGAAGGCCAGAACAGCAAAAACAACGGCAAGCGCCGCCGCGCCGGCGGCGGTCAGATGAGAACGCGACATGTGAAACCCCTGGTCCGAAACGCGGCCGCGCTCAAGGTCCGGCCGCGCGGCAATTCGGACTGAAGGCATGGTTACGGTCAAGCCCCTCGACGCACCAGGTGACGCCCGAGTCGACGCCGATGAACCCGAGCGCCTCGCCGACATTGTAGACCACCTTGCGAACCACCCCGTCGTTGAACAGCGCCAGCGTGCGGCAGTAGCGGCGCGGGAGGTAGCTCAGGCCGTTGGTGCGATAGCCGAATTCCTCCGGCGGGTAGAAACTCTCGATCGTGAGCCCCGAGTTCCAGTAATCCGCCTCGCGATCGGCGAAGCTGAAGGAAATCTCGTTCAGCACGGTCGGGTCGGAGCAGAGCCGCATGGCTCCCGTGTAGGGCGGATAGCGGTATTCGGCCGGCGGATCGTGCTCGCGCATCTGCGCGAGAGCGCCGGAGGCGCCTCCACCGACAAACGCCACAAGGGCGACTCCCAAGGCGAATTTCCGCATTCCCGTTTCCCTGTGGTCCGACTCGGCGCTCGATTGGGACCCGAACGGGCTTCCCGCGTCAAGACGCGATTTGCGAAGCGGCGGCCATCGCCCTTATAGTGCGCAGATGGCGACGAAGCGTAGAGTTATGGCCATGTTTTCCCGGCTTTTGGCGATAGCGGCGCTGGCGTTCGCGATCCTCGTCACGGGCGCGCCGCAGGCGAGCGCCCAGGACCCCTTTTCGGAATTCTTCGGCAGCATCTTCGGCAGTCCGGGCGGTCGATCGCCGCAAAGCCACAGCCCCGCGCAACCGCGCGTGCGCCGCATCATGCCGCATCAGGAGAACCGCCCGCCCACCTATTGGCGCAGCGGCGACGCCAGCCGCGCCGCGAAACGCGCGAAGCGTCAGGAGGCGACGCCCGCGGAGAGCGAGAAGCCCGACGCCGCCGCCAATTATTTCGTCGCCGTGATGGGCGACGCCTTCGGCGAACAGCTCGGAAACGGCCTGGAAGAAACCTTCGCCGACAAACCCGAAATCGGCATCTTGAAGAAAGCCAGGGAAAGCTCGGGGCTGGTGCGCGACGATTACTACGACTGGCCCAAGACCGCGCGGGACCTCGCCAACGGCCCCCAGAAGATCGACGTCGCGGTGATCATGATCGGCTCCAACGATCGCCAGTCGCTGCGGGACGGCGCCAAAAGCGAAGAGCCGCTCTCCCCGCGCTGGCGGGAAATTTACAAGGCCCGCATCGACGCCATGCTCGCCGCCTTCCGGGAGAAAAAGATCCCGGTGATCTGGGTCGGCCTGCCGGTCATGAAGAATGAGAGCTTCTCGGCGGACATGGCCAAACTCAACGACTTGTTCCGCGAAGAGGTTTCGAAGGACGGCGGCGTCTATGTCGATCTGTGGGAGGCGCTGGCGGACGAGAAAGGCCAGTTCAGCGCCTTCGGGCCTGACATCAACGGCCAGATCGTGAAATTGCGCACCGCCGACGGCGTGCATCTGACGGAAGCGGGCGGGCTCAGCGTCGCGCATTTCGTCGCCAATGAAATCAAGAAGCTCTACGAGGGCGCGAGACCCGCGCCGGACCAGCAACCCACCGCGACGGCGCCCGCGACAGGCGCGCCATCCGAGGCCGCCGCGCCCGCGCCGAACAATGGCGCGCCGGTGGTCTTCCGTTCCCCGGTGAATCCGCTCAGCTCCAATGCGCCCGCCCTGCCGGACCGTCCGGCCATCGGCCCTGTCCAGACGCTCAGCGGCGCCGGATCGGCCGGCGGCGAACTGGCGCGCCCGGCGCCGAAATCGGCGTCCTCCGGCGCCGATGCGCAGGCGCTCGCGCGGCATGTGTTCGTCGAGGGCGGAGATCAGCCGGCGCGCGCCAATCGCGCGGATGATTACTCCTGGAAGTCTCCCGCCCCGCAGACGCACTGACGTCCAGCCGATCCCGATCACGGCAAAAATTCAGGTTTACGTTCGTTCGAGCGGAACCAAAGGACAGGCTTAGGCATTTTCTCGCCAGAGATTTTGCGGAGCCACAAAAATGCCTCATTTAAAATTGGGTTCGGGTCGCTTTCTGGCGGTTGCGGCCTTTTCGCTGATGACGGGAGTCAGCGCCGGCGCGATGGCGGACGAGCGCGGTTTCATGGCCCTCTTCGAGGACCAGCCTGCAACCGACATGACCGCTTCTTACAGCGGCGACGCGCAGCAGGCGTCCGCGCCGGCCACGCAGCCGGATGACATGCGACTGGGTCGCGAATACCCGACCGCCACGCGCGAAATCGTGGCGGACCCCACCGGGGAACGCGCCGGCGCCATCACCGTCGACACCGCGAGCCGCGCGCTTTATCTGTCGCTCGGCAATGGTCAGGCGATGCGGTACGGCATCGGCGTCGGACGCGAGGGATTTACCTGGAAGGGCCGCGTCCGCATCGGCCGCAAGGAGAGCTGGCCGGACTGGACGCCTCCGAAGGATATGCTGAAGCGCCGTCCCGATCTGCCGCGTCACATGGTGGGCGGCGAGGAAAACCCGCTCGGCGCCCGCGCCATGTATCTCTATTCCGGCGACCACGACACAATGTTTCGCATCCACGGGTCCAACGAGCCCTGGACGATCGGTCAGGCTGTGTCCTCCGGCTGCATCCGCATGACCAATGATGACGTGATCGATCTGTTCCGGCGCGTGAAGGTCGGAGCCACGGTGGTCGTTCTCTGAGGCAGGACACCCCCACAATGAAAAGCCCCGGTGATGAGCCGGGGCTTTTTCATTGCGGATGGGACCTTGCCCCTCACCCGGCCGCTTCTCCTTCGCGAGGAGAAGGTTGGGGTGAGGGGCGCAAGCCCCTCAAAATCCGGCGCTACTCCAGATTACAGGTAAAAACGAAATTGGTCAGCGCGGAGAATGTGATCGTCACCACCACCCAGATCCCGATCAGAATCCAGCCGAGCTTATGCTGGCCGCGACCGTAGAAGAACGCCCCCGCCAGCGCCATCAGCAGAAAGAAGAACTGCCACGGCTGGGCGACGAAAATGTCGCAATACCAGAGATTAAGCTTCTCGCTGACCATGTTTCCTCACCTTGGCAAATTTGTTTCGCCCATCAGGTGCAGGTCTACCGCATGGGCGCATTGGCGCCCCTCGCGAATGGCCCACACCACGAGCGATTGTCCGCGCCGCATGTCGCCGCACGCGAAAACCTTTTCGCGCGTCGATTTGTAACTCTTCGTGTCGGCCGCGACATTGCCGCGGTTGTCGAGATCGACCCCGGCCTGCTCCAGCAGCCCTTCCCGCACCGGCGAGACGAAGCCCATCGCCAGCAGCACGAGATCGGCCCGGATCACGAAGGAGCTGTCGGGAACCTCCTGCATCTTGCCGTCGACGCGCACGCAGCGCAGCCCCTTCACCGCCCCGCCCTCGCCGACGAACTCCTTCGTCAGCACGGAGAATTCGCGGGCCGAGCCCTCCTCGTGAGAGGAGGACGTGCGCAGTTTCAGCGGCCAGTCGGGCCAGGTCAGCAGCTTGTTTTCCTTCTCGGGCGGGCGCGGCATGATTTCGAGCTGGGTCACGGACAGCGCGCCATGACGCACCGACGTGCCGATACAGTCGGAGCCCGTGTCGCCGCCGCCGATGACCACGACATGCTTGCCGGTCGCGAAAATCGGCTCATTGGTGGTGAGCGGCTCGCCGGAGACGCGGCGGTTCTGCTGCCCCAGGAAATCCATCGCGAAATGCACGCCGCGCAGCTCGCGGCCGGGGATCGGCAGATCACGCGGATTCTCCGCGCCGCCGGAAAGAACCACGGCGTCATGGCTCGCGATCAGGTCGCGGATGTTCACGTCGACGCCGACATTGACGTTGCAATGGAAGGTCACGCCCTCCGCCTGCATCTGCTCGACGCGGCGGTCGATGAGATGCTTTTCCATCTTGAAGTCCGGAATGCCGTAGCGCAGCAGGCCGCCGGCCTTGGCCGCCTTCTCATACAGATTGACGTCATGGCCTGCGCGCGCGAGCTGTTGCGCGGCCGCGAGACCCGCCGGGCCGGAACCGATGACGGCCACGCGCCGGCCCGTCTTGCGCTTCGGCGGCTCGGGAACGACCCAGCCCTCCGCGAAGCCGCGATCGACGATCGAGCACTCGATGGTCTTGATGGTGACCGGCTGGTCTTGCAGATTGAGCGTGCAGGACGCCTCGCAGGGCGCCGGGCAGACGCGGCCGGTGAATTCGGGGAAGTTGTTCGTCGAATGGAGATTGGCGAGCGCGCGCTTCCATCCCCCGTGATAGACGAGGTCGTTCCAGTCCGGGATCTGGTTATTGACCGGGCAGCCGTTGTGGCAGAACGGGATGCCGCAATCCATGCAGCGCGAGGCCTGGCTGCGGGTCGCCTCCTCCGTCAGCGGAATGACGAATTCGTCGTAATGACGAATGCGATCGGCCGCCGGCTTGTATTTGCGGTCCTGACGGTCGATTTCCAGAAAGCCCGTGACCTTGCCCATCGTGCATCCAACCTTTCGCATCGGGCTCCAGCCGCGACCGGGGCAAAAGCGCCCCAATCATCTGGCAGGAAACAAAGGCGTCTTCCGCCAACCTGCCGACAGCCGCCGCCACAGCGGGATTTGCGTCGCGTTGTAAACGCTTTCATGATTGGCCCGTCAAGCTGATCGCCCGACGCGCGCACGGCGCGAAGCCTTCAAAGCCCCGCGCCGCGTCCCTGGATCGACGGCCGGCCTATTCGCCCGCCGCCGCCAGTCGTTTCGGCTGCGCCTTCTTCGCCGCCATTTCGGTCAGCGCGCGGCGATATTCGATCGGCATGACCTTGCGGAATTTCGGCCGATAGTCCTCCCAATTGTCCAGAATCTCGCGCGCGCGGGTCGAGCCCGTGTGGCGCAGATGGTTCTGGATCAACTGGCGCAGACGCTCGGCGTCGAAGCGGGTCATGTCGGCGAGAATATCGACCTTGCCATGCGTTTCGAGGTCGCCGGACTGGTGATAGGCCTCGGTCATCACGGTCTCTTCCGCGCCGACGGGTTCGAGATCGACCATGGCGAGGTTGCAGCGCGTCGAGAACGTCTCGTCCTCGTCGAGCACATAGGCGATGCCGCCCGACATGCCGGCCGCGAAGTTGCGGCCCGTCTGACCCAGCACGACCACGACGCCGCCGGTCATGTATTCGCAGCCGTGGTCGCCGACGCCCTCGACCACCGCGACCGCGCCGGAGTTGCGCACGGCGAAGCGCTCGCCCGCGACGCCGCGGAAATAGCACTCGCCCGCGATGGCGCCGTAGAGCACCGTATTGCCAACGATGATCGAGTTCGACGGATCGATCTTGCCGGCGTCGCGCGACGGATAGACGACAAGCTTGCCGCCCGACAGGCCCTTGCCGACATAGTCGTTGGCCTCGCCCTCGAGCTGCAGCGTGACGCCGCGCGCCAGAAACGCGCCGAAGCTCTGCCCCGCCGTGCCGGTCGCGCGAATGCCGATCGTGTCCTCGGGCAGGCCGGCGTGGCCATAGATGCGCGCCACTTCGCCGGAGAGCATGGCGCCCGTGGTGCGGTCGACGTTCTTGATCGGCGTCTCGATCGAGACCTTCGCGCCGCGATCCAGCGCTGGACGCGCCTGTTCGATGAGCTTGTTGTCGAGAACCTTCTCCAGACCGTGATCCTGGAAGGCGCTGTGGCGGATCTGGGCGCCCTCGCCCGCCGGCTTGTGGAAGAGCTTCGAGAAGTCGAGCCCCTGCGCCTTCCAGTGCGCGACGGCCTTCGTCTTGTCGAGCATCTGCATCTGGCCGACGAGTTCGTCGAAGCTGCGGTAGCCCATCTGCGCCATCAGCTCGCGCACTTCCTCCGCGACGAAGAAGAAGAAGTTGATGACATGCTCGGGCTGGCCGGCGAAGCGCTTGCGCAGCACCGGGTCCTGCGTCGCGACGCCGACCGGGCAGGTATTGAGATGGCACTTGCGCATCATGATGCAGCCGGCGGCGATCAGCGGCGCCGTCGAGAAGCCGAACTCGTCCGCGCCGAGCAGCGCGCCGACGACCACGTCCCGGCCCGTGCGCAGGCCGCCGTCGACCTGAACCGCAATGCGCGACCGCAGGCCGTTGAGCACGAGAGTCTGGTGGGTCTCGGCGAGGCCGATTTCCCACGGGCTGCCGGCGTGCTTGATCGAGGTGAGCGGCGACGCGCCCGTGCCGCCGTCATAGCCGGAGATCGTCACATGATCCGCGCGGCCCTTGGAGACGCCCGCCGCCACCGTGCCGACGCCGACCTCGGAAACCAGCTTCACCGAGACGCCGGCTTTCGGATTGACGTTCTTCAGATCGAAGATGAGCTGCGCGAGATCCTCGATCGAATAGATGTCGTGATGCGGCGGCGGCGAGATGAGGCCGACGCCCGGCGTCGAGTGACGCACCTTGGCGATGACCGCGTCCACCTTGTCGCCCGGCAACTGGCCGCCCTCGCCGGGCTTCGCGCCCTGCGCCATCTTGATCTGGATCATGTCGGCGTTGACGAGATATTCGGTCGTCACGCCGAAGCGTCCCGAAGCGACCTGCTTGATCGCCGAGCGCATGGTGTCGCCGTTCGGCAGCGGCTTGAAGCGATCCGGCTCCTCGCCGCCCTCGCCCGTGTTCGACTTGCCGCCGATGCGGTTCATGGCGATGGCGAGCGTGGTGTGCGCCTCGCGCGAGATGGAGCCGAACGACATGGCGCCGGTCGAGAAGCGCTTGACGATCGCGCTCGCCGGCTCGACCTCTTCGAGCGGAACCGGCTTGCGGCCGTCTTCCTCGGCGCCCTTGATGCGGAACAGGCCGCGCAGATTGAGCAGGCGCTCGTCCTGCTCGTTCAGCGCCCTGGCAAAAGCGCGATACTGCTCCTGCGCATTGCCGCGCACCGCGTGCTGAAGCAGCGAAACGGTCTGCGGCGTCCAGCTATGCGCCTCGCCGCGCATGCGGAACGCGTAGTCGCCGCCGACGTCCAGCGCGTCGCGATAGACCGGCGCGTCCCCGAAGGCGAGGCGATGGCGGCGCACCGACTCGCGCGCGATCTCGTCGAGGCTGACGCCTTCGACGCGGGTCGTCGTGCCGGTGAAGAATTCATCGACAAAGCTCTGGGCGAGTCCCACGGCGTCGAAAATCTGTGCGCCGCAGTAGGACTGATAGGTCGAAATGCCCATCTTGGACATGACCTTCAGCAGGCCCTTGCCGATCGCCTTGATGTAGCGCTTCACCGCCGTCTCGGCGTCGACGTCGCTGGGGAATTCGGAGACCGAGGCTTCCAGCGTGTCGAAGGCGAGATAGGGGTTGATCGCCTCGGCGCCAAAGCCCGCGAGACAGGCGAAGTGATGCACCTCGCGCGCCTCAGCCGTCTCGACGACGAGGCCGACCGAGGTGCGCAGGCCCTTGCGGATCAAATGGTGATGCACCGCCGCCGTCGCGAGCAGCGCGGGGATCGGAATGCGGTCCGGCCCCACCATGCGGTCCGACAGGATGATGATGTTGTAATGGCCCTTGACCGCCTCCTCGGCGCGCTGGCACAGGCGCTCGATGGCGCCGCGCATCCCCGCCGCGCCCCTGCTGGAGTCGTAGGAGATTTCCAGCGTCTTGGTGTCGAAGCTGTCCTCGACCATGCCGATCCAGCGGATCTTTTCGAGATCCTCATTGGTGAGGATCGGCTGGCGCACCTCGAGCCGCTTGTTGTTCGCCGAACCCTCGTGATCGAGGATGTTCGGGCGCGGGCCGATGAAGGACACGAGGCTCATGACCAGCTCCTCGCGGATCGGATCGATCGGCGGATTGGTCACCTGCGCGAAGTTCTGCTTGAAATAGGTGTAGAGCAGCTTCTCCTTGTCGGAGAGCGGCGAGACGGGCGTGTCCGTGCCCATGGAGCCGACGGCCTCCTGGCCGGTGACGGCCATGGGATACATCAGCAGATAGAGGTCTTCCTCGGTGTAGCCGAAGGCCTGCTGGCGATCGAGCAGCGACACGTCGGCGCGCGCCGGGCGCGCCTCGACGGGCTTGAGGTCCTCGAGCTTGATCTGCGTGCGCGCCAGCCACTCCCTGTAGGGGTGCGAGAGCGACAGCTCCTTCTTGATCTCGTCGTCGGAGACGATGCGGCCCTGCTCCAGATCGACGAGCAGCATCTTGCCCGGCTGGAGGCGCCACTTGGTGACGATCTTCTCTTCCGGGATCGGCAGCACGCCCATTTCGGACGCCATCACCACGAGGCCGTCGTCGGTGACGAGATAGCGCGCCGGACGCAGGCCGTTGCGGTCCAGCGTCGCACCGATCTGGCGGCCGTCGGTGAAGGCCATCGCGGCGGGGCCGTCCCACGGCTCCATGAGCGCGGCGTGGTGCTCGTAGAAGGCGCGGCGATCCTCGTCCATGAGCGGATTGCCCGCCCAGGCCTCGGGGATCAGCATCATCACCGCATGGGCCATCGAATAGCCGCCGCGCACGAGGAATTCGAGCGCATTGTCGAAACAGGCGGTGTCGGACTGGCCCTCATAGGAGATCGGCCAGAGCTTGCTGATATTGTCGCCGAAGAGCGGCGAGGTCACCGACGCCTGGCGCGCCGCCATCCAGTTCAGATTGCCGCGCAGCGTGTTGATCTCGCCGTTGTGGGCGACGAAACGATACGGATGCGCCAGACGCCAGGACGGGAAGGTGTTGGTCGCGAAGCGCTGATGCACCAGCGCGATGGCCGAGACGAAGCGCTCGTCCCTGAGGTCGAGGAAATAGCTGCCGAGCTGCGACACCAGCACCATGCCCTTGTAGACGATGGTGCGGGTCGAGACGGAGACGGAGTAGAACTCGCGACCGCCTTCGAGCTTGTAAATCTCGTTGGAGGACGACTTGCGCGCGAGATAGATGCGGCGCTCGAAATCGTCCGCGTCCTTCACATCCGGGCCGCGGCCGATGAAGAGCTGGATGTGGTGCGGCTCCACGGCGCGCACGGCGTCGCCGAGGTCGCTCGAATCCACCGGCAGGTCGCGCCAGCCGAGCGCGACCACGCCCTCGTCGCGCATCTGCTCTTCGAGAATGGCCTTGGCGCGCGCGCGGACTTCGGGATCGCGCGGCATGAAGAACTGGCCGATGGCGTACTCGCCCGCCGCCGGAAGCTGGAAGCCGAGCTTCGCGCATTCCGCCTTGAAGAAGTCGTGCGGGATCTGGACGAGAATGCCGCAGCCGTCGCCGAGCTTGGGGTCCGCGCCCACCGCGCCGCGATGGTCGAGATTGAGGAGAATCCGGAGCCCCATCTCCACAATGGCGTGGGACTTCTGATTGTGCATGTTGGCGACGAAGCCGACGCCGCAGGAATCATGCTCCTGCGCGGGATCGTAAAGGCCCTGGGCGACAGGAAGGGCGGGATCGCGGCCGAGCGCGACCTTTTCCTGCATGGCCTTCATCTCAACGACCTTCGTCATGGCGGCGTCTCCCCGACGTGGCGCGGCGCTTCAAGCGCCTTCGTCCCGTCCCATCCTCGATTCAAAAATACTGCATAGAGCAAGAACTGGACGGATAGAAGCGGCCTTGCGCTTCGTCCAGACCCCGCTCGCATCCGGCCAAACGCGGCCGCTCGTTTCAAGCGCCTGCCCCGGCCCGGCCGCCGCGCCTTCAGCAAAAGGCGCGCCAGAACGGACCCATCGCGCCTCCCCGCCCCAAGCCCGCCATCTTTATGCAACAGGGCTCGGGCCATGGGCGGCCTGCGATCGGTCGGCGACGTCGAAAGGTCAGCAGCACTGACATATCGACGCCCACGATTGTTGCCAGATTTATGCCCCGGTGACAAGCAACCGCCCAGGATTCGGGCGAAGCATTTGGGGGCAGCCGCTGCGCGGTCCAATGCTCGCCGCAATCCGGGAGAAGATGAGCCCGGCGTGGGGCACGCTTCAGGGATAGCAACTCATGTCTTCCGACTGCTGGAAATGGCGCAAGCCGCTCGCGCTCGGCCTGGCCCTCGCCTGCTGCGCGGCCGGCCCTGCCTCGGCGCAGTTCTTTTTCCGGCCGTTCGTTCACACGTGGCGCTACAATCTGCGGCCGGACGACGACGAACTTCCGCGCTACGGCTCACGCCGGGCGATCGCGCGCATTCTTGCCGGCGCGGGCTATGGCTTGGTCGGCCCGCTCGGTCGGCGCGGCGACGAGATCGTCGCGACGGGAGTGGGCGCGGGCGGCGATCAGGCGCGCTTTTATATAGATCCCTACGAGGGCGAGGTGCTCCACGTGACCCGGCTCGGACCGGCCCCCGATGACGCGCGCAGACGTGCGGATGATCGAGGCGCGCAAGGCTCGGCGGCGAGGGAGCCTCGCCGTGAGCGGGGCGCGCGGGCCGAACCGCGCCCTGCCCGCGTCGCGCCGCAGACGCCAACCGCCGAGAACGCGGCGCGCGCTCCGGCTGCACGGGCGAAGATCGCGCCGCCGCCAGACGCGCCCGCCCCCGCTCCGATGGACGCGGCGAAGCCGGCCGAGCCCCCGAGACCCCCGGACGCCGTCAAAGCGTCGGAATGGGCCAAACCGGTCGAACCCTCCAAGCCCGCCGAAACGCCCGCCGAGTCGCCGAAATCGGACGCGGCCAAGCCGCCGGCGCCCGCCGCCGCCAACGCAGAGACGAAATCGGGCGAGGCCAAGACCGACTCCGGCGCCACGGCGGAGAACAGGCGGGCGCCCATGTCCGCCGCGCCCTCCGAGAGCAGGAAGGCCCTCCCCGGCCGGCCGGTGGCGGCGCGCTCCACCGGCGGGTCTCATCGGGCGATCGTGCCGCCCCGGTCGGCGGACGGAGCGGCGGTCGTCACCCCCTCCGCGCCGGCCGCCGGAATGGCTCCGTCCACCGCGAGCGCGAAGACGCCCTCGGGCGTCGCCTCGCCGAAAGCCGCGCAATGACAAAAAAAGAGGCGCCCGCCGGGGCGCCTCTTCTCATCAGGCTTCGCCTGCCGCTCAGGCGGCCTTGGATTCCACGACCGTGGCGGTCGGCGCAGAGGCGCCGATCTCGATGCGGCGCGGCTTCTGCGTTTCAGGAATTTCGCGCACGAGGTCGACATGCAGCAAGCCGTTGACGAGGCTGGCGCCTGTGACAACGACATGGTCCGCGAGCTGGAAGCGACGCTCGAAGGCGCGGGCGGCAATGCCCTGATGCAGCATTTCACGACCCTCGCCGGGGCCGGTCTGTTCCTTGGAGCCCTTGATGGACAAGGCGTTCTCGCGGGTCTCAATGGACAACTCCTCGCGCGAGAAGCCGGCGACCGCGAGCGTGACGCGATAGGCGTTTTCGCCCGTTCGCTCGATGTTGTAGGGCGGATAGGTCGAGGCGCCGTCGACGCCGCCGGCCTGATCCAGAAGATTGAAAAGACGATCGAAGCCCACGGTCTGACGATAGAGGGGCGAGAGATCGAAGTGACGCATGACATATCCTCCACAAGAAGCGACATGCGGCGCGCTGCGTAACGCGCCGCGCCTGTTCGCGCGTCCGGTATGGCCCGCGCAGTTCTCGATCTGGGAATGGGGGAAGCGGAGTTCAAGGGGTGACGGCGGCGGGCGACGACCGGAGGCCTTCACCCGCAAAAAGGCCCCGCCGCGGCGCTGTGGCGAGGCCCTGTCTCTATCGCGGCCTCGCGTCAGCGGGAGGCCATCGTCCACGCCTGCTTCGAGCGGTCGAAGCGGAAGCCCGGCGCCGTGCGCAACTGATCCTTGCTGGCGTTCATGGTCAGCCACCAGCGGTTCTCACGCTGCGCGGGGTTGACCGCGTCGAAGGCGACGGCGACGTCTTTCTCGCCCATGCCGAGGAACCCGCCGACCGACACGATCACGGCCTGCACCTTGCCCTCGCGGTCGAGCAGCATGTCCTTGATCTCGCCGATCTTGTTGTCCTGCGTGTCATAGACGTTCTGGTCGTACCAGTTCGACACCGCCGTCACATGCTGCGGTAGCGTCGACATGATCTGGGCGGTCGTCCCGGCCCTGCCGGCCGTTCCCATCGTGCTGGTTCCGCCCATCGTGCCGGTCGTCCCGCCGGTTCCGCGCTCCGTTCCCATCGTCGTTCCCGGCGATCCGCCGGTCGTGCCGCTCTGCTGCGCGTAAACAACGCCAGCGCCCGCCGTGGCCAGCGTGGCCGCGAACACAATCGCCTTGATCATGTCTGTCACTCCGTCTCGCAGCGCGACGTCCGGCCGCATGCCGCGCATGCGCCCGATATGAAATCGCGCACTTGTCAGATCAGGTTACGTGAAGAGACCTATTTCACGTGCGCTAACAACAGACGGACCCGGAGGTTGTTCCTAGCGTTGCGGGAGGCGACAAAACGAGCCGAGCGCGCCGCTTTAGGCAATACAAAAATGAATTTCTATCAATCCTTATGGATGCCGGCAGGCGGCGCGCCGCCCTCCCCGCAAGGGGAAGGCGCGCGCGCCCGGCGGTTCTTACCTCGGCAGCACGGCCCAGTAATCGAGATCGAGCAGCACGGCCGGGTCCGGCTTGCCGTCGGGGGCGTTGAGCGGGAACTCCGCGCAGGGCTTGTCCTTGGTCGCGACGAGACGCAGGCGGAGCGCGCCGATGTCGCTGCGACCCGGAATCTCGGCCTTGTCCAGCACCTCGCTCCACGCGAAGATGGTGCCGCCGGAGAACAGCGGATTGACATGCTTGCCGCCGTTCACCGCCGAGACGTGGAAGACGTTCTCGAGTCCGTTGAAGGACAGCGCGCGCGCCATGGAGATCACATGGCCGCCATAGATGATGCGCTTCCCGAAGCGGCCCTGCGATTCGTAATACTGGTTGAAGTGCACTTTCGAATTGTTCTGATAGAGGCGTGTGGCGAGCATGTGCTCGGCCTCCTCCACCGTCATGCCGTCGATGTGGTCGATCTTCTCGCCCACCTCGTAATCGCCCCAGAGGAAGGGAGAGCCGGCGAGCGCCTTGTCGTAAGCCACGACATTGATCGGCGGCACGGCCTTGCCGAGCTCCGACGGCGCGACCGCCTTGGGCAGATCCGGCACGACCGTCGGGCCGACCGGCGCGTCCTTGTCACGCTTCTTCACCATGACCCAGCGGGCGTAGGAGAGGACGGTCTCGCCACGCTGGTTCTTGCCGGTCGTGCGCACATAGACGACGCCGGTTTCCCGGTTGGAGTTCTCCTTCAGGCCGATGACCTCCGACACGGCGTCGAGCGTGTCGCCCGGATAGACCGGCGCGAGGAATTTGAAGTCTGCGTAGCCGAGATTGGCCAGCGCATTGAGCGAGACGTCCGGCACCGTCTTTCCGAGCACCAGGTGAAACACGAGCATGTCGTCGATCGGGGCGTCCGTGTAGCCGATCGCCTGCGCGAAGGCCTTTGAGGACTGGACGGCGAAGCGCGGCAGATAGAGCGCCGTATAGATCGCGACCTCGCCGACCGTGACGGTGCGCGGCGCCGCGTGGCGGATGATCTGGCCGATCCTGAAATCCTCGAAGAAATTGCCGACGTTGATTTTCGACTTGCTCATCTTGTCGCTCGTTTAGCCTTTGGTTGGCGCCAGCCGGGCCAGCGCGTCGATGATGGGCGCGGGATCGCCCGCGATGAAAAGCTTCTTCAGGCGGCTCGTGTCGCCGGAGCGAATCGTCACCGCCTTTTTGGGCGCGGCGAGCGCCCTGGCAATGAGCTCGATCAGCGCCGCATTGGCGCGTCCGTCTTCCGGAGCGGCCCGCACGCGCGCTTTCAGCACGGCGCGGCCGTCGGCGAGAACGTCCACGCCGTCGATTCCATCCCGCCCGCCCTTGGGGGTGAGCCTGATCCAGAGCGTGACCCCGTCAGGCTCGGCCGTCCACGGCGCGTCGGCCTCGGCCAAATCAGCCCACGCTGTGGCTGAGGAGGTTTTGCAGGAACTGGATGCCGAGCAGCAGAATCAGCGGCGACAGATCCAGCCCGCCAACCGCCGGCAGCACCGAGCGGATCGGGCGCAGCAGCGGCTCGGTCAGCGCATCCACGGCGCGCCAGATGGTCTGGGCGGCCTGGGAGCGCGTGTTGAGCACGTCGAAGGCGACGAGCCAGGAGAGGATGACGGAGATGATCACCACCCACCAGTAAAGGTCGAGGACAGTGAGCAGAAGGCTTACGACCGCATAAGACATGAGAACGTCCCGCGAATGAAGGGCAGCCGCCTGTCTAGCCTCCCTGCCCCCGCCCGGCAACCTCTCACACAGGGAGGCGGGATCGAGGAAAAATTGTCGGAAAGCAGAATGGGCGATTGACAGGAAAACCCCCGCCGAGTATCCACCGCGTCACCTTGGGGCTGTAGCTCAGATGGGAGAGCGCTGCAATCGCACTGCAGAGGTCGGGGGTTCGAATCCCCCCAGCTCCACCAGGGAAATTCCACGACATCGCAGTATCTTGCATCGCCTGGCGCCGAGGCCGGGCCTGCCCGGACATGCGCCCCTGCGCGGCCGGGAACCGCTGTCGCTGAAACGGCCAAGGCGGCGACCGTGGACGAGCGTCGCCTTGGCCTGACCGTCACATTGGCCAGAACGGGACGGCTCCTTCAAAATCTAGACGCAACCGCCCGCAGATCGAGCCGGGAGGCGCGCCCCTGTCATCCCGCCGGGCCGCGCCCGGGCGTCTTTTGGTAACATTCAAAAACGAGTGGCGCCTGACTGTTTCTGACATTTGCGCCCAAACGTGGAAAAGTATCATCTTCGCGCCAGCTTGGCCATTGACAAACTTCTGACCTGAAGACATTTTTCCACAATGTACGGCATTGTTACAAAAGCCATCGGCGATCTCATTGTTTCGCAGCACGGCGGCGCGCAATGGGAGGCCGTCCAGGAAAAGGCCGGGGTCGAGGTCGACTTTCTGGTCGGCAACGAGCCTTATCCGGATGAGCTCGCCTACCGCCTGGTGGGCGCGGCCGCCGAGACGCTTGGCTGTTCCGCCGACGAATTCCTTGTCCGTTTCGGCGAATTCTGGGTTCTCAAGACCGGCGCGGAATCCTACGGGGCGCTGCTCAAGTCCGGCGGCGCCTCGCTGAAGGATTTTCTCATCAAATTGCCGAACTTCCACACGCGCGTCGCGCTGATCTACCCGCAGCTCAGGCCGCCGGAGTTCGCCTGCACGGACATCGGAGAGACTTCGCTGCGTCTCCATTACTTCACCGAGCGCCCGGGCCTCACGAGCTTCATGGTGGGATTGCTGCAAGGCCTGAGCAAGCTCTACGAGACGCCTCTGGAGATCGCGCTTGTCGCCTCCAAGGATGCCGGCGCCAGTCATGACATCTTCGAGGTGGCCTGGGGCGCCCCCGAGGCATGATGGCCGTCATTCCGCAGCCGGAGGCGCTTGGAGGCAACCTCCCTGTCGAGGAGTTCCTGCGCGCCTTCCCCTTCTATCTGGCCTGGACCGGCGACGGCGTGCTGGCCGAAGTGGGCCCGTCCCTGCGGAAGATTTGCCCGATGGCGAGGCCGGGCGAAAGACTCGATGATGTTTTCCGGCTGGTGCGGCCGCGCGGCAGGCTGTCGCCGGCCTTCTTTGCCGAAAACGCCGATCAGTTGTTCATCGTCGAGGACAGGAGCAATCTCCGGCTGCTGCGTGGGGGCTTCCTGTCGATCGCCGAAGCTGATCTCGGCGTCCTGCTCGCGACCCCCTGGCTCACGCGGTCCGATCAGCTTCTGGAATATGGCCTCGCGCTCACCGATTTCGCGGTTCACGATCAGACGCTCGACCTCCTGCATCTGTTGCAGACGCAGGAAACGGCGGCCAATGATCTGCGGCAATTGAACGCGAAGCTCATCGAAAAGCGCGCCGCGCTGATCGAGCAGGAGGCCAGGGCCCGGAAGCTGGCGCTCGTCGCCTCCTCCACCGACAATGCGGTGATGCTGACCAACGCCGACATGCGTTTCGAATGGGCGAACGACGCCTTCACGCGCATGACGGGATGGCCGGCGGAGGACGTACATCACCGGCGGCTGTGGGATTTTCTGCTCGAATCGGCGCCGGAGCCGGTCGATTTCAGCGACGCCGACGCCTGCCTGCGCGAGGGAAAGGTGTTTCGCGCCGAACTGCCGCAAAGGCGGCGCGACGGCAGCCGCTACTGGCTGTCGATCGAGGTGCAGCGATTGCCGGAAGACGCGCAGAAAGTCGCGAACCTCATGGCCATCGGGAGAGACGTGACCGAGCGCAAGGCCGCCGAGGAGGCGCTGCGGCGCAGCGAGAAGGACGCCCGCAGCCAACGCGACGAGGCGCAGCGCCAGCGCGACGAACTCGAATGGATCTACAACACCGCGCCCATCGGCATCTGCCTCTTCGATCGCGATCTGCGCTATCGCCGCGTCAATCGCTGGCTCGCCGAGATCAATGGCGTGCCCATCGAGGATCATATCGGAAAAGGCGTGCGCGAGATCGTGCCGAATGTGGCGGCGCGCGTCGAAGAGGAAGCGCGCATCGCCATCGAGACCGGCCGCCCCTCCCGCTACGAAGACATTACCGGCGAAACCGGGGCCCAGCCGGGCGTGGTCCGCTATTTCAACGAAAGCTGGTATCCGGCCTTCGACGAGACCGGAGAGGTCGTCGGGCTCACCTTGCTCGTCGAGGAAATCACCGACCAGCGTCGTGTCCGCGTGCTGAAGGAAGCGGATCTGCGCAAGAATGAATTTCTCGCGACCCTCGCGCATGAGCTGCGCAACCCGCTCGCGCCGATCAAGAGCGCGCTGCAATTGGCCCAAATGCCGGATGGCGGAGACCCCGGCGCCCAGGCGGACAATCTGGCGGCTTTGAAAAAGGCCGAACGCCAGGTCGATCATTTGACAAGGCTCGTCGACGATCTTCTCGAGGTGGCGCGCATCACCCATGGCAAGATCGCGCTGAAGAAGGAGCCGACCGATCTGCTCACGATCCTGCCGCAGGCCATCGACCTGGTGCGGCCGCAACTGGAGAGCAAGGGTCACCGGCTCCTGTATCAGGCGTCCCCGGCCCCGCTGCCCATTTTCGGCGACAAGGTGCGGCTGGTGCAGGTGTTCGCCAATCTCCTCGACAACGCGGTCAAATACACGCCCCCGGGCGGCGTCATTCGCCTCGACGCCTCCATCGAGGGGGCCGAGGCGGCCGTGCGGCTGACCGATAACGGGCGAGGCATCCCGCCCGAAAAGCTCGCCTCGATCTGGGACCTCTTCGCGCAGGTCGAATACGGCCGGCCAGACGACAAGAGAGGGATCGGCATCGGCCTTGCTCTCGCCAGAAATCTCGTGGACCTTCACGGCGGCCGCGTCAGCGCCGTGAGCGCCGGCGTCGGAAAGGGCAGTGAATTCTTCGTCGCCATGCCGCTCGCGACGGACTCTGAAAGCAAACGAGCATGAGCATTCAGCCCGAGCGCCGGCGCGTTCTGGTTATCGACGACGATATCGACTGCGCCGACACGATCGCGATGATCCTGCGCCGTCTCGGCGCTGACGTTTGCGTCGCCTATTCGGGCGCCTCCGGACTCGACGCCTTCTCATCCTTCGCGCCGGAGCTGATCTTTCTTGATATCGGCATGCCGCACATGGACGGTTACCAGACTGTGCGGGAAATTCGCACGCGCGCGTTACGGCGCCCGCTCCGGGTCGTCGCCCTGACCGGGTGGGGACGCAACGAAGATCGGGAACGCACTCTGGCGGCCGGTTTCGACCACCATCTCGTCAAGCCTGCGGAGATGGCGGATTTGCGGGATCTCCTTCAGGGCTGACCCTCTGTCCGACACGCCGGTCGCGCCTGAAACGCGATCCGACCCCCCATGCTTCCGGCGGCGCCGAGAGGCGCTTTCGAAACACGAGGGGCGGAGGCCTGATCGGCTCACATCATCGAGGCCATGGCCGCCTTGATGTCGTCAACCGTGACATAGCCCTTGCCGTCCCGGTCGATCTTGCTGAAATTCTTCGCCACGCGCGGCATGCCGGCCTGTGCTTCCGCAAGCGTCAGCTTGCCGTCGCCATTCTTGTCCGCGGCGGCGAAGCGGCTTTCCATCTGCGCGACGGACTGCGCATGCGCGACGCCGCAGGCGGAGATGATCATGGCGCCCGCGAGCGCGGCCGCGCCGATATGTTTCCTCATCATGGACGTTCCTGTTTTGGCGCTGGCGGGAAAGAGTGCGACAAGTTCTTTTGCCAATTGCGCTTTCTGGTTCACGCACACACTCTTGCGCAATCTGGGCCATAGGTCAAAGACACGCATGGATTTCGCAGCTTTTCATCTTCCGACCCGCGCGGAGCTCAATCCGGAACTTTCGCAGGTCTCGGCTGTGATCGAGGCGGCGGGAGTGATGTCGATCGTCGTCGCCGCGGTCGTGGCGACAATCGCCTTTCTGCACGGCGGCCTGACGTCCGGCGATTGGCAATCCGCCCTGCGCCGCTATCGCGCCAATCTCGGACGCGGGATTCTGCTCGGGCTGGAGCTTCTCGTCGCGGCCGACATCATCGGCACGGTCGCCGTGACGCCCTCGCTGCACAACCTCGCGGTGCTCGGCCTGATCGTTCTGATTCGAACCTTCCTCAGTTTTTCGCTGGAGGTGGAAATCGAGGGTCGCTGGCCATGGGCGCGGGAAGACGCAAAGCGCGAGCAGCTTTGAAGATATGAAATGCGTTCACAATAGCGGCTTGCGCGCCTGTCCCGGGACAGGCTAGAAAAGGCCTCGCCTCACCACTCCCGTCTCAGAATTGCTACGATCCATAGATACTCGTAAACGGGCATCAGTTCACCCGGCTCGGGCATGACAACCAACATTCTGGAGGAACGCATCGGATGGCGCGTATTGTATCGACCATTGTGACGGCTCTCGTCGCAGGCGCAATTGGCTTTGGCCTCGGCGTCTATGCGGCGCCGAGCGAAGGCGTCGCCTCCCTTCGGGCGGCGATCGGCAAGCTGACGGCGCCGAAGTCTGAAGAGCAGCCGCCGGCCGAGGCCGCGCCCGCCCCCGCGGAAAACGCCGCGCCGGGCGAAGCGCCGGCGAATCCGGACGTCTCCGCCGCGCCGCCCGGCGAGGCGACCCCGGCTGAAACGCCCGCCGCCGCCGAGACGCCTGCCGCGGCTCCGGCCGAGCCGGCCCCGGCCGCAGAATCGGCGCCCGCGCCTGCGGCCGAACCGGCTCCCGCGCCTGCCGCCGCCGAGACGCCGGCTCCTGCCCCCGAACCGGCCGCCGCCGAGGCCCCCGCGAAGCCGAAGCCCAAGGCGAAGCCGAAGCCCAAGGCCGCCGCTCCCGGCGACGCTCCGGCGGAAGAGCCCGCGGCTCAATAACCAGCCTGATCAGGTCGAAATTTTTCAGCCGGCGCCCCAAAGGCGCCGGCTGTTTTTTTGCTCATATGGCCGCGTTGAACGGCCTTTCCGCCAGACGCTTGTGCGCCGCTGCGAAAGTCCCGCGACGGTCAGGTAACGGCGCCGTTCACGAAAGTCTCACCGGTCGATCACAAAAGCCTCATCGCGCTCTCACATGACATCGCTAGTGAAAACCTGCTGCGGCAATCATCGCATCGTCGGGGAAGACGCCATGTCAAACGAGACCATGCACAAGGCCGGCTCGGCTGAGGCGGAAAAGACGGAACGCAATACGGGCAAGTTTGTCGGCGGCGGCGTCGCGGCGCTGATCGGCGGCGTGATCGGCGCCATTCTGATCGGCGACTACGCCATTCTGCCGGCGGCCGTGGTCGTCGGCCTGCTGGGCGCGGCGCTCGGCGCGGTCTTCGACTGAATTGGTCGAAGGTTTCAGGCGTATGTATTTGAGTGCGTATTTGCTCAGACAAAATTAGATGGCGCCGTTTCGGCGGCGCGCCTTCAGCCCCGCTGTTCGGCGGGGCTTTTTTTCTTCCGCGCGGCTTGACGCAGAGCGGAAAAAGGGAACAATAAGAGAACATCCTAACATCTCCCTGCTGCGTCCATGCCCGCGCCAATGTCTGCGCCCCGCTACGCCGAACTTGCCGTGACGACCAATTTTTCCTTCCTGCGCGGCGCCTCGCATCCGGAAGAAATGGCGGCGACGGCGCTGGCGCTCGGCCATTGCGGCATCGGGATCGCCGACCCCAATTCGCTTGCGGGCGTGGTGCGCGCCTTCTCCTATCTGCGCGCGCATCGGGACAGCGCCGGCGATTTCCGCCTCGCCATCGGCGCGCGTCTCGTCTTCCGCGACGGAACGCCCGACATCCTCTGCTATCCGAAGGACCGGGCGGCTTATGGGCGCCTGTGCCGGCTGTTGACGCGCGGCAATATGCGCACGCAGAAAGGCGATTGCGCGCTGGTTCTTCAGGACCTCCTCGATTTCGGCGACGGCCAGCATGTCATCGTGATGGAGAATGGCGCCCCGCCGCCAGCGCTCCTCGACACGCTGCGGGGCCGCCTCTGGCTGGCCGGGACGGCGCTTTACGGCCCGCGCCCGCGCGCGCGCCTGCTCGGTCGCATCGCTCTGGCCGAACGGCTCGGCCTGCCGCTCGTCGCCGTCAATGACGCGCATATGCATGTTCCCGAGCGCCGTCCGCTGGCGGACGCGCTGACCTGCATCCGCGAAAAGACGACGCTGAACGAGGCGGGCTTTCGTCTCGCGGCGAACGCCGAGCGCCATCTCAAAGGCGCGGCCGAAATGGCGAGGCTGTTCCAGGAGGCGCCCGAGGCCGTCGCGGAAAGCGCGCGCTTCATCGAGGCGCTCGATTTCCGCCTCACCGATCTCGCCTATGACTATCCGGACGAATTGCGCGAAGGCTTCGCAAGCGAGCAGGAGGCGCTTGCCGCCTTCGCGCGCGAGGGGGCGAAAGCGCGTTATCCGAATGGCGTTCCCGAGCATGTGTCCGCAACGCTCGAACGCGAGCTCACGCTTGTCGCGGAGCTGAACTACGCCGCCTATTTCCTCACCGTTCACGACATCATGCGCTTCGCGCGCTCGAAGGGCGTCCTGGCGCAGGGGCGCGGTTCGGCCGCGAACTCGGTCATCTGCTTCTGTCTGGGCGTGACGGAGGTCGATCCGACGAAGCACGACCTGCTGTTCGAGCGTTTCGTCTCGGCCGCGCGCAACGAGCCACCCGACATTGACGTCGACTTCGAGCATGAACGGCGCGAGGAGGTGATTCAATATATCTACGCACGCTTCGGGCGGGAGCGCGCGGGGCTCGCGGCCGCCGTCACCACCTATCGCGGCAAGAGCGCGATCCGCGAAATCGGCAAGGCTTTCGGTCTGTCGAACGATCTGCTCGGCCGCCTGACCTCCGCCGCCTTCGGGCGCGGCGGCGATCCCGCCACGCGCGGCGAGGATATTGCGCGCCTCGGCCTCGACGCAGCCGAACCGCGCTTCGCCAAGGCGCTGGCGCTGGCCGAGGAGATCGAAGGCTTTCCGCGTCATCTGACGCAGCATTCCGGCGGCTTCGTCATCACCCGCGACCGGCTTGACGAAGTGGTCCCCGTCGCCCCCGCCGCCATGGAAGGCCGCAGCACCATCGAATGGGACAAGGACGATCTCGACGCGCTGGGCCTGTTGAAGATCGACGTGCTGGCGCTCGGCATGCTCACCTGCCTGCGCAAGGGTCTTGAACTTCTGGCGCGACATTACGGGATCGCGCATCGCCTCTCCTCGATCCCGTCGGAAGACCCGCGCGTCTATGCGATGATCTCGCGCGCCGACACGGTGGGGGTCTTCCAGATCGAAAGCCGCGCGCAGATGTCGATGCTGCCGCGGCTCAAGCCGAATTGCTTTTACGATCTCGTCATCGAGGTCGCGATCGTGCGGCCAGGCCCCATTCAGGGCGACATGGTGCATCCCTACCTGCGCCGCCGCATGGGCAAGGAGCCGGTGTCCTATCCCTCCAGAGAGCTGGAGCAGGTGCTCGGCAAGACCTATGGCGTGCCGCTGTTTCAGGAGCAGGCGATGCGCATCGCCATTGTCGCGGCGGGCTTCACGCCGTCGGAAGCCGATCAGCTTCGCCGCGCCATGGCGACCTTCAAGCGGGCCGGGCTGATCGGCGGTTTCCGCGACAAGATGATTTCCGGCATGACGGCCAAGGGCTATGCGCGCGAATTCGCCGAGCGCTGTTTCAGCCAGATCGAGGGCTTCGGCACCTATGGCTTTCCGGAAAGCCATGCAGCGTCCTTCGCGCTGCTGGTCTATGCCTCGGCCTGGCTGAAATGCCGCTACCCGGACGTGTTCGCCTGCGCGCTGCTGAACTCGCAACCCATGGGCTTTTATGCGCCCGCGCAAATCGTGCGCGACGCGCGGGAGCATGGGATCGAGACCCGACCTGTGGACATCAACGCCTCGGAGTGGGACTCGACGCTGGAGCCAACGCGTGAAACGTTGCGGCAACCGGAGCAGCCGGGCGTTTCCGACAACGCCGATGCAACACCTATCCCTCCCCTTTACGGGGAGCGCAGCCCCGCCGAAGGCGGGGTCGGGTGGGGTAAGGCCCCATCACAGCCATTGTGGCAAGCCCCCACCCGTCGCGCTGCGCGCGCCACCCTCCCCGCGAGGGGGAGGGATGAGAACACGCAGATTGCGGTCTCTGCTGAACGCATCCACCGCCGCCACGCCGACATGGCCGGCGATATCCATGGCCACCACGCCATTCGCCTCGGCTTCCGCCAGATCAAGGGCGTCAGCGAAGAAGACATGCGCCGTCTCGTCGCCCGACGCGGCAAGGGCTATGATTCCGTTCGCGACGTCTGGTTGCGAGCCGAGCTGTCGCCCGCGACGCTGATGCGGCTGGCGGAAGCGGACGCCTTCGCCTCGCTTGGCCTCTCGCGCCGGGACGCCCTCTGGGCCGCGGCCGGGCTCAACCGCGCCGGCGACCGGGACGATCTGCCGCTTCTGCGCGACCTCTCTTTTTCGCCGCTGGAGCCGGACGCGCATCTGCCGCCCATGCCGCCGGGCGAGGAGATCGTCGAGGACTATCGCTTTCTCTCGCTCTCGCTCAAAGGCCACCCCGTCGCCTTCCTGCGATCCCGCCTTGCCGCGCGCGGCGCCCTGCCCTGCGCGTCCCTGACGGACTTTCCCGACGGCGCCGGACGCCGCGTGACGGTCGCCGGCCTCGTGCTGCTGCGGCAGCGGCCCGGCACGGCCAAGGGCGTCGTCTTCATGACCATCGAGGATGAGACGGGCCAGGCCAATATCATCGTCTGGCCGAAGCTCCTCGAACGCCAGCGCGCGGAAGTCATCGGCGCGCGTTTCGTTTCCGTGACCGGCCGGCTGCAAAAGGACTGCGGCGTCATCCATGTCGTGGCCGAGCGCGTGGACGATCTTTCCGCCGATCTGCGCCTTCTCGAAACCATGCGCGTCGCGAAGAGCGAAGCCATGCCCAAGGCGCGGAATTTTCATTGAACTGGCAGACATTTACCAAGGTCAAAGCCAATCGTGGCCACACCGGAACCATTCGTCGTAAACGCCGTTAGTCTCGGCTTATTGGCTCAACGACAAGAGTTAACAGGGAGATTCCAATGATGTTTTCTTCGCTTCTGCGCCTCGCCGCCCTCTCCGCGGCTTTCGCGGCGAGCGCGGCGCTCGCCGCGCCTGTTTCCAGCCCGGCGAATGTCCGTTCCGGTCCCAGCACGAAATGGCCCGTGGTCGCCACGATCCCCGCTGGCGCGGATGTAACGGTGCTCAACTGCGGCGGCGGCTGGCGACGCGACTGGTGCAAGGTCGCCTATGGCGCGACCAAGGGTTACGTGGCGGCCGGCGCCCTCGCGCCCTCCGGCAATAATGTCGTCGTCGCGCCGGTCGTCACGACCGAACTCGCCAATCTCTACAAGGGCCCGGGCGTGCGCTATCCGGTGATCGCGGCCGTTCCCGGCGGCGCCACGGTCAACCAGGGCGGCTGCGTCGCCGGCTGGCAGACCCGCTGGTGCCAGGTGAATTACGACGGCAAGGTCGGCTACATGATGGAGACTCTGCTCCAGCGCCAGGGCGCCCTGTTCCCCATGTAAGACATGAGCAGCGGGCGGCCCGCCGCCGCCCGCTTTTGAAACAGGCGCAAAGCTTCTATCTTCTCCGCAGCGGCGGAGGAGGAGAGATGAACGCGTCTGAGAGTCACGCATCGGAGCGCGTTTCGGCGCGGGTGCGTCGCGTGATCGCGCCCAACGCCGGGCCTTTCACCCACACGGGCACCTGCAGTTACATCATCGGCTCGGGCGAGGTCGCGATTGTCGACCCCGGCCCGGCCGACCCCCGCCACATCGCCGCCCTGCTCGACGCCATCCGCGGCGAGCGCCTGCGCCATATTCTCGTCACCCACACGCATCGCGACCACGCGCCCGGTGCCCGCGCGCTGAAGGAAGCGACCGGGGCGGTCATCGCCGGCTGCGCCCCTTACGCGCCGTCGCCGGACATCGTCGTCACCGGCCCCGGCCTCGACGCCTCGCATGACACGGCCTATGCCCCCGACGCGATCCTCGCCGAGGGCGACCGGATCGACCTCGGCGACTCGACGGTTCGCGTGCTGGAGACGCCCGGCCACACCGCCAATCATCTCTGCTTCGAACTCAGCGAGGAAAAGGCGCTGTTCACCGGCGATCACATCATGGCCTGGTCGACGACCGTCATCGCGCCCCCTGACGGCTCGATGACGGACTACATGGAGTCGATCGAGCGGCTGCGGCGGCGAGACGATGAGATCTACTGGCCGGGCCATGGCGATCCGGTGCTCGAGCCGCAGCGGTATCTGCGCGCTCTGACGCATCACCGCCGCGCGCGTGAAGCGGCGATCCTCCAGCGCCTCTCGGACGGCGATGCGACGATCCCGGCCATGGTCGCCCGGATTTATGAAAGCGTCGACAAACGCCTGCATGGAGCCGCCGCCATGACGGTCTTCGCCCATCTCGAGGACCTCGTCGCGCGCGGCGTCGTCGAGAGCGACGGCCCGCCGACGCTTTTCGCCCGTTATGCGCGGCGCGCTGAGTGAGATGGAAAGGCTGGCGGCCTACTGCTGCCCGCTCTCCTGCGGGAGCAGAATGACGACATCGTTCTTGTGCACGCGCCCGAGTCGCTTGCGGGCTTCCTCTTCGAGCACGTCGGCGTCGATCTTCTCGCCCTTGATCAGAGCGATGCGGGCTTCCCATTGCATGCGCTGGAATTTGAGCAGATCGCGCTCCTGACGAAGCTGCGCCAGCTTCTGCTCATATTCCTCGCCCGTCTTGAGGCCTCTCTGGCCGTTGACGCCGTGCCAGACGAAGTAGGACGCGACAGTCCCCGCCACGCAATAGAGCATGACGGGGAGGATCAACGATCGGATCAACGCGCGGAGCCTGTGCATAAGGGAATGCTAACGCCAACTCCTGTAGCGAGCGTTAACGCCCCTTAAAGCGCCTCAGCGGCGTCCGCCCCGCGCAACCCGCTCGATCTCGGCGCGCACGAGCCGCTCGACAATGACCGGCAGATTGTCGTCGAGCCACTGCTTGAGCATCGGGCGCATCATTTCCTGCGCATATTGCTGGAGGAGGCCGCTGTCCTTGAAAATCATGCTCGCCGCCAGCGCCTCGAAATGGGAGGCGACGGAGGTCGCCGTGCTGGAAGAAACCAGCGCCTCCCCCTCGCTCGCCTCGTCGGGCTCATACGCGGAAGAGAACTCTTCCTCGTCCTCGACCTCTTCTTCCGCCTCCGCCTCTTCCGGCTCTTCGGCCGGGGCGGCCTGCTCGACCAGGGCGCGGTTGAGGCGCAGATGGCGGATTTCCGCGATGGCGGGCGGCTGAGGCTTTTCCTCTTCGACCGTCATGACGCTCGCGATTTCATCCTCGTCCAGCGCAATCGCCTCGGCAGGCTCGGGATAGTTCTGCGCGGCGGCCGGGGTCTCCACGCCGGCGTCCGCGCTTTCGCGGCGGCGGCGGTCCTCGCGCTCCCGACGATTGCCCGGAAGGGTCTGGTCGTCGGCGATGATGCGCCGGATCGAGGCGAGGATTTCCTCCATGGACGGCTCGTTCGCGCGGGTCTCATCCTGGAGAGAAGGCGACGGGGCTACGGAGGCGTTCGCTGCGCTCATGGAGTGCTTTCTTACAAAAGGTTGCGTGGTGTCGAGCCCAAGATGTGACCGGCTGCCCGTCGCGAATCAACTTGGCTCTTTGGAATTCCACACCTTTCGCGCCGCGCTGTCACCCCGTCGACGTTCCAATCAGCGCCCGTCAGGCGTGTCCGTGCCCCACCATTTGGTCTTCACCTGCTCGTAATGAATTGTCGGGTCATACAAAGTCACGTTGAGATCAAGTTCCTGTGCAGAAAGTCGGCCAATCGATCCGAGCACGGCGTAAGACGCCACGACACGGTCGCGCTGGGAGATGACGAGGCTCACGCGCGCATTGAGCAGCGCCTGTTGCGCGTTCAGCACGTCGAGCGTGGTGCGCTGGCCGACCTTGGCCTCCTCCCGCACGCCGGCGAGCGCGGTCTCCGCCGCCTTCACCGCCGCCTGGCCCGAAATGATCGACGCTTTCGCCGTCTCCAGCAGCCCGAAACTCGACACGACGCTGGCGCGCACGCTGTCGCGCTGCAAATCGGCGTTGAGCCGCGCTTGTCCAAGCTGCTCCTTCGCCTGCCGGATCGAGGCGTATTCGGCGCCGCCCTGATAGAGCGGAACATTCAGCTGCGCCGCCGCCTGCGCGGAAAACTGGCGGGTGCCGGGGATGCCCAGGAAGGAGTCGTACTGGTTGGAGACCTGCGCGTTGAGCGAAAGATTGGGCATCAGCGCGCTCTCGGCCACCTTTACGGCAAGCTCGGCCGCGTCGACCTGATGCAGGGCCGACACCACGCCGGGATGCTCGATCAGCGCGACCCCGATGGCGTCGTTGAGCGACGTCGGCAACAAGGGCTCGACCGAGGCGCCCGGCTGAAGACTTTTCGGATCGTCGCCGATGAGCTGATGGTAGTTTGCAATGCTGTTCTTGAGCTGCGCCTGCGCGGCGTAGAACTCGGAACGCGCCTGCGCGACCGACGCTTCCGCCTGCGCCACGTCGGTGCGCGTCACCTCGCCGACCTGAAAACGGTCCTGCGTCTGCTTGAGCTGCTGCTCCAGCACGGCGATGTTGTTCTTGCGCAGATTCATCACCGCCGTGTCGCGCAACACGTTCATATAGGCGGTGGCGCCGTTCTGGAGGATCGCCTGCTCCGTGAGGCGCATGGTCGCCCGGGCGGCGAAGACGTTCGATTCAGCCTGCTTCACCGAGTTTTCGGTGCGGTTGCCGTCGAAGATGTTCTGCTGGAGATTCAAGGTCGTGCCGCGCGGCCAGCCCGTGTATTTTTCGAGCTGGAACAGCCGCTGGCCGGACTGATCGCGTCCGGCTGGAAAGCGCAGATTGGCGTATTCCGGACCGGCCGAGGCCTGGATATTCGCCTTCGGACGCATGCCGGCCAGCGCCTTGGGCGCGTCCTCGTCACGAACGCGGACGGCGGCGCGGCTCTGGTTCAGGTCCGGGTTGCCACAATAGGCGCGCGCCAGCGCCGATCGCAGCGTCTCGGCATGCGCCTGGACCGGCGCGCCGGAAAGAAGCGCGACAACGACCGCCGCGCCCTTCGAGAGAGTGTGGAGACCGGCCGCCTGTGGCTTGCCCGACGCCGCACTGTCCATTCTTGCCTTCCCTTTGCTCTCCAGCCAGGCTGGAGTCACGACTCGCCAATTGCGTTCGGCGAAGCCCGACGAACGCGACACAGGAACGCTGGAAACGCGGTTGGACGAAACGGCGACGTCAGAAGGTGAACGACGGCGCCAACGCAAATCCTTCGAGAACGGGCGCATTCGCGCTGAAGAGCGAGATGCGTCCGGCCGGCTGTCCGGCCAGCCGCTCATATCGCACGACATGCTGGCCCGCGCCCGCCTCCGGGGTGACCAGCGCCAGAAGGCGGCCGTTCGCCGTGAGCTGCGCGAAGAGCGCGTCGAGGCCCGTCTCCACGCCGCCCTCGACGTAGATCAGATCAAACGGCCCACAGGAGGGGCAGCCCTGCCCCATCGGACCCACCTCGACCCGCGCATTTCCGGCGCCGAGCGCCGCAAGGCCGTCGCGCGCGCGCTCGGCAAGCTCCGGATCGCTCTCGAGCGCCACGACGTCCCCGACGAGGTCCGACAGAATCGCGGCGGAATAGCCGGCGCCGCCAATCACGAGCGCCTTGTCGCCCGGCCGCGGCGCGCCGCCCTGGAGCATACGCGCGAGCACCAGCGGCGGCAGCAGCGTCCGCCTATGGCCGCCCGCGCCGCGCACGGTCACGGCCAAATCGGAATAGGCCACCGCCTCCTGGCTTGCGGGAAGGAACAACTCACGCGGAATGTTGAGGAAACGCTCCAGCAGCGGAACGTCCGTCACGTCGAAGGGACGAAGCTGGCGCTCGACCATTGTGCGGCGCAACTCGGCCGCCGCCTGACCCTGCTCCGCATCCCGACGAACCGTCGCCACCGCTGCTTCCGACATTCGCTTCCCGGCTCCCGCCGGCCTCTGATTTCCGCAGATTCGCCGACGCGAGCGCCGGCGCGGGCTTTATAGGTTCCGGCTCACGCCATGTCCATGGCCGCCCGGGAGGCCTTTTTCCTGGTCTTGCCTTCGACAAGCTCCAGTCCAGCCGCGCCGAGCGCGCGCATCTGCTCGAGGGACGTATTGTCCAGAACGCGCGCGATCGCGTCGCGCGCCTCGAGCATGACCAGCCGCACGGCGCAGTGCGTCTCGTCGACGCAGTCGTCGCAGCGGCGGTAGAGCCTCCGGCTCGCGCAATGGATCGGGGCCAATGGCCCGTCGAGCGCGCGCACCAGATTGCCGACGCTGATCTCGGCCGGCAGCCGCGCCAGCATGTAGCCGCCGCCTTTGCCTTTCTTGGAGTGAACAAAACCGGCGTTGCGCAGTTCGCTCAAAATGGCGTCGAGAAATTTCTTGGGGATCTGGTTTTCGGACGCAATGTCGGCGACGAGCGCCGTCTGTCCGGGTTCGATCCCGGCCAGATAGACCATCGCCTTGAGACCGTATTTGGCCTTTTTCGTAAGCATTCGAAAACTTACCACAGATTCGTTCGACGCGCGCGACCGTCGCGACACACGCCATATTACTCCAGTGATTTTCGATGTCTGCGTGACTTAATCACATATTAACCTTTTTTAATATACCGGCCGCGGCTTGACGCAGGCGTGAGCTAGTTTAGTTTTTAGGTAGAATAAAGAATTGACTGCCAGCCGCTTTTGGGTCACTGAATTGACAATCCTGGGCTGTGCGACAGGGTAATACACGGAATTCAAAAGTGGAATAGAGTTGTCATGTTCGCCTTCGCCGATGCCGTCCACGCGTTCAATCCGCTTTATTCCGTCTCGGGCTTTGTGGTCGGGGCCCTTGTCGGCTTCACCGGCGTGGGCGGCGGTTCGCTGATGACGCCGATCCTGGTGCTGCTGTTCGGGATCGCGCCGACGACGGCGGTCGGGACGGACCTTCTCTATGCGGCCATCACCAAGAGCAATGGCACGCTCGTTCACGCGCTCAACGGCACGGTCGACTGGCGCATCACCCGACGCCTGGCCACGGGCTCGATCCCGGCCACGATCGCGACGCTGCTGACCCTGTCCTGGCTCGGCCACAAGGCGACCCACGCGGCCAATGGCCTGATCACCTCGGCGCTGGGCTTCGCGCTGCTGCTGACGGCGGTCGCCATTCTGTTTCGGCGCGTCATTCTCGACTACATCTCCCGCCATCTCGACAATCTCAGCGAGACGCGGGTCTGCTGGCTGACGATCACGCTCGGCGTCTTCCTCGGCGTGCTGGTGTCGATCTCCTCCGTGGGCGCGGGCGCGCTCGGAATGACGATCCTGCTCGCGCTCTATCCCCGCACGCAAACGGTGCGGCTTGTCGGGTCGGATATCGCCCATGCGGTGCCATTGACCTTCGTGGCGGGCTTCGGGCATTGGTTGCTTGGCGGCGTCGACTGGCTTCTGCTGTTCTCGCTGCTCGTCGGCTCCCTGCCCGGCATCGCCATTGGGAGCCATCTCGCCGCGCGCGTGCCGGACCACTTCCTGCGGCCGGTCCTTGCGACGATGATGGCGGCGGTCGGCGTCAAATTGTCGATCTAGAAACCGCTTGGGAGGAGCATATGTCCACTGACAAGGCCTTCACGCCGCCCGCAAAGCCGGGGCGCGGCCGGATTTACGACTCCATCACCCAGACCATCGGCGACACGCCGCTCGTGCGTCTCGATCGGCTTGCGGAGCAGAAGGGCGTGAAGGCCAATCTTCTCGCCAAGCTCGAATTCTTCAATCCCATCTCGAGCGTCAAGGACCGTATCGGCGTCGCCATGATCGACGCGCTCGAAGCCGCCGGCAAGATCACGCCCGGCCAGTCCGTCCTGATCGAGCCGACCTCCGGCAACACCGGCATTGCGCTGGCCTTCGTGGCGGCGGCGCGCGGCTACCGGCTGATTCTGGTGATGCCCGAATCCATGTCGATCGAGCGGCGCAAGATGCTGGCGCTGCTCGGCGCCGAGCTTGTGCTGACCCCGGCCGCGCAAGGCATGAAGGGCGCGCTCGCCAAAGCCTCCGAACTGGCCGCCGAGACCCCCGGCGCGGTCATTCCGCAGCAGTTCGAGAGCCCCGCCAATCCGGAAATCCACCGCGTCACGACCGCCGAGGAAATCTGGAACGACACCAACGGCCATGTCGATTATTTCGTCTCGGGCGTCGGCACGGGCGGCACCATCACCGGCGTCGGCCAGGTGCTGAAGCAGCGCAACCCCGCCCTGCGCGTCGTGGCCGTCGAGCCCGAGGACTCCGCCGTGCTGTCCGGCCGTCCGCCGGGACCGCACAAGATTCAGGGCATTGGCGCGGGCTTCGTGCCGCCGATCCTGGATCGCGGCGTGATCGACGAAATCGTGACGATCGGCAATCAGACCGCCTTCGAGACGGCCAGGCTGCTGGCGCGCGTCGAAGGCATTCCGGTGGGCATCTCGTCGGGCGCCGCCGTGGCCGCCGCGCTCGAAATCGCGAGCCGTCCGGAGGCGGCGGGCAAGAATATCGTGCTGATTATCCCATCCTTCGCCGAGCGCTATCTGTCGACCGCGCTGTTCGAGGGACTGTGACAAATCAGGGAGGGGCGAGCCCCCTCCCCATCCCTGCGCGGGAGAGGGGACCCTCGCGATCCGCATTCTGGTTCAAGAAGGCCCGAATCTAACTCCCTCTCCCGCCATAGCCTGTCTGTTGGACGGGCGTCTCTAAAGACGCCCTATGGCGGGAAGGGTTGGGGTGGGGGCGGTTATGCCCCCTGCCCCCTTATTTCTTGGAAGCAGCGGCGATCATCCTCTTCTCGCGCAGATAATGGCGGCCATAGGCCCCCGCCACATAGCCGACGGCGCAGATCACGAAGTAGACGACGATCAGGAATCCACCGCGCTGATTGGCGTTCTGCGCCTTTTCCAGCAGGCTGCTGACGGAGCTTTCATCCACGAATTTGTCCGAGATGACGCCGCAGACGATGGCGAGGATGGGAACCAGCCAGGACGGCAGGCGGAACCAGCCGAGCGCGGCCGACGCCACGAAGGCGATCAGGCCGAAGAGATGGACGAACTGGATGAAGATCGACTGCGACACCAGCCCGAGAAAACGGATCAACTTGAGCATTTCTCACCCCGTATAGGTCCGCGGACCCTGTTTTAAGGCGATATTACACATTCGGCAGGTGCTGCGCGAGAGCCTCCAGAACCGCCATGCGCACGGCGACGCCCATCTCCACCTGCTCGCGGATCAGCGAGCGCGCGCTGTCCGCCACCGCCGAATCGATCTCGACGCCGCGATTCATCGGCCCCGGATGCATGATCAGCGCGTCGGGCGCGGCATGGGCGAGCTTCTCTTCGTCCAGGCCGAAGAAATGGAAATATTCGCGCGCGCTCGGCGCCAGCGCGCCCGACATGCGCTCGCGTTGAAGACGCAGCATCATCACGATGTCCGCGCCAGCGAGGCCCCTGCGCATGTCGTGATGCACCTCCACGCCCAGGCGCGACAGGCTGTCGGGCGCAAGCGTCGACGGCCCCACCACCCGCAGCCGCGCGCCCAGCGCCGAAAGCAGGATGAGATTGGAGCGCGCCACGCGCGAATGCAGGATGTCGCCGCAGATGGCGACGGTGAGCCCCTCGATGCGGCCCTTGTTGCGGCGGATGGTCAGCGCGTCGAGCAGCGCTTGCGTCGGATGTTCATGCGCGCCGTCGCCGGCGTTCACCACCGAGCAGTCGACCTTGCGGGCCAGAAGATGCGCCGCCCCCGCCTGGGCGTGGCGCACCACGATGATGTCCGGCCGCATGGCGTTGAGCGTCGTCGCCGTGTCCAGCAGCGTCTCCCCCTTCGATTCGGAGGACCGGGCGACGGACATGTTCATCACATCGGCGCCAAGGCGCTTGCCGGCGATCTCGAAGGAGGCCTGGGTGCGGGTCGAGGGTTCGTAGAAGAGATTGATCTGCGTGCGCCCGCGCAGATTCGACTTCTTCTTTTCCACCTGACGCGACACTTCAACCGCCTGCTCGGCCATGTCGAGCAGCGTCTCGATGTCGGGGCGCTTGAGCCCCTCGATGCCCAGAAGGTGGCGGTGCGGAAAAATTCGGACGTCCGGCTGCATGCGCCGTCTATAGCAGTTTTGGCGCGGCCCGCGACCCCGTCGCTTGATTTATGCTCCCCGCGAGCATATTTGCCGGACACAACCGGGGTTGCGGGCAGGGCCGCCTGTCATTAAGCTTCGGCTGACTGAGCGCTCCGGGCGGAGACCGCCACGGGGTTTTTGTAGGGCCTCCTTATACTCACTTTGAGCATAAGAAGGGCAAGACAGACAAGGCACGGGAGTCATGACCTTCCATTCCGCCAAAATCGAAGTTGCGCCGGCGACGCCCGCGCATCCGGCCGCCCGCCTGCCCGTCCTGCCTCGCCCCGGCCTCGAATGGACTCCAGAAGTGGAGGCCGCGACGGCCCATCTCTACGAGCGGGTCGCGAAGGTCATTCCCCCGGTCGAATGGCCGTTTCACGCGCCTTATGTAAAGGCCATCAATGACATCAAGAAGACGCGCAATGCGGTGATTCTGGCGCATAATTATCAGACGCCTGAAATCTATCACTGTGTGTCCGACTACATCGGCGACAGCCTGCAGCTCGCGAAGCTCGCCGCGCAGTCGGACGCCGAGGTGATCGTGCAGGGCGGCGTCTACTTCATGGCCGAGACGTCCAAAATCCTCAATCCGCACAAGACGGTCCTGATTCCCGACGCGGAAGCGGGTTGCTCGCTCGCGGCCTCCATCACCGCCGCCGACATTCGCGCCCTGCGCCGCGAATATCCGGGCGTGCCGATCGTCGCCTATGTGAACACCTCCGCCGAGGTGAAGGCCGAGGTCGACATCTGCTGCACCTCGTCCAATGCGGTGAAGGTGGTCGAGAGCCTCGGCGCGGATCGCGTGATCATGGTCCCGGACCGCTTCCTGGCGCAGAATGTCGCCGCGCAGACGCAGGTGAAGATCATCGCCTGGCACGGGGCCTGCGAGGTGCACGAACTGTTCACCGCCGACGAGATCCTCGGCTTCAAGGCCGATCATCCGGGGGTGAAGGTCATCGCCCATCCCGAATGCCCGCGCGAGGTCGTGGAGGTCTCGGATTTCTCTGGCTCGACGGCGGCGATGATCGACTATGTCCGCAACGAGAAGCCCAAAAGGGTCATGCTCGTGACCGAGTGCTCCATGGCCGACAATGTCGCGGCGGAGACCAAAGGCACGGAGTTCATCCGGCCCTGCAATTTCTGCCCGCACATGAAGCGGATCACCCTGCCGAAGATTCTCGACGCGCTGCTGAATGTGCGAGAGGAAGTGGTCGTCGATCCGGCCATTGCGGCGCGTGCGCGGCTGAGCGTGCAGCGGATGATCGATCTGGGGTGACGCCCTCCCCACCCCTCCCCCGCCATAGGGCGTCTTCAGAGAAGCCCGTCGCTATGGCGGGAGAGGGAGCAGAGCCGGGCTTCGCCGAGAGCGCTGATCGTGAGCGTCCCTCTCCCTTATCGACAGGGAGGGGGTAAGCCCCCACAACGGAAAACCACATGCCCGCGCTCGCAGCGACACTCGCAGCCATCGACGCCGCCAACGCCGAAGATCCCCGCAAGGTTGACGGCCGCGCCTTCGAGACCCTCTATGCGGAACGCATGAGCGCCCGTCTGGCGTCGATTTACCCCGAAGCTTCCGATCTCCTGAAAATTGCCGCACGCGCCCAGCACTTACGTCGCTGGGACATCGCGCGGGGCGACTATCCTGAGGGGCGGCGCGGCTACAACGACTGGCGGCGCGCCTGCCGCGTCCATCACGCGACGCTCGCGGGGGAAATCATGCGCGCGAATGGTTACGACGAAGACGTCATCGCCCATGTCGGCGCGCTGATCCGCAAGGAGCAGCTCAAGAAGGACCCCGAATCCCAGGCGCTGGAGAATGTCGCGGCGGTCGTTTTCCTCGAACATTATTTCGAGGACTTCCTCGTCAAATACGAGGGCTATGACGACGACAAGATCGTCGACATTCTCGGCAAGACGCTGTGCAAGATGTCCCCGAAGGGTCATGCCGCGGCGCTCGCCCTGCCCCTGCCCGAGCGCGCCCGCACCCTTGTCGCGGCGGCGGTGGCGAAGGAGGCGGCGGCGCTGGCGCGCCTTGCCGCCGTGGCGCGCGATTAGCTCATGCCGCACAATCTTCCTCCCATCATCATCGTCGGGGGCGGACTCGCCGGCGTGTTCTGCGCGCTGAAACTCGCGCCGCATCCTGTCGCCATTCTCGCGCCGACGCCGGTCGGATCGAGCGGCTCCTCCTACTGGGCGCAGGGCGGCATTGCGGCGGCCGTCGAGGACGGCGACACGCCGGAGCGGCACGCGGAGGATACGGTGGCGGCGGGGGCCGGGATCGTCGACCGCGACATTGCGCTCGGCATGGCGCAGCAGGCGCGCGACCGGGTCGAGGACCTCGCGGCCATGGGCGCGCCCTTCGACCGCCGTGACGGCGGCGGCTTCGCGCCGTCGCAGGAGGCGGCCCATTCGCGCCGCCGCATCGTGCGGGTCATGGGCGACGCCGCCGGCCGCGCCATCATGGAGACGCTGCGGCGCCAGCTTGCGACGACGCCCTCGGTCACCGTCGTCGACGGCTTTTCCGCCCAGCAGATTCTCACGCGCGACCGCCGCGTCGTCGGCGTGCGGGCGCGCGACGCCTCGGGACGCATTTGCGACATTCCCTGTTCGGCGCTGGTGCTGGCGACGGGCGGGGTCGGCCACCTCTATCGGCTCACCACCAATCCGGTCGAGGCGCGGGGCGTCGGCGTCGCCATGGCGGCGCGCGCGGGCGCCATTGTCGCGGACGCCGAATTCGTGCAATTCCACCCGACCGCAATCGACATCGACGCCGATCCGGCGCCGCTCGCAACGGAGGCGCTGCGCGGCGAAGGCGCCACGATCGTGGACCGCGACGGCCTGCGTTTCCTGCTCGACGTCGATTCGGCCGGCGAACTGGCGCCGCGAGACATTGTCGCGCGCGGCGTGTTCGCCAGCATCAAGGCCGGGCGCGGCGCCTTCCTCGACGCCCGCGCCGCCATCGGCGCGGCGTTTCCGGCGAAATTCCCGACGGTCTACGCCAGTTGCATGGGCGCCGGGATTGATCCGGTGCGCCAGCCGATCCCCATCGCGCCCGCCGCGCATTACCATATGGGCGGGGTCTGGACCGACGCCCGCGGCCGCACGAGCCTCTCCGGCCTCTGGGCGATCGGAGAGGTCGCCTCGACCGGCGTGCATGGCGCAAACCGCCTCGCCTCCAACTCCCTGCTCGAGGCCGTGGTGTTCGGCGCGCGGGCGGCCGCCGACATAGCAGCCACGCCGCTGCCGGAGGCGCGTTTGCGGGACGCGTCCGATCGCAACGAGCCGCAGGCGCATGACCGCGATTTCGCGGTGGTCGAGGAGCTTCGCGATCTCATGTCGGCCAATGTCGGCGTGATCCGCAACGCCGCCGGGCTCTCGGGGGCGCTGCACGCCATCCGCCGGCTGTCGTCGCGCACGAGCGACATCGAGATTTCCAACATGCTGACGACCGCGCTGATGATCGCGGCTTCGGCCTGGCTGCGGCGCGAAAGCCGGGGCGCACAGTTCCGCTCGGATTTCCCGCATGCCGATCCGGCCTTCGCGCGCCGCTCGCGCATCACGCTGGCCGAGGCGCTGAAGCTCGCCCAAGAGATCGGCGCGTGAGAGTTTTGCGCCGTGGACCCCCACCCGTCTCGCTCCGCGCGCCACCCTCCCCGCAAGGGGGAGGGATGAGAGCGGCGAGACTGGCGGCTCTTCCGAAACGTCGCGGCAGCTTGCAGAGACAGATCCCCGCATGAGCTTCGAACTCCCCCCCTTTCTTGTCGAAGACGCCGTCCGCGCGGCGCTGGCGGAAGACCTTGGCCGCGCCGGCGACGTCACCACGCAGGCGACCATCCCCGCTTCCGCCTCGGCCAGCGCCGATCTCGCCGCGCGCGAAACCGGCGTCGTCGCGGGACTGGCGCTCGCCCGCGCGGCTTTCGCGCAGATGAGCGCGGACATCAGCTTCGAGGCTCCGCTCGCCGATGGCGACAGGGTGGCGCCCGGCGCGATCGTCGCGCGGATCGAAGGCCCGGCGCGCGCCATTCTTTCCGCCGAGCGCGTGGCGCTGAATTATCTGGGCCGCCTCTCGGGCGTTGCGTCGTTGACGGCCCGCTACGCCGAGCGCATCGCCCATACGAAGGCCAGGATCTGCGACACCCGCAAGACCACGCCGCTGCTCCGCGCGTTCGAGAAATACGCCGTGCGCTGCGGCGGCGGCGCCAATCATCGCTTCGGCCTCGACGACGCGGTGCTCATCAAGGACAATCACATCGCGGTCGCTGGCGGCGTTGTCCCCGCCCTGCGCGCCGCCAGAGCCTTCGTCGGCCACCTCACCAAGATCGAGATCGAAGTGGATACGCTGGATCAGCTCCGCGAGGTCTTGCAGGAAGGCGCCGACGCCGTGCTGCTCGACAACATGTCGCCAGAGGAGCTGCGTCAGGCGGTGACGCTGATTGATGGCGCGATGATTTGCGAAGCCTCGGGCGGCGTGACCCTGGACACGGTCGCCGCCATCGCCGAGACGGGCGTCGACCTGATTTCCGTCGGCGCGCTCACCCATTCGGCGAAGGTGCTCGATCTGGGGCTGGACATCGCGATCGCCTAACGCATCGCCTCGCTCAGCCGCGCGAGCCTCAGCCCCCGCTTTTCCAGCATTTCGGGCAGGCGCGGCGAGAGCAGGAAGGCGAGTTCCTGCTCGCGCGTGATCGTCACGGGGTCCTGCGCCTTCAGCTCATCGTCGACATGGCCGGGATGGCACATCACCAGATGGCGCCGCCCCGGCGCGCGCAGATAGGTCTCGAAAGCTCTGGCGTAGTCCTTCCCCGGATCGAAGTCCGAGAAGCCGGCGAAACTGTCGTTCGTCGCGAAGCCATGGAGCTGGGCGACGTGGCGGAAGCCCGACGACAGCCCCCGCACGGCGAGCGCCTTGCGCGCCTGGGCGCGGCGCAACACGATTCGATGCAGCCCATCGGCGGCGTTGCGCAGCCACGCCTTGCCTGCGAGCCGGCGCGCCGCCATCGCCTCGACCAGCGCCTCCCTTATGCCCGGCAGGCCGTGCACATGCTGATGCCCGTCGACAAACTCCGGCGGACGCTCCATCACCGCCTCGAAGCGATCGAGCTGGCGGTCGATCTCGGCGCGGATTTCATCCATGGGCAGCTTGCGGCGCAGCGCCAGGCGGATGACGGTCGAAACCGGCGGAAAGTTGCCCTGCGGCGCAAAGACCGGCATGGGCCCCAGCGGCCGGCCGAGCGTGAGGTTGAAATGCAGGCCGACGTCGGCGTTTGCGCCGCGCCGGCGCAGTTCGCGCCCCATCGCCGGCCAGCGCGGGCCGTTGACCAAAGCCGAGACCGCCGTCAGCCGGCCGGCGTCCAGCGCCTCCAGAATGCCCACGCTCACCCCGTAGGACAGGCCGTAATCGTCCGCGCAGAGCGCGATGACCCGGTCCCTCGCCATTTGTCCCGACCTCTCGATTTCGCTTTGCCGCGCCTCTGAATTTCTGCTTGAAAAAGGGCCATGCGCGACTTTGCCCAGCGTCCCGATATATCGGTCGTCATCCCCGTATTCAACGAGGGCCCCAATATTCGCCTGCTGGCGGCCCGGCTTGTCCCGGCGCTGGAGCAGGCGGGCGTCGCCTTTGAGGCGATCTTCATCGACGACGGCTCCCGTGACGACAGTCTTGCCGAGCTGAAGGCGCTCTGCGCCGGGGAGCCGCGCTTTCGCGCCCTTTCATTCTCCCGCAATTTCGGCAAGGAAATCGCCATCGCGGCGGGACTCGACGAGGCGCGCGGGGCCGCGGCGGTCATCATGGATTCCGATCTCCAGCACCCGCCGGAGGTGATCCCGCTGTTCATCGAGAAGTGGCGCGCGGGCTACAAGAACGTCTACGGCCAGCGCGCCGACCGGGCGACCGATCCGAAAATGCGGACGCTCCTCACGGGGCTGTTCTATCGCCTTCTGGAAAAGATCGGCGATGTGCCGCTGCCGCCGGGCGCGGGGGATTTCCGGCTGCTCGACCGCCAGGCGGTCGACGCGCTGCTCTCGATGCGGGAGCGGGCGCGCTTCAACAAGGGCCTCTACGCCTGGATCGGGTTCAAATCCATTGGCGTGCCCTTCGAGGTGGAGAGCCGGGCGAGCGGGGAGTCGAAGTTCAATTTCACGAGCCTCGCGCGTTTCGCACTCGACGGCCTGCTGTCCTTTTCGTCCATGCCGCTGATGATCTGGACCTATGTGGGCCTCGTCATTTCCTGCTTCGCGCTCGGCATGGCGGCCTATTACTGGGTCCGCACCATGATGTTCGGCGTCGACACGCCAGGCTTTCCGACGCTCGTCGTGTCGATCGCCTTTTTCTCCGGGGTGCAACTGATCTCGCTGGGGGTGCTCGGCGAATATATCGGCCGCATTTTCAATGAGGTGAAGGGACGGCCGCTCTATCTGATCGCCGAACGCGTAGAGACGGAGATCCCCTCTCCCCGCGCGCGGGGAGAGGGTTAGGGTGAGGGGCAAGCAGCGTCGACAAGGTGGGCGAGACCCGTCCTGATGAGGACGACAGGCGCGGATCAGCGGCCTTGCCCCTCACCCCGGCCCTCTCCCCGCTTTCGCAGGGAGAGGGAGGGATTTTGGCGGCGGAGCCTCGCCTCCGTCCCACCGGAGCGCTTTTTGAAAATTATCTTGCTAAAACCGACTTTATGATTCGCAGTCTTCTCTCGGTTGGCGGCTTCACCCTGCTCTCGCGGCTGACGGGGTTCCTGTCGCTCGCCATGCAGTCCGCGATCATGGGCGCCGGCGTCGTCTCCGACGCCTTTTTTATTGCCCAGCGCCTTCCCAACAGTTTCCGCGCCATTTTCGGCGAGGGCGCCTTCAACGCCGCCTACATCCCCTGCTACGCAACCGCGCTGGAGCAGGAGGGCGACGAGTCGGCGGAGGAGTTCGCGGGCGAGGTCTATACGCTGCTCCTCGCCTCTCAGATCGTCATCCTGTTCCTGGTGTGGCTCTTCGCGCCGCACTTCGTCGGCCTGCTGGCGCCGGGGCTGGATGATCGGCCGGAGAAATTCGCGCTGGCGGTCAGCCTGACGCGCATCACCTTTCCCTATCTGCTCTTCATGACGCTGTTCGCGCAGCACATGGGCACGCTCAACGCCCATGGCCGTTTCGCCCTGCCCGCCTTCGCGCCCAACCTGATGAATCTGACGGTGATGGCGGCGCTGGGTCTGACCGTGGTCGCGCCGCGCATGTTCCCGAATCCGGGCTATGCGGCGAGTTGGGGCGTCACCATCTCGGGCGCGCTGGAGCTGGGACTTCTGATGTGGGGCGCGCGCCAGATCGGCGTGCTGCGCGGCCTGCGCAAGCCGCACTGGGCGCGCGTGCGCGATTTCTTCATCAAGCTCGGGCCGGCGGTGATCGGCTCGGCGAGCCCGCAGATCGCGGTTTTCGCCGACACGATCCTGTCCTCCATGCTCGCGGACGGCGGCGTGTCGGCGATCTCCTACGCCGAGCGTCTGTATCAATTGCCGGTCGGCGTCATCGGCATCGCCGCCGGCACGGTGCTTCTGCCGGAAATGAGTCGGCGCATCGCGGCGGGCGACGTCGCCGGCGCGCATCAGGCGCAGAGCCGCACCATGGCGCTCACCATCGCGCTCGCCGCGCCGTTCTTCATCGCCTTCGATACGCTGCCGGAACTCATCGTCGCGGGCCTGTTCATGCGCGGGCGGTTCACCGCCGCGGACGCCATCGCGGCGGGCGACGTGCTCGCGGCCTATGGCGCGGGTCTGATGGCGCTGGTGCTGATCGCCTCGGCGCGCGCGAGCTTCCAGTCGCGCGGCGACACCTCGACGCCGATGAAGATCGCGCTCGCCGCGCTCGCCGTGAATGTCGCGCTGAAAATCGTGCTGTTCCGCTCGCTCGGCGCCGTGGGTCTCGCGACCGCGACCTCGGTCGGCCTGTGGATCAATCTCGCCGCGCTGGTGTCGCTGGCGCTGGCCCGCGACTTCATGGATTTCGACGGCGTCTTCGCAAAGGTGGTGGGCGCGACGGTCATCGCCTCGATGTTTCTCACGCTTGTCGCGATGTTCGGCCGCGCCCCGGCGCTGGCGCTCGGCCTCCATTTCGGCTCACAGGCGAATCTCGTGGCGCTTCTGGCGCTCGGCGCCGCCGGCGCGGCGGTCTATGGCGCCGTGCTGGTGGGGGTGCTCTCCCTCGCGGGACTCAACATCGCCAAATTGCGCAGGCGCCGAGCCGCATAGCAACGGCGCGAATGGAGCGGCCTTGCCCCTGGCGCTCCTCTCTCCGCCGGAGCGGACAGAGACCGGGCGAGGGCAAGGACACATCAACCATCGTCACAGGAACTGAGACAGTCCCGGAATCGAATTGGCGATCTGCTGAACCTTCTCCTTGCCGACGACGCCTTCCGCATATCCGAAGATCTCGTGGCCGAGCTTGTGAATCTGGCCCATGTCGAGGCCGAGGCCGTTGAGCTTTGTGGCGAGCCCCATCAGGCCGCCGCCCAACAGGCCGCCGAGAAGTCCGCCCATGCCGCCCGCATCGCCGCTGGCGGAGGCCTCGTCGGCCGCTTCGCGCGCGCCCGTCACCTTTTCCAGAAATTCACCGACAGGCCCATCCGGAAGCTCCTTGTGGAGAAAGGCCAGCACATGACCAATCGCGGTCTTCGCAACGGCCGCATCGACCCCGACCCCCGCCGAAACGCGCGCAATCAATTCATCCATCCAATGACTCCTTCATGCTCGGTCCAGGCTGAACTGTCGCCGCGTCGCTCGCCGATTGCAAGGGCGGCGGATCGCGGCGGGCGCCAACCCGACGTGCGCGGGCGAAGGTCTCGCCCGCGCGCGTTCTCGACATATTGGGTCGATTGACGAAACGCCGTCCCTACCCCCGTGGACGCGCCTGATCGCGCGCCTCGTCACGCGGTTCCGCCTGCGGCGGCATGACGCCCGAGCGCATCGCCATCTCCGGCAGCATGGCGCGGATTTTCGCCGCGCCCTCGGGGCCGATCAAGGCTTCGGCGCGAGTCAGGGTTTCTTCAAGCAGGCGCCGGCACTGCTCTTCGGTCACGCCGAGATTGGCGAGCTTGCCGATCAGGATATTGAGATCGGCGCGGCCGTGACCCATGAAGCTGGTCAGGCCTTCGATGGCCTGTGTCACCCCGCCGTCGCCCTTCGCCTGAGCGGCGGCGACAGCCTCGCGGGCGCCGGGCATCTTGTCGATGAATTCCGCCACGCGCCCCTCGGGAACTTCGTCCCGCAGGAACATCAGCACCATGCCGATGGCGGCTTTCGCGATCGACGGTTCGAGCGACGTGGACTGGACGACGCGATCAGTCAACTGTTCCATGACATCCCTCCTCTTCAAGGGATTTCCTGGAAGCGGAAATGTCGCGCCGTCTGCCGACGTCAAGCCGTCAGGCGGCGTCGAGCCCGTAAAGGGAATGCAGCGTGCGGACGGCGAGCTCCGTATAGGCCTCGTCGATCAGCACCGAGAACTTGATTTCCGAAGTCGTGATGGCGCGAATGTTCACGCCGCGCTCGGACAGGGCGCGAAAGGCGCGGGCCGCGACGCCGGCGTGGCTGCGCATGCCAATGCCGATGGCCGACACCTTGGCCACGTCCTTGGCGCCCGCCATGCTCGCAAAGCCGATGTCGTCCTTGATCTTCTCGAGCAGAGCATAGGCCCGCTCGTAATCGGCCGAACCGACCGTGAAGGTCATGTCCGTCATGCCGTCCTCGGAGACGACCTGCACGATCATGTCGACATTGACGCCCGCCTCGGCGAGCGGCATGAACACGGCGGCGGCGACGCCCGGCTTGTCGGCGACGCGGCGGAGCGTGATCTGCGCTTCATCGCGCGAGAAGGCGATGCCTGTGACGACCTGGGCTTCCACAATATCCTCCTCGTTGCAGATGAGCGTCCCCTCGCCCGGATTGGCCGGGTCGTCGAAGGACGAGCGCACATAGGTCGGCACCTTGTGCACCATCGCCACTTCGACGGAGCGAACCTGCAAAACCTTGGCGCCGAGCGACGCCATCTCCAGCATTTCCTCGAAGGCGACGCGCTCCATGCGGCGCGCCTTGGGCACCACGCGCGGGTCCGTCGTGTAGACGCCGTCGACGTCGGTGTAGATGTCGCAGCGATCGGCGTGGATCGCAGCCGCCAGCGCCACGGCGCTCGTGTCGGAGCCGCCGCGCCCGAGCGTGGTGATGCGGCCGCTCTCCTTGTGGACGCCCTGGAACCCCGCCACCACGGCCACCTCGCCGCGCGTGAATCCGTCGAGGATTCCGGCCCCGTCGATCGACTGGATGCGCGCCGAGCCATGGGTGTCGTTGGTGCAGATCGGCGCCTGCCAGCCCAGCCAGGAACGCGCCGGAACGCCGATCTCCTGAAGCGCGATGGCGAGCAGCCCCGCCGTCACCTGCTCGCCGGAGGCGACGACCGCGTCATATTCCTTCTGGTCGTAGAGCGGCGCGGCCTCCTTGCACCAGCCGACCAGCTCATTGGTCTTGCCCGACATGGCCGAAACCACCACCGCGACGTCGCGGCCGGCGTCGACTTCTCGCTTCACATGGCGCGCCACGTTGCGGATGCGCTCGACGTTGGCGACCGAGGTGCCGCCGAATTTCATGACCAGACGTGACATTGGACCGTGTTCGCGGGAAGCGGAGGACGACAGGGAGACCCTATTCGCCATTCGGAAAAAGCGGGCGTATATGTGACCGCGCCCGCGCCCCTGTCAACGGCGCAGGCCGCCCTTATCTGACAGGGCGAAGGTTTCATGTCCCCAACGAGGTTTTCCGTGTCCGAAGAGGCGACTCCCCCCCACTCCGCCAGCGTCAATCCCGAGGATGTCGCGCGTTTCAACCGCCTCGGCGACCTGTGGTGGGACAAAAAGGGCAAGATGGGGATTCTCCACGACATCAACCCCATTCGCGTCACCTACATTCGCGACCATGTCCGCCGCTTCCTGCTTGGCGATCACAGCGCGCTGAACGAATCCCCCGAGCGGCCGCTGGATGGCGTCCGCATCGCGGACATTGGCTGCGGCGGCGGAATCTTGAGCGAGTCGCTCGCGGAGCTGGGGGCGCGCGTCACCGGGATCGACCCCGCTCCCAACAACATCGCCGTCGCCAGCCGCCACGCGGCCAAGATGGGCCTCGACATCGACTATCGGAACATCACCGCCGAGACGCTGGTCGAGACCGGCGAGCAGTTCGACGCCGTCGCGGCGCTCGAGGTCATCGAACATGTCGAGGGGCCGAGCGAATTCATCGCCAAGCTGTCGCGGCTGGTGAAACCCGGCGGCCTGCTGTTCCTCGCCACCATCGACCGCACGATGAAAAGCTACGTCTTCGCGATTCTCGGGGCCGAATATGTGCTCGGCTGGGTGCCGAAGGGCACGCATGACCACAACAAATTCATCCGCCCGGACGAATTGTCGGCCTGGCTGCGCCGCTCCGGCATGCGTGAAATCGACCGCGCCGGCATGACCTTCCAGCCGCTGACCCGGAGCTGGCGCAAGAGCCACGACACGGATGTGAATTATCTGATGGCGGCCAGGAAGGAAGGGTGACGCGGCGCGGATGCGGGGCAAGCGCGCCGCGCCGGCGTCCCTGCCCCCACCGGAAACCGTCTTGTTCGCGCCTGAGGCCGAAAGTAGAATCATTTCGATGATGAACGAATCGACGTCCCCGCTTTCCGCCTCCAGGCGCGCGCGTCGCGTCCTTGCTCTTTCACTGGCGACCGCCGTGTCGGCCGCCCTCATGTCGTCCGTCCTTGTCACGACTGCGCCCGCCGCGCCCGCCAAACCGGCCGCTGCGAAGGAAAGCGCCAAGGACAAGAAGGACGCCAAATCGACCGAGGACGCCGCCGCCGACAAGAAGAAAGGCGGCAAAAGCGACAAGGCGGACAAATCTGATAAGGCCGACAAGTCCGATAAGGGCGACAAGTCGGACAAGGACGCCGGCGCCGGCAAGCCCGAGCAGCTCGGGACCTATGGCGAATGGGGCGCCTATCTCGCGCAGAGCGGCAAGGACAAGACCTGCTACGCGCTCGGCCAGCCCAAGGATCGCCAGCCCAAGACGAAGCTGAAGGACACGCCCGGCTATGTCTTCATCTCCACCCGTCCGGGCGACGGCGTTCGCAATGAGGTGGCGATCAACCTCGGCTACGCGACCAAGGACGGCTCCTCCGCCAGCGCGGACATCGACGGAGACGGCTGGGAGCTGATCACCAAGGGACAGAACGCCTGGGTGAAGGAACAGTCCCGCGAGCGGGAGTTCGTCGGCGCGCTGCGCGGCGGCTCCAAACTGATCGTCAAGGCCTCTTCCGCCAAGGGCACGTCGACCACTGACACCTATGCGCTCAAGGGCCTCTCGGACGCCCTCGCCCGCGTGGCGCAGGAATGCAAATAGCGCCGCCCGCGCCTTCCATCGCTCTCATGAAGACGCCCGCCCACCGGCGGGCGTCCTTGTTTTTTGAGCCGTATCTCTTCCTCACAGAATAGATTTGAGACCATCTAGTAAAAATCATATGAGACCAAGTTGATTTACCATTGAGCCTGTCGCCTGTGGTCCTTTAGCGCCCGCGAGTCTTCCCGCATGTTCATGCGGTCAACGACGGCTTCCCCCTGTTGCCAAGTTGGCGAGCGATGGCTGAAGCGCCTTGAGGCCATGGCTGTTTTAGCCGTCGCTCTCTCATTTTGATCCTTGCCGACCCAGCCGTCTGCGCGACGGCTGGGCCTCGCGGCCCCATGGCCTTCGCGCCTCGGAAGCGGAACCGGTCGAAGTACCGGCTCTGTGCATTTGCATATCTATACGATAAATAAGCGTCATATTATTTGAACAAATCTAATTTATACGTTGCTATACTAAACACAATCGGCTACACAAGGCATCGTCTCAATAAAACAATGGGAGGGAAACATGGCTGTTAACGTCCACGGAGCCGGCGAACTCGGCAAAATCCTGCTCTACATCGGCGGCTTCGTCGCCTTTGTGATCGTGGCTCTGACCTGGGTGCCCGAGCTGATTTCGCCGGACAGCGCCAACATCACGGGCAACACCGGCTCCACCGCCCGCATGATCCAGTAAGGACAAAACCGGCGTTCCGGGCGCGGCGCCGCCCCCCGGAACGCCACTCCGCGGGTTTGTAAAAAACTCGGACAAGCCTGTTGCAAAGCCGGATCGAGTCATGCATAAGACGCCCACGCCGGGCGGCAATGAGCCAAAAGGCGAAACGGATGCGGGTGTAGCTCAGGGGTAGAGCACAACCTTGCCAAGGTTGGGGTCGAGGGTTCGAATCCCTTCGCCCGCTCCAAAGAAACTCCGCGATAACCCTAAAGCGGAGGTCCGGGGTAGATGCTGTCGACGCGCGCCCCCGCAAAGATCAATCTCACATTACATGTTCGGGGCCGCAGGGCCGACGGCTATCACGCGCTCGAGAGTCTGGTCGTGTTCAGCGGCGGCGGCGACACGCTCTCGCTGACGCCGGGCCCGTCGCTCTCGCTCGCCGTGTCCGGCCCGACCGCCCCTGCCGCCGGCGCGGGCGACGACAATCTCGTGCTGCGCGCCGCGCGCCATCTCGCCGAACGGGTGGAGGGGCTGCGCCTCGGCGCCTTTCGCCTGGAGAAGCGCCTTCCGGTCGCGGCGGGAATCGGCGGCGGCTCGTCGGATGCGGCGGCGGCGCTGCGGCTGCTGGCGCGCGCCAATGGTCTCGCGCCCGAAGATGCGCGCCTCCACGAGGCGGCGCGGGCCACTGGTTCGGACGTTCCCGTCTGCCTCGATGGCCGCGCCCGCATGATGCGGGGCGCCGGCGAATCGCTGGGGCCGCTTCTGGCCATGCCGCTGCTGCCGGCGGTTTTGATCAATCCGGGCGTTCCTGTCGAAACGCGTCCGGTCTTCGCCCGTCTGGGGCTCCAGCCGGGCGAGAGCCTGTCCGGGGCCGCACATCCGGAGATTGCGTCGGGCGCGTCCGCCGCCGAGCTGCTGGCCCTGCTGGAAAAGGGCAGGAACGATCTCGAAGACGCCGCCTGCCTTCAGGCGCCCGTCATCGTCGATGTTCTGGCGGTTTTGCGCGCCGCGCGGGGATGCCGGCTCGCCCGCATGTCGGGCTCGGGCGCCACCTGTTTCGCGATTTTCGCCATGCCGCAGCTGGCCGCCAAAGTGGCGCGGGCGATTCGCCGCCAGCATCCGGAATGGTGGGTCAAGACGGCGGCGCTGCGATGAGCCGCCGCCCGCCGCCGAAAGACCGCGCGAAGCCGGACCGCCAGAGAGACGCCCGCGCCCATGAGGCGCGCGCCAGGGACGCGGGAGCCGGGAGCGGCAGACCCCATCCGGCGCAGGGCGGGCGCGGCGACTCGCCGCGCGGCCCATTCCGAGCGCCCTCCGCCGAGGTGGTCACGCTTTATGGCGCGCATGCGGTGCGGGAGGCGTTGACGAGCGGCCGGCGCAAGCTTCTGGCGCTCTATGCAACGGAGACCGCCCTGCCCCGCATCGCCGATCTGGCCCGTGCGGCGGGACTGGAGCCGCGGCTGGTCGAGGCCCGCGACCTGACCCGCCATCTCGGCGAGGAGGCGGTGCATCAGGGTCTGATGCTCGAGGCGCGCCCCCTGCCGGAGGCGGATATCGCCGATATCGAGACGCGCAGCGGCGTTGTGCTGGCGCTGGATCAGATCACGGACCCGCACAATGTCGGCGCGATCCTGCGCACCGCCTGCGCCTACGGGGTCGACGCGCTGATCGTGACCGAACGCCACAGCCCGGATTTCACGGGCGTCCTGGCCAAGGCCGCATCGGGCGCGCTGGAGCATGTGACGATCGTTTCGGTCGTCAATCTCGCCCGCGCGCTGGATCAGCTTCGCGACCGCGGCTTCAGCGTGATCGGCCTCGATTCGGAGGGCGCCGAGCCGATCGAGACGATTCCGCTGTCACGGCCGCTGGCGCTGGTGCTGGGCGCCGAGGGCAAGGGCCTTCGCCGCCTGACCCGCGAGCGCTGCGACCTTGTCGCCCGGCTCGATCTTCCGGGGCCGATCAAAAGCCTGAACGTCTCCAACGCCTGCGCCGCGACGCTGACGGTCGTCCAATTGCGCCTGCGCGCGGCGCAGGATTGACCTCGCGCCCCGCTTGGAGGAATAAGACTCTCTGAAACGCCGGTTTAGCTCAGCTGGTAGAGCAACTGATTTGTAATCAGTAGGTCGGGGGTTCGAATCCCTCAACCGGCACCACTGAAATCAGATAATTATAGCGAATTTGACCCGGCAAATTGAGTGTGAAATTTGCACCGTGTAGCACCCGGTGTAACAGGCGACAGATTATGCCGCCGCCCGCCCTGCCCAAATCTTCGCCGCCGCCCACGCGGTCGATAAACACCTGCCGAACGTCAATCCGAACGCCAATTGGCCGCGCCGGGCTGACGTTCCGACACGGCCATTTTGAACAGATGGAGAGCGATTGTCGCTCAGGGATTGAGCGCGCTACATTGGCCAAGCAGATTTGTTGTGAACTGCTGAGCCCTGCCCATTGGCCGTGGCGGCAAGAAATGCCGCCACGACAGTACTCCTCGGGACGCCTACGCCCGCTTAATAGTTCCAGTTGTTGCCACCGGCGATCTGGTTCGTGACATACTGCGCCGCCAAGTTCGCCTGGTGGGCGTTCTGAACGACGACGCCAACGCCGATTCCCGAGCCGTTCCCCATGGAACCGATGCCGGTGGCGGAGGCCGCCTGTGTCTGGGTCGCGCTGGCGACGTTGGTGTTCGTGATGGTGCCGGTGATCGTCTGGGTCGGCCCGGTCGGCGTGGGGGTCGGCGGGGGCGGCAGACAAGCTCCGGCAAAGGCGGCGCTGGCGCTCAGGGCAAGGAAAGCCGAGGAAATGAGAAGCTTTCTCATAGTAGTTCTCCATTTCATCCGTCAAAGGCCCCCTGTGTTCGGCCCCTACGCAATCATGTTTGTCCGGAGACGACGCGCAGCTACTTGGAATTAAGAAGTAAGGAGAAACCAGTAAAATGATTGAATGGATGTCCTCGTTCGGTCCAGTATTCCCGTGTCAATATGGAAAAAGGAATATTAATACTCTTCAGCTTTAGGGCAGCCTCGACCGCCGACACCGAAAGCGCGTCCAGGCGGTCCATTCCGGTGATCCGCAATCAATCTAGAATCCGCTACTCATCCCATTTATCGTTCGGTAGGCGTGGTCGGGGAGCACAACCTTGTTCCGGTCGAGGTTCTCACGCACCCACTGGTCACACGCTTCGGCCCTCAAGATGTTTCCATCGCTGTCGGAGGGGTCAATCCTGGGATTTGTAATCAGTAGGTCGGGGGTTCGAATCCCTCAACCGGCACCACGGAACTTCCCCGCATTGCGGCCCTCGCGCGCGACTTGGCGCGTTCCGCCAGTCGGCCGCTGCTACTCCCAGAACTTCACCAGATTGAACGGCTCGGTCAGATCGGGGCCTTTTGTCGTCCGCGCGTCGAAATCCAGCGGGCCGCCGAAGGTCAGGCGCCAGGACACCTTCTCGATCGGGTGGCCAACGACGCCCATCTGGCCGACGCCGCAAACAGCGTTTGTCGTCGGCGCGTTGAGGGCGCCGATGCAGGCCTGGAAAAGCGGATCCGTCGGAAGGAGCGAGCCATATCCATACGCGATCTGCTGCGAACGCGAATTGAACATGTTGAAGACGTCGAGCTGGAGTTTCCACCCTTCCTTCCAGCGATATCCGACGCGACCGTTCACCGTTCCGATGGCGGGGCTCTTCAGGAAGCCGTCCTGGGTGAGCGCGCGCGGCGCGATATAGCGGTATTTGAAATTCCCGAACCAGCCCGTTGCTTCGCCGAGCTCCAGAACGCCCGTCGCCACGATGGGAGTCGCATTGACGAGATAATTGCCGGGCATGTTGCTTTGCCAGGCGCCCCACTCGATCGCGCCGGGCTGCAACAACTGCACGAACAGATCGGCCTGATCCTTGTCATAGCCTCTGAACCGCGCATGGGTCGCCGTCACGTCGCCTTCAAACGCGAGCCACGACAGCGGCCGATAGTGATTGCTCAGTTCGACGCCAATGCGATCGGCGCCGCGTGCAATGACAGTATTGCCGCTGTCGCCTTCGAAGATGTTCTCCTGCGCCGTCTGGATGAAGAACAGCGTCGCAGCGCTTTCGAGCTTGTCGATCGCACGGGTCTTGACGCCGACTTCGGCGCCGGTCGAAGGCGACAGCAGGCCCTGCCTGCGAACCGGAATATATCCGAGATCGTCCGCGACCTCGGAGGTCGCGAAACGCTGTGTCGTGGCCCGGAAGTCGTTCGAGTGAAAGCCGCGGCCGAAATTCAGATAGAAGTCGGTCTTGTCGTCCCAGGGGTTGAGGATGACAGACGCCTTCGGGCTGATCAGTTGCGCGTTGGAGGTCCCGCTGTTGAACGGGGCCGTATAGATGCGGAAGGGATTGGCCGAGTTGAATCCGGGAGAGTCGACGCCGGGGAACAGCGGCGAGTCCCAATAGGCCTGCAAGCCCTGATTGCTGCCCCAGTAGTAATCCCAGCGCGCGCCGACCACGGTCCTGAGCCAGGGCGCCCATTTCGTCTTGAGGTCGGTCAGAAGCGAAATGTTCCCTTCGCCAACGTGGTCGTTGCGCACCGTGTCGTAGGGCATGCGGCGCACGGTGTCCTGCAATCCGACGCGGATATCGTCGTAACGCGACTGGACGCCGAATTTGAGTTCGCTCTCCTTGTCGTCGAGGAAATTGAACTTGAGCGTATGATAGGCGTTGCCACCGATCATCGTGCGCCGATCGAACTGCCGGAACTGGTCGCCGATGACAGGATGGGCGAGGAAATAGGTGAAGTCGTTGAAGAGATCGAGCGTCGAATGCATCGCGAAGGCTTCCACCTTCGTGCGATAGCTCGCGGTCTCCTGCGCCCAACGGCTCGACAGGCTGAAGCGCGTCGTGTCGCCGCCGTCCGTCGGATTGAGGCTCCCCCAGCGGGAAAAGCCCGAGTCGAACGCCCGCAGCGGCACTTGATCGGTCGAGGTCCAGCGGTTGGCGTAGGCCATGCCGGTGATGGACATGCCGTTGTTTTCTTCGCCGCGCGACCAGCGCAGGACGCCGTTTATCTTGCGGGCGTTGTTGGGAATGAGCCAGGGGCCGTCGTACGTCGAAATCTCGCCGCCGCCGAGAATGTCGCCGCCAGCGTATTCCCAGGACTTCATGCCGAAAACCCGGCCGTAGCCGAAGGCGCCGCCTGTCGTGGAAAAGACCCCCTGCGGAACCTTCTGCAAATATTGCATCCGGATCGTGCCGGCGTTGGAGAAGTCTCCGTCCTCCACATTGTAGGGACCCTTTCGGGCGTCCACGTAAGCGAGCATCTCCGGAATGACGAAATTGGCGTCGGAATACCCCTGCCCGTGCCCATGCGTGCGCATGTTGAGCGGCATGGAATCGAGATAAAGCGCGAGATCGGTGCCGTGGTCGAGGTCGAAGCCGCGCAGATAATACTGGTTGGCCTTGCCCTCGCCGCTGTGCTGGGTGACGGCGAGACCCGGGACAACCTCGAGCGCCTCACCGGGCCGGAAGGATGGAATCGTGTTGACCTGGCCGCCGGTGAAAAACCGCTCGCTCGACGACGGCATGTCCTTCGGCGGAGCCGGATAATCGATCCGGGGGCCTAACGCCGTGTTTTGTTGCGCGGATGAGTCGAAGCCGTCGTTCGCCTCGGCGACGACGACGGGCGTGACTGCGCGGGGCGCCGGTATGACATGCGTGTGGTAGAGCGCGTGGGTATGCGTCTTGCCGCCATGCGAATGCGTGATGGCATGAACATGGCCGACGGTGATGGTCGGCAGTTGCGTCTGGGCGAAGGCTCCGCTCGGGACGCACACAGCCGAAAGCGCGACCAGGGAAACTTGAAGAGAACGATTTGCCGACATCGCACCCGCCGCCCAGACAGGAAAGAACAAAGATCACGGCACTTTATCGCTTTGGCGTGAAGGGGCCACCACAGAGATATGAACTTCAATAGCTTTCAGCATACGTGTTGCATTTTCATCACATCGCCAGCCGCGCATCCCGGCATGCCGTCGGCTCTGAGCTTGACGGCTGAAAGCTGTGGCGTTGGCGGCTTCAGGTCGCGGACGCGCCAAATCGGTAGCTCGACGCCGTGACCCCTCCGAAGAGGCCTTGATCGTGATAGACGCGCGCCGCCGGTTCGTCTTCGGCCGCGCCGAGCGCGACAAACAGCGGGGCGAGATGATCCTCCTTCGGATGGCAGACGCGCGCGAAAGGCGCCTTTTCCCAGGACAAGACAGCCGAAGTCCGATGCTCGGGCGCGAGCGCCATGGCGTCGGCCAGCCAGTGATCGAAAGCCTCGGAGGGCTCCCGGGCGCCGGCGCCGAACAGGCCCAGATTGTGATAGCTCAGGCCAGAGCCGACGATGAGCACCCCTTCCGCGCGCAGAGGGGCAAGCGCGCGGCCCAGGCGGACATGCCGAGCGGGATCGTAACCCGACTGAAGCGAGAGCTGGAAGACGGGCGTGTCCGCGTCCGGATACATCACGAAGAGCGGAACGAAAGCGCCGTGATCGAATCCGCGCGTGCCGTCGAGCCGCGCCGGCAGGCCGGCCTCGCGGATGAGATCCGCTGTCCTCGCCGCGATCTCGGGCGCGCCGGGAGCCGGATAGACGATACGATAGGTTTCGGCGGGGAAGCCCTGATAGTCATAGACCATGCCCGGCCGGGCCGCGGACATGACCGCGAATTCGGGAGCTTCCCAATGCCCCGAGACGACCAGCACGGCGCGCGGTTTCTCCACGAGTTGGCGAGGAATTTGCGCGAGCGACGCTTCGAGGTTCGCGAATTGGCGGCGCCATGCGGGGACCCATGGCCATGGCCCGCCGCCATGTGAAATGAAGTAGGTCGGCAGCATCTGGAGCCCTCCCTCACGATCCGAAAAGAAGCGTCAGATTTGCTTCGAAGAGGTCGCCGATGTCGAGCGGCTGCGACCGGTCGAGCAACCCGTTGTGGATGATCCCATACCAGATCGGCGCGATCAGCAGTTCGGGGCGGTCCACCAGCGCATCGCTGGTCAGCTCCCCCTCCTCCCGGGCGGATGCGACGAGCTTGCAAAGCTCGCCGAGCAAAGGATCGAACATCTCGCGGCGATAGATTTCGACCAGCGCCGGAAAGCGCACGCCCTCGGTGAGCACGAGCCGGGCAATGGCCCCGCGACCCGTTGTTTCGACGACGCGCATGGCCGGAAGCATGGTGCGCCTGAGAAAGGCGCCCACCTTTTCGCCCGGCGCGCGATTGGCTGCGTTCACCTCCACCAGCGCTCCCGCGATCTCCTGCCGAACCACGCCCTCGAAGAGCGCCTCCTTCGTCGGGAAATAACGATAGGGCGTGCCCTTGGCGACCTCGGCGCGGCGCGCGACGGCGTCCATTGTCGCATTGGCGAAGCCCTTTTCCAGAAATTCGGCCAGCGCGGCCGAGACGATCACCCGCCGTGTCTGGGCGGTCTTTTCCACGCTCGGCCCGCGTGTCCGCTGCGGCGAAGGCGCGGGCTTGGCTTGCGGCGTCTGATCTGGCGGACCGGCTGTCATTTTCCACCTTCGTCTCTTGACATAAACTGACTACATGGTCATTTTTGAAAAGGCAAGAGGCGGCCGCCCTGGCGCCCGTTTCCCTCTCCCATTTTCAAGGCTTCACATGCTGCTCACCCGACCCGAGCACTGGCTCTTTTCGGTCAAGGCGTTGCTTGCCGGCTTGCTGGCGCTGGCGGTCGCCTTCTGGTTCGATCTGCCCCGGCCCTACTGGGCGCTGGCGACCGTCTATGTCGCCTCCCAGCCATTGTCCGGCGCGACGGTCTCCAAGGCCTTCTACCGCGTCATCGGAACGCTTGCCGGCGCGGCCATGGCGGTGCTGCTGGTCCCGAACCTCGTTAACGCCCCGCCGGTCCTGGCGCTGGCGATCGCGGCCTGGTCGGGCCTCTGCCTTTACGTCTCGATCCTCGACCGCACGCCGCGCGGCTACGCCTTCATGCTCGCCGGCTATACGACGGCCATCATCGGCTTCCCGGCCGTGGACGCGCCCGAGCGGATTTTCGATCTCGCGGTCGCGCGCGGCGAGGAAATCCTCATCGGCATCTCCAGCGCGGCGCTGGTGTCGAGCCTTGTCTTCCCGCGCAGCGTCGCGCCCGTCGTGGCCGAGCGCGTGGAGCTTTGGCTCGCGGATGCGCGGATCGCCGCGCGCGACGCCCTTCGTCCGTCCGAGGCCGCCGCAGGCCGGACGCATTGGCTGAGGCTTGCCGGCGACACGGCGCAGATCGAGACCCTTGCGACCCATCTCCCGTTCGAAGCGGCCTTCGACCGCCGTGCGTTGGCGCTCGTGCGCCAGCTCGCGCCGCGCATGCTGATGACGTTGCCGGAAATATCGGCCCTGCGCGACGTGGCGGCGGAGCTCGACGCGCTCGGCGGCCCCTCGCCGAGCGCGGCGGGGCTGATCGCGCGGATGGAGGACGCGCTCGAAAGGACGGATCAGCATGCCTTCGCGGAGCTCGCGACGTGGCTCGATACAGCCGTCGCGGCCGTGGCGCCGCTTGGCTGCTGGCGTGATGTGCTTGAACTCAATCTCGCGGTTCGCCTGCTCGATCTCGCGCAGCTCCTCGCGGACTGCACGCGGATCGCGACGGCGCTTGCCGAGGACGCACCGGGGCGCGCGGGGCCCCTCTCCTTCCCGATCGAGGCCCGCGCCGCGCGCCGTCGCCACAATGAGCGCGGTCGCGCGGCGCTCGCCGGCGCGACGCTCTTCCTTGCGCTGACGCTCTGCTGTGCGTTCTGGATTCTCACGAGCTGGCCGGAGGGGGCGGCGGCCGCGATGATGACGGCCGTCGCGGCGAGCCTTTTCGCCACGAGCGACGATCCCGCCCCGTCCATCGCCCGGTTCGCGGCATGGAGCGCGGTCGCCGTCGCCCTGTCCGGCGTCTATGTCTTTTTCATTCTCCCGCAGGTGCACAGCTTCGAGACTCTCGCGCTGTCGCTTTCGCCCGCGCTGCTCCTGTTCGGTCTGCTCATCGCCGAACCCAGAACCTTCGTTCCGGGCGTCGCCCTCGGCATTCTCACGCCGAGTGCGATGGCGCTGCAGCCGGCTTTCGACGCGAACGCCGAGGCTTTTCTCAATTCAGGCCTCGCCATGGTCGCCGGCATGGCGATCGCCGCCGCCACGACCGCCATCCTGCACAGGGCCGACGCCACATGGCGCGCGGCGGGATTCGTCCACGCAAATGAAACGGCGCTCGCCGAAGTCGCTGACCCGCGCAAGGAGAGCAACGCCATGGGCGCGATGTTCGACCGCCTGTCCCTGCTCGCGCCGCTCATCGACGCCGCGCGCGAACCCCTGCCGGACGCGCTCCGTCAGCTCCGCGCCGGACTCAATCTCGTCGATGCGCGCAAGTCGCGCGACGCCTTGCCCGAACGGGCGCGCCGGCGGCTCGACGCCGCGCTGCTGCGCCTTCAGCGCGCTTTTGGCCGGCATGCGCCGCTCAACGACGACGTTCTCGCCGCGCTCGACGGCGCCATGCGGGCGCTGAGGCCGGGCGAAGCCGCCGACCGATCGGCGCTGCTCGCGCTCGCCGGCCTGCGCCGTTGCCTGTTCCCCGGCGTCGCGCCGGCGCCGCTCAAACTCTCGGAGCCTTCCTCATGAATGCGGAAATCAGCCTCATGGGCGTTTACGTCCCCTCCCTCCTCGTTTGCGCGCTCCTCGCCGCGATGGCCGCGACCGCCCTCGCACTGACGCTGCGCGCGCTCGGTCTTCATCGCTTCATCTGGCATCGCAGCCTCTTCAACGCCTCGGCCTTCGTCTGCCTTCTCGGCGCCGTGATGCAGTTTCTTTCGGAGAGATCGCCATGAGAACAGCCATCATCAGATCGCTCGGCGTGGCCGCGTCGCTGGCCATGACCGCCATGGCCGCCTTCATCGGATGGCGGCTCTGGAGTCACTATGAAGACGAGCCCTGGACGCGCGACGGGCGCGTGCGCGCGGAAGTGGTGGCGGTCGCGCCCGACGTCTCGGGTCTCGTCAGCGAGGTTCTCGTGCACGACAATCAGCGGGTGCGAAAGGGCGACGTTCTGTTCCGCATCGACCGCAAGCGCTTCGAACTGGCGCTGCGCCATGCGGAGGCGGTGCTCGCGGGCCGCGCGGCCGCTCTCGAAGTCGCGTCGAAGGACCTGACGCGCTACCGCACGCTGGACTCGATGAACAATATCGCCGTCTCCCGGCAGCAGGTCGACACCGTCTCCGGGCGTCAGAGCGAGGCGCAGGCCGCCTATCAGCAGGCGCTGGCGGAGCGCGACCTCGCGCGGCTCAATCTGGAACGCTCGGAGGTGCGCGCCTCCGTGAACGGCGCCATGACCAATTTCGAATTGCGGCCCGGCTCCTATGTGACGGCGGGAAAGGGCGTCGCCGCGCTGGTCGACGAGGAGAGCCTCCACGTCGACGGCTATTTCGAGGAAACCAAGCTTGCGAAGATCCGCGTCGGCGATCGCGCCGCCGTGCATCTGATGGGCGAGACTCAGGATCTCTATGGCCGGGTGGAAGGCATCGCGAGCGGCGTCGAGGATCGCGACCGGGCCAATGGCGCGAGTCTTCTCGCCAATGTGAACCCCACCTTCAACTGGGTGCGGCTGGCGCAGCGCATCCCCGTGCGGATCGCGCTCGATCGGCCGCCGCGCGACGTGCGTCTGGTGGCCGGTCGAACGGCGACCGTCGTCATCAATCCGGAAAGCGGCGCAACGCCCGTCTTCGCGCTTTTCGAATAGGCGGCGATGGCGTCCGCGGAAGCAACAGACCCGCCAGCTGAGCTGGCGGGTCTGCAAATTTTATCCGCAGCAACGCTAGTTGATCGTCAGGCTCAGCGGCGCCGATCTCGTGAAGGAGCCGTTCTGGCCCGTGATGGTGAGCGAATATGTTCCGCGCGTCGCGTTGAGACGCGGGCTGATCGTCAATGTCGACGAATAGCTCGCGGTTCCCGAGGACGGCGAGAAACTTGCCGTCGTGCGCGCGGGGACGCCGCTGGCGCTGAGGCTGACGGAGCTCGCGCCATTGACGGCCGTTACGCCGATCGTCACCCTGACGCTTCCTCCGCGCGTGACGCTCGCCGACGCCGCCACGCTCAGCGTGAAATCGGGAGTAGCCGACGCCACGACCTTGAAGGAGGCGATCGCCGTGCTCCACGCGCCCGAACTGGTCGCGGTGTAATATTCATTGGTGTACCAGAAGGTCGCGTCGTCATCCGGATCGACGCGCATTGAGGTGTAGTCGCCCCAGCGGGTGTAGCCGGTCTGCGATCCATTGCCGGCCTGTATGATCGTCTCTGTTCCCATCGTGTTGACAGGCATGTCCGGCGTGCGGCCGGTGAAGGCGATGGCCGGATAGATGCTGCCGCTCGACTTGCTGTAGCCGAGGGCGATCTTTCCGGTCCCGTCCATCGCCGCGCTGCCCATCCAGCGATAGGCGGCGTCAGGCGCGAATGTGCCCTGCTGGCAACGATAGAAGGTCGTCGCGCTGAAGGCCGTTCCATCGCACTGGCTCGACGACGCCGCCGACTTGCGCAGCTCATACCAGCGAATGCCGACGCTCGTTCCCGCCGTCACAGCGTGGTTGACCACCATCGACTCATGATCGGCAAAGACGCGATAGGACAGGCGATACATCAGGCGGTCGCCCAATGTGTCGAGCTGCCGCGTCGTGCCCGGCTGGGGCACGCAGGTTCCGCCAGTGCCGTTGCAGCTATATTTGAACGACGCCACGGGAATGTCGGTCGCCGCGATGGAGGCGCCGGCCGGATTGGCGAAGTTGAGTCCGTTCATCTGATAGAGACGCAGCGTGCTCGAATTCACAACGTCGAGAAAACGCGGCGGCGCGCCATCGGCTGGCGGGGTCAGCCCGTCGACGTCGGCGGGAAGGAAGCTCGGCTCCGGCGTCGTCACGCAAATCTGCGCCGGAGTCGCGCTGCCGGCGAGCATGGCGGCGCGGTCATAGGCGCAAAGCGACGCGCCGGCGAACGTCGAGCCGTTCTGAAACAGATTATAGCTCGCGAGGTAAGCCGAATTCGTCGCTGTCGGCCAGACGCCGAACTTCGGATAATCGTTGAGGTTATTGTTGAATGGATAGGCCCATTGCTGATAGGCGCCCGTCGGGTCGTTGGTTGTCGAGACGGCGATGCATTGGGAATAGGGCGCGCTCAGGCTCCCGATCTGGGAAATGAGCCACCTGTCGGCGAAGGCGTCATACTGGACGACGGGGTCCCCGCCATTGTTCAATCCGCAGGCGCCGCCGAGCGCGCTCCAGAAGGTGTTCAGCGCCACGGGTCCCGCGACCAGCGCGCCGGCCTTGTTGTAAACGGCGACACGGGCGTTGACGGCCTGAACGACATAGCCAACACCATTTGTGGTCTTGCCGACCGCGATGTTTGCGTCCGGGGGAATGTAACCAGACGCGCCGACACCCGGAAAGCCTGCCTTCTGCTGGAATCCGAGATGGCCGCCGTGGCGATTCTGAAGAATCCACTCGCCCGGCATCGCGCCGCCGGGACCCGGCTGGAGCCATGGAAACCGCTTGATGGGAATCTCTTTCTCATGACCCGGCGGCTCCGTGGGCGCCGCTGCGAGGCTTGAAAACCTTGCCGAAACGGCGGATGTCGTCGGAGCGGTGACGGCCGTTTGAGCGGCGGCCGCGAGCGGAAACAGGGTGACGGCGAGTCCAAGCGAAAGAAAGGCGATTTTCTGCCATCTCAGGAACATCGAGATCCTCAATTCAGCGCAATGTTTACAGTTACATCGTATGGTCGTCGTAACAGATTGTATAGGCGCGCCGGCTCCGCGAATGTGCGGTCTCAGCCCATTTCGGTTCGTGTCCGCCCATGTTGGGCGCACAGCGTCGCCTGACGCCGCCGGAGGGGCGCCTTTGCCTCCCGATCGGGCTTGGGGCATAACAGCGGATCGCAGCCAGGATCAGATTCCGATGCAGATGACCTCGTCGCGCGCTTGCGCCCTCGTCCTTTCGTCATGGATTGCGCTCGTTTCGAACGGCGCATTCGCGCAACAAGGCAATCAGGCGCAGTCCGCCGCGCCGCCTCCCTCGCAGCATGTCGAAAGCGTCAATTTCGATCACTGGGTCGTGACGTGTCAGGACGGCGGCGCCGGGGGCCGGATGTGCGTCGCCACTCTCCGCGTGCTCGGATCAGACGGCAAGCAGGCGATCGCGAACTGGCAGATCGGTTACAGCAAGGACCGCCGCCTGGTCAGCGCCTTTCAGGTTTCGCCGAGCCTCACCGCGAAAACCTCCGACAACAAGACGTCGACCGGCGTGTCGACGAAGAACGGCGCGGAGATGAAGCTCGGCGCCAGCGCGCCGCGGCGGCTCGTCTATGAGGGCTGCACGCCGCAACTCTGCGAGGCGATCACTCTCGCCGACGACGCTTTCATCAAGGACGCGTCAGGCGCCGCGACGACGACCGTGACCGTCTCGACGCTCGACGGAACCTCCATTCCCCTGACCTTCGAGTCGAAAGGTCTCGACAAGGCCGTCGCGGCGGTTGTCGCGCGCAAGATCAAGTAAGGCTCCGCGTCGTCTCCCGGCGCGGGCGATCAAACGGCCGCGCCGATATGCGCGGCGACCACGCCCATGATCAGCACATAGGCCTCCACGCCGATCCAGGACCCCAACGCGATCACAGCGAGTAACGTCAGCGGCTTGTCCATGGCCTGGCTCCCGTTTCAGTCTCACGCAGGAAGACTAGGGCGGGCGCGGGCGAGATGAATGTGCGCAGGCTCACATCGAATTGCCAAGTTAAAGCCTGTCCGCGCCTTTTTGCCCCGCGCCAAAAGCTTTGTTAGGCTCTGCCGGATTTTGAAAAGGCGGCAAACGAATTCGCGCAGCGCAATTCAGAGACGGCAGAAGAGCGTAAACGCCGCTCCGTCGAAAGAACGAAGAGACTTGGGGAGAGGCGTGATGGAGGAGAGCAGCGTCACCGATCGGGCGCCCGCGGGTCATGATCTGCTGGAGGAGCGCCGCCGGCCAGCGGAGATCGCCGCCGCGCCGGACCCCGTTCTGCCCAGTGACTGGACTTTGCCCGCTTATGAAGCGCGTGAAGCGCAAAGACTCCTGCGCGAGCGCAGGGTGGAGGCGCTGGCGGCGGCCCCCTTTCTCGAAAGCGACTGGACCCTCGACGCCTATCGCCACAGGGACGCGCAGCGCCGCCTAGCTGAAAAGCCCGAACCAGCCCCTGCTCCGGCGCCTGCGCCGCAGGGCGGAAGGGTTGTTCCCAGCGACGACTGGACCCTCCCGGCTGTCGAGGCGCGCGAAACGCAGAGGCGCCTGCGCGAACGCAGGACGCAGGCGATGGCGCCCGCGCCCATTCTGGAAAGCGAGTGGACCCTCGACGCCTACCGCCGCCGGGACGCGCAGCGCCGCCTTGCCGAAAAGGCCGAGGCGCCGGCGACCCCTCTCCCCGCCCCCGTCGTCGCCCCGCAGGGCGGAAGGGTCCTGCTCAGCGACTGGACCCTCCCGGCAGTAGAGGCGCGGGAAACGCAGCGACGCTTGCGCGAGCGGCGCGCGGAGGCGGTGGCGGCCGCCCCCATTCTGGAAAGCGACTGGACGCTCGAGGCCTATCGCCGCCGCGACGCGCAGCGCCGCCTCGCCGAAAGGGCCGAGGCGACGGCTGCCCCTCCCCCCGCCCCAGTCGCCGCCCCGCAAGACGCGGCCGACCAAAAGCGGCCTGTCGCGCCGGTCGCGCAGAAAATCCTGGAGAGCGACTGGACCCTGGCCGCCGTCCGGCGGCGCGAGGACGAACGGCGGCGACTGGAAAACGCCGAGGCCCGCGCCCGGCAGAGCCTGGCTGTTTTCGAAAGCGAGTGGACACTCTCCGCCTATCAGGCGCGCGAGGTCGCCCGACGCCAGCAGGAAAGCGCCGACGCCGCCGCCAACGCGCCGATCCTCGTCAGCGACTGGACGCTGATCGCCTACAGGCTGAGAGAAGAAAACCGACGGGCCGTCGAACGCGCGCTCGCGGCGCAGGCCGAGATGCAACCGGCGGAGGCCAGCGAGCGCCCGGCTGGCGCGCCGGCGCTGTCTGAGAGCCTGCTGCATATCCGGCCGGTTCGTGAAAAAGCCGCCCCGGAGGCGCCTCCGGCAAGAGGGCGTCCATGGCGTCGCGTGGGGTACGGCGTCGCCGCCGTTCTCGTTGCAGGCGCTGGCGTCTTTTTCCTGCGCCCGCGCGCTGCTCCCCCTGCGCCCGCAAAAACTGTCGCGAAGAAGATCGAGCCAAAGAAAATCGACGCGTCCCGTCACGCCGCGCCAGTCGCGCCGCGCCCGGCCGTCCCGACGAGCGCGCAGCCCGCCGCCGCGCCGGCCGCGGCTGTGAACACGCCTCCCCCGGCCTCTCCGCCACCGCCCCGCGCGGTCGAACCCCCCGTCGCCGCGCAGCCGCCAGCCCCGCCGCCAGCCGAGCCGGCCCCGGCAGGCGCGAAGCCCGGACTCATCAAAGCCCCGGCGCCGGTCCCCGCCGCGGCTTCCGGCCCGACGTCGCAAACGCCGCCCGTGGCGGGGCCACCTCCCGCGCCGGCCACTCCCGCGCCGACAGCGCCAGCTCCCGCGCCAGCGGCGCAAACGCCGCCGCCGCCACCCGCGCCTGCCGCCCCTGCTCCGGCTCCTGTGTCCGCCGCGCCGGCGCCCGCGCCGGTTCCGGCTGCGACGCCCCCGGCTGGGACGGGCGCGGCGACCGACGCAGCGACGCCGAACGCGCGACCGAAGCAGATCACGCAGCCCAGGCCGAAAGCGGCGGTCCCCAAGAAACCCAAACCCGAGGCGAGCGCGCCCCGCTCCGCCCCGGGCCTTCTGGAGCGCTTCATCAATACGATCCAGAGGTGGGGTCAGGGCGCGCCGCGCTGACCCTCCAACCTTCGAGGGTCTTGGATTATTGCAGGCAGGCGCCGCGCTGGGCCCAATCGGCTTCCTGCGCGTCCGTGGGCGCCGCCGCGCTTTCGGCGTCGCACGCCTTGAAGATCCGGCCGCGGTCGCCCATCGAGACCCCGGCGGGAAACTGCTCCTGAGACACGTAGAAGCCGGGCTCCATGGAGCCCGCCACTTTCGCCTTCGCGGCCTTGATCTCGGCCGTGTTGGCGGAGGCCTGCGGCGAGGGCAGATGGTACCACTTCGCCGCCGTGGTCAGATTGCAGTCGCTCTTGGGCATGCTTTTCGGGCAGACGAGAATCCAGGTCTGCTGGCCGCCTCTCGCGGCCGCCGCGCTGATCGACAGGATGAGGAGCGATGTGACGACGATGGTTTTTTTCATGACCCTGCGGCCTCCTGCGGCGATTCTTGTCCGCGCATCTTAGAAGGCCGAAGCCGCCCTTGAAACGCCAACGCCGCGACGGATGGACGCGCGCCAGATTGTCAAATTGAATCCCCGATGACGGCGCCCCACTCTTTTGCGTCATGAGGATCAGAGCGCCCATCGTCAACGCCGTCGTCGCGTCCGTGGTTGTCGCCGCGCTCGCGGGGTTCGCCGTCATTCTCGTCGGCTGACGGCGGGAGTGAGCGTCAGCGACCGCCCAGTTCGCCCGCCCGCTCGTCGCAAAGCCTGAGTTCCGCCGGGGTCGCGGACCAGTAGGACAATTCGCACAGCGCCTGATACCGGCTCGCGACGGTGAGCGACCAGACCCCGAAGCCGATCATCAGCGCCCCGGCGGCGAGCAGCAGCCATTTCCTCATTGGTCCCTCATGATGAAAGCGTCACGCACGAGGGCTATCTCCCTGAAGCGCGCGCGCCAACGTGTGAAATCGGACAGTTAGCGCCGGTTGCCGAGTTTGGGGCCGCGCACTATCCTCCCCGGACTTTTCCGCGCGCTTTCACCAACCCGCGCTTCTCGACGAGGAATGACAATGTCCAACACCCCCGAAACGACTGGCGGCGACGCGGCTGGACCTCACGCAAACCCGCCGCAGGCGCATGAGACGTCGTGGGTGACCGCGCTCGAGGAGGGCATCGAGGAGATCAAGACGCAGCCGGCGGAGATCCTCTTCCTCGACGTGCTGAAGATCGACCTCCCCTATATCATCATGCTCTCCATGGCGGTGCTCGGCATCGGCCTTGTCACCTTCACCGGAGAGCCGATCGGTTTCTATTGGGAGGTGCTGACGCTCGTTTATTGCGCCCTCTGCATTTACGTCGGCTGGCGCCACGCAGGCACGCGTCCCGAACGGATCAAGCTCGTCTGGACCCAGGTCCTCCACTGGGCGGCCTTCCTCGCCGCCATGTGGCTGATCTACACGCCCACCATGCGCGCCCTCATCGACGTCAATGCGACGGGCCTCAATCTCATGGTGCTGCTCGCGCTCGGAACCTTCGTGGCGGGCGTCCATGCCGAAGCCTGGCAGATCTGCGTCGTCGGCCTGATTCTCGCGCTGTTCGTTCCCGCGATGGCGATCATCCAGCGCTCGTCGCTGTTCATCATGGTGGCGCTGCTCGGCGTGATGTTCATCGCCGTGAGCCTGTTCATGACCTTCCATTCGCATCGCCGCGATATGCAAAAGGAAGAGACCGCCTGACGACTCTCTGATATCCTGAAGCGCAAGACGCGCCGGCCGTTTCGACCGGCGCGTTTTTCTTTGCTGGCTCAGCTCGTGGGGGTCTGCGCGGCCAGCGCCGCGCGAATGGCCTGGTCCTTGGACTTGTCGAAGGAGGTGCGCAGCACCGTGCCGCCGACGCCGCGCAGCCCTTCGAGCACCTTGTCCGTCGTCATCTTGCGCACGAGAACGAACAGAGCGGCGCCGCCGGGCGGGATCGCTTCCGCGACGTCCTTCATGAATTTATCGTCGATGCCGAAGTCGGTGAGCGCGCCGGAGACGGCGCCGGAGGCCGCGCCCAGCGCCGCGCCGGCGAGAGGCATCATGAAGATCATGCCGATGAGCGCGCCCCAGAACATGCCGGAGACGCCGCCGATCGCCGTCGTATTGAAGAGCTGGTTGAGCTTGATGTGCCCGTCCTGATCCTTCACGGCCACGACCGCGTCGCCCATCTCGATCAGATATTCCTTTTGCATCTGAAACAATTTCTGCCGCACGTCCTCGGCCTTCTGCTCCGAGGAAAAGGCAATGACCAGCAAGTCGTTCATGAGCGTCGTCTCCCAAATGCGCCGCGCGTGACGCGCCCGCGCTCTGTCGATCTAGTCGAGAGAGATGAATTTGCAATGTGAAAGGGCGCTGCAACGGTCGAGGCCGCCAAATAATTCTGGCGCGCGATTTGAGCTTCAGCTAGGCTTTAGACTTTCCTCTGTCGTGCATTTGAGCGGGGAGCGACAATGCCTCTGATCCAGAATTATCCCGACGCGCTTCTTCAAAGACACTCCGACTGGCACATGAACGCCGGCGACCCAGCCGCCGGCGGCCGGCGCGCCCCAGCCGGCTACCCCGGCTCAGGCGTGGAGTTTCTCGAATTCCATCGCCAATATGTCGAGGATTTCCGCAAATGGTACGACGCGCAGCCCGGAGCCGATCCGCAGGCGCTCGCGCCCTGGTCGGCCATTCCGGCGGAACTGAAGACGCCCACGGCCCGATGGAGCGCGACCGTCGCCGCCAATGAACGACATGTCGTGACCAACACGCCGCCCTTCGCGTCGGAAGACGAGTTGGGCATGTTCATCGAGGACCGGCTGCACGATCGGTTTCTGCACGGCGCGGCCGCGCTGGTGTACAAGGAGCCGGACCTCAACGATCCGATGCGCTCGCCGCTCAGCACCTATTTCTACAGGCTGCACGGGTTGATTGAAAACTGGCGGAAAAACTGGAAGCAGCTTGCGCCGCCACAACTCATCGCGGCGGAACCGGCCGCGGCCGGACTGTCTCTGGCGGAGATGTCGCAGCGCCTGCGCGCCATGGAGGATCAGGTCGCGCTGCTGAAAGGCGCGGCCCCTAAAAACGAAGGGGCCGCCTGAACGGCGGCCCGGAGGCCGGATTGCGCGAATGGCTGGCGTTCAAAAAGCTTACCCGCGCGGCGCCGTTCTACGCGGCATCGGCGGGTAAAGACAGTCAAGCTGGGAGACGAGACTGGTCTTAGAAGCTTCTGTTCTGCACCCTGCCCCGGGCCTTCACCGGCACGGCTACCCGGCGCGGCGCAGCCAACCAAAAGGCCAGGGGCGAAACCAGAGACGCCACAATCAGGATATTGGCGATCATCTCTCAGCCTCCACTTTCGAGGAAGCCGCCCGCGCCCCGTGGCGCGGGCGGCCAGTGTTACGAATTACTCGGTCAGGAGGGCGACGCCTTCCTTGCCGACCAGCGCATGGACGCGCATCAGGATCTGCAGCACGACGCCGAACACGCCGAGAGCCATCCAGCCGAAGAACACGAAGCCCCAGTGCAGCGGAGCAACGAACA
>NZ_JBPFEB010000006.1:0-132775 GCF_051061225.1 Methylocystis sp.
ACAAGCAGGCCTTCACCATCGGCTCGGTCGTCGACAGCGCCGGCGGCACGATCAGCAAGTCCAACTCCGACAACATGTCGATGAACAACAACGCCAGCGCCTCCATCGTCACCCCGCTGCAGTAAGCGGGGGGCGTTCGAGTCACGCAGTCGGGCCCCGCCGCGGCGCATGCGGCCCGCCCGACACAGGGCGGCTCTCCCCAACAGGGGCGGGCCGCCCTTGCGTTTGCGTCAGTGACGCGCGCGAGCCTTGCTCGGCGTCGGAGCCGGCGCGTCGGCGGCGGGCGGCGGCGGCGTCACCGGCATGTATTGCAGGCTGATGTTGCCGATGCCGGCGGAGAGATTGAGGCCCGTTCCCGCCGACACGGAGATCGGCTGCAGGGAGATCGTCTTGCCGGAGCCGCCGATGAGCACCGCGCCGCCGACGCCCGCGCCCACCGCGACCGAGCCCTGCGCGCCCGCGTAATCGCCGGCGAGCGCGCCGGGGCCGACGCCGTTCGTCGCCGCCAGCACGCCCCACACCATCTGACCCGAACCGCTGATCCCGATGTTGACGCCGACATTGGTCAGACGGCCAATGTAATGCGACGTGACGCCGTTCCTGCCGGTGAAGACGCAATCCAGCGCCTGATTTTCCATCAGAATCATCCCGACGCCGCCGGAAATGTGACAGACCAGCGTGCCGACCTTCGCGCTTTGGGCGGAGGCGGCCGGGGCGAAGCCGAGAACCAGCGCCGCGCCACAATAACGTAACAGCCGATGTGCAAACATTGAGAAACCTTCCACAGTCTGCGGCCCGCGCGGGCCGCGATCAACGCGCGCAGTGTAACGCGAAAACCACCCAGGTCACAGCCGCCCGCCCGGACCGCGACACTCCGCCCCGCCGGCCGCCCGCGCGTCACGCCTTTTTCAGCGCCGCCACGACGAGACAATCGGTGACGCGGAAGGGATCGGCGGCCAGTTGCGCCGCGAAACGGCGGAAGACGTCGTCGATCGAGCAGCGCGCATTGCCGCTTTCGGAGAGCACGCGGGCGAGAATCGGCGCGGTCACGGCGCGCGCCATATTGGCCCAGCCGGCGCCGAGCGCGGCGGCGTCCCCGTCGCGCTGATAGGCGTCCCAGAAGGGATCGGCGCCCTCGATCAGTTCGACATGCTCCATCACCAGCCCCGAAAAGCGGCCCGCCGCGTCGAAGGGCGCGGTGATCTCCTCCAGCGGCCGCGCCGTGACCGGCAACGCGAACGTCTCCATCTCGCCGCGCGAGAGAAGCCCCTCCCTCTTCATATCGGCGAGGACGCGCCACAGCACGTCCCAGAATCGCAGCCGCCCCGGCGCGCCCTCGCGAGCCGCGACGAACAGGGTCAGCATTCCGGCGCCGCTTTTCAGCTCGCTCGACCGGCTGCGCAGAAAATCGCGCCAGTCCTGTTGGGCCAGACGGGAGAAGGCGCGGCGCGCCGCGTCATCGCCGCTGGCGTCGATGTAGAGATGATCGCGGATCGGCGCGGGCGTGCGACTCAGCCAGTGCATCGACCACGAATTCCAGCCGAGATCGACGCTCGCGGGCGGCAGGATGGGGTCGAAATAGGAGCGCCCGATCGCCCTCGGAAAGACGCGGTCGCTTTTCTTCAGATAGCTGGCGTCGCTTGCCAGCAGCGTCTCGAACAGGGCGGAGAAATCATTCGTCGGCAGATCGGTGTGGACCACCTCGACCGGCCCGGACCGGCGCACCAGCACATGATCGAGCGCGAGGCCGATCGGCCGCAGCGAGTTTTGTCCCTGCGAGGAGGCGTAATCGACGATGACGCAGCGCGCGCCGTCGAGAGGCGCCTTTTCGACCAGCGCCCGCCACAGCGGCAAGGCGCGCGCGACGCCCGCCTCCTGCATCGTGGAGTTGCGGTTGTAGAAGCCGCCGCCCTCCATGGCCGGGCGGCTGTGATCGCCGTCTGACACCGTGCGGACCCCGCCGTTAAAAATACCGCGCGCGGCGCTTCCGCCGCTGCTTTGCAACGGCAGTTTAACGGGCTTTTTACGGTTGGCCATCCGCGATTCGGCAGGCCCGATTCGGTCGCGTTACGTTTCGCGCCTGTTCCGGCGGTCCCGATCTGGCGCAGGGCGCCGCCGCCCCCCGTTTACGATCCGGCAAGGCGCGTCACCCCTGGCGCGGTTCGCAGGGCAGGACGAAACTGAAGGTCGATCCGCCGGCGGCGTTGGGCTCCATCCAGATGCGGCCGCCATGCGCCTCGATGATCGTGCGGCACATGGCGAGGCCCACGCCCATGCCGCGCGGCTTGGTGGTCATGAAGGGCTCGAACAGGCGGTCGCGCACGCCCTCCGCCACGCCCGTCCCCGAGTCGGCGACGTCGACGCGCACCGTATGGTCCTCGTTGTGGCAGGCGATGGTGACGTGGCGCTCGCCGGCCTCGGCCATCGCGTCCACGGCGTTGCGCAGAAGATTGGAGAGCACCTGCATGATCTGCACGCGGTCCGCCTGCACCGTGTCCTGCGCGGCGTCGAGACGCAGTTGCAGGTCAGCCTCCGCCTTCTCCAGCGCCGGACGATTGACCGAGCAGGTCTCCTCGATCAGCCCGCGCAGGCTGACCGGCGCGAGCGCGGGCTTTCCTTCCAGAAGAAACTCACGCAGCCGCGCGATGATCTCGCCGGCGTGGACGATCTGCTGCGCCGCCGCCTGGAGATTGCGCTCGACGGCGGGCGCCGCGTCCGCCGCGCCGTTGCGCAGGAGCCGTCTCGACGCTTCGACGTAATTGGAGGCGGCGGCGAGCGGCTGCACGATTTCATGCGCCAGGCCGCTCGCCATGCCGCCCAGCGCCTGCAATCCGGAGGCGTGGAGCCGGTCGAGCCGCGCGCTCGCCTTGGCCTCCGCCTCCACCTGCGTGCGGATGCGCTGCTCGAGCGCGTCCGCATAGTTCCAGACCGCCCGGAGCAGCACCGCGCTGTAAACGAGCAGGACGATGATGGTGAGGTAATAGTCCCTGTCGCCCGCGCGCAGCAGGGCGAGCAGCGAGCCAAGCACGATCGGGCCGGAAAAGGCGATGGCGGCCGACGGAAGGCTCGCCATGACAATGGCGCCGCCGCCCAGCATCCCCGAGCACAGGCAGGCGATCAGCAGCTTGCCGCCGACGGTGGCGTCCTCGAGAAACAGCAGCGGCAGCGCCCCCCAGCAGCTTCCCAGCGCCGCCGCATAGAGGCCCGCGCGAATCACCCCCCGCCGCGAGGGTCCCCCCGCCGCCCGGGGCGGCCGCGGCGTCCGGCGGCGCAGATAGACGAAGGCCGCCATGCCGATGACGAGCGCGCCCCAGACGAGGGCGCGCGCGCGGTAGGGCCGGTCCCAGGAGGCGGCGATGAAGACGCTGGCGTTGCAGATGTTGGCCAGCATGACGCCCTGCGTATGCCGCAGAATATTGGAAAATTGCTCCGCCCGCAGACGCTGGATCTGGTGGGACGCGGCAAGCGGGGAGCGTTTTTCGTCGTCGGTGGTCATGTCAATGGGGTCGAAGGGGCGAGAACGGTCTTCTACGCGCCGCTTTTGTCAAAAATCTGATGCTTGGCTTTTCAAACGTCGACAAGGTTACCATGCTCTGCCCAAGCTTGCCATCCTTTTTCAACGGGCTGCGAGGCAAGCGCCCGCTTGTCCTCCGCCCGCGCGCGCCCCAGCTAACCAGCCAGGGGGGCGGCGCTGAGGGTGGAGGCGCATATTCATAATTTTCAACTTCGGCGGCTTGCCGCGGCGGACCCGGCGACGGACGCGGCGGCGCTCTTTCTCGCCGAGAGCTTCGGCCAGCATGCGCTGTTCGAACACGCCTTTCCGGACAGCGGCGCGAGAGCCTTCGCCTTGCGCGCCCTGTTCCGCGCGATCGTCGAGGACGCCGCGCGGCACGGCCGCGTCGAGGCGGCCTTCAGCGACGAGCTCGCCGGCGTTCTGCTGTGGTATCCGCCCGGCCACTATCCGATGACGCTGGCGCGCGAGCTTGCGGGCCTGCGAAGCTGGCTCCAGATCGCCGCGCGCGCGCCGCTCGGCCTGTTCAGGCTCTCCCGCCTGCAGGCGACGCTCGACAGCCTGCGTCCGAAGGCGCCCCATTGCCACGGTTACTTCCTCGCCGCCCGGGCGAGCGCGCGGATCGGCTTCGTCCTGGCGCGGCGCATGCTGGACGAGGCGGACGCGCGCGGCTGGCCGACCTATCTCGAAACGCAGGACCCGCGCACCGTGTCGCTCTATCTGCGCCTCGGCTTCCACATCGTCGACAGCGTCGACGCCGCCGGGACGCCCACCTGGACCATGTGGCGGCGCCCGCTCGCCTGCGCGGCGGCGCCGGCGCCGGCCGGATTGGGCAAGGCGCGCGCGCGCCGGATCGACGAAAAACCCCTCATGCCGAATCCGGCATGAGGGGTGGCGCCGTCCGAGCGAGGGGAGCATCCCGCGACCGCGCGGTCAGCGCGGCGGCGTCTCGCATCTGGCCTCAGCCGGGAGAGACCTCACCAGCAGTTGCAGCCGCCGCCATAGCCGTAGGTGGCCGGATAGCCGCCGCCATAGCCGCCGCCGAAGCCGTAGGTGGCCGGATAGGCCGAGCCATAAACGCCGCAGCCCGCCGTAGCCGGGTAGGCGGAGCCGTAATAGCCGTAGCCTGCCGTCGCGGCCGGATAGGCCGAGCCGTAGTAGCCATAGCCGCCATAGGGATAGGTCGCCGCGGCGAGACCGCCGCCATAGCCCCATGCGCCATACGGACGGGAGGCGTAGCCCCAGCGGCTGTAGCCCCAGCGGTTATAGCCCCACGGACGCGCATAGCCCCAACGGCTGTAGCCCCAGCGGCCGTAGCCCCACGGGCGCGCAAAGGCCAAATGCCTGTAGCCCCACGGACGCGCATAGCCCCAGCGGTTGTAGCCCCAATGGCGCCGGAAGCCGCGATAGGCCCAGCGGTCATAGGCGACGTTGCGGCGGAAGCCGCTATAGCCCCAGCGATTATGCGCGAAATCGCGACGCATCATGCCGTCGCGCGTCGAGCGGTTGAAGGCGTAGTTGCGACGATTCATCCCTTCCCGCATCCCGCGGTCCGAGGCGATGTCGCGACGCGTCATCCGGTCATTGTCGAAACGGTTGACCTTGGCCTCGTTGCGCATCGTTGAACGGCCGGCGTTGATCTCATTGCGCGCGCCGGAACGGCCGACAGTCGTATCCATGCGTGATCCGGCGACGGCTCCCTGACGGCCAGCGCCGCCCGCGCCGCGTTCCAGGGCGGACGCGGGCGAGGAAAGTGCAAACGGAGCGGCTGCCAGCGCCGCGCCAAGCGCCGCGGCCAGCATTCTGCGTGAGTTGGGCATAGCCAAATCTCCGGGTCCTTGTGTGACAAGCCCCTTAGCCAGCCGTGCAACGCGACGGGTCGCGCTTTGTTCCAAGCGCCCGCCAGACGCGGCAAGGCCTTGCAGACAGGCGCAAAGGCGCGCGTTACACAGGCGCAAAGACGCGCAAAACGCATGCGTGAACCATACGCCGTTCACCGCATTCAGCCTGCTTACGGCGCGCGTGATGGAGTCCGGCGATGGCGCAGGCGAAGACAAGCGAGGCGGGGCCTCCGACGGTCGAACAAATCCGCAGCGACATCGATCATGCCGCCGCGGAGGACAAGATCGCCTTCCCCGACCCCGCCGCGGCGCCGCTCGGCGCGGACGCGGAAGCCGGCGGCGCTCCCGCGACGGCGCGGCAGCGGGCCATGGCGGCGCCGCCGGGTCCCGCGCGCAAGCAGGAGCAGCCCCCGCCGCAGGGCGGCGTGGTCATCGCATGGCGCAGCCTCGCCCTCGGCGCGCTCGCCTTCGCTCTTGCCGGCGGCCTTCTGGTGTCGATGCGCTTCGGCTGACGGGGGCGTCCCGACATGCTTTCGACACGGCCACGCGCGAAACGTCTTGCGCGCCAGCGCAAACGTCACGCGGCGCGCAAACGCCGGGGACAGCACCATGCCGATGACGCGACGCCGCCGCCGCCTCACCTTGCAAGCGGCGGGTCTCGCCGCCCTGTTGACGGCGCTCTCGCCCGCCACGGCGCAGACGCCGCGCGCGCGCTTTGGCGCAATCCCCGACGATGTCTGGCAGCGCATGCAGGGACGGTCCTGGCGCCCCGACCTGCCCTGCGCCAGGCGCGAGGATCTCGCGCTGATGCAGATTCCCTACCGGGATTTCGATGGCGCGACGCGAAGCGGCGAATTGATCGTCGCGCGCGGCGTCGCGCCGCAGGTGGCCGCGATCTTCGACGAGATTTACGACAGCGGACGCTTCCGCATCTATCAGATGCGCCTCATCGACGACTTCGGCGGAAGCGACGACGCCTCCATCGCCGCCAACAACACCAGCGGCTTCAATTGCCGCACCACCGATCACGGCGGCCTCTCGAAACATGCGCTCGGCCTCGCGATCGACATCAACCCCGTGCAGAACCCCTATCGCGAAGGCGCGGTGACGGCGCCCGAGGCCGGCCGGGCCTATGACGAGCCGCATGAGCGCCACAGCCAGACGACGGGGATCATTCTCGAAGGCGACGTCGTCACCCGCGCCTTCGCCCGACGCGGATGGTCGTGGGGCGGAAGATGGACGCATACGGTCGACTATCAGCATTTTTCCAAGGGCGGCCATTGAGGGGCCGCTCCGTCTGGCCGGCGCCGGAGAAGCCGCCTGCGCGCGCCATTGGTACTTACACCTAGGAACAGGCAGCGCCCCGATTCTGTTTCAGCCATGGGCCTGGAAAGGACGCACGGGAGCCAGATCAAATGTCCGCCCTGTCTGAAGAGTCCGCCGCCCGGTCCGAGGCGATCGACCTTGCGCCGGGCCATGCCGCGCAGCCGGCGCCGTCCGGAGACCCGGCCAAAGGCGTGATCGCGAGCGCGGTCGGCGCCGTGGCGCAATCGCTCTCGGCCGACCAGTTGCGCGGCTATGCGAATGAGGCGATCGGGCAAACACGGATTCGGATCGGGCTCGCCGTCGGATCGCCGGAACTCGCTTTGCTCGGCATGGCGCAAAAGGCGCTCGGCCAGGCGCAGAGATATATCTGCGACGCGCAGTCGGCGCTGGAGCCCGACGCGCCCGCATGCGAAATGCTCGCGGCCGCGCGCGAGACTTGCGGGAACGAGACTTGCGCGAACGAGACTTGCGCGGACAAGACGACCGACGCGCCATGACGGCGCCGGCGACGGCCGCGCAAGGCGACGCCGTCGTCATTGATCCGACGCCGCTCTTCGAGATTTCGCCCTGGCTTTACATGCAATTCATGGAGCCGCTCGGCGTCACCGACGGTTCCGTCGCGGCCGCCTGGGACGATGACGCGGACGATTGGCGCGAGGATTTCGTCGAGGCGCTGCGCGACCTCGCGCCCGGCGCGATCCGCTTCGGCGGCCTGTTCAGCCGCTATTACAAATGGCGCGAAGGGATCGGCCCGCGCGCGCAACGCCCGGCAATGCGCAATCATGTGTGGGGCGGCTGGGAGACCAACCGCGTCGGCACGGATGAAGTCGTCGATCTCTGCCGCCGCGTCGGCGCCGAGCCGTTCTTCTGCGTGAATTTTCTCTCCGACGGCGAGACGCGCTACGGCGCGCGCGCCGGCGACGCCAGCGAGGCCGCCGCCTGGGTTCGATATGCGGGACTCGATCTCTGGCAGATCGGCAACGAGACCTCCTACGGCGCCTCCTGCTTCACGAAGGCGGAGGCGATTGCGCACACCCGCGCCTTCGCCGTCGCGATGCGCCAGGCGCGGCCCTCGATCCGGCTGATCGCCTGGGGAGACCGGGGGCGCGACGGCGCCCTGTGGGCGCGCGACATGGAGGAGCAGGCGGGCGATCTCATCGATTTCATCGCCATTCACATGATGGGCCAGCATCCGGCGCGGCCCGACAGCGTGCTTCACGGCCTGCGCTATGAGCAGGACCCGGCGCGGGCGTGGGACGAGTTGCTCGCGCTCTCCGACGCCGTGGAGCGCCGTGTCACGGAGATCGAGGAGGCGACTCGAAAACCCGTCGCGATCACCGAGGGGCACCTCAGCCTGCGCCCGCACAATGTCAACCCGATCCTCAACGAGTGGCTCTCGGCGCCCTATCACGCGCGCTCGATGAACATCTATCAGCGCCACGGCGCGCGCATCCGCATGGCCGCCACGGCGGATTTGCAGGGCAATCGCTGGACCACCACGGCGATCATGACGCCCACGCCGCGCGGCAGGAGCTATCTGACGCCGGCCGGCTCGATTGCGCGGCTGTTTGGCAGGCACACTGGCGCGCGGGCCGTGGCGGTGACCGCCGCGCCGGCGGGGCTCGACATCGCGGCCAGCCGCACGGGCGACCGGCTGTTCCTGCATGTCGCGAACCTCCTTTACGACCGGGCGGTGGAGGCGCGCTTTCCGGGAACGACCGGAGGTCGCGTGTTTGAGATCGCGCCGGACAATCCGAGACGCTACGTTAATGAGGACCAGCCGGACGTGTTCCGCCCGCGCGAATGGGCGCTGACCTCGGGCGCCTGGCGGTTCCCGGCAGGGTCGGTTTCGGTGGTGGAGCTGGATCGCGCGCCCGAGGGCGGATCGTCACCCCTCTGACGGGCTGATCCCCACCCGGTCCCTTCGGGACCACCCTCCCCGCGAGGGGGAGGGATAAGCTCACCAGCAGCATTTGTGTTCCACTGACATCGCGAGCCCCCCTCACGTGTCGCTCTTCGACTCCTCCGGCTCCAGCGGCGGCAGCGCCTTCAACGTGAGAAAGGTCATCAAGGCGACGGCGACCGCCACCTCCCAGGCGCCGAGCGCGGCGGCCGAGCCGATCGCCGCCGTGGCCCACAGGCTCGCGGCGGTGGCGGCGCCGTGCACCGTTTCCCCCGTCTTCAGAATGGCCCCGCCGCCGATGAAGCCGACGCCGAGGGCCACGCCCTGGATGATGCGCGCCAGCGCATCCGGCGATGTCGCCGCCCCGGCCTCCGCCGCCAGAATGAAGCCGCAGGCGGCGAGGGCGACGAGCGGGAAGGTGCGCAGCCCGGCGCTGCGCTCGGCGCGCTCGCGGTTCCAGCCGATCGGCAGCGCCAGCGCATAGGCCGCCGCCAGTGTGGCGACGGAGGTGACGATGTGCGACGCGTCCATCACCAGCTAAATGGCGCGCGCCCGCCCCTCGTCAGCGGGCGCTTCTGTGGCGCTTGCGGCGGGGCTTGACTGGTTCGGGCGCGGCGGGCTGCGTCACAGCCGCCGGCGCGGGCGAGGGTGCTGGCTCCGCCGCCGACACAGGCGCGGGCAGGCTCTGATCCCGAGGCGCAGGCGCCGCCGCCTCCTGAGTCTGCGGCGCCGGCGCGGGCGGCTGCGGCGGCTGGGCCTGCTGGCCGGGCTGCGCCGGCCACAGCGCCGCGAGCGCGACCGCCGCCACGGCGACGGCCGCCGTGGCCGCCCCGCCGCCCCGGCCCGCCGCCTGTTTCGGCAGCAGCAACCGGAACGCCTGTTCGGAGGCGACGGCGAGCAGCAGGATGGCGACCACGGCGGCGGCCGAGAGGCGCATGGCGGGGACGATCGCGAAATCATAGAGCGTCACCCCCAGCGCGACGACGCAGACGGCGGCGCCGAGCAGGGAGACCCATTTCCGCCCGCCGGTCTCGTGCGAGAGCCGCATATTGGCGACATTGACCGCCGCGAAGACGAGGAGAAAGCCGCCGCTCGTCGCCGCCGACAGGGCGGCGAGGTCGATCATGTTGATGGCGAACAGCGCCACCGCGCCGACGAAGACCATGCTGACCAGCGGCCGCCCGGCGACGAAGCGCGCAAATCCCAGCGGGGCCTCGCCATGTTCGGCGAGCACGGCGGGAAGCTGCGACGCCCCGAAGAAATCGGCGTTGATCGCGGAGGCCGAGGCGAGCACGGCCGCGACGGTCATCAGCGCGAAGCCGAAGGGGCCGAGAAAGCGCTCGGCCGTCGCCGACAGGGCGAAGTTGCGGGCCTCCGCCATCTCCGCGAAGGGCATGTGGCCGATGGCGACGACGATGGCGAGCACATAGAGGACGATGGCCGCGCCGACGCTGCCGTAATAGGCGATCGGCAGGGTCCGCGCCGGATCGCGCACATGCGGGGAGGCGTTGGAGATCAGCTCGAACCCCTCATAGGCCAGAAAGGCCATCATGCCGCTCGACACGATGCGCGGCGCGGACTCCCAATTGTCCATGCCGAGTCGCGACCAGTCGGGCGAGCCGAGCAGCAGGCCGGCGCCGATGAACAGGACCAGCGCGGCAAGCTTGCCGAGATTGAAGACGCCCTCGAATTTCGCCATCAGCGCCGCGCCGGCGTAATTGATCAAGCCGAGCAGGAGGATCGCCGCCGACGCCAGCACCTGCGTGAGGAAGGGCCGCTCGGGCGCCGGGAAATAAGAGGCCGCATAGGCGCCCAGCGCATGCGCATAGACCGCCATGACGCAGATGTAACTGTAGACGAGCAGCACATTGACGCTTGCCGGCAGCAGGCTCAGCCCGAAGGCGCGCCGCACGAAGCCGGCCGTTCCGGCGGGGTCGGGATAGCGCCGGGTGAGACCGACATAGGAATAGGCCGTCAGCAGCGCGACGAGGCCGCCGAGCAGGAAGGACAGAAAGGTCGAGCCGCGCGCCCCGACCACCGCGAGACCGAAGGTCGCGAAGAAGCCGCCGCCGACAATGCCGCCGATCCCGATGGAGAGCGCCTTCAAGGGTCCGATGTCGCGGACGGCGGGCGGGGCGAACGAAGGATCGCTCTGGGGCGGCAAGAGACTCTCCCAAGCTGGTGTGGACGCGGGCGCCATGCGCCGGCGAATGGCCACAAAAGTCAACCGCCCCGTCGCGTGGCCCCACTCCCCCGCCGCCCGCCGGCTCTATGCGCGCGGCGCCGGCCGGTGGATGCTCGCGGCCGGCGATGAGGGGGAAACCATGCCACGCGGATTGAACGGCGACAGGATCAACCCGGACGCGCCCGACCCGCGCTTTCCGGCCGAAGCCCAGTTCGACCTGCGCGTCGAAGGCTCGTCGGTCGACAAGCTGGCCCGGGAAGGCGAGCTGCTGCGCTGCGTCGACGTCGACGGCGCGGGGCTGCGCGTGGCGACCGGCGATATCGTCGTCATTGAGCGGCAACGCGGCGAGATCACCGAGCTGATCGGCAAACGCGTGCTGCGCCAGGGCGACGCGCTCGAACTGTGGTCCGAAAGCACGCTCGATTACTGGCGCGAGCCAGTCATTCGCCACCATCACGCCGACCGCGCCGACCCCGGCCCGCGCATCATCGGCAAGGTGCTGTACGCCCACCGCCCCCGCTGAGGCATATCCCCGCGCGTCCATGCGGCCGTGGTCCAATCGGGCGGCCCTGTCGGCCCAGCCAGTGGTCTGGCGTGGTGTATCGGCGGCGCCACAGTTTTAGGCTTTCTGCCTTCGGATCAGGCGCCCACGCCTTCGGCGTCCGCGCGATAAGGCGTTGTGATTGCGCGCGTTCGGGCTTTCCCGCGCCGCGCGTGGGCGAGGCCGCGCGTGTTGCTGGGCGGCGCGCGCGCCTGTAGCCATCCCGCAGGGAATGTCTTGCCAGTTGGGCGTCGATGGTCACGCGCGGGAGAGTGGGGTTTTCGGGGCCGTGGCGTGGCATGGCGCTGCTGCTGGCGGCGCTGCTGGCGACCCCGGTTCGCGCCGAAACGGCGTCCGCCGATCTGGCGCGGGCATGGCTTGAGACCATGTCGATCGACGGCGTTCTCGAAGGCGGCGTGTCGATCAACCCCGACATGCCCTGGAACGGGCTGAACTTCGGCCATTATTACACCGACAGGGCCAATACGCCGCAATTCAACCAGGGGCTGCTGACGATCCAGCGTCCGCTCGATCCCGACCGCAACAGCGTCAATTACGGCTTCAAGTTTCAGGGCGCGATCGGCACGGACCTGCGCTACTCCTCCTTTCTCGGCGAGACGGAATATCTGATCAAGAGCCGCACCCAGCTCGGCGTGCTGGAGGCCAATGCGCTGGTGCATCTGCCGATCCTCACGCCGGGCGGCATGGACGTGAAGATCGGCCAGTTCTTCACCTACAATGGCGCGGAGACGTTCAGCGCCAAGGACAATCTCTTCTACACCCATTCCTACAGCTATAATTTCGGCCCGTTCTTCCACACCGGCGCGATAACCCAGACGCAGATCAACGACTGGCTCAATCTCTATGTCGGCGTGACGACCGGCGTCGACACGACCTTTGGCTGGCCCGGCGACAACAATCATTCGCCCTCGCTGCACGGCGGCTTTGCGACGAGCTTGCTCGACGGCGCCTTCACCATCACCGCCATCACCCATTCGGGGCCGGAAAATCCCTCGTCGAAGGACCCGCTTCGCGTCGGCTATCCCACCGGCGTGATCGGCGGGATTCCAGCGGCCTGTGTCTGCGCGCCGAGTTCGACCTGGCGCTATTACAATAACGTCGTGCTGCAATGGAAAGCGGCCGAGGACCTCACCTTCAGCGCCGATCTCAGCTACTATCGCGAGGACGGCTGGAATCCGGCCTCGGTCACCGGCCTGCCCGCCGCCGCGGTGAACGCGCTCGGGGCCGCGCTCGGTTTCGATCCGGCGCTCGTCGGGCAGCGGGCGAAGGGCGCCAGCGCCTATGGCGCCGCGCTCTACGCCTCCTATGCGCTCAATGCGCTCACGAAGCTCAATGCGCGCGTCGAATATTGGCGCGACAACAATAATTTCTTCGCCGCCGCCTTTCCGGGATATTTCGACAACGCCAATTTCGTGCACGGCTTCCCGGCGCCCAATGCGATCTCGCGTCCGCTGGGGCCGGGAACCACCTATTTCGAAATGACGATCGGCGCGACCCTCACGCCGAAACTTCCGGATTTTCCCTCTCTCTCCGAGCTGATCCTGCGGCCGGAAATTCGCGTCGACACGGCGATGAACGGCGTCGACCCCTTCTTCGGCCCCGCGCCGAACCAGCCGCGACGGTCGCAAACGCTGCTCTCCATGGATGTGATTCTGCCCTTCTCGATCAAATAGGCGGCGCCCTCTGGCGCGACTGGCGCCATGGCCTTTGCGCCCGTCGGCCGCCGGTTGGCCGCGTCGCGCCTGCGGAATGCGCGCGGCGCGGGCTGTGGCGCCAGAGCCACGGCGGCCGACGGTCCATTTGGTCGTCGATTATTCTCGTCAGTGGCTCTATGAAGCGCCTGGCTGATAGCTTAAAAATCACTCACTTTGATTATTTGCTAGGCAGCGATTGCCTGGTCAAAGAGCAAAGAGCGCCCGCCCCCTGGGCGCCCCGACCAAGGACCGTCGTCATGAACAAGCCGAAGCTGTTTGTTTTTGCACTGATTGGCGTCTCGCTCCTGTCGTCGCTCGCGACGGCGCAGGCCGGCCCCACCCGGGCGCGGCTGCATGTGTCGGATTTCTACGCCCATGCCCCGGAGGAGTGGGCGGCCGCGCCCCATCCGTCGGCCGAGGCCGCGCCCGCCACGAGCTGTTACGTCAGCCTGAGCGCGACCGAGATCAGCCGGGGCATTCGTCACTGGACCAACAAGTGCTGACATTCGGAGAGCGCCCATGATTCGCAAAAGCCTTTGCCTCGCCCTGTTGCTCGCCTCGATCCTTCCCTCCGCCTCCTTCGCCGGCTCGAAACAGCGGACGGCGCACGCCAGGGACTTCTACGCCCGCGTCCCGGAAGAGCCTGAAACCATCAGCCTGCCGCAGCACGAGACGACCACGCATCACGGCGGCGACTGCTTTCGCGCGCTCACGCCCGTCGAAATGACGCGCGGCATCCGCCACTGGACCGGCGCCTGCTGATCCGGGCGGGCCGGAACCGGCGCGGCGGCGCGCCGGAGGGCCACGTAACTGGCGTAACGGAACGAAACTGATGCGCCAGCGCCACAGCCCAAAAAAACTGCGCATGTAACGAGAAATTTGGCGGGCGCCCGATAGAAACGCGCGCGAAGCTGGACTATGGTTGCCAAAAGCTTAAGGCAGGCGCCATGTTCAACCTCATCACCGAAGAGGAATTCATCTCGGAATTCCTCACTCGTCTCGATTCCATCAAGGGCGACGCCGTCTGGATCGAGAATCTCGACAACGCCGACGATCCGCTGCATGTGCTGATCGAGGACGCCTGTTACGCCTATCTGCAAATCCGCATTCTCGGCACGCCGGTGCGGTTTCGGCTGCATCGCGACGCGCGCGATTGCTTCACGGGCGTTCATGGCGGCAGGAGTTACGTCTACTGCCCGATGTAACACGATCAACGGCGCCGCGCCGCGCGCGCCCGTCATCCAGTCAGCGTGCGCGCCTCCCGGAGGCGTTCTGAAATCTTGATCGAAAGAACGTCGAGAAGCGCGTCGTTCTCCAGATCGACGCCGTCGAGGATCGAGTAATCCTCGAAAATCTCGTCGTCATACATCCTGTCTTCGAGAATGTCGTTGTATCGCTCGACGAGCCCGACGAGCCATTGCAGCCTGCGTCCGATCAGCGGACCGGTCTCCTCCGCCAGCGGCCCCTCCGACGACACCAGCGCATAATGGACATTCTCCTTGTCGCAGAAGACCTTGCGGATGGTGATCTGAAACCGGCTGCGGGCGTCGCTGGTCATGATTCTGGGGATGACGTCCTTGTCGTCCAGCCGCACGCCGTCCATTCCGCGCTGATCCAGCGAGAATCGGAAGGCCAGCCGCGTCAGCTCCGCCAATGCGCTCAGCAGTGCGAAAAGCTTTGGCTGGCTTGGGGAATCGGGCATATCCGCCATGGCGAAACCATTTGTAACTTCATAATCCATCACGTTATAATACAAGCCACGCTTTTGGCCAATGCTCTATCGTGAGCATTGGCGACTGTCCGGGACCGGAATGCAGGGGAATGACGAGAAGAGACCGAGCGGCGGAGCGCAGAGGACCAAGCGGGAAATCCTGCTGAGGCTCCTTCGCGGCCCCATGATCTGGCTATTTCCCGATCCCACGAACAAGCTGAAAATCTTCTTCACGCTCATCGCGCTGGACCTCCTGGTGCTGCTCGCCGACGCCGAGACGAGCGAAAACCTCTCCATGCGGCCGCTGTTTCTGGTCCCTGTCGTCCTCTCCGGCCTGCTCAACGACCGCAATTACATCCGGGCCTTCTGCGTGATCACCGCGCTGCTCTTCGCGGAGAGCTTTCGGCTGTCGCATTTCAGCGGCCGGGAGTTCAACTATCTGATGGCCATGCTCCCAGCCCTGATCGCTTACGGCATTCTGGCGGAGCTCTCCCTGTTCTCGATGCGCACGCTCCAGAAGATGGGCTTCATGCTGCTCAAACAGGACAAGGAACTCCGCGCGCTCAGGCAGGCGCGCGACGAAGACGGGGACGCGAGCGGCTGAGGCCGGCGGGCGGCGCGATCAGCCCGCCGTCTCGACGAGCGCGATCAGCCCCTTGAGCAGCGCCGCCGGTTCGGGCGGGCAGCCGGGGATGTGCAGATCGACCGGAACGACGGACGAGGCCGGACCCATGCAGGCGTAGCTCCCCGCGAACACGCCGCCATCGCAGGCGCAGGCGCCGACTGCCACGACCCATTTGGGATCGGGCGTGGCGTTGTAGGTGCGCTCCAGCGCCTCGCGCATGTTCTTCGTCACCGGCCCGGTCACCATCAGCACGTCAGCGTGGCGCGGCGAGGCGACGAAGCGCAGGCCGAAACGCTCCAGATCGTAATAGGCGTTGCCGAGCGCGTGAATCTCCAGCTCGCAGCCGTTGCAGGAGCCGGCGTCGACGGCGCGAATGGCGAGACTGCGGCCGAGCTTTTCGCGCGCGCGGCTTTCCAGCGCGCGGCCGAGTTCGGCGAGCATGGCGTCGTCAGGCAGCGGCGGCGGCTCGGTGAGCGCGCCGCGCAACAGGCCCTGAAGGATGAATTTCTGCATGTTCGCGGCCTTGTCGTGGATCGCGCCTAGAGATCGTGCCCCGAATAGGAGCAGTTGAAGGATTTGTTGCACAGCGGGAAGTCGGCGACGATATTGCCCTTGATCGCGGCTTCCAGCAGCGGCCACTGGAACCAGGACGGATCGCGCAGATGCGCCCGCGCGATCGCGCTATCGGCGCCGATGCGCAGCCAGACGAAAATATCGCCGCGGAACCCTTCTACGAGCGCCGCGCCTTCGCGCGTCTCGCCGGCCGCCGGCAGATCGGCGCGAAGGGCGCCATGCGGCAGGCGGTCGAGAATCTGCTCGATGAGGATGACGGAGGCGCGAATTTCGTCGAAGCGCACCCAGACGCGGGCGTCCACGTCGCCGTCCGTGGAGGCGCCGAGCTCGAAGGACAATTCGTCATAGGGCGCATAGCCGATCGCGCGGCGCGCGTCGAAGGCGCGGCCCGAGGCGCGGCCGATGAAGCCGCCGCAGGCGTATTGGCGCGCGAGCTCCGCGCTCACCACGCCGGTCGAGACGGTGCGGTCCTGCAAGGAGGTGGTGTCGCCATAAAGGCTGATCAGACGCGGCGTCGCCTGCGCGATCCAGTCCATCAGCGCCCGCAGCGCGGCGTCGCCTTCGCGGGACAGATCCGCGCTCACGCCGCCGGGAACGATCCGGTCCATCATCAGCCGATGGCCGAAGCAGCTCGCGCAGGCGCGCAGCAGCCGTTCGCGGATGATGGCGCATTGCGCCAGCATCAGCGAGAAGGCGGCGTCGTTGCAGATGGCGCCGATGTCGCCGAAATGATTGGCCAGCCGCTCCAGCTCCGCCATCAGCGCGCGCAGCCAGACGGCGCGGACGGGAACCACGACGCCGAGCGCCGCCTCCACGGCGCGCGCGAAGGCGAGCCCATAGGCGACGGTGCTGTCGCCCGAAACGCGCGCGGCGAGGGCGGCGGCCCGGTCGATCGCGGCGCCCATCATCAGCCGGTCGACGCCCTTGTGCACATAACCGAACCGCTCCTCCAGCCGCACGACGATCTCGCCATTGGCCGAAAAGCGGAAATGGCCCGGCTCGATGATGCCGGCGTGCACCGGGCCGACCGGAATCTGATGCAGCGGCGCGCCCTCGGCGGTCAGGAATTTGTAAGCGTCGCTCGCCGTTTCGAGCGGCTCGGCGGCGCCCAGCGGATGACGCACGCCCCAGCGGCCATGATCGAGCCAGCGCCGCCCGTCCGGCAGGCCCTCCGCCTGGAGCCCATGAAGATCGCAGATCGTGCGTTCGAGCCGCAGCGCCGGCGGATGCAGCCGCGCCACCGAGGGGAAGCGGCCGTCCGGGCAGTCGAGCGAGATGAGACGCAGCGTCTTCTCGCCCGGCGCGGCAAAAGCGAGATGGACCTGTGCGCCGTCGCTCCACAGGCTGAAGAGATCCGCCTCGCCGCTGGCGATCTCGCGGATGGCGTCGCTCCATGCGGCGGCGTCGACGGTTCGACGCGACCAGGGCCGGCAGGGGGCCTCGGGCGCGGGCGTGAGGTGCTCCGGACTTTGCTTCAGATTCACATTCATGAATGTTTCCTTTGTCCGGGCGGCGGCAAGGCCCCCTCCCTGTCCCTCCCCCGCCATAGGGCGTCCGTGAGGACGCCCGTCTTTCGACGGGCTTTGGCGGGAGAGGGGACGCTCGCGATCCGCGTTCTCGATGACGGCCCGGCTCTGCTCCCTCTCCCGCGAAGCGGGGGAGGGTTGAGGAGGGGGCGACAGCGCCTCAGCCCAGCAGTTTGGCGACATTCTCGAACCAGCTTACGAGATAGGCGGGAAGATAGAGACCGGCGATCAGCACCAGGGCCAGATGCGCGATGAGCGGCGCTGACGAGGCGTTGACCGGGCCGACGCTTCGCGACGGTTCGCCAAAGGCCATGCCGATGAGCCGCATCAGCAGCGCGCCAAAGGCGACGAGCAGGCCCAGCACCAGCGGCGCCGCGAGCCAGGGCGCGCGCGCGAAGGCCGAGCTGACCACGAGAAACTCGCTCATGAACACGCCGAGCGGCGGCATGCCGCAAATCGCCATCACGCCGACGACGAGGCCCCAGCCGAGCAGCGGATGGCTTTGCGTCAGGCCGCGAATGTCGGCGATCTTCTGCGTGCCCTTGGCCTGCGCGATATGGCCGACGGCGAAGAAGATCGCCGACTTGGTGAGGCTGTGCATCGCCATGTGCAGCAGGCCCGCGAAATTGGCGAGCGGCCCGCCGATGCCGAAGGCGAAGGCGATGACGCCCATGTGCTCGATGGAGGAATAGGCGAAGAGCCGTTTGATGTCGTCGCGCCGGTAGAGCATGAAGGCCGCGAACAGAACGGAGGCGAGGCCGAGCGCGATCAGCATCGGCCCCGGCGTGATCGCCGCCGCATTGGCGGCGAGCAGCATCTTGAAGCGCAGCACGGCGTAAAGCGCGACATTGAGCAGAAGGCCCGAGAGCACCGCCGAAATCGGCGTCGGACCCTCGGCGTGCGCGTCGGGCAGCCAGGCGTGCATGGGCGCGAGGCCCACCTTGGTGCCATAGCCGAGCATCAGAAAGACGAAGGAGACATTGAGCAGGCGCGGGCTGAACTGCGACGCATGCGCCATCAGCGACGACCACACCATGGCGTCATAGCCCTCGCCGAGCACCGGCTCCGCCGAGAGATAGACGAGGATCGTGCCAAACAGCGCCAGCGCGATGCCGACGCTGCCGAGAATGAAATATTTCCACGCCGCCTCCAGCGAGTCGCGCGTGCGATAGAGGCCGACCATCATCACCGTGGTGAGCGTCGCGACCTCCACCGACACCCACATGAGCCCGATGTTGCTGGCGAGCAGCGCGAGATTCATGGCGCACATCAGCGCCTGATACATGGCGTGATAGAAGCGCAGATTCCCCTGCGACAGACGCCCCGTCTCGATCTCGTGGCCGATATAGCTCGCGCTGAAGACGCTGGTGGTGAAGCCGACGAAGGCCGAGAGCACCACGAAGACGATGTTGAGATCGTCGACGAAGAGGAAGCTTCCCGTCTCCGGCCCCTTGAACAGAAGCAGAAAGGCGAAGATCAGCGTGGCGCCCGAGGCGGCCAGATTGATCTGCGCAGCGCGGGTGAAATCCTTCTCGAAGGCGAGGAGGGCCGCCGCCGCCGCCGGAATGGCGATCAGCGCATTGGCGAGCATGAAGAGTTCGGAAATCATTTCTGGCGTTCTCCACGCACGCGGTCGAGTTCGAAAAGGTCCACGGTGTCGAAACGCTCGCGGATGCGGAACAGGAAGACGCCGATCACGATGAAGGCGATGAGCACGGACAGCGCCACGCTGATCTCGACGACGAGCGGCATGCCATGCGCGCCGGCGGCGGCGAGGATCAGCCCGTTTTCAAGCGACATGAAGCCGATGATCTGGCTGACCGCATTGCGCCGCGTCACCATCATCAGCAGGCCGAGCAGCACGATCGCCAGGGCAAACGCGAGGTCCTCGCGCGCGAAGGGATCGGCCGCCGTCGTCGCCGGCAGCATGACCACGAGCGATAGCGCCATGAGGAACATGCCGAAGAACATCGTCGGCCCCATGCCGCCGACGACCTCCACGGTGCGGTGGATGTGCAGCCGCCGGATGATCTTGTCGAGGCTGAAGGGAATGATCAGCGCCTTGAAGATCAGCGCGATCGCCGCCGTGACGTAGAGATGCGCGGCCTGCTGCACATAGGCCTGCCAGGCGACCGAGAGGCTCAGCACGAAGGCGTGCAGCGCATAGATGTTGAGAAGACCCGACAGCCGGTCCTGATAGAGCAGCATGAAGCTCACCAGCACCAGCGAACCGGCGAGGAGCTGGGCGATATCGAGCGAGACGGACGCCATCTCAAAGGCTCCTGGAGACGAAGACGAGCAGCGCGCCGAGGAGGCCGAGCATCAGCCCGGCGCCCAGAAAATCCGGAACGCGGAAGACGCGCATCTTGGCGGTCTGGGTCTCGAACAGCGCCAGCAGGAAGCCGGCCGTCGCCAGCTTGCCCACATAGGCGAGCGCGCCGGCGCCGAAAGCGGCGAGGCCGCCGTCATGCGCCGCGAGGCCGAACGGGAAGAAGACGCAGCCGATCAGCGACACATAGAGCAGAAGCTTTAGCGCCGCCGCCATCTCGATCACGGCGAGATGGCGCCCCGAATATTCGAGGATCATCGCCTCATGCACCATGGTCAGCTCCAGATGCGTCGCGGGATTGTCGACCGGGATGCGGCCGTTCTCGGCGATCGCGACGATGAGCAGCGCGATCAGCGCGAAGAGCACCGAGACGCGCAGCGCGAAATCCGCCGACATGAAGGCCGCGACCTCGGAGAGCTGCGTCGAGCCGGCGATGAGCGAGACGGCGAAGACGATCATGATCGTCGCGGGCTCGGCGAGCGAGCCGAACATCATCTCGCGGCTCGCGCCGATGCCGCCAAAGCTCGTGCCGACGTCCATGCCCGCGAGCGCCAGAAAGAAGCGGCCGGCGCCGAGCAGCGCGGCGAGCGCGAGAAGATCGGCCGCCCAGTTGAACATCAGCCCCGTGGCGAAGGTGGGCACGAGCGACGCCGCCACCCATGTCGTCGCGAAGATGAGGTACGGCGCCGCGCGATAGAGCCAGGAGGCGTTTTCGGCGAGCACCGTCTCTTTCTTCAGCAGACGGACGATGTCGTACCAGGGTTGCAGGATCGGCGCGCCGCGCCGCCGCAGCAGGCGCGCCTTGACCTTGCGGGTGAAGCCCACGAGCACGGGCGCCAGCGCCAGCACCAGAGCCATTTGCGCGGCCTGCGCGAGGAAGTCGATGAGAAAGGTCATAGCGCCACGATGATGAGCATGAAGACGAGCGCGGCGAAGACGAGCGCCAGATATTCCTGGATGCTCATGTAATTCACCACATTGAGCCGCCGCGCGCAAAACCACACGGCTTTGGTCAGCGGCTCGTAGATGTAGGCGACGAAGCGCTCGCCGGTCTCCACGGCGAAATAGGCGGGCCGCGTCGAGCCCGGCGGCGGCATGTCGAGATGTTCGCGCACCGAGAAGGCGATATGGCCGAGCGTGCGACGGAAGGGCTGCGCGAAGCTGCTCGCCGTATATTGCGTCATCGGGCTCGGCTCGACGAAGCCGCAGTCCCACGCCGGCGCGCGGCGCACCGGACGCGGCCAGAGCGAGCGAATGAGATGGCGCGTGCCGAAGGACGAGATGGCGATGAACAGGAAGACCAGCAGCCCGTTGTAGGAGCTGCGGCTCTCGGCGACCGGGGCAATGGAGAGCCAGGCGACGTTCGCCTGCGTCGGCATGCGGCCGCCGACGAAATCCGCCGCGGCGGGCGAGATGGTGTCGATCATCACGCTCGGCAGCACGCCCGCCAGCACGCAGAGCGCGACGAGCGCCGCCATGGCGCCGAGCGACCATTGGTCCGTCTCGCGCGCCTGCTCCGCCGCCGCGCCGCGCGGCCGTCCGAGAAAGGCGACGCCGAAGGCGCGCACATAGGCCGCCGCGCCGAGCGCCGCGCTGAGCGCCAGCGCCACGCCCACGGCGGGCGTCGCGAGCTTCAGCGTCCATTGCGGCAGCGCCGGGCTGAGCAGGATGGCCTGGAAGATCAGCCATTCCGACACGAAGCCGTTGAGCGGCGGCAAAGCGGCGGCGGCGACGCAGGCGGCGAGGAACAGGAAGGCCGTGCGCGGCATGCGGTGGATCAGCCCGCCGAGGCGCTCGATGTTGCGCTCGCCGGTCGCGCCGAGCACCGCGCCCGCGCCGAAGAACAGCGTGCTCTTGAACAGCGAATGGTTGAACACGTGAAACAGCGCCGCCGTGAAGGCGAGCGCCGCCGGCAGCGCCTGCCCATTGGCCTTGAAGGCGAGGGCGAGGCCGAGCGCGATGAAGATGACGCCGATGTTCTCGATGGTGCTGTAGGCGAGCAGCTTCTTGAGATCGCTCTGCGCCGTCGCGAAGAGCACGCCGACGAGCGCGCTGACGGCGCCGAAGACGAGCGGATGCAGCGCCCACCAGAAGGCCGGCGCGCCGAGCAGATCGAAGACGATGCGGATGAAGCCATAGATGGCGACCTTGGTCATCACGCCGCTCATCAGCGCCGACACATGGCTCGGCGCCGCCGGATGGGCGAGCGGAAGCCAGATATGCAGCGGCACGAGCCCGGCCTTGGAGCCCGCGCCGAGCGTGACGAGCGCGAGCACGGCGCCGGTCGTCCAGGGCGTCCTGGCGGCGAGCCGCATGGCGTCGAAGCCATAGGCGCCGGAGACGCCGCCGAGCACGCCGAAGGCCATCAGCAGGCACAGCGTCCCGAAGCTCGCCATCAGCAGATAGATGTAGGCGGCGGCGCGGTTCTCCGCGTCGTGATGATGCGAGATCACCAGCGCAAAGGAGGACAGCGACATGAACTCCCAGGCGACGAGAAAGGTGAAGGCGTCGTCGGCGAGAATGACGCCGTTCATCCCCGCGATGAAGGCGGGGAAGAAGGGAAGGATGCGCATCGGATCCTTCTCATGCGCGCCATAACCGATCGCATAGGCGCTCGCCGCCGCGCCGCCGAGATTGACCACGGCGAGAAAGAAGCCGCTCAGCGGATCGAGCCGCAGATGCACGCCGAGCCAGGGCAGGCCGAAGGGCAGCGTCGTCGTGAGCGCGTCGGCGCCGCGCGGCAGAATGTCGAGAAGGAAGATCGCGCCGCACAAAACGCCCGCGGCGGCATAGACGCGCCGCGAGACGTCCGGCCGATCGCGCCAGACGAGCGCCAGCGGACCGAGCGCGAGAAGCGCCGCGACACAGAGAAGGATGAGCGTCATGGAAGTCCTTCGGAATGGATGGCCCGGAACGTGGCGCTTGCGCCGGGCCTGCAAGACGCGCGCCGCGCGGACAGGCGCGGCGCGAGAGACTCAAACGCTCACGCCCGCCGCCTCAGGCCGCGCGCTTGCGCGGCGCGAGCGGATGCGACGAGGCCGCCACGAGCTGATCCAGCCCGCGAATTTCCGCGAAGCCGCCCTTGCCGCGATAATCCTCGCAGAAGTGATGGAGATTCTCCATCACCGTATGATCGACCGTCGAGGTTTCCGAGAGATCGAAGATCACCGTGCGGCCGGCGGGGATCGTGGCGAGATCGCCCTTCAGCGCAAGATAATTTCCAAAGAAGGCCGCGCCGGCGACCTGCACGTGATAGACGCCCGGCTCCTTCTCCTCGATCGAGCGCGTGAGCAGGATCACGTCGCGCCAGTGGATGCTGCGCCAGAAGTGGAAGAGAAGCTCGGCCACGACGCCGATGGCGACGCCGATGAGGAGATCGGTGGCGAGCACGCCGACGATGGTGATGACGAAGACCGCGAGCTGGTCCCAGCCGATGGCGAGCGTCTTCTGAAATTCGCGCGGCGAGGCGAGCCGGTAGCCGGTGAAGACCAGCAGCGCCGCGAGCGAGGCCAGCGGAATCTCGTGGATGAGCTTGGGAAACAGCGCCACGAAGACGAGCAGGAACAGGCCGTGGAAGAAATTCGACCAGCCGGTGCGCGCGCCATTGTTCACATTCGCCGAGCTGCGCACGATTTCCGCGATCATCGGCAGGCCGCCGATGAAGCCGCAGAGCATGTTGCCGAGCCCCACCGCCGCGACGTCGCGGTTGAGGTCCGACGTGCGCTTGAAGGGATCGAGCTTATCGACGGCCGCCGCGCTCAGCAGGCTTTCCAGGCTGCCGACGAGCGCGATCGTGAACACCTGCCGCCAGAAGGCGACTTCGCCGGCGCGGTGGAAATCCGGGAAGGCGAAGCCCGCGAGGAAATTCTGCGGCAGCGTGACGAGGAACTTCGGCCCGATGGTGAATTCGTGATGCGGCAGGAACACCGCATTGGGCAGGAAGAGATATTTGTGCTCGTCCTCGAGGTCGAAATATTTGGCGAGCGCCATGCCGACCAGAACCACGATGAGCGGAGCCGGAATCGCGGCGAGTTTCGTGCCGCTGACCAGCGTCCAGGCGGCGAGGATGGCGAGACCGCAAAAGCCGATGATCGCGACTTCCGGATTCATGTCGCGCAGGCTCGCGGGGATCGCGCCGATCGTCTCGAACAGCGTCTGCGCGTCGGGCTTCACGCCCAGCATCACGTGAAACTGCTTGGCGATGATGATGATGCCGATGGCGGCGAGCATGCCGTGCACGGCGGAGGAGGGAAAGAAGGCGCTCATCTTGCCCGCCTTCATGAGCCCCATGGCCACCTGAAGGACGCCCGCGAAGACGATCGCGGCGAGCGTGTAGCGATAGCCCGCCATCGCGTCGCCCGCGCCGAGCTCCTGCACGGAGTCGAGAATGACGACGATGAGGCCGGCGGCGGGGCCGGCGATGGTCACGAAGGAGCCGTTGATCCGCGACACCAGGAGCCCGCCGACAATGGCGGTGATGATGCCGGCCTGCGGCGGAAAGCCCGACGCCATGGCGATGCCCAGACACAGCGGCAGCGCGATCAGGAAGACCAGAAAGCCGGCGAGAATGTCGCTGCGCCAGCTTTCGGCGAGGCCGGACAGGCCTGTTTTCGGCGCGGGCGCGGCTTCGCAAGCAGACATGGAAAGCGTCATCGTTTCGAACCCTCTTCGAAAAACGCGTGACTGGGGTCGGCTGAAGCTTCGCGGCCTCAGGCGAGGGCGGCGGCGGGCCGCCCGCGCGAATGGGCTTCAGCCTGTCGCTTCCAAACGTCGCAGGCTGCTGTTTCAATAATCTTTCGCAGTGCGGTAGATTATTTCTGCTCTATGTCTGAAAGGAGGCCCGCCGCCGCATTCGTGCGGACAGGCCAGCGCCGGCGCGCTATAGGGCGAGCCGGCGGAGAGACGCGGGGAAGGCTGTTCACGAATGGCGGATCAACATTCCATCCTGCTTGTGGAAGATGATGTCGAAATTGGCGAATTGATTTCACGCTATCTGGAAAACAACGGAATGAGCGTCGCCTGGGTCACGACCGGCGAGGCGGCCGACCGGAAGCTTGCCAGCGATGTCTTCGACATCATCATCCTCGACCTCAACCTTCCGGGCGAGGACGGATTGTCGATCTGCCGGCGGGTCAGCGCCAGCCGGGAGCTTCCGATCATCATCGTCACCGCCAAGGGCGAGGATGTCGACAAGATCGTGGGGCTCGAAATGGGCGCCGACGATTACCTGGTGAAGCCCTTCAATCCGCGCGAATTGCTGGCGCGCATCCGCGCCGTGCTGCGGCGGGCCGAGCCGTCGCAGGGGCGCGCGGTCGACGACTCCGCCCGACAGACCTTTCAGTTTCTCGGCTGGCGGGTCAATCTGCTGGCGCGCGAGGTGGTCTCGCCCTCGGGGGCCAAGGTCGCGATGACCGGCGCGGAATTCGACCTGCTGCACGCCTTTTGTGAAAACCCCAACCGCGTGCTGACGCGCGACCAGCTCATCAACATGACGCATGGCCGCACCGCCGGGCCGTTCGAGCGCAGCATCGACGTGCTGGTGAGCCGGCTGCGCCAGAAGCTCGAGAAAGACCCCAAGAACCCGTCCATGATCCAGACCGTGCGCTCGGAAGGCTATATGCTGACGGCGCCGGTTACGCGCTGCTGATGTTCGGCCGCCTCTTGCGCCGCCTCCAGCCGCACCGGCTCGCCGGGCAGATCACCTTTCTCATTCTCGCGTCCATCGTCTGCTTTCAGACGGTGGTGCTGATCGCCTTTCACGTGCTCGACGTCGAAGGGCGCCGGCACATCGTCGATCAGAGCGACTTCATCGCCAGCATCATCCTCGCCGTGGACGCGGCGCGGGCGGACGCGCGAACGGCGCTGCTCGAGGAATACGCCCACGCCGTCCCCTTCGCCAATATCCATCTGGTCGAGGGCCGTCCGCGGGAGGCGGATGTCGACGACAGGGAGTTCGTGAACGAAATCCGCATGGTGCAGAGCGACCTCTGGGCCGGGGCCGTGGTCTTCGCCGCCTCGCCGCCGAGCGAGCGCGCGCCCGGGATCATGGCGATCGGCCTGCGCAAGGGCGGCTATGCGCTCGTTTCCATCTCGCAGCATCGCAAGCCGCCGCGCTCGGTATGGCGCTGGCTGTGGCAGCCGGAGCCGGGCACGCCCTTCCTGCTCACGCCCTGGGCGCTCTCCGCCATCCTGTTCTTTCTCAGCACCTCGGTTCTGGTGCTGTGGGCCTCCAACGCCATCGTCGAGCCGCTGATCACGCTAGCCCGCCACGCCGAGCAGTTCCCCGGCGACGGCGGCCCGGAGAGCGAGCGGGCGCTGCCCGAGCGCGGGCCGGGCGAGGTGATGGAGCTCACCCGCGCCATCAACCGCATGCAGCGCCGCATCCGCTCGATGATCACGGCGCGCACCCATGTGCTCGCCGCCGTCAGCCATGATCTCAAGACCATCATCACGCGGCTGAGCCTGCGCTCGGAGTTCATCGCCGAGACCGAGCTGCGCGTGAAGATGCTGCGCGACATCGGCCTGATGGACGCGATGCTGCACAAGAACCTGCAATATCTGCGCTCCGAGAGCGACACCTCGGATTATTCGGCGGTCGATCTCGACAGCGTGCTGCAAACCGTCGTGGACCAGTTCGCGGAGACGGGCGAAAGCGTGACCTATCGCGGCGGCGGCCGGCAGATGATCATCGGCTCGCTGACCGACATGCAGCGCGTCTTCAACAATCTCGTCGAAAACGCCGTGCATCACGGCGACCATGTCGAAATCACCATCGGGGAGACGGCGACGGGGCAGTTGCAGATCGACGTCTGCGACGACGGGCCGGGCATTCCCGACGAACAGAAAGAAACGGTCTTCGAGCCCTTCGTGCGCGGCGAGGCGAGCCGCACCATCGGCCATCACAGCGGCTTCGGGCTCGGCCTGTCGATCGTGCGCTCTCTCGTGGAGCGGCATGGCGGGAGCGTCACGCTTCTCGACCGCGCGCCGCATGGCCTCATCGTGCGCGTCGTGCTGCCGCGCGCCGACGACGCGTCCGGCTAGCGCGCTCCGCCCTATTTCGCGCCCGGCGCGGGCGGCGGGATGATCGGCGTCGTGTTGGGCATCTCCGGCGCGGGCCGGGTGATGCCGGGATCCACGTCCGGGGGCGGCTTGATCACGCCCTTGCCCTTGTCGAGCTTCTCGCTCAGGCTTGGCTTGTCGTTTTGCGCCGGCGGCGCGGAAGGCGTCTCCGCCGCGAGGCCCGGCGCGATCCACAGCAGCGACAGGGCGGCGATCAACAGGCGCATGACGGGCCTCCGGCGTTGAACGGGACAAACGCCGCCATCCCGCCGCTGTTCCCGTCGCGCCGTCAGGCCGTCGACGCCGGCCCGCCCTGCGCCGACTCGAACACGACCATGTCGGCGACCGTGTAATCCCGCGCTTCCTCGCAGTTCGGACAGACCGCATGGAAGGTCGCGGCGCCCGACAGGCGCATGGCGCCGCTGTCGGTCGGATCGTCCAGAATGGCGAAATGTTCCCCGCAGTGGGGGCAGCGGAAGCCGAGATACCAGCCGCCCGGTCGCAGCGCCGGTCGCGCCGAAACCGCGAAATCGCCGTTGAAGCTCATTTCCCTGTCCATCTCTCGCGCCTTTCGTCCCGAAGGGTCTGCGCTCAGAAATAGGTCAGGGCGCTCTCACCACGCGACGATCTTGCCCGGATTCATGATGTTCAGCGGATCGAGCGCATGTTTGATCGCGCGCATCATGGCGATCCCGCCGGCGCCGGCCTCGCTGCGCAGAAAATCCATCTTGTGCAGGCCGACGCCATGCTCGCCGGTGCAGGTGCCGCCCATGGCGAGGGCGCGCGAGACGATCCTGTGATTGAGCGCCTCGGCCGCGGCGCGCTCGCCGGCGTCGTCGGGATCGACCAGCAGGCCGATGTGAAAATTGCCGTCGCCGACATGGCCGACGAGGAAATAGGGAAGCCCGCTCGCCTGCGTGTCCGCGAGCGACTCCAGCAGGCAATCGGCCAGCCGGCTGATCGGCACGCAGACATCCGTGGTGATCGAGCGGCAGCCGGGCCGGCTCTGCACGGCGGCGAAATAGGCGTGATGGCGGGCGGTCCACAGGCGCGTGCGCGCTTCGGGCGTCGTCGCCCAGTCGAACGCCTGCCCGCCATGCGCCGCCGCCAGCTCCTGCACAAGCTCCGCCTGCTCCTTGACCCCCGTCGGCGTGCCGTGAAACTCCATGAGCAGCATGGGCTCCTCGCGCAGGGCGAGTTTCGAATGCCGGTTGACCATCCCAACGGTCTGGCCGTCGATGAGCTCGACGCGGGCGATGGGGACGCCGAGCTGGATGATCTCGATCACCGCGCGCACGGCGTCGGCGATGGTGGGGAAGGAGCAGACCGCCGCCGAAATCGCCTCCGGCAGCGGATAGACGCGCAGCGTGATCTCGGTCATCACCCCGAGCGTGCCCTCGCTGCCGACGAAGAGCCGCGTCAGATCGTAACCGGCGCTGGACTTGCGCGCGCGGGCGCCCGTGCGGACGATCTCGCCCGAGGCCGTCACTGCCTCCAGCGCCAGCACATTCTCGCGCATCGTGCCGTAGCGCACGGCGTTGGTGCCGCTGGCGCGCGTCGCGCACATGCCGCCGAGGCTCGCATTGGCGCCCGGATCAATGGGAAAGAACAGGCCGTCCGACTTCAGCACGGCGTTGAGCGCCTCGCGCGTGACGCCCGGCTGCACCGTGACCATCAGATCCTCGGGATGAACCGAGAGCACGCGGTCCATGCGCGAGACATCGAGGCTGACGCCGCCCTGGACGGCGAGGAGATGCCCTTCGAGCGAAGAGCCCACGCCAAAGGGGATCACCGGCGTGCGATATTGGGCGCAGAGCGCCACGGCGTCGGCGACGTCCTGCGTGGACTCTGCGAAGACGACGGCCGCCGGCGGCGGCACATGGGTGTAGACGGATTCGTCGCGTCCATGCTGCGCCCGCACGCTCTCGGCCATCGAGAAGGCCGCGCCGAACCGCGCCTTCAGCGCCTCCAGCAACGCCTGCGGCGCGGGCCGCTGGGCGATCTCGGGCTCGAGCGTTGCGGCCGGGACGGGCGCGTTCATTTGAGTCGTCTCCGTGAAGGGTGCGGTTTTCTCCTTTCTCTTAAGCGCGTTTCGCCGTCCCGCGCCAGACGGCGGGGCGCGGCCGTCAGCCTTCGCCCCGGCGCCGGGCGATCATGCGGGCGATTTCCGGCGCGCAGGAGCCGCAATTGGTCCCGGCGCGCGTGCGCCGGCCGATCTCGCCAGCGTCGCAGCCCTCCGCGATGGCCGCCTCGATGCGCGCCGCCCGCACGCCGAAACAGGCGCAGACCAGCGCACTGTCGTCGGCCTCCCCGGCGGCGCGCCCGGAGAGCAGCGCCAGACGCTGCGCCGGGCCGGGCGCCTCCAGCGCGAACAGCGCCAGCGCGCTCTCCCAGGACTCAGGCTCCGTCCCCAGGAAGAGCAGGCGCTCGGGCCGCCCGGCGACGAAGGCCGCCGCCCGGTACAGCCCGCGCGCGCTGTCCACGAACTCGGCGCAGTCGGCCCCCGGAACGCCATGCGACAGCGTCTCGCGCCAGTCGGCGTCGGTCGCGTCGCTGGCCAGCCGGTAGGCGACGCCGCAGGGGACGGCGACGCGGGTCCAGACGCCGTCGCGGGCGAGGCGCAGCGGCCTCCGCGTCAGCAGGAAGCCCTGCCGCGCGAAGACATGCGGCGCGATCGCGGCGGGCGTCGCCTTGGATTCGGGCTGGCCGGACACCGGATCGACATGCGGCGCGACCAGCGCGCCGACGCGCGCCTGCGCCGAGGTGGCGTCGGTCCAGTGGATCGGCGCGAAGATCTGGCCCCTCGGCTGGCGGTCGGTGACGCGCACGCGCAGCACGCAGGCTCCCTGCGCCGTCGTGACGCGCGCGAAACCCGCGTCCGCGAGCCCCGCCGCCGCCGCGTCGTCGGGATGGATCTCGACGAAGGGCTCGGGCAGGTGAAGCGCGAGGCGCGGGCTCACGCCGCTGCGGGTCATCGTATGCCACTGGTCGCGCACGCGTCCCGTATTGAGCCGCAGCGGGAAGGCGTCCGAAACGCGCGCGGCGAGCGCCGGGGCGGCGGGCGCGACGAAGCGGGCGCGGCGGTCGGGCGTGTAGAAGCCGCCCGCCCCGAACAGGCGCGCGCGGCCCTGTTTCTCCCCGGCGCGCACCGGCCATTGGACGGGCGCGAGCGCGGCATAGGCGTCGTCGCTCGCCTGCGCCAGCCCGCCGATGTCGAAATCGCGCCGCCCGTCGTTCTCGAAAGCCGAGAGGGCGGCGTGTTCGCGAAACACATCCGCCGCCGAGCGGTAGTCGAAGCCGGAAAAACCCATGCGCCGCGCGACGCCGGCGAAGATCGCCCAATCCGGCCGCGCGGCGCCCGGCGCCGGCAGGAAGCCGCGCTGGCGCGAGATGCGGCGCTCGGAATTGGTGACGGTTCCGTTCTTCTCGCCCCAGCCCTGCGCGGGCAACAGCAGATGCGCGCCGGCAAGAGTGGTGTCGGTCGCGCGCGTCGTGTCGGAGACGACGAGGAAATCGAGCCGCCCGAGCGCCGCGCGCATGGCGTCGGCGTCGGGCAGCGAGGCGGCGGGATTGGTGCAGGCGATCCACAGCGCCTTGATCTCGCCGCGCGCGACGGCGTGAAACATGTCGACGGCCTTGCGCCCCTCGCCCGTCGCCATGCGCGGCGCGCCCCAGAAGCGGCGCAGGCGGTCGACGTTCTCCGCCTCGAAGCCCATATGCGCGGCGAGGCTGTTGGCGAGGCCGCCGACCTCGCGCCCGCCCATGGCGTTGGGCTGTCCGGTGAGCGAGAAGGGTCCGGCGCCCGGCTGGCCGATGCGGCCCGTCGCCAGATGGCAGTTGAGGATGGCGTTGACCTTGTCGGTTCCCTGCGCGGATTGATTCACGCCCTGCGAAAAGGCGGTGACGACGCGCGGCGTCGCCGCGAACAGGCGAAAGAAGGCCGCGACCTCTTCGTCGCGCAGGCCCGTCGCGGCGGCGGTCGCGGCAATGTTCGGCGTCAGCCGCCGCGCGGCGTCGCGGGCGGCCTCGAAGCCAGACGTGCAGCGCCGGATATAGTCTTCATCGAGCGCGCCGCTTTGCGCCAGATGCGCCAGCAGGCCCGAGAACAGCGCCTGATCCATGCCCGGCGCGATTTGCAGGAAGAGATCGGCGCTGTCGGAGGTCGCGGTGCGGCGCGTGTCGATGACGACCATCTTCGCGCCGCGCGTCTCGCGGTTGCGCATGACGCGCTGAAACAGCACCGGATGGCACCAGGCCGCGTTGGAGCCGACGAAGACGACGAGATCGGCGCAGTCGAGATCCTCGTAGCAGCCCGGAACCGTATCCGCGCCGAAGGCCCGCTTGTGGCCGGCGACGCTCGACGCCATGCACAGGCGCGAATTGGTGTCGACGTTGGAGGAGCCGATGAAGCCCTTCATCAGCTTGTTGGCGACGTAATAATCTTCCGTCAGCAATTGCCCGGAGAGATAGACGCCGACCGCCTGCGGCCCATGGCGCGCGGCGATGTCGCTGAAGCGCGCGGCGACTTCATCGAGCGCGGCGTCCCAGTCGATGCGCGCATAGCCGCCGTCCGGCTGGCGGCGCAGCGGGAACAGCAGGCGTTCGCCGGTCGCGAGCGTTTCGCCCAGCGCCGAGCCCTTGGAGCACAGGCGCCCGAAATTGGCCGGATGGTCGGGATCGCCGGAGATGCGCGCGCCGCCCTTGCCGTCTGGCGACGCGAGCACGCCGCAACCGACGCCGCAATACGGGCAGGTCGTGCGCGTCGCGACCGCCGGGGTCGAAGGCGGCGGCGCGGCGGCGGACGGCTGTCGTGTAATCACTGTGTCCTCAAACATGCGCCGCCTCAATAAACATCCTGCATATAACGGCCGGACTTTTTGAGTCCAGCCACGAAGGCCACCGCCTCGTCGGCGCTGCGCGCGCCATATTGCGCGACGATGTCGACGAGCGCGCGCTCCACATCCTTCGCCATACGCTGCGCGTCGCCGCAGACGTAAAGATGCGCGCCCTCCGCGAGCCAGGCCCACAGATCGCCGCCCGATTGGCGCATGCGGTCCTGCACGTAGAATTTCTCCGCGCCGTCGCGCGACCAGGCGAGCGACAGCCGCGTGAGCAGGCCCGTCGCCTTCATGGCCTCGAATTCATGGGCGTAGAAGAAATCATGCGCCGAACGCTGATGGCCGAAGAACAGCCAGTTTTTCCCCGGCGCGCGCGTCGCCGCGCGCTCCTGGAGAAAGGCGCGGAAGGGCGCGACGCCGGTGCCGGGGCCGATCATGATGATGGGCGTTTCGGGGCGCTCCGGCAGGCTGAAATTGTGAGCCGACTGCACATAGGCCCGCAGCGTTTCGCCCGGCGCGGCGCGCTCGGCCAGAAAGGTCGAGGCGACGCCGAGCCGCTTGCGTTGGCCGACGACATAGCGCACCGCGTCGACGGTGAGCGAGAGCCGCCCCGGCGTCGCCCTCGGCGAGGAGGAAATGGAATAGAGCCGAGGCTGCAAGGGCTCCAGCGCCTCGATGAAGGCTTCCGGGTGCGGGCGCGCATTGGGAAATTTTTGCAGCACGGCGAGCACGTCGAGCGCCTTCGCGTCGCCGTCCGGGTCGTCGCCCTGCGCCAGACGACGCGCCTTCTCGCGCGTCGCGCCGCCAGTGAGGAAGGAGATGAGATCGAACAGCGCGTCGGGCGCGGGCGCGAGCGAGACGTCGCCAAGCAGAATCTCGCGCAGCGTCTTGCCGCGCAGCTGCGTGACATGGGAGACGCCGAGCATGGCGATGATCTGATCGACGAGGCCCGGATGGTTTTGCGCAAAGACGCCGAAACTGTCGCCGGGGCGATAGTCGAGGCCGCCGCCGGAAACGTCGCATTCGACGTGCCAGGTCTCCTTTTCGGAACCCTCCGTATTGAGACGGCGGCGCGAGAGAAAGACGGCCGTGGCCGGCGCGTCGCGCGAGCGGCCGGGGATCAGCGCGGGCGCGTCTGTCTTTGGCGCGTCTGTCTTTCGTGCGTCTGTCTTTGGTGTGTCGCTCTTGGGCGCGGCGCCCTGCTCCGCCGCGAGCGCCTTCAACATGCGCGCGGTGTCTTTACCGCCGGGCGCGCAGAGATTGAGCCGCGTTTCCGCGCCTGTGGCGAGCGCCTCCGCATAGCGCTCGCAATCATAGCCGCACTGGCCGCAGTCCTGCTGCGCCATGGCCGCCATCATGCGGCGGCGCAGCGGCCGGCCCTGCGCCAGCGCCATGCGCGCGTCGAGCGGCAGCGTCTGATCATGCCAGGGCGCCGCGCCATCGTCGGCGTCGGGCGCGGCCATGACGGCGGCGGCGTCCCGCGCCGACAGCGGCGTCGCCGCGGCGCCCTCGGGCAGGACGAAAGCGGCGAAGAAACCATTGAGCCAGGCGCGCTGCTCGGGCGAGAACGGCGCGGTTTCGGGAATGAGGCTGGGCGGCGGCGTGTGATTCATGGCGTTTGCTCCGCATCGGCGAGGCGACGGATGGCGTCCGCGTCAAGGCGGCGCGCGAAGGCGACGAAGCTTTCATCCCCGGCGCTTCGATGACGCCGGTAGGCGCGCAGGATGCGCGCGACCCTTCGCGGCGCGTCCTCCGCGCGCACATGTTCGTAAAGCGCGCGCGCGACGCCCGCCTCCTCCGCGAAGCCGCCGCCGACGAGAATGTGATAGCCCGGCGCCGTGTCGCCCTCCTCATTGACCGGAACGCGCGCGCCGATGAGGCCGATGTCGCCGATGTAATGCTGCGCGCAGGAGTGATGACAGCCGGTGACATGGATATTGACCGGCGCGTCCATGGGCGCCGTCTCTTCACAATAGGAGGCGATGGCGGCCCCATCGCGCTTGGTGTCGGCGGCGGCGAAACGGCAGCCGGAACTCCCCGTGCAGGCGACGAGGCCGGCGCGGATCGGCGAGGCTTGCGTCGAAAGGCCGAGCGCGTCGATCGCGGCGCGGGCGGCATCGACCTGCGCATCGGCGACGCCGGTGATGAGCAGATTCTGCCAGACGGTGAGGCGCAGGCCGCCGTCGCCGAAGCGGCGCGCAATCTCCGCGAGGCCGCGCGTCTCGTCGGGCGTGAGGCGCCCGAGCGGCAGGGCGACGCCGATCCAGTTGAAGCCCTTCTGCTTCTGCGGATGCACGCCGATATGCGCCGCGCGATCCTGACGCGGGCGCGGCGCCACGGCGTCGGCGGGCGCGCGCGTCAGTGGTCGGCCGAGCTTCTCTTCGACGGCGGTCAGAAATGCCTCGAAGCCCCAGGCGTCGAGCAGATATTTGAGCCGCGCCTTCGCCCGATTGGTGCGGTCGCCCGCTTCGATGAAGACGCGCAGGATGGCGTCGGCGACCGCGACGGCCTCGTCGGGGGCGACGATCACGCCCGTGTCGCGCGCGAAATCCTTGTGACCCGTAATGCCGCCGAGCGCGAGGCGAAACCACACGCCGGGCGCGACGCCATGGCCGTCGCGCAGTTCGACCGCCTGAAAGCCGATGTCGTTTGTGTCTTCGAGCGCGCCGACGCGTCCGGCGCCGTCGAAGGCGATGTTGAACTTGCGCGGCAGGCCGGTGAGCGAGCGATCGTTGAGAATGTGATGATGCATCGCCCGAGCGTAAGCGCGCGTGTCGATCAGCTCCTGCGGATCGACGCCGGCCGTCGGAGTGCCGGTGACATTGCGGATATTGTCGGCGCCGGAGCCTTTCGTCCACAGGCCGAGGTCCTGCACGGCCTCGATGACGGCGACGGCGTCTTTCGGCGCGATTTCACGGATCTGGAGATTGGCGCGCGTCGTGACATGCAGATAATTGCCGCCGAGGCGCTGCGCGACATCCGCGAGTCCGGCGAACTGCCAATGGGCAAGCAGCCCGTTGGGAATGCGCAGCCGGCACATATAGGCGTCCTGCGCGGGCGCCACGTAGAAGAGTCCGTAATAGCGCCAGCGGAAATTATCGGCGGGCCGGGGCGCCGCATTGTCGCGCGCCTGCGCGACGAGGCGCGGATAGGCGTCGAACGGATGCTCCTCGCGCTTCCATTTTTCCTGATCGGTGAGTTTGGCGCGCGCGGCGGCGCGATCCTGCGCCGCAAGATGCGCGGCGTCCGGCCCCATGGGCGCGGGCGCCGACGGCGCGGCGGCGGGCGTGACGCTTCGCGCGGAAAGGCCCGCCGCGAAGCCTTCGAGATAACGCTGCTGATCGAGCGTGAAAGGCGCCGACATCAGGCTGCCTCCTTTTCCAGCGGAAGACCGAAGATCAGCGCGTCGCGCGCGGTTGCGACGCTCTCGCCCGAGCGGATGAACCCGAGACACTCGCTCGCGCCAGCGACGTCGCCCATGAGGATCGCGCCCGTCAGCCGGTCGCCGTCCATCACGAGCTTGCGATAGACGCCCATGCGCGGATCGCGCAGCGTCATCGCGCCCGCGCTCATCACGTCGCCGGCCGAAAATACGCGCACGCCGGAGACTTTCAGATTGGTGGCGACGACGCTGCCGCGATAGGACGCCGCGCGCCCCGCGAGGCGCGCCGCCAGCACCCGCGCCTGTTCATAGGCGGGCTCAATCAGCCCGTAGCATTGGCCCGCGTGCTGGGCGCAGTCGCCCAGGGCGAAGATGTGCGGGTCGCTCGTCGCGAGCGCGTCGTTCACGATCACGCCGCGCCCCAGGGCGAGGCCCGCCGTCGCCGCCAGCTCCGTCCCGGGACGAACGCCGACCGCGAAGATCACCGCGTCGACGTCGCGCCGCGACCCATCCGCGAAGGCGACCTGACGCACACTTCTGTCGCCGTGAAGATGCGTGGCGCTGGCGTCGAGCACCACCCGCACGCCCTTCTCCTCGACGAGACGGCGCAGCAGCGCCGCGCCCTCGCAATCGAGCTGACGCTCCATCAGGCGGTCCATCACATGCGCGAGCGTCACCTGCGCGCCGCGCCGCGAGAGCCCGTAAGCGGCTTCGAGCCCGAGCAGCCCGCCGCCGATGACGAGAACGCGCGCGCCCGCCGCGCCGAGACGCGTCATCGCCTCGACATCGGCGACGTCGCGGAAGCTGTGCACGCCGGCGAGATCGGCGCCCGGCAGGGGAAGCCGCAGCGCCCGCGCGCCCGTCGCCAGCACGAGCGCGTCGTAGGAGAGACCGGCGCCGTCGTCGAGCGTCACGCGCCGGGCCCGCGCGTCGATCGCGACGGCCTTGCGGCCGCTGATGAGATCGACGCCCGCCGCGCGCCACCACGGCGCCGGCTTCAGCGCCAGATCGGCAAGGTCGATCTCGCCCGCGAGCGCGGGAGACAGCAGCACGCGATTATAGGGCGGCCGCGGCTCCTCGCCGACGACGCAGATGTCGTATCGGTCCGGCGCCTGCGCGCGCAGCTCTTCGACGAGTCGCGTCGCCGCCATGCCGCCGCCGATGATGACGAGCTTGCCGCGCGCCATCATGCGGCGTCCACATAGCGGTGGCGTTCGTAGAGGAATTGCAGCACGCGACGGCGGCAGTCGAGGTAGACGGGATCGGCCGCGAGCGCGACGCGCGCCCGCGGACGCGGCAGCGGAATCTCCAGCACCTCGCCGATGGTCGCCTGCGGGCCGTTGGTCATCATCACGATGCGGTCGGAGAGCAGCACGGCCTCGTCGACGTCATGCGTGATCATCATGACGGTGGCGCCGAGCCGCTCGTGCAGGGCCATCACCTGATCCTGAAGATGCGCGCGCGTCAGAGCGTCGAGCGCGCCGAAGGGCTCGTCGAGCAGCAGCACCTTCGGCTGCATGGCGAGCGCCCGCGCAATGCCGACGCGCTGCTTCATGCCGCCGGAAATCTCGCCCGGCCGCTTGTCCTTCGCATGGCCCATCTGCACGAGATCGAGATGATGCATCGTCCAGTCGTGGCGCTCCTTGCGGCTCGATCCGGCGAAGACCTTGTCCACGGCGAGACGGATGTTCTCATAGGCCGACAGCCAGGGCAGCAGCGAGTGATTTTGAAACACGACGGCGCGGTCCGGCCCCGGCGCGTTCACCTCGCGCTCCTCCAGCAGCACGGCGCCCTTCGTCGCCGTCGTCAGCCCCGCGACGATATTGAGAAGCGTGGACTTGCCGCAGCCGGAATGGCCGATGATGGAGACGAACTGGCCTTTTTCGACGCGCAGCGACACATTTTCCAGAACCTTGGTCTGTATCCCGCCACGCGCAAAAACCTTGTCGACGTTTTCGATCTTGAGATAAGCGTTCATGATGGCCTCCTGCGAAGTCAGTTTGCCGGCGCGCCGCGCGTGGCGAGCGCGCCGATGAGGGCGACGAGGCGGTCGAGCAGAAAGCCGGTGACGCCGATATAGACGAGCGCCACGAAGATGTCGGGCAGGCGGGAGGAGTTCCAGGCGTCCCAGATGAAGAAGCCGATGCCGACGCCGCCGGTGAGCATCTCCGCCGCGACGATGGCGAGCCAGGACAGGCCGACGCCGATGCGCAGGCCGCTGAAGATGTAGGGCGCGGCGGCGGGGATCATGATCTTGTAGAAGAACTCGACCTGATTGAGCCGCAGCACCGCCGCGACATTGCGGTAGTCCTGCGGAATATTGCGCACGCCGACGGCGGAATTGATCACGATCGGCCACAGCGCGGTGATGAAGATCACGAAGATCGCGGACGGCTGGCTATCGCGAAAGGCCGCCAGCGAAATCGGCAGCCAGGCGAGCGGCGGCACGGTGCGCAACAGTTGAAAGATCGGATCGAGCCCGCGCGTCGCCCATTTCGACTGGCCGACAAAGGCGCCGAGCAGCACACCCGCGACGCTGGCGAGGCCGAAGCCCACGGCGACGCGTCGCAGCGAGGTCAGCACGCGCCAGCCGAGGCCCATGTCCTGCGACCCCGCTTCGTAGAAGGGATGCAGCATGAGCTCATTGGCCTCGCTCCAGATGCGCGAGGGCGACGGCAGCGCCGAGGTCGGACGGGCGCAGAGAAGCTCCCACGCCAGCAGCAGCAGGACGAGCGTGACGAGCGGCGGAACGACGGCGGCGAAGAAGCCCCCGATGTGATCCCTGTATTTGATCAGCAACGGCGTGCGGCGGCGGCGGAACGCTTCCTCGATCTCCAGATCACAGACGCCGGCGCGATCGTCATGGGTGACGGGCATTGTCATCTCGTCTCGTCCTTTCATGCTTGCGCGCGTTTGATCGACTGGCTTTCGAGCCAGGCGAGCGGCTTTTCGGGATCGAAGACCTTGCCGTCGAAGAAGGTCTCCCTGCCGCGCGATGTGGAGGCGGGAATATCCGCCGCCGCGACGCCCGCCGCCTTCGCCGCCTCGCGCCAGATGTCCTCGCGGTTCACCTTCGCGACGAGCGCCTTGACGTTCGTCTTCGCGTCGAGCTTGCCCCAGCGCATTTCCTCGGTGACGAACCAGGCGTCGTGACTCTTGAACGGGTAGGAGGCGTTGTCGCGCCAGAATTTCATGCCATAAGGCGTGCCCGTGGCGACGCGGCCATTGCCATAGTCGATGTCGCCCTTCAGGCGCCCGGCGATGTCGGTCACGGGGACGTTGAACCATTGCCGCCGCGCGACGATCGCGGCGACCTCCGGCTTGTTTTCGGGCTTGTCGCAATATTGCTGCGCCTCGATCACCGCGGAAACGAGCGCCCGCGCGGCGCGGGGATTTTTGTCGACCCATTCGGCGCGCATGCCGAGCGCCTTTTCAGGATGTTTCGCCCAGATTTCGCCGGTGGTGCAGGCGGTGTAGCCAACGCCCTGATTGACGAGCTGCGCGTTCCACGGCTCGCCGACGCAGAAGGCGTCCATATTGCCGACCTTCATGTTGGCGACCATTTGCGGCGGCGGCACCACGATGGTGGAAACGTCGCGGTCGGGATCGATTCCCGCCGCCGCGAGCCAGTAGCGCAGCCACAGATCATGCGTGCCGCCGGGGAAGGTCATGGCGACCTTCACCTCCCTGCCCTCGGCCTTCTTCCTCGCGAAGGCCTCCTTGAGCGCTCCGGCCTTCGCCGTCGCCTTCATGTCCCTGTAATCGTTGGAGACAGAAATTCCCTGACAGTCGAGATTGAGGCGCGCCAGAATATACATCGGCGTCGGCGCATTGTTCTGCGTCACCTTGCCGGTGGCGATGAGATAGGGCATGGGGCTGAGAACATGCGCGCCGTCGATCCCGTTGGCCCCGCCGCCGAGAACGAGATTGTCGCGCGTCGCGCCCCAGGACGCCTGTTTCACCACTTCGACGTCGGGCATGCCATATTTGGCGAAGAGGCCCTTTTCCTTTGCAAGGATTAGCGGCGCGGCGTCGGTCAGCGCGATATAGCCGAGCACCGCCTTCGTCGTTTCCGGCCCCGCGCCCTGCGCGAAGACGCCGCGCGGCAGGCCGAGCGCCGCGAGGCCCGCCGCGGCGCCCGTCAGCAGGGTTCTGCGATGAAGATGCGGTTTTGGCTGTGAGTTCGACATCGGCTGAGCCTTTCCTCTCCCGGTCGCCCGGAGCAAAAAAAAACCGCTGTGCGAAAACCTCGACGAGTCGATGTTTCCGTCACAGCGGCGTTGCTGCAAGGACCCTGCGCTGGGTCCGATCTGGTCGAATTACACTAAGCAATCCCGGCGCCAGCCGGCGCGCGTCGGTCAAGAGACTGGAATCGCGCTCACTTTCCGTTCGTGGCGGGCGGAGGCCGGCGCCCTGCGTCTGGCGAAAGGGCGCCGCATTTTTTTGCACAAGGGCGAAAAACCGGGCTTACCGCCGGCCGAAAGCGGCGACATAGGCGCGGATGTCGTCGGCGTCGAAGGCCGGACCCGCGAAGGCGCGGATGGGCGTCGGCGGGGCGGCGGTGGCGCAGGCGGCGTCGAAGAAGCGCGGATCGAAGACCGCCCGCGCCATGCGCAAATGTTCGGGCGAAAAGGCGGCCTGCCGCCAGCGCAGCATCTGCGCGTAGAGCCAGGCCGCCTGATAGGGATCGGGGCGGCCCGTGCGCGCGTCGCCGAACAGGAGATAATCGGCCTGCGCCGTCCGCGCCTGCGCGTCGAGCCGGCCGTCGAGCGTGCGGCGGATCGTCTGCGCGTCGACGCCGACGCGATCCGGCCGCGCGAGCAGCGCGGCGACCTCGGCGCGGTTTTCCGGATCGCGCACGAAGTCGGCGGCGCGCATCACGGCGCGGATCAGCGCCGCCGCGCGCTGCGGGTCACGCGCGGCGACGTCGTCGCGCAGGGCGAGCGTCTTTTCCGGCGCCGGATGAAAGATCGCGCAGCCGGGATGCAGGATCACGCCGAGGCCGGCGTCGGCGGCGACGGCGTTCCACGGCGCGCCGACGCAGAAGCCGTCGACCTGCCCCTTGGCGAGATTGTCGACCATGTAGGGCGGCGGCAGCACCACGAGGCGCAGATCGTGATCGGGATCGATCCCGCCTTCCGCCATCCAGTAGCGCAACTGGTAATTATGCGTGGAGAAGGGGAAGGTCATGCCGAAGGTGAGCGGATCGTCGCCGCGCCGCTCGCGGTCACGGATGACGCTGCGCAGGGCGCGCGCGCTGACGGCGGGATTGCCCAGCGCGCCGTCCGCCGCCTGCGTCATCTGCGCATGCAGCGCGCGCGAGACGGTGATGGCGTTGCCATTGGCGGCGAGATTGAGCGCGGCGACGAGCTTGACCCGCACATGGCTCAGGCCCAGCGTGGAGGCGACGGCCATGGGCGCGAGGAGATGGGCGGCGTCGTAATGGCCGATCGCCAGCCTGTCGCGCATGTTCGACCAGGACACATCCCGCACGAGTTCGACCGCGAGGCCCTCGTCGGCCGCGAAGCCCTTGTCGGCCGCGACAAGGAGGCTCGCCGCGTCGACGAGCGGAATGAAGCCGATCTTCACGTCCGGCGTCATCTCAACAACTCCGACGCGGTGATAATGGATTGCGCGATCTCGACGATCTTCTTGCTCTCGCGCATGGCGACGCCGCGCATGAGCCGGTAGGCCTCGTCTTCGGGTAGATTTTTGGACTTCATCAATATGCCCTTGGCGCGGTCGATGATCTTGCGTTCCTCGAGATCGGATTTGGCGCGCTCCAGCTCTGTCTGGAGCCGCGCGAAGGCGTTGAAGCGCGAGACGCACAGATCGAGGATCGACCTGATCCGCTCCTTCTTCAGCCCGTCGACGATGTAAGCCGACACGCCCGCGTCCACCGACGCCTGAATCGAGGCCGTGTCGGACTGATCGACGAACATGGCGACGGGCCGCCGCACCGCGCGGCTGACCTGAAACATCTGCTCCAGCTCGTCGCGCGAGGCGTTGTCGAGTCCGATCAGAATGATGTCAGGATCGATGGCGTAGATGCGCCGCAAGAGATTTTGTGTTTCGGCGATGCGCGTGACGTCGTCGAAACCCGCTTCCCGCAATCCCGCCTCCAGAATGGCGGCGCGGATGGGACTCTCATCGACGATGACAATTTTCACGGGATGCTCGGCTCTCTTTTTTTGCGCCTCTCGCTTGCAAGAACGGGTCCAGCCGGGCGGGCGCCTTTCATTCCGTCGGCCCGCCGGCGCGAAGAGGTTGCAACCCGCCCAATTCCTTGTCAGCCGCAAGCCCAGAGAAATGGCAGGTCGATCCTTGCCGTGACGCTGACCAGGAGCGCGACGCCCGAATTTCCGGGCGATCACGGCGCCGCGCGCTGCTGGCTTGAGATTTGCACTAACGCTGTCGAGCCACGCCTGGCGTGGTCGACTCAAAGACGGGTCAACGCACAGCAACGCCGCTGTCCGAACTTTCCGCATCTGATGCGGAAGCTTCGGGCGGCGGCTTTTTTGTTTTGGGCTCCCGCCGAAGCGCGGGTTGCTGACGAGGGCGATCTGACGATGGAGACGACATCCTGTTGCCGGGAGGCGCGCATTCGCGCCTTCACTTTGTTGGGCGCTGCCGCCGCGTCCGCGCTGGCCATGGGCGCCGCCGGCGCTGGCGAGGCCGCGAAAAAGCCGCCCGCCGCGACCGTGACCGCGGCGGCGCCCCCGCCCCCGCCGCCTCCGCCTCCGGGACCGATCGGCGTTTTCGGACTCGACATTCCGGCGCCCGGAAAGCTCGTCCTCTCGCTCACCCCCACCTTTTCCAATCTGTCCGGCATCAAAATGGGGACGCGGACCGTCTGGAATGAATACATCGTCTCGACGGTTCCGTTTTTCCTCAATCCAAGGCAGCCGGTGCGCATCGTCCCGCAGAACATCGCGGCGCGGACCCAGATCATCGGACTCAACTACGGCGTCACCAAGGATCTCTGCATCGTGCTGAACGCCGGCATGATCGAGAAGAGTCTCGAGGCGCTCGTGTTCAAGGGTCCGACCGGCCTCCAGCAGCTCGCCAGAAACTATCCCGACACGGCGAGCCTGACCGACTTCAATCTCTCCGGCGTCTACCGCGTCTATCAGGACGAGATCAACCGCATTCAGCTTTCGCTCGGCCTGTCCTTTCCGACCGGATCGAACCACGCGACCTTCAACAATTTCGTGCTGCCGAACGGCGTGCCCGCCGACATCCGCGCCTTCTACGGCATGCAGCTTGGAACCGGCACCTACGACATCATGCCGGGAATTGTCTATGCGGGCTATATCGGCCCCTGGTCGTGGGGCCTCTCCTATCGCGGCCGCTTTCCGCTCGGACCCAATCCGGAGGGATACACATGGGCCACGATCCCGGAGCTGGCGCCATGGGGCGGCGCGAGCCTCAATCCCAGGGGCTACATGTGGGGCAATCTGCACGAACTGAACGGCTGGGGCGGCTACACATGGATTCCGGGCGTGACGACGACCTTCCGGGTGAGCGCCACGATGCAGGGCGCGATCCGCGGCTGGGACCCGGAGATCAGAGGCGCGGCGGTTCCCACCAATCCGCTGTTCTACGGCGGGCAGCGCGTCGAACTCTTCGGCGGCGCCACGATCAGCGGCAAATTCATCGGTTACGAAAACTGGACCCTTGGCGTGGAAGCGGGTCTGCCGGTCTATCAAAACCTCAATGGCCCGCAGATCATGAAGAACTGGCAGGCAGGCATGCAACTCAAGGTGAAGATCTGACTCGACGGAGCGCTCTATGGCGCGACGCTCACGTAACCGCGTCGCGTCTTGCGGCGCAGGCGCCGGCGCAGCGCGTCCATCGCCTGCGCCGCGCTGTCGTAGCGTTCGGCGGCGACCTGCCCGCGCGCGCCGATGCGCCCCCATCGCCGCAGCAGCAGAAAGCCGCCGAAGAGATCGGCCACGATGTCGAGACTGTAGAAGCGGCGCATGTTGCGCGACGCGTCGACGCGGCGCAGATGCACGTGGACCGGCGCGTCGGAGGAAGGCTCCTGCATGCGCGAGAGTCTAACCCCGCGTTGAATCCCACGGCAAGAGGGCGCGTCACGGACGTTCGAGAAACGCCCGCGCCGCGTCGCGCATGGCCTTGCGCGACTCGTCTTCGAGATAGGGCATGTGTCCGCCGCGCAGCGCGAGGAGGCTCACGCGGCCCGGATCGCCCAGCGCCGGGAGCTGATCGAGCAGCAGCCTGGTCGCGAAATAGGGCGTGACGAGATCATAAAGGCCGTGCAGGACGATGACGCGCAGGCGCGGATCGAGCGCCAGCGCCCCGCGCAAGGGCGAGATCACATCGGCGCCGGCGCGCCCGCCGTGGCCGTAGTCCCAGCGATGCGCCAGGTCGCTGTTGAGAATGGTGTAGCGCGCGTCGCCGATGGGCCATTGCAGCTTTTCGAGCATCAGGCGCGTCATCGCGGCGCCGAGCGGCGCGCGCCAGCTTTCCAGCACCGGATCGGCCCAGTCGGACTCCGGCGAGAAGGGCGTCGGATCGTAGCGCGAGACCTCTCCGTCATAGACGCTGAGCACGCGGCCCTTGTCGCGCAGGCGCTCGCGGGCGAAGGTCTTGGGATCAACGCGCGCGCCCAGCCGCGCGACGAGCGCCGGATCGAGCCCGGTCAGCTCCGCCACTTTCGCGCTCATGCGCGAGATTGCCGCCGCATCCTTCTCGCCCTTGAGATAATCGGTCACGAAGTCGCCGGCGGCATAGGCCTCGGCGTCGGCGAGCGCGGCGCGGTCGGCGGCGTTGCGGGCGATGGCCGCGAAGGAGGGCAGCAGCGCGGCGCGCCAAAGCGGATGACGCTCGCCCTGCAACAGTCCGAAATCGAGGACCGGCGAGATCAGGACGAGACCGCTGACGCCGACGCTCTCCCGCTCGCGCAGCGCGTCGAGAAGCTTGACGCAGCGAAAGCCGCCATAGCTTTCGCCGACGAGATATTTCGGCGAGGCGAGCCGGCCCCGCGCCGTCAGCCATTTGCGCACCACGACCGCCAGCGCGTCGGCGTCGCCTTCGGCAGAGAAGAAGCGCTTCTTCACATCGTCGCTGTCGGTGAGGATCTTGCTGAAGCCGGTGCCCGGCGGATCGATGAAGACGAGATCGACGAAGGGAAGCCAGCTCTCGGCGTTGTCGACGATGATCGGCGGCAGGGAGGGCGAGAGCGTGTCGCGCGTCACGCGCAGCCGGAACGGCGAGAGCGCGCCCAGTTGAAGCCAGGCCGAGCCCGCGCCGGGGCCGCCGTTGAACACGAAGGCGACCGGGCGCGTCGCCGCGTCGGCGCCGTTGCGCTCATAGGAAACGAAGGCCACGTCGGCCTGCGGCGCCTCGGTCTGCGCATCGCGCAACCGCAAGGCGCCGGCGCGGGCGGTGAAGGCGATCTTGTCTCCGTCGATCGCAAGCGTGTGGCTTGTGACGGCCTCGGCGGGAAGGCCGCGCGCATGCTCCTCGGCGCCCTTGCGGGTTTCCTCGCCGCCCTTGCGAGTCTCTTCCGCGCCCTTGCGGGTCTCGTCGCCGCCCTTGCGCGCGTCCTCCGCGGCGGCGGGCGCTGCCGCGCAGAACAGCAGGATGAGCGCCGCGAGCGCCTGTCGCACAGCCATGGTGAAAACCCCTTGCAAGAACCGCCGGCGTCGGCCTGACTGGCTATATAGCGCCCTGCCGCGCGGATGAGAGGCGCGGGCGCGGAACCGACGCGGCGCGACGCCCGCCTCGCGCTTGAAGCCTCTGATCCGCAGACAATATGCCGCGACAAGGCGCTTTTGTCGCGAAGCGCCGTTTTCATGGAGTCGAACGATGAAACTACCGAGCCTTTGGTCAGGCGGCGGCCGGGGCGCGCCCGGCGCCTGGTCGCGCGGTCAGGGCCTCCTTCCGCAGGCCTTCTGGTCGATGGAAAGCGAACTCGGGGACATGCTGCGCGCCTTCGATCGCCTGCCCTCGCTGCGCGGCGCGGCGGGCGTTCCCAAGGTCAGCGTCTCCGAGAGCCGCGACGCCTTCGACATCGCGGTGGAGCTGCCGGGCGTCGACGAGACCGACATCCGGCTCAATGTCGAGGACAATCAGCTCGTCATCTCCGGCGAGAAGCGCGAGGAGAGCCAGAGGGACGAGCGCGACTGGCATGTGGAGGAGCGCAGCTACGGCTCCTTCTACCGCGCCATTCCCCTGCCCTTCCGGCCCGAGGAACAGGGCGTCGAAGCGGTCCTCGACCGGGGCGTGCTGACGATCAGGGTGAAAAAGCCGGCCGAGGCGCAGCAGCGCGGGCCACGCAGCGTCGAAATCCGGCGGGGCGCGGCGCCGGGCCAGAGCCAGCAGGCCGCGCAGGAGGCGCCGGCTGGGTCGCAGGCCAACGCGCAGCCGACTTCCGCCACGCCGCGGCCGGATCAGCCGAAAGCGGCCGAGTGACGGGAACACAATCGCCGGGGCGCGCCTCGCGCGCCCCGGGCCAGGAGCGGCTCACCAGCCGTAATATCCGCCATAGGCGCCGTAGCGCGGATAGCCATAGCCATAGCCGTAAGCAGGGTAGGCGTAGCCGTAGTAACGCGGCTGGCTCGCCATGGCCCCGACCGCCGCGCCCAGCGCCATGCCGCCAATGGCCGCTCCGGCGATCGCCCCCGCGCTCGGGCCGGAGCGGTAGTAATAGCCCGCCGAAGCGGGGGTCGTCGCGCTCGCGAGGGTCAGCGCCGCAATCGAGCCGGCAAGGATGGCGCGGAAGGTGGTCATTGCTCTCTCCATTGAACTGCTCTGTCGATGGAGTGGACGCTACCAAACGAGGCGCCGCCTGCATGTGCGGTTCAGCACATGATGCGCGGCCAGGGGCGCAGGCGCGGCCGGGGAGGACGTAAAGACGCATTCTGAAATCCGATTTTTTGTGATAAGGGTTCGTTCATGCGTCTGACGAATTTCACCGACTTTGGCTTGCGCGCCCTCATTCTCCTTGCCGACCGCAATGGGGAGACGCTGTCCGCGACCGAGATCGCCGAACATTTCAGGGTTTCGCGCCACCACATGGCCAAGGTGCTTCAGGAGTTGACGGCGGCGGGCTATCTCGTGGCCGTGCGCGGCGCCCAGGGCGGCGTCCGGCTCGCCCGCGACCCCCGCGACATCCGCATCGGCGATGTGGTGCGGCGGCTCGACGATCAGCCGCTGGTCGAATGTTTCAGCGCCGAAGGCAGCGATTGCGCGCTGCTGCCGCGCTGCCGCCTCAAGGGCATGCTCGGCCGCGCCCATATGGGCTTCCTGCGCGAGCTCGACCGCTTCACCCTCGCCGACTGCCTCGAAAAGCCGACGTCACTCCCGGCGCTCGATCTCGCCGAATGACCCGCTGAGGCGCGCTTTTCCAAAAGACATGAATGCCCGCGTCTCGCGCGCGCCCCGCTTGCGGGAAAGCGTTCGCGAGGGCTCGTCCCTGCGTCAAACTGAAGCCCCTCTCCCAGGCGGCTTGACTTTCCCGCCGTTAAATACGCATTCTAGATACCGATTTCGGCGCCGCTCATGCGCCGGGGCGAGAAGCGAGGGAGTCGCAATGTTCTGTTATCAATGCGAGCAAACCTACCGGTCAGAGGAAGGGCTCGGCTGCGCGAGCGCGAAGGGCATGTGCGGCAAGGACGCCGCCACCGCCGATCTTCAGGACATCCTGCTGCATGTCTGCGAGGGGATCGGCCAATATCTGCGCCGCGCGCGCGATCTCGGCGCCACCGACGCGGAGGCCGATCGCTTCCTGCTGTTCGCCTTCTTCACCACGCTCACCAATGTGAATTTCAACGCGGCGCGCTTCGTCGAGCTGATCGCGCAGGCGGCCGCGATCCGCGACCGCGCCCGGGCGCTCTATGAACGGGCGGCGAAAGACCACGCGCGTCTGCCCGAGACGCTGCATGGCGCCGCCGCCTTCGTTCCGGCGACGGACATGACCGGCCTTCTGGCGCAGGCTGGAGACGCGGCGATCAAGAAGGACGTCGCGCGGATCGGCGAGGACGTCGTGGGGCTGCGCGCGCTGGTGCTCTACGGGCTGAAGGGCGTTTGCGCCTATGCGCATCACGCCCGCGTGCTGGGCGAGGAGCGCGACGCGATCTACGCGGCGGTCGAACATGCGCTCGATCTCCTCGCCAGCGAGCCGGAGGAGCTCGCGCCGCTGCTCGACGAGGCGCTGGCGCTCGGCCACGCCAATTTCCTCGCCATGGAGGCGCTCGACGCGGCGAACACCGGCGCCTTCGGCATGCCGGAGCCGTCGAGCGTGCGCGTGACGCCGGTCAGGGGCAAGGCGATCCTCGTCTCCGGCCACGACATGAAGGACCTGCACGCCATTCTCGAAGCCACCGCCGGCAAGGGGATCAACGTCTATACGCATGGCGAGCTGCTGCCGGCGCATTCCTATCCGAAGCTGAAAGCCTATCCGCATCTCGTCGGCAATTACGGCGGCGCCTGGCAGGATCAGCAGAAGGACTTCGCCGAATTCCCCGGCCCGATCGTCATGACCTCCAATTGTCTGATCGAGCCGCAGGCGCGCTATCGCGGGCGCATCTTCACCGCCGGGCCGGTCGGCTGGGCGGGACTGCGCCACATCGCCAACGACGACTTCGCGCAGGTCGTTCAGGCCGCGCTCGCGCTGCCGGGCTTCGCCGCCGACGCGGAGGAGAAGCGCATCACCATCGGCTTCGGCCGCGCGGCGGTGCTCGGCGTCGCCGACAAGGTCATCGACGCGGTGAAGAGCGGCGCCATCCGGCACTTCTTCCTGATCGGCGGATGCGACGGCGCGGCGCCGGGCCGCAACTATTATTCCGACTTCGCCGAGAAGACGCCGCAGGACACGGTGATCCTGACGCTGGGCTGCGGCAAGTACCGCTTCAACACGCATGACTTCGGAACCGTCGGCGGCCTGCCGCGCCTGCTCGACATGGGACAGTGCAACGACGCCTATTCGGCGCTCGTCGTCGCGACGAAACTCTCGGAGGCCTTCGGCGTCGGCGTCAATGAACTGCCGCTGTCGCTGATCGTCTCCTGGTTCGAGCAGAAGGCGGCCGCGGTGCTGCTGACGCTGCTGGCGCTGGGCGTGCGCAATGTGCGGCTCGGTCCGACGCTGCCCGCCTTCCTCACGCCGGCGCTGGTCAATGTGCTTGTCGAGCAGTTCGGCGTTCTGCCGGTCGGCGACGCAGAAGCGGACATCGAGGCGGCGCTCGGCCGCGCGGCCTGACGCGGTCTCTCGAAAGGGACGACGCTTGCAAACCGGAGGCGCCCGCCATCGCGGGCGCCCCACAGCCTGTGCGGGACAACACGACATGTTCAAGGTCAGTCTGCTGACGCGCGACGGCGCCGCCATCGCCTTCACGGCGGAGCCGGATGAGACGCTGCTCGACGCCGCCGAACGCGCGCAGATCTATCCGCCCTCGTCCTGCCGTCAGGGCGGCTGCGGCGCCTGCCGCGTCGGAGTCGCCTCCGGCGAGGCGCTTCTCGAAACCTTCAGCGACGCGGCGATGAGCGCGGCGGAGCGCGAGGCGGGCGACATTCTGCTCTGCCGCGCCCATGCGCGCAGCGATCTGTCGCTGACGGCGCCCTTCGATCAGGCCGCGATCGGCTTCGCGCCGACGCCCGCGCGGCGCGCGACCATCGTCGAATTGGGTCCGGCGGGCTCCGCCGCCATGCGTCTGGTCCTGCGCTATGACGACGATCCCGAATTCGGCTGCGCCGCGCAATTCGTGGCCGGCCAGTTCGCGGAGCTCGAACTTCCAGGCGAAAGCGTCACGCGCGCCTATTCGATCGCCTGCGCGCCCAATTGGGACGGCGTGCTGGAATTCCTCATTCGCCTCCAGCCCGGCGGCCTCTTCTCGTCCTGGCTGACGGAGCGCGCGGCGATCGGCGACGCCCTGATCGTGCATGGCCCGAAGGGGCAGTTCACGCTCGATGACGCCAGCGCGGCGCCGCGCTGGTTCGTCGCCGGCGGCACGGGCCTCGCGCCGGCGCTGTCGATGCTCCGGCAGATGGCGGAATTCGGCGACGCGCGGCCCTGCCGGCTGTTCTTCGGCGTCAATCGCGTCGACGAATTCTTCGCGCTCGACGCCATCGAGGCGCTGCGCGCGCTGCTGCCGCAACTCGCCGTCACGCTCTGCGTCTGGAAAGCGGACGCCGCATGGACCGGACTGACGGGCACGCCGGCGCAGGCGCTCGCCGAGGCGCCGCAACAGCCGGACGTCTATGTCTGCGGTCCGCCCGCGCTGATCGTCGCGACGGAGGCCGCCGCCGCCGCTGCCGGGATCGCGCCCGAGCGCGTGTTCAGCGAGCGCTTCGCTCCGGCCTGAGGGCGTCAGGCGTAGCGGAAGGCGAGCGTATAGGCGCGAAGCCGGCCGGTCATTCGATCGGCTCCTCGTCGACGCTCGCGACGGCGACGCGCGGCGCGGGGCGCAGGCTTGTTCCGGTCAGATGCGAGGCGCCGAAATTGATCGCCGAATAGATGCGCTCGCGCGCGGTGCGGCCGGTATCGCCCATCGACCGCATGAGATCGACGGGATGAATGAACTCGTCGCGGAAGCAGGGATAGAAGCGCGGATCGAAGATGCGCTTGAGCCACTCGATCACGCGCATGTGCCGCTCGGACTTCTTCAGATCGGGATGATAGATCATGAAAATGTCGAGGCTGTATTCGACGCCCATGTCCACCGGCACCAGTTGCGGACAGAAGTTCAGCGCATAGCTCGGCAGCACGCCAATGCCCGCGCCAAGCTCGACCGCGTAGAGAACGGCCGAGCTCGCATTGGTGCGGATGCCGACGATGCCCGAGAGATCGTCGACGCTCAGCGCGCGCTTCATCACCTCTTCGTCGAGCAGGGGCGACGCCTGCTCCACGAAACGGTGCTCGACCGCCTCCGCGAGCGATTTCGGAACGCCGAACCTGTTGCGATAATCGGCGGAAACGAAGGGATAGGTGTGCAGCCGGCCAAGCTTGACGATCTTGAGATCGGCGGCGGCCGGGCGGTGAAACTGAATCGCGATGTCGGCCTCGAGCCTCGAAACGTCCGCCTCCTGCATGGAGGCGCGAAAGTCGATCGTCAGCAGATTATTGGCGCGCTGCCAGTCGATGAGCTTGGGGAGAATCCAATAGGTGCCGAGACCCTCGGTGACGGCGAGGCGGATGAGTCCGCGCAGATCGCCGGCATGTGAGAGACGCGAGATGTTCTGCGTCGCGCGCATCATCGACGCGACTTCCTCGAACACCGAAAGGCCGAACGGCGTCAGCTTGACGCCATTCTTGTAGCGCACCAGCAGCCTGTGGCCGAGCTGTTCCTCGAGACGATCCATCCGTCGCGTGACGGTCGCCGAGTCGACGCCAAGTTCAATCGCCGCCTTCCTGAGGCTGCCGGCCTCGGCGCAAGCAAAGAACAGACGGCAATCGTCCCAATTCATCTTCGATCCTGCTCGCGGAGCCAGAGCAGAGCGCTGCAAAATCGCAGCACATCTATGCCTAATCTCCTGCATACTCCCGCCTAGGGCAAGCCTAGTTTGATGGCGCTTGTCAGAAATCAAGGAGATGACGGATGCAACTCGGCTCAGCGCCAAGCTTGCGAGGGCGACGGCGAGACCTTGACGATTTGGGCGCCTCGCGCGGCCCGACCGTTCGCGCCGCCGCGCGGGAGGAAATTCCCGCCCTGCTCTCCTTCACCCGCCAAAAGCTTCCGCACAGCACGGTTCAGTTGCAGGTCGTGGAGCGCATTCATCAGTGGAACGAGGAAACCTTTCTGGTCGTGGACGGCGCGGAGGCGCCGGCCGGCGTCGCGGCGCTGCTTCTGCTCAATTCCAGGGGACTGGACGCGCTTCTCACCGGCGGCTTCTCATTCGATCGCCCGGACCTGCGTCATCTCGCGCGTAGCGGCGAAGCGCCGGCGGGGATTTATGTCTGGGCGCTGTGCATGACGGGCCGCGCCGTGGCCGCGCTCTGGGCGATCATGGACTGGTCCAAACAGCGCGGACGCGAGCATGCGCATCTTTACGCGCGTCCCGGCACGCCCGAGGGCGAGCGGTTCATGCGACATGGCGGGTTCCGGCCCATCACTTGCGGACAGCCGGATTTGTGGCGCTACGAGCGCCGTCATGACGATCGCCTGACCGGGGCGGCTTGAGGACAACTGTAATGATGACACGGGCGGAATGTGTTCACGGGACGGCGGGGTATCCGTCTCGCAGCAACCGACGCGGCTATGTCCGCATCGGGCGCGGCTTCGATGATCTGGCCATGGTCTACGCCTTGCGCGCGGCGGTCTATCTGGCCGAGCAGGATTGTCCCTACCGCGAGGAATTCGACGGCAACGACGCCTGCTCCACGCATTTCATCGGCTTCGTGGGGGACGAGCCGGCAGGCGTTCTGCGGGCGCGTTATTTCGCGGATTTCGTCAAGCTCGAACGGCTCGCGGTGCTCAAGCGGTTCCGCCGCTCCACCATCGCCTTCGATCTGGTGCGCGAAGGCATCTCCTTCGCCCGCCGCAAGGGATTTCAACGTATCTACGGCCATTCGCGCGAAGGTCTGGAGCCGTTCTGGGCGCGCTTCGGCGCGAGGCCCTTCGACGACGGGCGCACGATCGAATTTTCCGACTGCCGTTACACGGAAATGGTGATCGAGCTGACGCCAGACCCCGACGCCATCACTCTGAACAGCGGCGGACAGGTCATCATCCGCCCCGAGGGCGACTGGGATCGGCCCGGCGTTCTGGAACAGTCGGAGACGAGAGGCTCGACCTACCGGGCGGGCAACGCCGTGAAGACGCGCGCGCCATGACCATGCGCGACGCTGTCTCCGAACCCGAATGGTGTCTCGCCGAAGCGGCCGTGCTTGTGTGCATCGCCGCGTCCCGCTTCGGCGCACCGCTTCCCCTCTCCTTCACCATGACGCTGGTGGAGCTGTGGCGCTCGCGCAACTGGCCGGTCGTTCACTTCCTCCCCGATCCGGCGCTCGATCAGGACGCGCCGGCGGAGACCGCGCTCATTCAGCCGGGCTCGCTCTGGTTCGAAAGCGACACGGCGTCAATCTGGAGCTGCGCGCGCTTTCGCGAATATCACCGCGACCAGGGCTCGCCGCCGCTCGTTCTCATCGGCGGCGATCTCGACCGCAGCATGATCGCGGTCGCGGCCGGCGCCGCCGAGCGGCGCACGCCGGCCGTGTTCCTGCCAGATACGGCGGGCGTCACGCTGAAGTCGACGCGCGACAGGGTCTCGCGCGAGCGCGCCATCAGTTGCGTGCGCCATTTCGCGGTGGAGGCCTCGCTGCATGTGCTGATGACGCAACTCGTCAGCACGCGCAGGACGCTGCGCCGCTGACGGCGTGAGCGCTCGCGCTCAGGCCGCGCTCTGCCCTGAATGATTTCGCGCAATTTCCGCGAGCGTCTCCTCGAGACGATCGAGCGCGATGTCGAGGTCGTCTGTGGAAATCACCAGCGGCGGCGCGAGGCGCACGACCGTGCGATGGGTGGCGGTGGAGAGGACGCCCTTTTCGAGCAGGCGTTCGCAGGCCTCGCGCGCGCTGGCGTAGCGCGGATCAATGTCCGCGCCCGCCCACAGGCCGAGTCCGCGCACCGCCGCGAGGGCGGGCGAGCGCATGGCGGAGAGACGGCGCATCATATGCGCGCCAAGCGTTCGGCTGCGCTCCACCAGTCCTTCGTCTTCGATCACCTGCAACGCTTCGAGGCCGACGGCGGCGGCGAGCGCATTGCCGCCGAAGGTCGAGCCATGCGAGCCGGGCGTGAACACGTCCATCACCTCACGGCGCGCGACAAGGGCCGACACGGGCAGGACGCCGCCGCCGAGCGCCTTGCCGAGCGTCACGGCGTCGGGCAGGATTCCCTCGTGCTGGAACGCGAACCATTCGCCGGTGCGGCCCAGTCCCGACTGGATTTCATCCACGATCAGCAGCAGCCCGCGCTCGTCGCACAGACGCCGAAGTCCCGCGAGCCATCCCTTCGGCGGAATGATGACGCCGGCTTCGCCCTGGATTGGCTCGACCATCACGGCGACCGTCTTCGGCGTCACCGCCGCCGCGGCGGCGGCGAGATCGCCAAAGGGAATGGCGCGAAATCCCGGCGTGAAGGGACCGAAGCCCTCGCGATACTCCGCCTCGGCCGAGAAGCTGATGATCGTGGTCGTGCGCCCATGAAAATTGCCGGAAGCGATGATGATTTCGGGATCGTCGAGTCCCTTCGCGCGCAGGCCCCAGCGCCGCGCCGCCTTGATCGCCGTTTCGACCGCCTCGGCGCCCGTGTTCATGGGCAGCGCCACATCGAGCCCGACATGTTTGCACAGGCTTTCGAGGAAGGGTCCGAGCCGGTCGTTGTAGAAGGCGCGCGACGGCACGGCGAGGCGCGCGGCCTGTCGCGCGAGCGTCGCGACGATGCGCGGATGCGCATGGCCATGCGAGACGGCCGAATAGGCGCTCATCATGTCGATGTAGCGCCGGCCGGACACGTCCCAGAGATACGCGCCCTCGCCACGCGTCAGCATTACCGGCAAAGGGTCGTAGTTTCTTGCGCAGAAGGGGTTTTCGAAGGCCGGGCAACCCATGAATGACTGTCTCGCTCTTTCCCCGACCCTCTGGTCTCTTACTTCTCATGGCGCGACGCCGCGCTTCTCCTTCATCTAGGAGCGGCGCGCGACGCGACCACCCGCTGCGCGTGCGGACGCCGGGATTGCAAAAGGACAGCGCATGACCGCTTCGACCCTTCCCCCGCCGGCACAGGAAACGCGCGGGCTGCTGCTCGAGCTCGGGATCGACGCCGCCGCCGCGCAGGACGGCGATCTGCCGGTGCGCTCTCCCATCACCGGCGAGACGATCGCACGCGTGCGGTCCGCCGACCGCGCCGCGGCGACGCAGGCGATCGCCGAGGCCGACGCGGCCTTTCGCATCTGGCGCGACACGCCCGCGCCGCGACGCGGCGAACTCGTGCGCCTGTTCGCGGCCGAGCTGCGCGACGCCAAGCAAACGCTGGCGCGGCTCATCACTCTGGAAGCCGGCAAGGTCGTTTCGGAAAGTCTCGGGGAAGTGCAGGAGATGATCGACATCTGCGACTTCGCGGTTGGTCTCTCGCGTCAGCTTCACGGCCTGACGATCGCCTCGGAGCGCCCAGGCCACAGGATGATGGAAAGCTGGCATCCGCTCGGCGTCGTCGGCGTCATCACCGCGTTCAACTTCCCGGCCGCGGTGTGGGCGTGGAACGCCGCGCTGGCGCTCGTCTGCGGCGACGCGCTGGTGTGGAAGCCGTCGGAAAAGACGCCGCTCACCGCGCTGGCGACGCAGGCGTTGCTGATGCGCGCGGCGGCGCGCTTCCAGCACGCGCCGGACGGGCTGTCGCAACTCATCATCGGCGGCAGGGACGCCGCCGCGCCGCTCGTCGAGGATCACCGCGTCCGGCTCGTTTCCGCCACGGGCTCCACCGCCATGGGACGCGCCGTCGCGCCGCAACTCGCGCAACGCTTCGCGCGCGCGCTGCTCGAACTCGGCGGCAACAACGCCGCCATCGTCTGCCCCTCGGCGTCGCTCCCGCTCGCGGCGCGCGCCATCGCCTTCGCCGCCATGGGCACGGCGGGACAGCGCTGCACCACGCTGCGCCGTCTCTTCGTGCATGAAGACATTTACGCGCCGCTGCTCGAAACGCTTCGCGCCGCCTATGCGAGCGCGCCCGTCGGCGATCCGCGCGCGCCGGGAACGCTGATCGGGCCGTTGATCGACCGCGCCGCGCATGACGCCATGCAGGCCGCGCTCGCCGAGGCGCGCAGCGAGCACGCCGTCGTGACCGGCGGCGAGCGCCTCTTCGCCGAGGATCATCCCGACGCCTGTTACGTCCGGCCGGCGCTCGTCGAACTCGCCCGACAGTCTGAGATCGCAAGGCGCGAAACCTTCGCGCCGATCCTCTATGCCATTCCCTATCGGGAGTTCGACGAAGCGATACGCCAGCACAATGACGTCGCCCACGGCCTGTCCTCGTCGATCTTCACCAATGATCTGCGCGAGGCGGAACTGTTTCTCTCCGCGCGCGGCTCCGATTGCGGCATCGCGAATGTGAACATCGGCCCTTCCGGCGCCGAGATCGGCGGCGCCTTCGGCGGCGAAAAGGACAGCGGCGGCGGCCGCGAGGCCGGTTCGGATTGCTGGCGGGCCTATATGCGTCGCGCCACCAACACCATCAATTTCTCATCGGATCTGCCCCTGGCGCAGGGGGTCGCATTCGATCTGTTCGGCAAGGGCGCCGCGCCATGATCTCTCCCGACAGGCTCCGCGAAAAATTCGCGCGCGCGCTCTCCGACATGTATCAGTCGGAGGCGCCGCGCTACCGCGCGCTCGTCGCGCTCGTCGCATCCGTCAACAGCGAGACGCTGCGCGCGCGGCCTGATCTGCGCGCGGCGCTCGAAAGCAGCGGCGAATGCGAGCGCCTCGCCCTCGTGCGTCACGGCGCCGTGCGCGTCGGGACGGCCGCCGAGCTTTCGACCCTGCGGCGCCTGTTCGCGGCGATGGGCATGGCGCCCGTCGGCTATTACGATCTCTCCGCCGTCGGGCTTCCTGTCCATTCCACGGCGTTTCGGCCGCTGAGCGAGGAGGCGCTGCGGCAGGCGCCGTTCCGCGTCTTCACCTCGCTCCTGCGCGTCGATCTCATCGCGGATGAGACGCTGCGCCATGAGGTCGAGGCCATTCTCGCCCGCCGCACCATTCTCTCGCCAGCCTGCGAAACATTGCTCGATCGTCTCGATGACGCTGGCGGACTTGCCGACGCGCAAGCGGACGACTTTGTTTCCGCGGCTCTGGAGACCTTCCGGTTCCACCCCAGAGCAAGCGTCCCCATGGCGGTCTATCGCAGGCTCCACGCGGCGCATCCGCTCATCGCCGACATTGTGTGTTTTCGTGGACCCCACATCAATCATCTGACGCTCTCGACGCTCGACATCGACGCCGTGCAGCGCGAGATGCTGGCGCAGGGTCTGGAGCCCAAGCAGACCGTCGAGGGGCCGCCGGCGCGGCGCAACCCGATCCTGCTGCGTCAGACGAGCTTCAAGGCGGTCGCCGAGCCGATCTGCTTCAGCGCGCCCGATGAAGACGCGACGGCCCTGCATTGCGCGCGCTTTGGCGAAGTGGAGCAGCGCGGCGCGGCGCTGACCGCGAAGGGACGCGCCCTCTATGATCGCCTGCTCGAACGCGCTCTCGCCGCCCCCGGCGCGCAGGCGCTGCCTGACAGCTTCAGGGAGTTTCCGGACGACATCGACGCGATGCGGCGCGAGGGTCTCGCCTTCTTTCGCTACGCGCCGACCGCCAAAGGGCTGGCGCGCGCCGGCGGGCTCGCGCCGGCGGCTTGCGTGGAGGATTTGCTGAGTTGCGGCGCGCTCGCGGCCGAGCCGATCACTTATGAAGATTTTCTGCCGGTGAGCGCCGCCGGCATCTTCCGCTCCAATCTCGGCGATGTTGCGCAGGCGGGCGATCTGGCGCGCGGCGGCCGCGCGGTTTTCGAAGAGGCGCTTGGATCAGAGGTCCTCGACGCGACGGCGCTCTATGAGCGCGACGCGAGCGCGTCGCTTGCCGCGAGTCTCGCGTCGCTGGGAGCGTCGCTCTCGCGCTCACCTCCTGTGCGCTAGAAAATAGGTCTCGATCGAGCCCTTGCCCTTCAGCTCGACGCCGCCGCGCGGCTCCAGCACGAAGTCGTCGCGCAGTCGCTCACAGGTCGTTTGCGAAACCTGAATGCGGCCCGGCAGGCCCGTGGATTCGAGGCGGCTCGCGACATTCACGGCGTCGCCCCAGATATCGTAGATGAACTTGTGCGTGCCGATCACGCCGGCGACGACATCGCCCGAATTGATGCCGATTCTGATTTCGAGCTGCGCCGGCAGCTCCTCGTTGAGACGCGCGAGCGTCTCGATCATCGCCATCGCCATCCGCGCCACGGCGTGGGCGTGATCCTCACGATGACCGAACAGGCCGCAGGCGACCATATAGGCGTCGCCGATGGTCTTGATCTTCTCCACGCCATGTTCGAGCGCAATGGCGTCGAAGGCCGAAAACACCCGGCCCAGCACGCTGACCAGTTCTGGCGCCGGCAATCTGGAGGAGAGTTCTGTGAAACCGACGAAGTCGGCGAACAGGATCGTCACATTGCCGAGCTGATCGGCGATGAGCGACTCCCCGCCCTTCAGCCGATCGACGATCGGCGCCGGCAGGATATTGAGCAGAAGATGCTCCGAGCGCTCCTTTTCGATGCGCAGCGCCTCCAGCGCCGCGCGTTCGCGATCGCGCAGACGTTTCTTCTCCAGAGACGACCCGATGCGCGCGCGCAGCAGCACGGGATCGAAGGGCTTGGCGAGATAATCCTCCGCCCCCGCTTCGATGCATCGCACGATGGAGTCGAGCTCGTTCAGGGCCGAAATCACGATGACGGGAATGTCGCTCAAGGCGGGATCGGCCTTGAGAGTCGAGAGAACGTCGAAGCCGCTGATGTCGGGCATCAGCAGATCGAGCAGGATGAGATCGAATGGCGCCTCCCTGACCATAGCGAGCGCGCGCGACCCGCCTTCCGCCAGCGAAACCGAGTGGCCCTGCCGTTCGAGACGGCGCCGCAGAAGATCGCGATTGGACGCATTGTCGTCGACGACCAGAATATGACTCGGCAGCGATGCGGCGTCCTCGCCGTCGCGCTTCGAGATCGGCTGCACGGATGCGACGAAACGATGCGCGACCCTGGCCGAGAGCGTCTGCGCGCCGCTGTCCGCATCGGGCCGCGCCTCCTCGTCGGCGAGCGAAAAACTCACCAGCCCGTCGATTCCGTCAAGCAGGCGCGACGCCTCCGCGAGCAGCTGATCGAGGTCCGCGACCAGCGCCGCCGCATCGTCCAGCGCCGCGGCGTCTTCGCGCAGCATTTCGCCATAGCCCTTGATCGCGTTGATCGGCGTGCGCAGGTCGTGCCGCAGGCGCCGCCGATACTCGCCGGACTCCACGTCGTCCCCATGCGCCTCGCGCGCGCGGGACGGGCTGACGAGGGACGCGATGAGATCGGAGAGCGCGCGGCTGGCGTTGTGAATCCGGTCGAGATCGTCGCGAAACGTCGCATAGGCGCTCTTCTGCGCTTCCTCCAGCAACAGCTCGACATAGCCCGCGATGGCGATGGCGGGCGCGCTGAGTTCCTGCTGAACATAGGCGATCAGCGCGCGATCGGTCCTGCCGGCGGATGAGGATGCGTCAGGCATGGCGGCGTCACTGCGCGCGGGAGTCGAGCAAGGCCGTGATCTTGCCGAGCAGCCGCGTGATTTCGACCGGCTTGGTGTCATAGTCCTCGCAGCCGGCCTCGATGGCCTTCTCACGATCGCCCGCCATCGCATGGGCGGTCAGGGCGATCACCGGAATCCCGCGCGTCGCGTCGTTCTCCTTGACGCGGCGCGTCGCCTCCCAGCCGTCGATCACCGGCAGGCTCATGTCCATCAGGATGAGGTCGGGCGTCTCCGACACGGCCATGTCGACGCCCTGCTGTCCGTCCACCGCGATGACGACCTCATAGCCGTTGCGCTTGAGACGCCGGGACAGCATGTCCCGGTTCATCTCATTGTCCTCGACAAGCAGAATCTTGACCACGTGACAAACCTCCACAATCAGTTGGTCTCAACGGCCGCGCGCGATTCGTCGATCGTGAGAGAGTGACGCATGATCCCGACCAGTTCTTCAAGATAGTCGTGATCCTTGGTGATGATCTCGGCGCGAAGCTCGTGGAGCTTCTTGATATCCTCGTCGGTCAGCTCCTTCGCGGTGACGATGATGACGGGCAGCCGGTCATAGGCGTGATCCTTGCGCAGCTCGCGCAGAAAGCCGAAGCCATCGAGATGCGGCATCATCAGATCGAGAAGGACGAGATCGGGCGCCGGATGCGCGGCGAGCCAGTCGAGCCCGTCCCGCCCGTTCACGGCGGCGTCGGCCTGATAGCCGATGGCCGCCACGGAGCGACACAGCAGCTCGCGCGTCGCGGGATCGTCCTCGACGACGAGCACCCGCCGATCCTTCGAGCCGCCACAATAAGCGTCCAGCAGGGCCGTCAGGCGCTGGCGATCGATGGGCTTGGGAAGCAGCTCCGCCGCGCCGAGCGGAATCGCCAGCCCGCGCTCGTTGAGGATCGTCACCATGATGACGGGGATCATGCGCAGCTCCGGGTCTTCCTTGAGCTGCTTGAGCACGCCCCAACCGTCGAGCTGCGGCATCATCACGTCGAGCGTGATCGCCTGCGGCCTGTATTGTCGCGCCATCGCCAGCGCCTCCAGCCCGTTGCGCGCGGTGATGACGCGATAGCCCCTGTTTTCCAGCGTGCGCGTCAGCAGATCGCGCGCCGTCCCGTCATCGTCGACGACGAGGATCGTTGCGTGGGAGAGCGAGGCGTCTGGCTCCGCCTTGCGCTTCTCTTCGGCGCGCCGCTGATCCGGCAGAGTGATGGTGAAGGTCGAGCCCTTGCCGGGCGCGCTCTCCACGGCAATGTCTCCGCCCAGAGCGGTGCAGAAATGCCTTGTGATCGCCAGCCCCAATCCCGTGCCGCCAAAGCGCTTGGTGGTCGAGGCGTCGGCCTGGGTGAAGGCCTGGAAGAGCCTGCCGAGCTGTTCCTCCGTCATGCCGAGGCCGGTGTCGGAGACGCAAAACGTCACGGCGCCCTGCGCGTCGCGCGCGACGCTCAGCCGGACATGGCCGTTGCTGGTGAACTTGTTGGCGTTGCTCATGAGGTTGAGCAGGCACTGCTTGACTTTCGTTTCATCGGAAGAAAACACGCCCGCGTCGTCCGGGCAGCTCAGCTCCAGCGCGTTGCCGTTCTTCTCGGCCAGCGGGTGCACGATGGAGACGACTTCCCGCACCAGCGGCGCGACGTCGATCGTCTCGATGAACACTTCCATCTTGCCGGCCTCGATCTTCGAGAGATCGAGAATGTCGTTGATCAGTCCGAGCAGATGCCGTCCCGCGCTTTCGATCTTCTTCAAATCATCGATGGGCTCCTCGTCGCCCTTGTCGAGCGCGTCTTCCTGAAGCATCTCGCTGTAGCCGATGATGGCGTTGAGCGGCGTGCGCAATTCGTGGCTCATATTGGCGAGAAAGGCGCTCTTCGTCTTGCTTGCCTCCTCGGCCGCCACCCGCGCGATCGACAATTCCTCATTGGCGAGCTGAAGCTCGCGCGTGCGGGCGCGGATCTTGTCCTCCATGGAGCCGTAAAGCTCGCGCAGCTCCACGGTCATGGAGCGGATCGCCGTCAGCAGATGGCCCGTCTCGTCGCGGCTCCTGATTTCGAACTTCACGTCGAGATTGCCGCCGGCGACGGTCTCCGCCACGCCGACGGCGGTCTTGATCGGCTTCGTGATCGTGCGCGCCACGGCCATGGCGAGAACGATGATCGGCGGGATCATGAACAGCAGCAGCCAGAGCGTCGCGTCTCTCTGGGCGCGGATCAGCGCAAAGGCCTCCGAGGTTTGCTGCTGCACGACCATGCCCCATCGAAACGAGGGCACATAGGTCCATGAGGCGACGACGGGCCTGTGTTCGCGATCGTCGAAGAGACCGGAGCCATGAACGCCCGCGAGCGCTTTCGCGAGAACGGGAAAGGCGCCGCTGGCGAGCGGCGTGCGAATGCTGAAGGGCTTCGAGGCGTCATGTCGCAACGGGTTGACGACGACCATCTGACCCGGATCGAGCCGGGCGGCGACGAGCACTTCCCCGGTTTCGCCGAGACCGGTGTAATCGTTGATCGCGCCATAAAGCTCCTCATTCTTGAGCCGGAAGACGACGACGGCGATCACCACGCCATGATCGAGAACCGGCCCGGCGATGAAGGCCGCCGGCTCGTCGAGTCCCGGATAGATTTCGAAGGCGGAGATTTCGGCCTGGAGCAGCGTGCGCGCGCGGTCGATCGTCTCGGAGAGATTGGTCGCCGGTTGCGCGCCCTTCAGCAGATTCGTCTTGAAAACCTGCGTTCCCGCCTGATCGAACAGCGTCTCGCCGGCGGGCGAGATCAGCGCGCAATCGACATAGTTGAATGTGTCCGCGATCTGGCCGAGCGCGGGGCCGTGCTTCGCGACGGCCTGACGATAGACGTCCGAGTCCCTGCCCTGCGCGCCGATGGCGTCGGAGAGATCGCGCACCGCCTCGCTGATCGAGGGACTGTGCATGAGCGATTCGACGCTTCTGATCTTTTCGAGCGTCAGATTCTCCAGTTGCTCCACCTTCTTCTTGGCGACGACCTGGAGCGAGGTTTGCACGGTCTGTTCGAGCGAGCCGCGCGAAATGTCATAGGTGCGCCACGCCAGCAGGGCGCAGGAAACGACGTTGATCGCAAGAAACCAGAAGATGATCTTGGCTCCGATGGAGCCGCGCAGCGGATTGAGGCGCAACAGTTTCATGGATCAGTTGACCTCCGTGGGATTCGCCCAGCGGCCGCCCCAGCGCTTGTACATGGCGGCGAGGAAGGCGTCCCATTCCGCCTTGGTGCGATAGGGAGGATAGGGAACCGGACGGATCGGATGGTTCACGGTCCAGACGAGTTCGATCTGCCCATCGGGACGAATCTTGCCGATGGAGAAGGAGCGCCAGCTATGCTGCGTATAGGGATCGACCGAGACCAGCCCCTCCGGCGCGTCGAGCGTTTCGGTCAGCATCGTCGTCTTGACGCGCTGCACGTCGAGCGACTGCACCTCCTGCACCGCCTTCGCCCACAGGCGCACGCTGAAATAGGAGGTGGCGATCACATCGCTGGTGACGCGGTTCTCCCCGTATTTCGCCCGGAAAGCGCGAATGAATCGCTCGTTTTCCGCTGTCTTGATCGACTCGAAATAATTCCAGGCGCTGTAATGACCCTGAAGGCTGGCGATCGGCAGGCTGCGCAGCTCCTCCTCTCCGATGCTGACGGAGACAACGGGAAGTTTCTGCGCGGTCAATCCGGCGTCGGTCAGCGCCTGATAGAAAGCCTTGTTGGAATCGCCGACGACCGAGCTGATCACCACATCCGGCCGCGCGGCCTTTATTCTCTCCACCGCGCCGGCGACGTTCGAGCTGCCAAAGAAGATGTAATCCTCGCCGACGAGATCCGCGCCGAGCGCGCGGATCGTATCCTTCATGATTTCATTGATGCTGTGCGGCCAGACATAATCGGAGCCGATGAGATAGAAGCGCTTGCCGATGTGGTCGAGACTCCATTTGACCGCCGGAATTACCTGCTGGTTGGGAGCCGCGCCGGTGTAGATGATGTTGGGAGACTGTTCGAGACCCTCATAGGCCATCGGATAGATCATCAACTGACCGTATTTCTCGATCACGGGCGCGACGGTCTTGCGGCTTGCCGAGGTCCAGCATCCGACGATCACCGAGACGTTTTCCTGCGTGATGAGGCGCTCGGCCTCCTTGGCGAAGGTCGGCCAGTCGGACTTTCCATCCGCGATGACGGGTTCGATCCTGCGGCCGAGCAGGCCGCCACTGGCGTTGAGTTCGTCGATCGCCAGCAGTTCCGCGTCGACCATCGAATTCTCGCTGATCGCCATGGGGCCGGAGCGCGAGTGCAGAATGCCGACCTTGATCGGCGCGGCCTGCGAAAACAACGGAAGCGCCGTCGCCGTCGCCGCCACGAGCGCCGCCGCAACGACGATCGCCGCGCCCGCCGTCTTCCAGGCGCTGTCAAAAGCCTTGAGGGCCATGTTCTGTTTCCTGCTTTCCAGTTGTTGCGACTGGTCGCGACCGAGCTTGCGCCATCGTATGCGATTGCAAGCCCGCGTTCCAGACAAGCGCATCCGGTTTTTGAATGCTTGAGCTGAAGCATATTCCACAAGATGACAACCCGGCCGCGGGCGCTACATCATCCCTTGCCTGACGCCATGCGCCCGGGACGCGCTCTCGCGAAGACAAGGGGAAGGACATGCCATCGACGTCGACGCCGCGCGATATGTCGGTCTCGAAAACCATCGCCGCCCTGCTCGGGCCGACGCTCGTCGCCACGGCGCTGATGCTTCTCGTCAATCTCGGCGACATGCCGGCGATGATCGACGAACTGTCCCGCAGCCCAATGCTGATCATTCTCGCCGGCTACGCCGCTTTCACGCCGGGGCTCGCCATTGTCTATTTCCACAATCGCTGGGAGGGCGGCTGGCCCGTGCTCATCACCCTGATCGGTTGGCTGTCGGTGATCGTCGGGCTGATCCGCATGGTCTTTCCCGTGCAACTGGCGCGGATCATGACGCATGCCGGCCCTTCTCTGCACAGTGTGCTTCCCATCGTCGGAGCGATCTTCCTGCTGATCGGCGGCGTGCTGTGCGTGAAGGGATACGGACGCGAATGACGCCGCGCGCGCCCGCCCCTGCTGAAGCATCTAGACAGCGGCTCGGCGCGCGCCTGCGCGAGACGCGCAACCTCTCCATGGCGCTGATCGCGCCGCTCGGCGCCGAGGACATGGCGGTGCAGGCGATGGACGACGCCAGCCCGACGAAATGGCATCTCGCCCATACGAGCTGGTTCTTCGAAACCTTCGTGCTGGCGCCGCATCTGCCCGGCTATCAGATGTTCGACGCGGCCTTCGCCTATTGCTTCAACTCCTATTACGAGTCGCTTGGCGCGCGTCACGCCAGACCGAAACGCGGCCTGCTCACGCGCCCGCCGCTCGACCGGATCATCGCCTATCGCGCGCATGTGGACGCGGCGCTTGCTCGGCTGATCGCCGGAGATGGCGCGCCCTGTTCCGCCTGGGCGGGTGTCGCCGAAACCGGGCTGCATCACGAGCAGCAGCATCAGGAGTTGATGCTCACGGATATTCTCGCGCTGTTCGCGGCGAATCCGCTCCGCCCGGCCTATCGCGCCCCGCCGCCGCGCGCGCCCAGCGCTCCGCGCGCGCCTGTCCGCTGGGTCGATTTCGACGGCGGAATCTTTCAGATCGGCGATGCGGGCGACAGCTTCGCATGGGACAATGAACGTCCCCGTCACGGCGTGCTGTTGCGCCCTTTTTGCCTCGCGGATCGTCTGGTCGCCAATGCGGAATGGGTCGATTTCATTGACGACCATGGCTATGAGACGCCGCTTCTGTGGCTGTCGGACGGCTGGGCGGCCGTGCAGCGCGAAGGCTGGCGCGCGCCGCTCTATTGGGAGTCGCACGATCATGCGTGGTTTGAAATGTCGCTCGACGGTTTGCAGCCGCTCGATCCCGAAGCGCCTGTCGCGCATGTGAGCTATTACGAAGCCGACGCCTTCGCGCGCTGGGCGGGCAAAAGATTGCCGCTCGAAGCCGAATGGGAGATCGCGGCGGGACCATCCTCACGAGACGGGAACAGTCTCGCCACGGGCGCATTGCGTCCACGGCCGGCGTCGACCGAACGGCCGGGCATGCTGCGTCAGATGTTCGGCGATGTCTGGGAATGGACGCAGAGCGCCTATCTGCCCTATCCGGGTTATGTCGCTCCCAAGGGCGCGCTGGGCGAATATAATGGGAAGTTCATGGTCAATCAGCATGTGCTGCGCGGAGGCTCCTGCGTGACGCCGGCAGGCCATGTTCGCGCCACCTCCCGCAACTTCTTCTATCCGCATCAGCGCTGGCAATTCACCGGCCTGCGCCTCGCCTCGGAGGCTTGCTGATGACGGCGTCACGCGCGGCGGCGCGCGCCTCGCCGAACGACGATTTCCTCGCGAGCGTGCTGGAGGGGTTGTCGCGGCCGTGCAAGAGCCTGCCGTGCCGCTTCCTCTACGACGAAACCGGGAGCGCGCTGTTCGAGGAGATTACGCGGCAGCCGGAGTATTACCTCACCCGCGTCGAGACCGCCCTTCTCGACGCGCATGCGGCGCGCATGCTCGGCGCGGAAACGGTTCTCGTCGAATTCGGCTCGGGCGCGAGCGTGAAGACGGAAATTCTCCTGCGCCAAGCGCGCGGGCTGTACGCCTATGCGCCAGTCGATATCTGCGAAAGCTTTCTGGCCGCTTCGGCGCGACGTCTGCAAGGGCGGTTTCCCGATCTGCCCATCCGGCCGCTGCCGGCTGATTTTTCACATCCGATCCATCTTCCCGCCGATCTCGCGGAACGCGGGAAACTCGGATTTTTTCTCGGCTCGACGATCGGCAATTTCGCGCCGCCCGAAGCGATGCGGCTGCTGCGCGCCATGCGCGAGACGCTCGCGCCGCAGGGACGGCTGATCGTCGGCGTCGATCTCAGGAAAGACGCCCGGCGGCTTCTCGCCGCCTATGATGACGCGCAGGGCGTCACCGCCGCGTTCAACCTCAATCTGCTGTCGCGCATCAACAGGGAAATCGACGCCGATTTCGATCTTTCCGCTTTCCGTCATCAGGCGATCTACGACGCCGACGAGGGCCGCGTCGAAATGCGTCTGGTCAGTTTGAGGGATCAGCGGGCGCGGGTGCGCGACAGCCGGTTCGACTTCGCGCGCGGTGAAACGATCCACACCGAGAACGCTTACAAATTCACGATTGACGCGTTTCGCGACATCGCGCGCCCGGCGGGCTGGACGCCCGGGCGCGTCTGGACGGACGAGCTGAGGCTGTTCAGCATCCACGAATTGCATGCGTCGCTTTGAAGCCGATGTAGCCCATCCTGCGGCGCGATCCCCATACCTCCCCTTCACGGGGAGGTCGGCGGTCGAAGACCGCCGGGTGGGGTTCAGGCCGCAACGTCCATGATGGGGCCTGACCACAAACACCGCCTCAATGTCACCCGGCGTTCTTCTCCTTGCGCAGGCCGCTCACGACGAGGCCGACGAGCGTCGCCACGATGATGAAATAGACCAGCGCGATGATGAACTGACCATAGCCGATGACCGCCCCGATCTTGCGCGCCTCCTCATAGGTCATGTCGCTGTGCGTGCCGGGAACGAGCGGGATGAAATAATTCGCCATGTCGCGGCCGGCGCCGAAGAAATGGCTGATCAGCGGCGTCACGATGTCGATGACGACCGAATCCACCAGCTTGACGATCGCCGCCGCCAGAATGACCGCCAGCACGATGTCGAGCGCCTGGGACGTCGCGAGATAAGCCTTCAGACTGCGCATGTGATGTCTCCAACTCACGCCGAAATGGCGCGCAGGCTCAGCCCGAGCGCGATGATGGCGCAGCCCTTGAACAGCATGTCGACGCCGATGAAGGTTCCGATCGCCCACAGGCCCGTCAGCGGCCAGCCCGCGAGCAACAGCGCGCCGAGCCCCAGATTGATCAGCCCTTCCGCAACATAAATCCACAGATTGTCGACATGGCCGGCGTGCGCGAACCAGATCGTCAGCACGCCGGAGATGAGGAAATAGACCGCCGCCATCAGGGTGATCGCTTCAGCGCCCGCCGCCGGACGCAGCAGCATGATGAGCCCCACGAGGCCGATCAGCATGGCCCACAGCACATGCACGAAATATTCCGTCCAGAAGCCCGCGAGCGTCACCGAAAAGCCGAGCACCGCCGCCGCGCTGACGAGCGTCAGCAGGCCGAGGAGGCGCACATAGAGGATCGTCGCCGCGCCCGCCTTCCAGATCGCGACAATGCCGAGCAGGGCGATGACGAGGCCGAGCGCGATGGGCCATCCCCAATGCACCGCCAGAACGTCCGGGGCCTCCAGCATGAACATGTCAAATTGCTTCTGCATCTGTCTCTCCACTCAATCCGACGGGCGCCCCGCAGCGGGGCTGCCATTGCCGCTGCAATTGCGGGACCATCGCCCGCGCCGCCCGCGCCCGCAAGCAGGAGCCTTGCCGCGAAAAAGCAAAAGCGGCGTGACAGGCACGCCGCTCGCTCTTGCGGGGCCGGCGCGGCGCCGCCCCGCATCGGTCGTTGGACGAGACCCGAGCCGGCCGGGCCGTCTCAGTAGAAGGTGGTGCTGTAGGGCGCATCCTGCCGGCGCAGCACGAGGCCGTTGACGAAGCCCGTCTGGCCTTCATACTGGACCTTGCACCAGCCGTAGAGCCAGCCCTGCGAGCAATAGGCGACGTCGACCTGCGTTCCCGACGGCACGACCGCGAGCGACGGCCAGTTGGAGCCCGGACCCTTGCGAAGATTGACGTGGTCGATCGTCACGATCGGCGCGACGATGACGTCGCTGGAGCCCGACGGCGCGAGGGCGCCGGCCTGCACATAGCCCTTCACCTTCTTCCACGACACGGCGCACCAGCCGCCGCCCCAGCCCGAATAGCAGCCCGAGACGTTGACGTCGGCGTTGGCCGGGATCTTCGCAATGGTCGGCCACTGAATGCCGGGGCCGGACCGCACGGTCACGGGGCTCACGAGCGCATGCGCCGACGCGCCGGTGATGGCGAACAGCGCGCCCATCGACGCGGCTAACACGGTGACGAACTTGACTTTCATCGACGCTTCTCTCCTTGCGACGGCGTTTTCGCCGTTCCGCCGCGAGTTGACCACGCTCCCGCCAAGCTTGCCAGCGCCTACCTGCTCGTTTTGAGCACCCCCCGTCGCCGCTCATTTCGACCGGGTTACGCCTTGACGCCGCCGCGCGCCGGCGAAACCATCCATGCCCGACCGCAAAACAAGGAGCAGCGACGATGCTTGAATCCCTGGCCGAGACGCCGCCCGGCGTTCGTGGCCTGCGCGCCACTGGCGTGGTCGTCGCCGCCGATGTCGCCCAGGCGCTCGCCGCCGCGCAGCCCGACGCGGCGGCGGGCCTCGTGGTGGTGATCGACCCCGATTTCGACGGATATCTCGCCGAACTGATGCGCGGACTCGCCGCCGCCGCCGCGGCGCCGGCCCCGGCCTTCGCGCGCGTCGCGCTCGTCGCGCCCGACGACATGCTGGCGGAAGCCGGGCGGCATGGCGGCGAGGTGCGGCTCTTCCCCGCGAGCCGCCGCGCCGAGGCGCTGGCCTATGCCGCGGGCAAGGGCTGACGCCGCAAATCGCGGGGCGGCGCCTATCGCCAGGAAAGCTGATCCTTCGGCAGCCGCCCGCTGGGATCATGGACGGACACCTTGTGCGGGAGGCGGTCGCTCCACCGCCACAGGACGAGATTCTCGTCCTCCGCCGTCGCGCCGGGCGCAAAGCTCGGGACCAGCACGCCGGAATGGCCCGCCTCCATGAGCCCCCGCGCGACCCGCCAGGACGCGGGCTCGCGCCCCTCGGAGAGATCGAAAAACCAGGCGCAGGCCATGTCCTCGAAGGAGACGCCCGCCGCCTCCCGCGCCGCCTGCGTGCGCAGATCGGCGACGTCGGCGCAATCCACCTCATAGGCGCAGAGCACGCAGGGCTCGATCTTGCGGGCGAAGCCCTGGCTGATCTCCTTGACCGCCGTCACGATGGCGCGGGCGAGATAGAGCGCCGGGACGCCCTTCGGATTGAAGCGCGCGCCGCGGATCGCGGCCCCCTCTCCCGACAGCGGCGCGAAGGACCAGCGCGGATCATGCGCCCGGTAACAGGCGCCGCGCACTCTCACGCAAAGCCGCCCTGCGCCAGATGATCGAGGTAGTCGCGCAGCGCCGCCGCGCGTCCGTCCTTCACCAGCGCTTCCGCCGTGCGGCCGCCGAAGGCGGCGATCGGCTGGGCGCGATACCAGGCCATGGCCTGTTCCTTGCCGCCGGCCCAGGCGGCGACGCGCGAAACGATTTCGAGCATCTCCCTGAGACGCGTCTGCGTCCTCGGGGCCTCGACCCGCGCCACCTTGTGGAGCGCCTCCCGGCTCACGCCGATCGTCTGCGCGAGCTGGCCCCGCGACATGCCGAAGGCGTCCGTCACGCTGTCGATGGCGACGAGGCCGCGATGGTTCATCAGCGTCGCGACCAGCGGCGCGTCGACGGCGGCCGCCGCAGGGGCGCGGCGGGCGGTGGAGGCGGGCTTCCTGGCGGCGGGCGCGCCGCGCTGTTTCGTCGGGGCCATGGTCGCTCGGGCGTGTCGGTTGATCTGCCGGGTTTTCCGGTCAGATTATAGGGCAAAACCGCGCAGACTCAAGCTGTGTCGGCTTGCCCCTCACGCCCGCCCTCTCACAAGGGGAGACGGTCCGCGAACCGGCGGGAACACCAGGCGCTCCGGATGCGTTTCCGCCTGATCCGAGAGGGCGTTTCGTGAAGACCATCATCGAGCCGTTCCGCATCAAGATGACGGAAGCCCTGCCACTGACGGCGCGCGGCGATCGCGAGGCCTGTCTGGCCGAGGCGGGCCACAATGTGTTTCTGCTCGACGCGGATCGCGTCACCATCGACTTGCTGACGGACAGCGGCACGGGCGCCATGTCGGACCGGCAATGGGCGGCGATGATCCGGGGCGACGAAAGCTATGCGGGCAGCTCCTCCTGGCGCGCCTTCGAACGGACCGTGCGCGAGATCACCGGCTTCCGGCATATCTTCCCCACCCATCAGGGCCGCGCCGCCGAGCGCATTCTCGCGGCGACGCGGCTGCGCGCGGGCGACGTCGTTCCCAACAACGGCCATTTCGACACCACCCGCGCCAACATCGAATATGTCGGCGCGCAGGCGGTCAACCTGCCCTGCGAGGCGAGCCGCGACCTGCACGCGCCGACGCTCTTCAAGGGCAACATGGACGTCGCCGCGCTGGAGCGGCTTCTCGACAGCGAGAGCGGAGAACATGTTCCCTTCTGCATGATCACCGTGACGAACAACAGCGGCGGCGGCCAGCCGGTGTCGCTCGAAAACATCCGCGCCGTGAGGTCGGTCCTCGACCGACATGGCAAGCCGCTGATCATCGACGCCTGCCGCTTCGCCGAAAACGCCTTCTTCATTCACGAGAACGAACCGGGCCAGGCGCGAAACAGCCTTCTCGAAATTGCGCAGGAGATGTTCTCGCTCGCCGACGGCGCAACGATGAGCGCCAAGAAGGACGGTCTCGCCAATATCGGCGGATTCCTGGCCTGCCACGATGACGGCTGGGCGGATGAGTTTCGCAATCTGCTCATTCTCACCGAGGGCTTTCCGACTTATGGCGGCCTTGCCGGACGCGATCTCGAAGCGATCGCGGTCGGGCTGATGGAGGCGCTCGACCCCGATTACCAGCGCTATCGCCATGCGACGGTGGAATATGTCGCCGGCGCGTTGACGGCGCTCGGCGTGCCGATCGTGCAGCCGGCCGGCGGCCACGCGGTCTTTCTCGACGCCGCCGCCTTCTGTCCGCATCTCGCGCCGCGCGACTATCCGGGAATCGGCCTCGTCAATGCGCTCTATGTCGAAGGCGGCGTGCGCGCCGTCGAACTCGGCAGCGTGATGTTTGGCGCGAGAGGCGCGGACGGCTCCGAGACGCCCGCGCCGCACGAGCTGGTGCGCCTCGCCTTTCCGCGCCGCGTCTATACGCAGAGCCATTTCGACTATGTGGTCGAAACCATCGCCATGGTTCACCGCGCCCGCGACGCGATCCGTCCGCATCGCATCATTCGGCAGGCGCCGTTCCTGCGTCATTTCACGGCGCGTTTCGGGCCTGCCTGAGCGGCTGTGCGGCGGCGGCGGCGCGGCCCGCTCGCGGAACCGCGCGCCATCCGCCCGCGTTTGAGACAAGGTGTCGCGGCCAAGGAGGCGCATGATGTTTTCGAAAATTCTCGCGCCGATCGATCTCGCCGAGCCCGGTATGACCTCGCGCGCGGTCGGCTACGCCGAAGCCCTCGCCAACGCCTTCGACGCCGACATCCGCCTCGTCAACGTGCAGTCGCTGACGCCCATCGCCGGGCTCGACTACACGAAGGAGGATTTCGACGAGGTCATCCGGCGCGGACTCGAATCCGAGCTTGCGGCCGTCGCATCGGGCCTCGATCGCCCGCCCGAACGCATCTCGACCGCCTTGCTGTTCGGGCCGGTCGATCAGAACATTCTCGCCGAAGCGGAGAGCTGGGGCAGCGACGTGATCGTCCTGTGCTCGCATCGTCCGGGCGTCGAGCGCTTTCTCATCGGCTCCAACGCCAGCGCCATCGTCAAGCGCGCGACCTGCCCCGTTCTCGTTCTGCGATAGCGTTCGGGAAGCCCCCTCCCTGTCCCTCCCCCGCTTCGCGGGAGAGGGAGGAGCCTGGGGCCTTCATCGAGAGTGCGGATCGTGAGCGTCCCCTCTCCCGCGAAGGCGGGGGAGGGACAGGGAGGGGGCTCGCAAGGACCTTTCCGCCTGCTGGCTCGTTAAGCACTTGCGTCACAGTTGCACGCGCCGCTGGAGCCCAAGCCATGATTTCCGTCGAATCCCTCTACCTCACCGCGCTGCTGAGCGCCTTTGTCGGACTGATCGCGCTTCTGGCGCTGTCGAGGCCAAGAGCGAAACACGCCGCGACCAATTTTCTCGGACAGCTCATCATTGTCGCCACTGTCGTCTCGGTCGGCTCCTTCCTTGTCTATTCCTTCAGCCCGCATCATGCGGCGCGCGCCGTCTATGGCGCCGTGAGCGCGGCGGTCCTGCCGATCTGAAAGTGCGTCAGGCAGGCAGCCGAGCGGTTGCCAGCGCGGCCGCGGCTCCTAATTGCAGATGGAAACCCCGTGGAGGCGCGCGTGCTCGTCGCTCTGGTCATGGTTCTCGTCGTCGTGGCGTCGCTCGTCTTTCATTTCCTGAGCCCGTGGCGCGCGCCGCCGATCGCCTCCAACTGGGGCTTCATCGACGACACCATGGCGCTCACCTTCTGGGTGACGGGCTTCGGCTTCGTCGCCGTCATTCTGTTCATGTCCTATTGCCTCTATCGCTTTCGCCACGAGGCGGGCCGTCGCTCGACCTATGAGCCCGAGAACCGCAAGCTCGAACTTGCGCTGGGCGGCGTCACCACGCTCGCCGTCATCGCCTTGCTGGCGCCGGGGCTTCTGGTCTGGGGACGCTTCATCACGCCGCCGCCGGACGCCGCGCAGGTCGAGGCCGTGGGCGTGCAATGGAACTGGAGCTTCCGCCTGCCAGGCGCGGACGGGCGCTTCGGCGCCACCGACGTGCGCTACATCTCCGGCGACAATGCGCTGGGCGTGAGCCCCGCCGACCCGCACGGGCGCGACGATCTCATCATCAGCGCCGGCGAGCTGCATGTGCCGCTGGGAACGCCGGTGAAGGTTCTGCTGCGCTCGATCGACGTGCTGCATGATTTCTACGTGCCGCAGATCCGCGCCAAGATGGATCTGGTTCCCGGCATGGAGACCTATTTCTGGTTCACGCCGACGAAGGCGGGACAATTCGAAATTCTCTGCGTCGCCTATTGCGGCGTCGGCCATCCGCAGATGCGCGGCATGCTCGTCGTGGAGCCGGAGAGCGACTACCGTAAATGGCTCGCCGCCCAGCAGAGCTTTGCGCAGAGCCGCCATGGCGATGCCGGCGGGGACATGAAAACAACGGTTGTTCAGACTGGATCGAGCCTCGGGAGATAAAGCTTTATGACCGACATTCCGATCAGCGTTCCGCCGCAGGAGGTCGAGGAGGTCGAGCTCTACCATGCGACGAGCTGGCTCACGAAATATGTGTTTTCGCAGGACGCGAAGGTCATCGCGATCCAATACGCCTGCACCGCCATCGCGATCGGCCTGCTGGCGCTGGTTTTGTCATGGGTGATCCGGCTTCAGCTCGCCTTTCCCGGCGCGATCCCCTTCATCGACGCCACGGTCTATTACCAGGCCGTGACCATGCACGGCATGATCATGGTCGTCTACATGCTGACCGCGATCTTTCTCGGCGGCTTCGGCAATTATCTCATTCCGCTCATGGTCGGCGCGCGGGACATGGTGTTTCCCTTCGTCAACATGCTGAGCTACTGGGTCTATCTCCTCGCGGTGCTGGTGCTCACCGCGAGCTATTTCGTTCCCGGCGGGCCGACGGGCGCGGGCTGGACGCTCTATCCGCCGCAGGCCATTCTCTCCGGCACGCCGGGCCGCGACTGTGGCATCGTGCTGATGCTCGCCTCGCTCATCCTGTTCATCATCGGCTTCACCATGGGCGGGCTCAACTATGTCGTCACGGTGTTGCAGGGCCGCACGCGCGGCATGACGCTGATGCGCATGCCGCTCACCGTCTGGGGCATCTTCACCGCGGCGGTGATGGCGCTGCTAGCCTTTCCGGGTCTCTTCGTCGCCTGCGTCATGCTGTTGCTCGACCGCACGCTGGGCACGAGCTTCTTCATGCCGGAGATGGTGGAGATGGGCGAACAGAAGAATTACAGCGGCGGCAGCCCGATCCTGTTCCAGCATCTCTTCTGGTTCTTCGGCCATCCGGAAGTCTATATCGTCGCCCTGCCGGCCTTCGGCATGGTCTCCGATCTGATCAGCGTGCATGCGCGCAAGAACATCTTCGGCTATCGCATGATGGTCTGGGCGATCCTCGCCATCGGCGTGCTGAGCATGGTGGTGTGGGGCCATCACATGTATGTCAGCGGCATGGACCCGATCTTCGGCTTCTTCTTCGCCGTCACCACGCTCGCCATCGCCGTGCCGACCGCGATGAAGGTCTATAACTGGGCGCTGACGCTGTGGCGCGCCGACATTCATTTCACCACGCCGATGCTCTTCGCGCTGGGCTTCCTCGTCACCTTCGTCAATGGCGGCATCACCGGGCTTTATCTCGGCAATGTCATCGTCGACGTGCCGCTCTCGGCGACGCTCTTCGTCGTGGCGCATTTTCACATGGTGATGGGCATCGCGCCGGTTCTGGTGATCTTCGGCGCCATCTACCACTGGTATCCCAAGATCACCGGACGGATGATGGACGAGCGCCTCGGCAAGATCCATTTCTGGATCACCTTCCTCGGCGCCTACGCCATCTTCTTTCCCATGCATTATCTCGGGCTCGTCGGCGTGCCGCGCCGCTTCTACGAATTGGGCGACGCGGCCTTTCTGACCCATTCGGTCGTGGGGCTGAACATCTTCATGACCGCCATGGCGCTCTTCGTCGGCGTGTCGCAGCTCCTGTTCTTCTACAACGCCATCCACAGCCTGAGACATGGCGCGGTCGCCGGCGGCAATCCGTGGCGCGCGGCCTCGCTCGAATGGCAGACGCCGGAAACGCCGCCGGGCCATGGCAATTGGGGCAAGGAGCTGCCGATCGTCTATCGCTGGCCCTACGCCTATAGCGTGCCCGGCGCGCCGCAGGATTATCTGCCCCAGAACGCCCCGCCGCTGAAGGGAGAGCACGCCACATGAGCGTCATGGGACTGTATTTCGTCGTCGTCGCCTTTGGCGCGGCGCTGTGGCTGTGGCGCGAGGGCGTGACCGAGGCGCCATGGCTGCACGAGGGCGAGGCTCCGGCGCGGCGCGGCGGCGGCGAGGCGCCGCAGGCCGCGCGGGCGGGGCTGACGATCTTTCTCGCGGTCGCGCTCTGCCTGTTCTCGCTGATGAGCGCGGCCTTCTTCATGCGCATGGGGTCGCCGGACTGGGCGCCGCCGCCGCTGCCGCGCATCCTGTGGATCAACACGGCCTTGCTCATCGCCGGCAGCGCGGCGCTGGAGGTCGCGCGGCGGGAGGCGCGGGCGGGCGCGGCGGCGCCCATGCGGCGCGCGCTCGCGGCGGGCGGCGTCGCCAGCGCCCTCTTTCTCGCCGGCCAGCTCTGGGCCTGGCGGGAGATGGTCGCGGAAGGCTTCTACGCCGCGCAAAATCCCGCCAACGCCTTCTTCTTCCTGCTGACGGGCGCGCATGGGCTGCATGTCGCGGGCGGGCTCGTGGCGCTCGCCCGCGTCGGCGCCTCGGCGTGGCGGCGCGCCAGCGCGAAAGTGCTCTCCGAACGCATCGGGCTCTGCGCGCTCTACTGGCATTTCCTTCTCGGCGTCTGGCTGCTGCTGCTTGTCCTGCTCATCGGCTGGGCGGACGGTTTCGGCGCCATCTGCCGACGCATCTTGTCGTGAGGATCGCGCCATGACCGCCGAAACGCACGGGTCGCATGGGTCGCATGGGTCGCAGGCCGGGCAGGAACGCCCCACGGGGGTGAGGGGCGTCGTCGCCGACTGGGCCTCGGATCAGCGTTCGTTCAAGAGCGCGTCCTGGGGCAAGACGATGATGTGGATCTTCCTCGTCAGCGACACCTTCATCTTCTCCTGCTTCCTCATCTCCTATATGACGGTGCGCATGTCGACGACGGTCGACTGGCCGAACCCCAGCGAAATCTTCGCGCTGGAGATCGGCGGCAGGAAGATCCCGCTCATCCTCATCGCCATCATGACATTCGATCTCATCACCAGCTCGGGCACCATGGCCATGGCGGTGAATTTCGCCTATGCGCGCGAGCGCCGGAAGGCGGCGGCGCTGATGCTGGTGACGGCCTTCTTCGGCGCCGCCTTCGTCGGCATGCAGGCGTTCGAATGGACGACGCTCATCCGGGAGGGCGTGCGCCCCTGGGCCAACCCCTTTGGCGCGGCGCAATTCGGCGCCTCCTTCTTCATGATCACGGGCTTTCACGGATTCCATGTGTCCATGGGCGTGATCTTCCTGCTCCTCATCGCCCGCGCGGTGTGGCGCGGCGATTACGACAAGGGGCGGCGCGGCTTTTTCACGAGCCGCAGGGGGCGCTATGAAATCGTCGAAATCATGGGCCTCTACTGGCACTTCGTCGATCTCGTCTGGGTTTTCATATTTGCGTTCTTCTATCTTTGGTGAAATCCGCGCGCGAGGAGAGGACGGATGAAAACGGCTGAAGGCGAAGTGGCGGACCTTGCGCCCGCGGGCGGGCGCGACGCGGCCGCGCACGGCAAGGAGGCGCCGGTCAGGGAGGTCCACGGACAGCAGCACCCGATCGGCCTCTATCTGACGGTCTGGGTGCTTCTGTTCGTGCTGAGCGCCTGCTCCTATCTCGTCGATTATTTCAACCTGCACGGCAATCTGCGCTGGGGGCTCATCGTCTTCTTCATGATGGCCAAGGCGAGCCTGATCGTCGCCGTCTTCATGCACATGGCCTGGGAGCGCCTCGCGCTGGTCAGCGCGATTCTCATTCCGCCGCTGGCGGTGCTGGTGTTCATGGCCAGCATGGCGATGGAGGGCGATTACACCTTCTCCACCCGCTCCGTCTTTTTCGCGCCCGGCGCGCAGACGCAGATCAGCCCGCATGCGCCGTGAGCGCAAAAGCTCGCCCCGCCCCCGCGTGGGGGAGGGACGGGCTCTTGTCGCGTCGGCTGATCGGCTACCCGTTCGGGCGCGCGTCGCGCCCGCGTTCGGCGACGGCGGCGCGGATCATCGCCTCGATCTCGGGGCGCAGGCGCTTGCCGCCGGCCACGAACAGGCCGGGCGTCTCTCCGGCCGCGATGCGCCGGTGCCGGGCCGCGCGGGCGTCCCGGCGGTGCTGGTTGGCGCTGTCCGCTTCGGAGCGGGGTCGTTTGGGCGGTGTCTGGTTCATCGCCGGAAGATAGGGCGCGCGCCTTCGCCTCCGACCCCGTAGTTTCCACAGGCGTCGCGACGTGTCGGTCAGCGCCGCATCTGCTGCACGCGCGCGAAAAGCCTCTCCGCCTGCGCCGCATTGCCGTCCGCCAGTTTCGCGACGACGCTTTCGAGCGGTCCCGGCGGCTGCGCGGCGCGGCTGGCGGCCCGGAAGGTGAGGGCGAGCGTGGGAAACACCGTGACCGTCACGACCGCCGCGCCGACCAGCGCCGAGGCGTCGCCCGGCGCCAGCGCGCCGATGCGCAGGCCGAGATAGCTGATCGCGACCACGAGCGGGAGCGTCGTCGAGGCGAGCAGCGCCAGCGCCGGCAGGTCGCGCGCGGGCAGGAGCCCCCTGTAGAGGAACAGCGGCGCCGTGCGGATGACAAGGAAGGCCACGCAGAACAGCGCGAAGAGCGCGAGGCTCGCGGGCGAGGCGACGAGCGCGCGCAGATCGAATTCGATGCCACTGGCGATGAAGAAGATGGGCGCGAGGAAGCCGGAGTCGATGGTCGTCAGCCGCTCTTCGAGCGCCTGCGCCCGCGTGCCGTCGACGAGCAGGGCGACCGAGAGCCCCGCGAAATAGGCGCCGATCACCGTCTCCATCCCGAATCTGCCGGCGAGCGAGACGAAGCCCAGAAGCAACAGGATGGCGACGCGAACGGGGAGGATGTCCCCCTTGCCGAGCAGGCGCACGATCAGCGCGGTGAGCCGGTGCGAGCGCAGTCTCGCCAGCAGCAGCACGCCCGCCAGGGCGACGCAGAGAAACAGCAGGCTCAGCAGGCTCTGATGGAAATGATGGTTCTGCGGGGCGAGCGCCACCGAGGCCAGCAGCAGCGGCCCGATCTCGCCGATGGCGGCGGCCGCCAGAACATAATGTCCGAACTCGGTCTCGACTTCGCCCGCCTGACGCAGCATCGGCAGGAGCACGCCAAAGGCGGTCGTCGGCAGGATGATGGCGACGAGCAAGGGCGCGCTCACCAGACCGGCGGCGTAAAACAGCAGGGAGATGACGATGGCCGCGCCGAAGGAGACGAGCCAGGCCATTGCGCCGACGCGCAGCGCCTGCGCGCCGACCTCGCGCAGCTTGAATTCGAAGCCGGCCTGAAAGAACAGGAACAGCAGCCCGAGCTTGCCGAGGAACGAGATCGCCGGGTCGGTCTCGACAAGACCCGCGACGCTCGGGCCGATCAGCACGCCGAGAACCAGCTCGATGGCGACGATCGGCACATGCGCGAGGACGGCGCGGTTGAGCAGCGGCGCGAGCACCGCGACGCAGGAGACGATGAAAATTCCAAGGAATTCGTTCGGCAAGGCGGGCGTCCGTCTTCTCGCAAGGAGGGGGGCGAGGCTAGCGCCTTTCAGGGATTGTGTAAATTTCACCGCGACGCGTGTCGATTCTGCCGGGAGATTGGCGAAAAACGCGGTCGCGGCGCGTCGCCGCGCACGGGAAGTTGGCGGAGATTGCCGGGGGGCGACGTCCCTTCGGGATAGTCCGGCGATCGGGGCCGCGCCATTTCCCAAGGCTGGCGCGGCCCTCTCGCCCCGGGAGGACGCCATGGCGGGATACGGATTGTTCGTTCTGATTCTGGCGGTTGGAGCCGCCACCCTCGGCTATTTCTGGATGCGCGACGACTGAGCCCGCGCGCCAGCCTGACCGGCGGCCAGCGCTGAACCTTTGCAGGGACGCGCCAGGCCGCCCGCCGACGTGGAGCCAGCCGCCTGCCGCAACGCCGCGATCGCTTTCGCCTGCTCCTGATGGGGACAGGCCGGACGGCCATTTCCGAACAGACGACCGCTTTTTATTGTGACTCTTAGTTACAACAACCGTGCAGGCGTGTTTCCGCCGAGGCCCTGCGACCATTGCGCCGCAGCATGGCGCCACGCAACTTTTGGTTGATAGGGCCAATTTCCGGGCATAGGCTCGCACAAAAGACAATCCGTTTCACAACAACAAAAATAATGTTTGGGGAGCCATGTTATGAAGCCCGTCAGGATTTTTCTTGGGCTCGCCGCGCTGTTTCTCAGCCCGGCCTCGACACACGCGGAAGACGAGAAGGCTCTGACACGCGAGAAAGTCACGCTCGTCACGCCGCCGCTCGTCCATGCGCATGAACAGGCGACGACCGCCAAGCCGAAGATCGTCGAATTCACGCTGACCGTGATCGAAAAGCCCATCGTCATCGACGAGGCCGGCACCACGATTCCCGGCGCCACCTTCAACGGCTCGATCCCCGGGCCGCTCCTGGTCGTCCACGAAGGCGACATCGTCGAGGCGACGCTCGTCAATCCGGCGAGCAACACGATGGAGCATAATATCGATTTCCACGCCGCGACGGGCGCGCTCGGCGGCGGCGGGCTGACGCATGTCAGTCCCGGCGAGAAGGTCACCTTGCGCTGGAAAGCGACGCGCGCCGGCGTCTTCGTCTATCATTGCGCGCCCGGCGGCTCGATGATCCCGCTGCATGTCGTTTCCGGCATGAGCGGCGCGGTCATGGTCCTGCCCCGCGACGGTCTGAAAGACGAAACCGGGAAAAGCCTGCATTACGACCGCGTCTATTACATCGGCGAGAATGATTTCTACGTCCCGCGCGACGGGAACGGGCAATTCCGCAAGATCACCGCCATCGGCGATTATTTCCCGCAGACGCTCGACGTCATGCGCAAGCTCGTTCCCACGCATGTCGTCTTCGAGGGGAAGGTGGGCGCGCTCACCGGAAAGAACGCCTTGCCCGCCAATGTCGGCGAGACGGTGCTGATCGTGCATTCGCAGGCCAATCGCGACAGCCGGCCGCATCTGATCGGCGGCCATGGCGATTATGTCTGGGAGACGGGCAAATTCCACAACCCGCCGCAAAAAGACCTCGAGACCTGGTTCATTCGCGGCGGCAGCGCGGGAGCCGCGCTCTACACCTTCCGCCAGCCGGGCGTCTACGCCTATCTGTCGCATAATCTCATCGAAGCCGTTGAACTCGGCGCCACCGCGCATTTCAAGGTCGGCGGCAAATGGAACGACGAGCTGATGTCGCTGATCGCCGCCCCGCAGCCCATTACGGCCGTCGCGTCGGCGAAGGCGCCTGCGCATCCGGGCCAGGCGGCGGCGCGCCCGAAGCCCGCCGTCGCCGCTCCTCTCGCGTTGAGACCGGCGGCCGCCGCGCCGCAGACGCTCGCCAGAAAGGCGGTCGTCCCCGGCGAGACGCCCGCCGCCGGCAAGCGGGACCAGCCGCCCGCTCCGGCCTCCGGCGAAACGCCCGACGCGCCTGACGGCGGCGCCCGCTAAGGCGCGGGCGCGCCGTCGCGCGGTTTTGCAAACGACCTTTTTTTCAGGCGAACAGCGCATTCAGCAAAGAGTGAGTCTGTCATGCCGATTGCAAGATGGGTTCTCCCCGGCGTCATCGCCGCCGGCGCCCTGAGCCTTCACGAGAGCGCCGCCTCGTCGCGCGGGACCGCGATCGACACGATCGAATTGCCGCCGCGCGCCTTCGTCTATCGTCAGGCGGGGGAGTTCAGTCTCGCCGGCCGCCCGGTGAACGCGCCGCAGGCGACGATCACGCGCAGCCAACCGCTGCGCATCATGACGCGTCAGGTCTCGGCGGCGGAGTATCAGCGCTGCGCAGCGGCGGGCGCCTGCCGGCCGAACGGCTCGGAGCCGTCGCGCGATCTTCCCGCCGTCAATGTGAGCTTCGAGGACGCGACGTCCTATGCGCGCTGGCTCTCCGAGGAGACGGGCGTGTCGTGGCGGTTGCCCACGGATGAGGAATGGGCCTTTGCGGCCGGCTCGCGATTCCACGACGACGCCCTGCCGGTCGCCGCCTCCGACGATCCGTCGCGTCGATGGCTGGCGCGTTACGAACGGGAAGCGTCAGGCGCCTCCTTCGGACGCCAGCCCCGGCGCGTCGGCGCCTTCGGGGCCAATGAATTTGGCGTCGTCGATCTCTCGGGCAATGTCTGGGAGTGGACGAACACCTGCTTTTCGCGTCGGTCGCTCGACCGGGGAGATGGGTCGCGCGCGGTGGTCAATTGCGGCGTCCGGGTCGTGGAGGGACAACACCGGGCCTATGTCACCGATTTCATCCGCGACGCGAGCGCGGGCGGCTGCGCCGCCGGAACGCCGCCGAGCAATCTCGGATTCAGACTGGTGCGGGACGACGCGACCCTTGCGGCGCGACTGGCGGCGCGGCTCTGCGCATACATGGCCAGTCATTGGCAGGGATGCGATGCGCGCGCGGCTGACGAAACAGCGTGGTCGGGAGGGTTTTGAACAGGACGACGCTTCAATTCGAATTGAGCATACGCAGTCTGGTTTCAGTGTTTCATCCGTCTTTCTCCTTCGATCCGCGCGCGACGCGCGCGGAGGCATGGAGGTTTCCATGGGTGGTTTCATTCCCCGTTTGCTGATGGGCGCCTGCATTGTCGGCCTCGCCGCATCCGTCACGGTGTTCACGACCGGACAGGAGATGTCGGCGGCGATCCCGGAAATCATGAGCTGCCTGCTCGCGGCGGTCGTCTGCGCCTATCTGAAATAGGACAACGACGCCACGCCTCACGCGTCCAGCTCCGCTTCCGCGCAAGCGGCGCCATCCAGGTCGCCGTCGTCTTCCGCGAGTCCGAGCGCGTCGTCCAGCGCGGCTTCAATCTCCTCGTCCGCGTCTCGCGCCTCGCCAGCTTCCAGCGCCTCGGGATCGGGCAGATCGCGCAGGCTTCCGAGCGCGAACATTTCCAGAAATCGGGCGGTCGTCACCCAGGCGATGGGGGCGCCGGGCATGGGCGCGCGCGGGCCGGGCGCGATCACGCCGGCGCTCTTCAGGCGGCCGAGAATGTCGCGGCTGATGTCGTGGCCGGCGAGGCGGGACAGTTGCGCGCGGGTGACCGGCTGCTGATAGGCGATGGCCGCGAGCGCCAGCATTTCGAGCTTGGTGAAGGACGGCGGCCCGGCGTCTTTCGTTCCGGCCAGCGCGCGTAGCGTCTCGGCGTGGCGCGGGCGCGTGCGAAACTGAAAGCCCCCGGCGACGAAGACGATTTCATAGGGGCGGTTCTTCAGCTCCTCATTGATGTCGGCGACGAGCGCGTCGAGCCGGCAGGCGTCGCCCACCAGCCGCGCCAGCGTCTCGCGCGCGACGGGCCGGGGCGCCGCGAAGATCGCCGCCTCGGCGCGCATCATCCATTCGCGCCAGCGCATGCCCTCCGGCAGGTCCGACAGTTCGCGGTCGAGACGGCCGGACGGCGCGTAACGGGTCATAGGCCGTAGATCCTGAAACTCTCGCGGCCGGTGAGTTCGCGGACGGCGCCGAGCGCGACCAGCCGGTCGAACAGCCGCCGCGCGGCGCGGTCGGAGAGACCCGCGCGGGCGGCGGCGGCCGGCGCGACGGCGTCATCAGACAGAAGCAGCTCGACGACGCGGCGCTCGCCCTTGGCGCGCAAGGCCGGGGCCACCGCCAGGAGCCGGTCGGCCCGCCGCGCCAGATCGACGGCGAGCGCATGGGCCTCGACGGCCGCCAGCGCGTAACCGCGCGCGAGCGACGCCGGCCAGTCGCCGTCCCCCGGTCGCGGGCGGCTGGCCCGCGCCTCTCCCTGCGCCCCGCGCCGCAGCGCCGGATCGCGGAGGACGGCGGCGAGCAGGGGAACCGGCCGCGCCCAGTTCAGCCGCGCCGCCAGCGCCAGGTCGGCCGCCCAGAGCGCGACAATCTCCGCGTCGGGGGCGCCGGCGCAGATCTCCATCGCCGCCGCGCTGGCCTGCGCCGCGGCGGCGAGCGGATCGGGCGCCTCCGCCACGCCCGCCCGCAAGACTTCCGCCATGACCTCGGCCAACCCCTCGCCTTTTGCGCCGGCGTCGCTCCCGGACCAGCCGAGAAGCGCGACGGCGCGCGCAAGGGCCGCCGCGTCGGGGCGCGCGGGAGAGGCGGCGAAGAGCCGGAACAGCCGGTGAATGCGCCCTGCGGGGCTGGGCTCGGCGCCGCCGGCCAGATGCTGGGCGTCGCGCAGCGCGGCGGCGTCCTCGCGCAGCCGGGCCAGCGCCGCCCCGCTCTCGGCGGCGCGCAGCGCGAGCCGCTGGCGCAGGCAGCCCGCGAAATCGGGCTCGCCGCCGTCGGGGCCGGCGCGCAGCAGATGATCGAGGAGGGCGAGCCCGGCGCCGGCGAAGAACGCGCTGCCGCGATCGGCGCCGGAGGGCCGCGCCCAGCGCGGAAGCGGCAGGATCTGCGGCGCACTTTCGGCCGCCGGCGGCGCGGCGCGACGCGGACGCGCGAGCCGCCTTGCGGGAGAAACGGCGTCCGGCGGCGACCGCGAATCGAGAAGCGACATGGCCGAATCCTAGCCGACGGCGGCGCTTTGTCGACTGTTTTCACGCCCGATGCGCCGGGATCGGCTGGCGGCGCGGGACGGTCTTCAGCCTCCCGAAGGCTGCGCGATCACATCATAGGCGACGGCCAGCACCACGGTCGCCGGGACCGCCAGCACCACGCCCATGGCCCCGAACAGCGCGCCGAAGGCGAGCATGCAGAACAGCAGCACGACAGCCGGCACGCTCAGGGAGCGGCTTTGCAGAAACGGGGTGATGAGATACCCCTCGACGAAGCTCGCTCCGGCGATGGCGATCGCAACGGCGGCGGCCTGATCGACGCCATGCGGCAAGGCCACCAAAGCGCCGACGACAAGCGCGATCATCGAGCCGAAATAGGGCACGAAGGCCAGCATTCCGCTGATCGTCGCGAGGGCGAGCGGCGCCGGCGCGCCAAAGGCCCACAGCGCCACGCCGGCGAAGACCGTGTTCATCGCGACGACATAGAATTGCAACAGCATCCACTGGCGCAACGCGCCCCCCGAGCGGTGGAGGAAGGCCGCCATCCTGTCCCGCTGTTGCGCCGGCGTCAGCGCCAGAATCCCGTCGACATGCCCTTTCGGATCGGCGGAAAGATAGGCCGCGCCGATGATGGCGACGAGCGTCGTGGCGAGGGCCGCGCCCACCGATCCGAGCGCCGCGCCGATGTGTTGGGCGATCGGAGCCGCGGCCTTGGAGTAATCGAGTTCAAGAACGAATGTCTCGATGAAACGGGCCCAGGGATGCTCCTCGACGAGACGCTGGATGAGCGCCATCGCGGCCGGAACGTCGAGCGCCACTTCGTCATATTGGCGGACAAGCTGGCCGCCGAACGCCGTCGAACCGACGGCCAGCCCCGCGACGAGCGCCAGGGCGACGGCGAGGAGCGACAGCCCCGGCCCGATCCCCAGGCGCCTTGCAACGCTTTCCGCGGCCGCGCGCCAGCCGACGGCCAGAACGATCGTGGCGAAGACGAGCGGCAGAAAGATCGACAGCCTCCAGAACAGAAGGCCGAGCCCCACGGCGGCCGCGACGATCGCCACGACGGCGACGGCGCGCGCAATGAAGTCGTGCTGGTCGAGGTTCTTCGTCAGGAAACTGAATTTCATGGCCTGCCCCCGCATGCTCTGCGCGGGGAGCCTTGTGGCCCCGCGAGAGACGCCGCCTTTGTCGCTTGCCCGGTCACAGGCGCCGCCCGGCCTGATCTTGGCGCCGCAGGCGAGCCCCCGTCAATGAATGCGCGTGAGTGCGCGCGAGCCTGCGTCGGCGGATCGCCTGTGCTATCCTGACATCATGACAATACGCATCTACATCGACGCCGACGCCTGTCCGGTGAAGGAGGAGACCTACAAGGTCGCGGTCCGCTACGGGCTGCAAACCTTCGTGATTTCCAACAGCTTCATGCAAATCCCGGCGTCGCCGCTGATCACGCGGATCGTCGTGGAGGCCGGCCCGGACGCCGCGGACGACTGGATCGCCGACCATATCGTCGCCGGCGACGTGGTCGTCACCAGCGACATCCCCCTCGCGGCGCGCGCGCTGGCGAAGGAGGCGCATGCGATCGCGCCCTATGGGCGGCCCTTCACGACGGATTCGATCGGACTGGCGCTCGCGCAGCGCTCGCTCATGGAGCATATCCGTTCGACCGGCGAGACGACCGGCGGTCCGCCGCCCTTTTCGAGCGGGAACCGCTCGCGATTTCTCCAGGCCCTCGATCAGGCGATCGCGCGCGAAAAAAGAAAGCGCTCTCTGACCGAGTCAGGCTGAGGCGCCGTCATTTCATCCGCGCCCATTCGCGGAGAAAGGCGTCCTGTGTCGGAGCGCGGGTTTTTTCGGGCACGAACAGCCTCTCGACGAGGGCGGCGTCCGGGTAGATGGCTTTGTCTGCGGCGATCGTCTTGTCCACCAGAGGTTTCGACGCGAGAACGCCATTGGCGGAATGGGTGAAGCCGGTGTTGCGGGCGGCGATGTCCGGCCGCATGAGGAAATTGAGGAACTGATAGGCTTCCGCGACATGCGGAGCGCCCTTCACAATAGCAAGACTGTCGATCAGCACGGGCGCGCCCTCGCGCGGAATCACATAGGTGATCTCGACGCCGTTCTTGGCTTCCCGCGCCTGATCGCGCGCGCGGTAACTGTCCAGCGAATAGCCGATGGCGAGGCAAATCTCGCCATTCGCGAGCGCCGCGACATAATTCGACAGGCTGATTTTTCTCACGTCGCGCAGGACGGCGCCGAGCATGTCGCCCGCGCGTTTGAGGTCCGTCTCATGCGACAGGCCATCGGCTGACGACCAGTCGGACCACAAATATCGCCGCGCGACCGCCAGCAGATTTTCGGGACTGTCGATGAGGCCGACGCCGCAATTGGAAAATTTGCGAAGTGAGTCGCGTTTGAACAACACGCTCCAGGAGTCGAGCGTCGGTGAGGCGACGGGCCGCGCCGATGCGCGGCGGGGCGTGGCGGTTTCGCCGGCCTCCCGGATTTTATCGAGATTATAGGCAATGCCGAGGGTGAACCACATGTAGCTGACGGCGAAGCGATTGCCGGTGTCGTAAGTCGAAAGCAGCTCCATGATCGCCGGCCAGAGATATGTCCTGTTGGGAAGCCGGGTCTGATCCAGCTTCAGATAGACGCCCCTCGCGAGCTGTTTCGCAAGGGTCGGCGCGGAGACCATGACGACGTCGAAACTCCCGGTCGCGAGGCTTTTCTCAAGCGCCGCATCCGACGTGTAGGAGTCGTAGGTCACCCTGACGCCGGTTTCCTCGGTAAACGCCATGATCACATCCGGGTCGATGTAATCATTCCATCCGAGCACATTGAGAATCCGCTCCTGCCCGAAGGCGGGCGGCGCCCAAAACGCCAGGAGGCAGACCAACCAGACGGCTCCCGTCGCACATATCCCTGGTCTCGCCATCGGGGTGATCCGTCTTGAGCGACGCCCGCTTGTTCGGGCGTCTCTATCCGTGGGAGCTGGCTATTTTTTCGTCGGGACGAAATTCGGCCCCGGCGGCGGCGCGAGCGGCGTGGCCGGTTTGTCCTGGACGGCCGCGCTGCTCGCCGGCTCCGGCGTCTGGGCGATGCACATGGTCCGATGAATCTTCTGGATCACGGCGATCGCCCTCTGCGACGCATCCATCCGCTCGGCGAGATCGAGAAGCCGCTGCCGTGTCGCGGCGACGTCCTTCAGGTCTCCCTGCAAAGTGTCATTCATGGATTTCAGGATTTCGTCCGAACGCGGCATATCGGCGAGGCTGACCTGTTGCAGGGATTGCTCGACTTTCGCCACACAGGAGAGGCGCCGGTCGTATTCGTTGCGCAAATCCCTGAACCTCGCCACGAAAGTGGAGGCCTTCTCCATATGGGCGGAGAGGTTCTCCGGCGCCATGCTGCAAATGGCGTCGACATTGGCGACGTCGGGATAATTCGCTTCGACGATCCTGGCGAAATCCTGCACGAGCGCCTTCGCCTGCAAGGACAGCGCGGCAAGGCTGCAAACGAGCTGCTCGCGACCGCGATAGCAGCGATCGAGTTTGATCTCGCCCTTGGTTCCGGGCAAGCTCAGGCTCTCGGATTTTCCGTTGCCCTTCTCGCAGGCGGCGAGCGCCTCGCCTGTCGCGCCGCCGGGCTCCGGCTCCTGAGGCGCCTCCTCCGCCGGCATGACGCGGCGCGCGACATGTCGGGCGATCTGATAACGCGGAGCGGAGAGATCGTTCCCCGCTATGAACGGGTCGAAGAGCGATGGCCGCGCCAGATCCGCCTTCGGCGGGAGCTCGGCGGATCGCGGGGCGCCGATCGGAATCGCAAGGACGCAGACGGCCGCCTGCGCCAGTTTCGCAATCTTTCCATTGATGGCGCCCATGGACTCTGCTCCGCTTCCGATCAACACGGGCGGCGCCGATGACTCGTGCGATAGGGCTGGCCTGAAGCGCGTCGCGGAGGTCATCGGCGTCACGGGTATGCAAGCGAAATGTCGCCGCCGACACGCGCCGGCAAGGGGGCGCGTCTGTGATTATCCGACGCCCGCCTCAGCCGGCGCGCAAGGAGGGTTGCGCGGCGGCCGCGCCTTCGACGATCAGGCTCATCGCGCGACGCAGATGGCCGTCGGCCTGCGACAGCGCCGCTTCCGCCTCCTCGCGCCCGAAGCCTTGCAACAGCAGAAAGGCGAGCTTCACGCTCCCGTTGGCGTGTCGCAACGCCCTGTCGATTTCTTCGGCGTCGCGGCCGGTGAGGCGCGAGAGAATTTTCTCGCTGCGTCGGTGCAGTTTCCTGTTGGTGGCCTGCACGTCGACCATCAGACCCTCATAGACGCGCCCGAGCAGGATCATGACGAGCGACGACAGCAGGATCAGCGTGACGCGCTGGGCCGTTCCCGCCTTCATGCGCGTCGAGCCGGCGATCGGCTCCGGCCCTGTTTCGAGAAAGATCGCATGGTCGGCTTCCTTCAGCAGCGGCGTCCCCGGATTGTTCGCCACGCCGATCGTCAGCGCGCCATTCATCTTCGCCTCGCGCAAACAGGCGAGCGTGAAGGGCGTCGTGCCGCTGGCGGCCACCGCGATGACCACGTCGCACGCCTTGATCCCATGCGCGCGAACCGCTTCAATGGCCTGCTCGTCCTGATCTTCCGCGCCTTCGACGGCGCGCAGCAGGGCGTTCGGGCCGCCGGCGATGAGCAGCAGCAGCCGATCCTGCGGCCAGCCGAATGTCGGCATCAACTCGGCCCCGTCCTGAGCGGCGAGGCGGCCGGAGGTGCCGGCGCCGACGTAAACAAGTCGCCCCGGACCACGCAGCCGGCGCTCGATCGCAACGCCCGCGCGCTCGATCGCGGGCCGGGCGGCGCGAACCGCGGCGACGGCCGAAAACTGCCCCTCGATGATCGACTCCAGAATCTCATCCGGCTCCCAAACGTCGATCCGGGCGTAGCGCGGGCTTTGTCGTTCCGTTTCCGTCGGGCGCATGGGCGCGATTCCAGTTGACATGCGCCATATGGAAGATGTGAAAAGGACGTCAAGCCAAGTTTCTGCGCCGCCGCTTGCGCGAGATCGCCGAAACTTGCCTTCCGGGGCGTCAGGCTCAATCTTCCTGCGAGAAGCATGCGAGCGGAGCCGACGCGAATGACGGTCATCGAGACGCAAATGCGTTCCGAAATCAGCGAGGCGCCGGAGGCCGTGCGTCGGCAGGGCGAGGCGCTCGGCGCGATCCTCCCCGTGCTCGCGGAGCGCTTGCTGCGCGCGCCGCCCCAGCTCGTCGTCACCTGCGCGCGCGGCAGTTCCGCGCATGCCGCGACCTTCGGCAAGCATCTGATCGAACGCTATCTCGGCATTGCCGTCGCCGCCGCCGCGCCGAACATCACGACGATCTACCATCGGCGCCTGCGTCTCGCCGGCCAGTTCTTTCTCGCGATTTCGCAATCGGGCATGAGCAATGACATCGTCGAACAGGCCGCCGACGCGCGAAGCTGCGGCGCCGTGACCGCCTGCCTCACCAATGACACGGCAAGCCCGTTGGCGCGCGCCTGTGAATTTGTTCTCCCGATGGCGGCGGGTCCGGAGCTCAGCATCCCCGCGACAAAGACGTTCATCGCATCGGCGGCGGCGCTCGCGCGACTGGTGGCGATATGGGCGCGCGACGCGGCGCTTGCGCGCGCGATCGACCGTTTGCCGGATCGCCTCGCCGCCGCCGCCGGGCTCGACTGGGGCGGCCTGCTGGAGGGGCTGGCTCACGCGCGCAGCGTCGTCACGATCGGGCGCGGTCCGACGCTGGCCATTGCGCGCGAGGCCGCGCTGAAGCTGAAGGAAACGTCGAACCTCCATGCGGAGGCCTTTTCGGCGGCCGAATTTCTGCACGGGCCGGTCGCTCTGGTCTCGCCGCGCTTTCCCGTGCTGATGTTCGCGCCGACCGACGCGGCGGCTGCGGGCATGACAGAGCTGGCGGCCGATCTGCGGACGAAAGGCGCGGCGGTCTTCATCACCTCGGCGCAGGAGCATGCGCCGGACCGGCTCCCGGCGCTGCCCCCCGAGCATGCGGAAGCGGACGCCATCTGTCTGATCCAGAGCTTTTACGCAATGGTCGTGCGTTTGGCGGCCAAACGCGGCATGGACGCCGACCGGCCGCGTCATCTGCGCAAGATCACGCGAACGCGATGAACCCTCCCGCCCGACACGCCGTCGCCGCCGACGTCGTCTTCGACGGACGCCATCGGCATGACAACGCCGCCGTGGTTATCGAGGGCGGCCATATCGTGGCGCTGACGGCGCGCGCGAACCTCCCCGCGTCAATCGAGGCGTTCAACGCGCCGCCCGGCGCATGGCTGGCGCCGGGCTTCATCGACCTTCAGATCAATGGCGGCGGCGACGTTCTGTTCAACGACGATCCGACGCCGGAAGCGATCCTGACAATCGCGGCGGCGCACCGCCGCTTCGGCGTGACCGGCTTTTTGCCCACGCTCATTACCGACAGCGACGAGAAGATGGTGGCGGCGCTCGACGCCGTGGCCGTGGCCAAGACGCGCACGCCCGGCGTGCTCGGGCTCCATCTCGAAGGGCCGTTTCTGTCACCCGAAAAGCCCGGCGTGCATCGGCCGGACCTCATCCGGCGTCCCCTGCCCCATCATCGCAGGATGCTCGGGGGCTTTCGCGCCGGCGCGCTGCTCGTGACCCTCGCGCCGGAAGAAACGCCCGATGGCTTCATCGCCGATCTCGTCGCCTCGGGCGCGAAAGTCGCGCTGGGTCATTCCATGGCGACCTATGCGCAGACCTGCGCCGCGATGGCCGAGGGGCTGACGGGCTTCACCCATCTCTTCAACGCCATGCGCCCGCTGACCGCCCGCGAGCCCGGCCCCGTCGCCGCCGCGCTCGAAACGCCCGGCGCCTTCTACGGGCTCATCGTCGACGGCGCGCATGTCGCCCCCGCCATGCTCCGCCTCGCCATGCGCGGCGTCGGCCGCCCCATGCTCGTGAGCGACGCCATGCCGCCGGTCGGCGGACTCAGCGCGGCGTTCGATCTTCAGGGCAAGAGCGTCACCGTCCGCGACGACAGTTGCCGCACGCAGGAGGGCGCCCTCGCGGGATCGGCGATCGGCATGGCGCAGGCCGTGCGCAATTGCGTGCGGCTGCTCGGGCTCCCGCTGGAGCGCGCCCTGTCGTTCGCCTCGGACGCCCCCGCGCATTTTCTGGGCCTCGAACACGTTCTCGGCCGGCTCGCGCCGGGCTATCGCGCCGACATGGCGGCCATCGACCCGCTGGAGATCGCCGTGCGCGCGACCTGGGTCGCGGGCGAGCGATGGGAAAATCCGTGACGGCGCCTTTGCGCCTGCGCTGCGTCTATTTCTGGCATTTGTCGAAGAACGTCCTGAAGGCGCGTTGCGCGTCGGCAGTTGCGCCTTCCGCGAACTGGGGCGCTATACGCGGCGCTTTACGGCCTGTATTCCGGTCAAATGCGCCGGACCTGTCGTCTTCCGTCCATGTCCGATAATGTGCGCTTATCGGACATGGCGCAACGCCCCCGCAGATCCAGGCCAAATTCCTCCAGACACGCCTGCCCGGCCATCCCCAGCCGTCGGGAAAAAGGCCGGGAAAGCAAGAATCGCCGCCCCCGCCGAAACATTCGTCCGCCTGCGAATGCGGCTACTGACCTTGCTCTGTGCGGGACGCGTCTGGATTGATCGCCGCGACATCGGTTTGTAAAAAGTCGTCGCCTTTAAACAGCAGCGGCGAGCGATAGGCCTTGGCGCAGGCATAGGACAGGCAGTCACCGAGAGTGAGTCGGGCCGAATGCCTTCCTTTGCCGAAAGCCTCGAAACAGGCGACGGCGAGCGCTCCAATCCTGTCATCGATCGCAACGATCGACACATCCGCCTCTTCCAGAAAATCATCGAACAAGGCGTTTGCCTGCGATGGGGCAATATCGAGCCTCGACGCAAGCACCATGCAGGCTTCCAGCCTCACCACCGGCGAGGTGAATCGGCGCTCCGCGGCGGCGAGCCGCTGCGCGAGCTCGGCCGCGTCAGGCTCGCCGCAAAGGAGAGCCACGATCGCGGAGGCATCCACGAACATTATTGTCCCCAGAAGCCGTCTATTTCATTCTTGGGGACATCACGCGCCTCTGGGCCGGCGAGCCGTCGCGCCTTTTCCGCCAACCGGGCAAGCCGGTCGGCGAGCGGCAGCGACTCTCGCTCCCGTTTCAGCTCGTTCTCCAACGCCACGATAATCGCCTCGGTCATTGTGGTCTTGCGCTGAGCGGCGAGTCTCTTTGCGAGTTCCGCCGCACGAGGATCCCGGATGCTCAGCATAGGCGCCTGTCCCTGAAAGCGTGTCATGACATATATAAGCCGCTGTCATTACAGCGCAACACGCGCCAGGCTCGCTTCTCTCCAGCGGCGCCCGCGCGCAACCCGATTTCAACCATCACCCTGCCCTCTTCCGCTCGCGCGCCGCCTTCGCCGACTTCCCGCGCAACAGCGCCATCAGCACCGGCCCGAGTGAAAACTCCCCTGTCCGCGCCTTGGCGGTCAGGGCGCGCAGATAGCCGCCGGCGGATGTGATCTCCTCGCCCCGTTGCAGGATCGCGGCGATGACGATCGAGGCGTCGTCCTCTCCCATCGCCTCCAGCGCCTGGCGCCAGGCGTCCGGCGAGACGCCGAGCGCGGAGCGCACGATGGCCGCGGCGTCGATCAGATCGCGCCAGCAGGAGATTTCGCCGCTTTTGGCGTAATCGGCGATGTCGGGACAGGCTTGCAGCACCATCCCGAGCGGATAGGGCCGGGCCGACGGCCCGCCCCGCGACTTGCGTTCGAGCGGCCCGTCCTCCGCCTCCCCTGCCCTTTCGGCGTCGACGGCGTCGCCCGTGACCCCGGACGGCTCCGCCCTGCCTTCTCGAAGGCGAGGTTCAAGATCGGAATGGTTTGTGGTTTGATTCTGTATATGACGCTCGTTTCGGGACTCACTGGCGCTCATATTTTCGTGAAGAACGAAGCTTTCCAGCCATTTGCGCGCCTCGGCCGCCAACGCGTCCAGCGCCTTTGCGCGTTCCGAGAGTTGCGCGGTCGACAACAGCCGCAGCGGCTCGGCGCACAGATGGGCCAGCCGCAGATTGAGCGCCGCCCAGTCGCCGGGGACGCCCTCGGCGAGGCCCGTCTCGATCATCTTGGCGGCCTCGCGGCGCAGCAACGTGATCTTCTCGCGCAACAGGCCGCGGGCGCGGGCCTCGGCGCGGCCCTCCTCCGCCATTCGCCCGATCTCCTCCGCCCGCATCACCAGCGGCGTCAGATCGAATCCGAAGGCTTCCGAAATGTCGCCGCCCTCGGCGCGGCGCGCGAAGCGTTTGCCATTGGCCGAGTCGCGCCGCAGGATCAGCCCGGCCTCGACGAGGCTGGCGAGATGCCGGCGCAGGGTCGCCGCCGCCATGCCATGGGCGCGCAGGGACAATTCGCGATTGGAGGGAAAGACGGTCAGCGCCGCGCGCGTCTCGTCCTCCGGCGCCGGCGGCGACAGCGCCGTCTCGGGATGAAAACTCAACAGGGCGTAAAGCACGGACAAGGCGCGGTCGCCGACGCCGAGGCGCGCCTTCGCCTCGGTCAGCGACCGGAACAGCCGCCATTTGTGCACCACGGGGCTGGCGCCCCCTGCCCCGCCGCTCGTCTGCGCGAAAGCCCGCGCCGCCGCCTGGCTCGCCACCACGGCGAGCGACAGCGGCCGCCGCCCAAAGGGCGTCGTCGTTTGCGTCGTCATCTGAAATGCCCTCATTCGGGCAAAAGAATCCCGCTCGCCGAGAACGGCGGCCGCGCTTGACAGCAATGTGCGGAAGTGTGATTCTCTTAGTTGCTACACATCGAGAAGGGCTTCCGGGCGGTGACGTTTCGGGGGCCTTTTTCTTTTGCGCGTCTTCCTCTGGTTGGTGTGGCGACAGCCGCCGGCGCTAGTCGCGCCGACGGAATTCCTCGTAAAGCCCGGCGAGCCGCGCCGCGACGAACTCCGCGAACTCCGGCGCCGCCTTTTCGTCGAAGCGCAGCACCGTGGCCGCGCCCTCGCGCTTCATGCGCGCCAGCGGCGCGCCGTCGGCGCGGCGAATCATCTCCGGGGCGGGGCGGGGCGCCGGCGCCTCGGCGGCGGCCAGCGCCCGCAGAAACCGCGCGTCCGTATCGGTCTCGGGATCAAGCCCGGCGAGAGCGATCTCGGCGCGTCGCGCCGCCTCGCGGCTTTTCATCAACTCGGCGAACTGCATCCAGCGCCGGCGGCCGGCGCGCGGCGCGGGGCCGATGGCGCGCACCACCGGCGCCGGCAGGGCGCGGGCGGTGGTGAGCATCTTGGAGAGTTCCGTCTTGTCGGTGGAGAGCGCCGCCATGATCACCGGCCGGTCATAGCCGGAGGTCTCCAGCGCCAGCGCGAAGAGCGCGCGCTCGATGAAGGAAAGATCGCGCCGCGCCGAATTCTCGATGCCCTGGGCGAGGACCAGTTCGCGATCGTCGAGAACGCGCACCACCGCGCGCGCCTTGATCCCCAGCTCCTGCGCCGCGCGCAGGCGGCGATGGCCATAGACGGCCTGAAAGCGCCCCTCATCGGTCGGATGCGGGCGCAGCAGGATCGGCACGGTCTGGCCGTGGAGGCGGATCGACTCCTTCAGCGCCTCGAAGTCGGGTCCCTCCGGCTCGGCGAGCCGGTCGCGCAGAAAGGCGGGATCGACCGCCGCCGGGTCGATTTCGACCACGGAGGCGCCCGTGGCCATAGCCACGCGCAACGCGCGGGACTCCTCCTCGATGCGGTCGAGGGTGAGGCTCATCGCCCGCACCGCGCCGGCGGGGGCGCGGGGGCGGACGGCGGAGTTGGCCGCGGCCAACTCATCGGCCGGCCCGCCCGCGGATTTCGTCTCAAGGGCGGGGGAGGGCGACTGCGCCGGTCCCAGCAGATTGGTGAGGAGATTGCGGCGGCTCATGCGGGCCTCCCCCAGGCGGCGAGGATGAGGCCGCGAATCTCGCTGTTCACGGCCTCGAGCGATTCGATGGCGCGATCGTAGGTGGCGCGGCCGACGGCGCTGCGCTCCAATTCATAGAGCGACTGCTTGGACAGGCCCGCGTCGGCGATGGCGGTGGATTTCCACACGGTGGCCGCGAGCACTTCCTCGCCGAACAGGCCGCGCAGCAGCGCGACAATCTGCGATTGCGGCCCGTCATGCGGCTCATGCCGCGTGATGACATAGCGGATGAAATCATGGGTGAGGTCGCCGCCGGCCTTGCGCACCACGGCCATTAGATCCGAGGCCATCAGCAGGAATTGCGACATGGAGGCCACGTCGACCATCTGCGGATGAATGGTGACGAGCAGCGCCGTCGCGGCGCAGAGCGCGCCGAGCGTCAGATAGCCGAGCTGCGGCGGGCAATCGATGACAACGATGTCGTAGTCCGCCCCGATCTCGTCCAGCGCCCGGCCGAGCCGCTCGAAGAACATGCCGCCCTCGGGACGCAGCCCCCGCGCCAGCGCCTGCGGCGTCTCGTGCTCGAACTCCATGAGTTCGAGATTGCCCGGCACGAGATCGAGCCCGTCGAAATAGGTCTTGCGCACGACGTCGCGCGCCGGGCGGCGGCGGCCGTCGTAGCGGATCGCGCCGTAGATCGTGTCGCCCTCGCCGAGATCGAATTCCGGCTGCAGGCCGAGCATGGCCGAGAGCGACGCCTGCGGATCGAGATCGACCGCGAGCACGCGGAAGCCGGACAGCGCCAGATATTGGGCGAGATAGAGCGCGGTCGTGGTCTTGGCGGAGCCGCCCTTGAAATTGGCGCAGGCGATGATCTGGAGCTTCTCGCCCTCGCGCCGGCGCGGCAGGATCTTGTGCGCCTCGCGCGGCTTGGCGTTGGCGATGTGATGGCGCAGTTCGTTGATCTGGGCGAGCGTATAGAGCCGCCGCCCGGAGGCGGTGGTGGCGGGGGCGGGGCCGACGCCGTCGAGCGACAATTGCCGCAGATAGCCGTCCGAGACATGCAGCAGTTTCGCCGCCTCGCCGGACGAGAAGGAGCGCAGCGCCTTCTGGCTGTCGGGCGGAAACAGTCGTTCGCCGAGCTTCTGCAACTGCTCGGACAGGAGTCGCGCATGGGCCGAGATGCGCGCATCCGAAGTCTCAATGTCCCGACGCAGGGAAGCCGCCGCCACGATAATTTCCTCCAATACGCTTTTGAGGCCAAACCCCCGTTTGTTCCGTTAAGAACACACGATTCGCCGATTCCGGCAAGCCGTTTATCCTTAACGGCCCTTAACCATACGGCCGGTTTGGGGGGGTGGGGACAGATTTATTTTCGTCCGCCGCCGGGCGGCGGGGCCGGCGGGCGGGCGACGAATCACGGCGTCGATCCTGTCCTGCGCGGCGAATCAGCCCGCGGCCGGAACGGCGAGGATCATCGCGGGGCGCTCCATCTTCCCGTCCGAGAATTGGCCCCACTGAATGAAGCGCGCATTGGCGACGACATTCTCACGCTTGTCGATCGTGTTGGCGACCAGAGCGATCTTGGTGGGGTGATAGGAGGCCTCGTCGTCGACGATCAACCGCGCCCGCGTCTCCAGCGCCTCGGCCTGAAGGCCGGCGCCGTCGCGGCGCAGCGTCTTCGCCTTGCCGAGCAGGGCATTGGCCTGCGCCATGGCGTCCGCCTTGAGCCCATAGGTCACCGCGAGAACGTCATTGTCCGTCATCGCGCCCATCAGAAGGCCGATGTCGCGCGAGAGCGCCTCATCAGGGGAGCCCGGCTTCGGCGCGTCGATGCGGCTCCGCAGGCCCGCGTCGATGACGGCGGCCATGGCGAAGATCGGCCCCGACGCCGCGCTGGTCTGGCGCACCTTTTCGCCCGACGTCACCATCCCGTCGCCGGTGTAGCCCGTCTTCCATTTCAGCGTGTAGTTCCACGTCGCGGAGGCGCCGATATTGGCGAGATCGGTGTTCCCCACCCCGCTTTCCATATTGTAAGCGTTCCCGAATCTCTCCCGCGCGCCATTGTCGCGCGCGGCCTGTCCGGTCCCGTAATTGAGCGGATTGTAGAGTCGGGCGTAGAGGCCGGCGCTGGCGCCGATGGCGACGGAGGTCTCGACCTCGCCTTTCAGAGTGCGCTTGTTGATATTGCCCGTATCGGTGTTCTTCCAGCCCTTGCCGGCGGCCGCGGCCAGATCGACGGTCGCGCCGCCGCCCTGCTTCTCCTCGCCGGCGCCGCTTCGAGCCGTGGCCTCGACCTTCGCGCCGAAACGCGCCGTGGCGCCGGCCCTGGTCTGCGTCTCCCGCGACCGGGCGACGTCGCTCGCGCTCGCCAGATCGGACATTTTAATCTCTTGATTCTCCGTCATCTTGTGCACGAGCGCGAGCAGGGACTCGCGGCCCGCGTCGGATTTCGGAAAGCTGATCGACACGCCATTCAGCCGCGCATGCGCGCCGTCGACGCCGACCGCGCCCTCGATTTTTGCCTGGACGACCGGACCCCCGAGGTCGAAATTCTGTCCGACGACCGCCTCGACGGAGGCGCGGCCCTCATTGCCGACGCGCAGGTTCAGCTTGTAGCCGTCGCCGCCCATCTCGATCTCGAACTGGCCGATGCGGGAGCCCGCGAGCTTCGCGCGGACGCCGGCAAGCCCGGTCGGCTCCACGGGAATCTTGCCGCTGTCCAGCGTGATCTTCTGGCCGGTCTTGAGATTGAGCTTGTCGCCGTCCCGCATCCCGTCGATGAGCGACAGCAGCGCCCGTTTCGTCTCCCGATCCATCTCGCGATGGCCGACGATCTGCGCCGCGCGGCGCGGCGTCAGCATCGGCGCCGTCTCCTTGAGATAGTCCTTGCCCTGCTTCGAGAAGGTCGATTCGGCGCGCCAGGACGCGATGTCGGATTTTCCCACCGACCCGTAGAGAACCGAATCGATCTCGGGCGCGAAGGTCTTGACGTCGAGGCCCCAGGCCTCGAGCTGTTTGACCACCTTGTCGCGATGGGCGGAGGGGTCGAAACCGGCGGCCAGCTTCCCGTCCCGGACGACGACGTCACGGGCGTCGCGCGGCCAGACGGAGAGCAGCGCGGCGCGCGCCTGTTGCCGGACGTGGCTGATCGCGTCCCGATGTCGGGCGCGCTCGGCGAGGAGGTCGTTCATCTCTCCCCCGATGGCCGCGATGCGGCGGCGCGTGTCGTCGAGGGCGAGCGGCGCGCTCTGCCGGACCTGGACGATCGCTTCCGCCGCCGCTTCGAGCCGCGCCAAATCCTCGAACGACGGCTTCGCCCCGCGCCCGAGCATGGCGGCGATCTTGCCGGTCCAGGGCCGGCGCATCCGCTGCGCGTCGAAGCCGCGCAACTGGTTCAGGCTGTCGTCGAGCAGCTTTCGCGCATCGGCGTCGTCGGGCGCGGCCTCCAGTCTCCGATGGGCGCCAAGGGCGCCGAGAATGGCCCTGGCGCTGGAAAGGCCGCGCGGATCGTCGGAATCTATCTCCAGCCCAAGGCCGCCGGGCGCCGGCGACGCCTGCTCCTGGAGAAAGCGTTTCGCCGCGTCGCTGTCCTTCTGGATGCGCAGACGCTCCTCCACGAGGTCGACGACCCGCATTTCCAGATCGACATATCTCTCCGCGCCGAGCGCGAGCTCCTGAATCCCGGTCTGGCCCAACACCTCGGGCAGCTTCTGCCCGTTCGCATATGTGAAGCGCGCGACGACGCGCGGGTCGTTGGCGGCGAGATCGAGATTTCCGGTGAGGTCGGGGGCGGTCCGCGCGCCGCTGGCGTGCAGGATCACGGCGTCGAGCAGCAGATCCTGAAGCAGACGCCGGGCTTCGGCCGCCGCCGACGCCCCGGCGGAGGCGTCGATCAGCTCCTGCCCGAGTTCGCTGCGCAGCACCTTGTCGACGGCCGCGTTCACCGCCGCGACGGTCTCCTTGACCTCGGCCATGCTGAGCACGCCCTGGCGGGCGATCCCGGCGACTTTCGCCCGCAGCGCGGCGGCGTCCGTGTCCGTCAGGCCGAGCTTGCGGAGGTCCTTGTTCGTCACGCCGACATGGGCCAGCGGATGGTCGGGATCGGGGGAGGGCAGGGGCCGCAGCCGAAGATCGCCGAAACGGGCGCGGATGTCCGGCGGAAAGCTCAGCGCATAGGACTTCACCGGCTCCGGGAAAGCGGCGATCTTCGCCTCGATCGCCGGATTGGCGGCGAGCGGGACGCCCTGCCGCCGCGCCGCCTCGATCTCCTCCGGCCCCGTCGGCTGGACGCCGGCGTCGATCAGACGGTTTTGCAGCCCGGTCCATTTCTCCGGCCCGACATCGACGCCGGGCGGCGCGAAAAAGAACGCGCCATGCAGGCCGAACAGCCTCTGCTCCGCCGCGATCGCGCGCGTTTCGAGGTCCGAAATCTGCGCCAGCAGGAAGGCGGCGTCGCGCCCGGCGCCGGGGCCGCTGCGTTTCGCGAGCGCCGCCAGCAGATTGGCGTCCTTGGCGACGCTTCCGGCGGCGCCCTCGCCGAAGACGAGAGCGCCCCGCCCGCCCCATGCGGGGATTTTCAGCAGCCCTTCGAGACGCCGGTTCGCGGTCGTCAACTCCTGACGCAGCAAAACGGCGGCGCGCGTTTGCGTCCTGGCGGAGGCGCGCAGATCGGCGAGATCCTGAGGCGGAGGCGTCGCCGGGTCCCAGTCCGGGTGAAGCGCCTTGTAATCCGCGACCACCCGCGCATCGGCGAGGGCCATGAAATGGCGGTTGGCGAAGACGCCCGCCGCCTTGTCGAACTCGGCGTCCAGGCCGAGCGCCAGCGCCGGCGTCTCGCCGCTGGCGAAGAGACCCGCCATCGCCGCGAGACTGCGGACGGCGCGCGCGCGGTCCTGCGGGGCGTCCGAGCGGGCATCCGCGAACAGGCGGGGCGGCCAGGCCGCGAAGGCGCGCAAGGCCGCGTTCAGCGGAAAGGGCGAGACGGCCGGCTCGCCAACCTGCCGCTGGACAGCCGCATAGTCGCTTTCCGCGCCCGCCAGCGTCTGCGTCAGCGCCACGAGCGGCGCGCGCGCGGCGCAAAGGGCCGCGAGCGCGTCCAGCGCCTCCAGCGCGGGCCGCGCCGCCGCCGCCGCCTCGGCGGAGGTCGCGCCCATCGCCATCGACAGCAGGCGCGCGGCGTCGACAGTCTCCCTGATCGACCCCAGCAGGCGGCCGAAGGCCGCCGCGTCGACCTTGCCGCCGCCCGGCGTTTCGGACGCGTCCGCGTTGAAAGCGTCGATTTGCCTCGCCAGCGTCGCCGCGTTTTCCGCCAGCACGCCCTTGAATTTGCCCGGCGCGGCGCGTTCGGCGCATTTCAGCGCCGCCACCGCCTCGTCCCGGGAAAAAGTCGTGGCCGCGAAATCCGAAAACAGTCGGGGGAAATGGGTTTTCACACCGAGCGCGACCAGATCGCGCTTCATCGCCGCGAGCGTCTGGGCGTCATCGCCCGTCGCCGCGCCCAACAGCGCGTTGGCGGTCTTCAGACAGGCCTCCATCTCGGCCCCCGCCTTCTGCTGCGCAACTGTCGTCGCGGCCTCATGTTTCGACCATGCGGCGACGTCGCCCTTCGGCGGCGGCGCCTCCGCGAAGCGCGCGGCGGCGTCGACAAGGCCGCGAGCCGCCTCGATTTTCGCGGACAAAGCGTCGATCGGCGCGGCCGGCGCGGGCGTGGGCGACGGCGCGGGAGCCGCCGTCGCGGGCGCGGCGATGGGCGCGGCGGCGGTCGGCGCCTTGGCCGCCACGCGCGGACGCGGCGACGCGGCGTGCAGCCGCCCCAGATGCAGGGAGGCGTGGCGCGCGCCGACCCGTTTCAGCAGCAGGTCGCCGGGGAGCGGCCCAGCGGCGAGCCTCGGGCGCGCGGGCGCCCGCGGCCGGCGGAACAGGGATTTCAGCTTTCCGAACCCCTCGCCGGGGGGCGCCGTCCGGGTTCCCCCGAACAGATTGCCGATGCTGAGTCTCTTGGCGTTCAGCGAGGTCAACATGGTTTTTGCTCCCGGCGGCGCGCCGTGTCTCTGTCTGTCGCGCGCGCCTCGACCAGCCGGCGTCGCTTTGGCGGAAAGCGGCTAGGCCCGGATGAGGGTCGAAATCCCGCTGGCGAGGGGAAGCGGCTCGAAGGGCGGCGGCGCGCCCGCGAGCACGGCGGGCAGGGCGGCGGCCTGTTCGACGAAGGCGGCCATGATCGCGGCGAGGCGATCGCCGTCGATCAGCGCGCCCGGAACGGCGTAACACAGGACGAGTTCGTCGCTCGCCTCGTCCAGCGCCACCCACGCGCCCGGAAGCGACAGGCCAAAGAGATTGAGCCGCAGGCTCCGCAGAAGCGCCGCCTCGCGGCTGTCTTTGGGGAGACGCGACACGGGCGCGTGAAAATAGACGTGCTCGGCGTTGCGGGGCGCCTCGATGGAGCAGAGCACGCCCTGCGCGCATTCGATTGTGGCCACCCGATGCTCGTCGAAGACGAGACTCGCGCCCACAGCCTTTCCGATTTCGGCCAGCGCCCGGTCGATACGCTCGCCGTCGATCGTCGTCATCGTTCGATTTCGTTCAGATGAATTCCTGAACGAACTGTAAAGCTCAAGTTTATCGCTTTTGTGACATGCAACCGCCGGTGGGAGAGCGCCAGCGCGTTCCGCCTGCTCCCACGCGCGCCGCCCCGGCGCCGGCCGAAGCGGCGTCGGAGCGCGAAGGGGCGTTTGTCCTAGGCCGCGCGCTCGCCGGGGCGCATGGCGTCGGCTTCCATCTCTATGTCGATCTCGAGAAGAGACACGCCGTCGCGGCGATGCAGTTTCACCTCCACCTTGTCGGGGTCGACCGAGACATGACGGGAGATGGCCTCCAGCACGTCCCGGTGCAGGGCCGCGAGGAGATCGGAATTGCAGGACGAGCGGCGCTCATGGGCGAGCAGGATCTGAAGCCGCTCGCGCGCCACCGGCGCCGAGCTTCCCCGGTTGAAAAAGCCGAACAGCTTCATGCCGCCCTCCTGCCGAAGAGGCGCCCCAGAAGGCCCTTCCTGTCGGAGGGAATGTTCATCGGCAGCTCTTCGCCGAGCAGCCGGCGGGCGGCGTCGGCATAGGCGCGGGCAGGGGCGCTCGCCGCCTGATGCAGCACGACCGGCGCGCCCATGTTGGAGGCGCGCAGCACCTCCTCGCTTTCCGGCACGACGCCGATCAGCGGAATCGAGAGAATTTCGAGAATGTCGTCAAGGGCGAGCATCTCGCCGCGTCCCGCGCGGGCGGCGTCATAACGCGTGAGCAGCAGATGTTTCTCGACGCGCTCGCCCTTTTCGGCGCGCTCGGTCTTGGCGTCGAGAAGGCCGATGATGCGGTCGGAGTCGCGCACCGACGAGACTTCCGGATTCACAACGACAACGGCGACGTCGGCGAAGCGCATGGCGAGCGTCGCGCCACGTTCGATTCCCGCCGGACTGTCGCACAGGATGAAATCGAATTTCTCGCGCAACTCCGTGATGACGGTGCGCACGCCGTCTTCGGTGAGCGCGTCCTTGTCGCGCGTCTGCGAGGCGGGCAGCAGGAAGAGGTTTTGCAGGCGCTTGTCGCGGATGAGCGCCTGATGCAGCTTGGCGTCGCCCTGCGCGACATTGATGAGATCGAAGACGACGCGCCGTTCGGCGCCCATCACCAGATCGAGATTGCGCAGGCCCACGTCGAAATCGACGACGGCGACTTTCTTTCCCTGCTGGGCGAGCGCCGCGCCGAGCGCGGCGGTGGACGTCGTCTTGCCGACGCCGCCCTTGCCGGAGGTGATCACCAGGACCTTTGCCATCTTGCTTGTCCTCACTTCATCCTGAAACAGTGCCGCGCGCTCGCGCGCGCTAATCGAGCCGCGCGATCTTCACGTCCTCGCGCTCCAGCCAGATGTGAACATTCTGGCTGAGCATCTGCGCGTTGATCTCGTCGGCGGTGAGATAGACGCCGCCGACCGCCAGCAATTCCGCTTCGAGGCGGCGGCAGAAGATGCGCGCCTGCGTCTCGCCATAGGCGCCCGCCATGGCGCGGCCGCGCAGCGTGCCGTAAATGTGAATCGAGCCGCCCGCGATGACGTCCGCGCCCGAGCTGACCGAGCCGATCACGATGACGTCGCCCTGCGGATAGAAGATCGTCTGTCCCGAGCGCACCGGCGCTTCGATCACCAGCGGCTGGAAGGCCGGCGCCTGCGGCGCGGCGTCCTCCGCGAGGGCGGTCTCCTCCTTGCCCTTGAGCGCGCCGGCGATCTCCTCGAAGGCGGCAAGCTCCTCGCGCGTCAGGGCGGTTTTGGCGGCGGCGTTTTCAGCTTCCAGCGGCGCGTCGCGGCCGCCGGCGAGGATCGGCGGCAGATCATCCGACGCCCAGGCCGGATCGACGCCCGCGACGCCCAGCGCGCGGATCTTGCGCGCCGCCAGTTGGTGCAGCAGCTCCACCAGCGCCGGGCGCGTCAGGTCGAGCCTGGCCACGTCGATGACGATCGCCTTGCGGCTGAAGAAGGCCGGCGAACAGGCGAGATAGGCGTCGAGCTTCTCGATCCAGCCGGCGAGCGGCGCCTCGGGCTCGAGCGCCAGCGCCGGGAAGGAGCGGCCGCGGAAACGAATATGGCGGGAGGCGGTCTGCGTCACGGCAAGCTCTTGGTTTATTGACGATTCCTTAATGCAGCGAGATGGTTAAGGAAGGATTAAGGATGACGGCGGCGTTCACCCTTCGTTAGATGTTTGACCAGCCGCAGAAGGGAGCGTCGCGCAGTTTCCAAATATGTTCCCTCAATTTTTGGGAATGGCCGCGCTACCTGCACCCGTATAGTGTCAGCTTATAGTAGTTTGCCTTTGAGAGGCGGCTGATCGCAAAGTCGCAGTTCTCGCCCATTCCATAATGCTGCTCGATCTCTAAGCCGAGGACCATCTTTTTGCATAAATCCCCGACTCCACTTCCTAGGCACTCCTTGAAGCTGTCGGCTGGCGAGTATATTATGAGTACATCTATCGATTCATTCAAGCCGAACTGATAAGAGGAGGGTTCAAATGCAAGCGCACAGTCTGTTTTGCAATTCTTGAAAGGGCTGCCTTCCTTCCCATGCAGCAGGAAAAAGTCGACGGGAGTAACAGGCGGGAATAGAAATGCTATTACCATAAGTCCGCAAATGGCTGCAAAACTCACGACAGGAATAGACGGGGGCCAATTCTTATAAGTGCATATCCCGAACGTCACACAGAAAATTGCCATGATGACAATTCCGAATATGTAGTGTGAGTAGCTATACTCAACTGAATAGAAGTTGTCGAATTTACTTAGCCTTGCGACATATAAGCCCACGTAAGCAATCAGCCAGAGCAAAAAGCAAACTAAAAAAACGAACCTCATGATCTTTGTCATTGGGCCTGCTCTGAAATTTTGAGGGAGCATCGCCTGCGCAAATTAGCATGAGAGATGCTGAGCTTGTTAGTTCAGCCCATCGCCAAGCGGTCTCGCATAAACAAAGCTATATCTTAGCTATTTCTCGTCGGTCAATCCTACCCAAGCAACAAGATGGAGGATTGTCCGCTCGAATGAATTCTTTCGTCTTCTGGTTGACCCATGCCGCTTGGCGAGGGCTCTCAAGTTCTCTTGACTAGTTGTATCGTTCGACGCACCGCCTCTGTCGTGCGTGCGCTCCCGTGGAGAGCCTGGCCCATAGCGCATCCTTCCAGTCGCTGGGTAAGATTGCACCTCCAAACCCTGGGATTAGATATCTGGAGCGCCGCACGCCGGGGCGACGCCCGCTTCGGCCCGCGCCGCTTGCGCTGCGCCAGCTGCGCGACTGATTGACGCCGCTGTGGGGCGTCCTAGCTAAGTTCACAACAGGGAGCGCGTCGCAGCGGCCATGAAACTCGAAACCCAATCCCAAAATGGTCAGATTGTCGTCGCGGTCCGGGAGGAGCGCCTGGACGCGCATAATTCCGGCGAGCTGAAGGATCGGTTCCTGCGCCTTCTGGAAGAGGGCGGCCGGCATCTTGTCGTCGATCTCTCGTCGGTGAACTTTATCGACAGTTCGGGCCTCGGCGCGCTGCTGTCGGGCTACAAGAACGCCTCGCAGCGCGGCGGCTCGCTGGTGCTCGCCGGCCCGCAGCCGCGCGTTCGCGCCATGTTTGAACTGACGCGGCTCAATCGCGTCTTCGACATCTATCCGCGTTTGCAGGAGGCGCTCGCCAGCCAGAGCGTGGGATAGATGCGGCACACCAATATGAGCGTCGACATCGTCGTTCCCAACCAGACGCGCTACCTGCGGCTGATCGGCAACATCGCCGAGCAGATCGCCCGGGAGATGGACGCCGACGCGCCCGATTGCGACACGCTCGCCTGGCACCTCAATCTCGTGCTGACCGAGGCGGTCGCCAACGCCATCGAATATTCCGGTGCGCGCGACGCCGACAATACGGTGAAGGTCTGTCTCGACATCGCCGACAGGGACATTCGCATCCGCGTCTACGACCACGGGCAGGGCTTCGACATCGCCTCGATTCCGCCGCCGGACGTCGAGCAGCTCAGCGAGCGCGGCCGCGGCATCTTCTTCATCCGCAACCTCATGGACTCGGTCGAATATCACAAGGGCGCGGACGGCAATGTCCTCGAGATGCGCAAGAGCCTGAAATGAGCCGGGGCCGCGTCCGCGTCCCGTGAAAGCGCCTTCAAGGAAAGCCTGTCTGCATGAACGGGGACACAGAGCTGCGAGACGTCGTGGAGCGGGCGGTTCCGCTCGCGGCCCGCGCCGACGCCGGGACCTTTCAGTTTCCGCCCAATTACGCCGAGCTGACGCCGCCGCGCCAGCGCGGGCGCGATCTTCTCCTGCTCGATCGCCTGCAAAGCCAGGGCGGCGTCGCCGTCGATCTGCGCCAACGCGCGCAGCAGGATGGCGCGGCGGCCTTCGAAATCCGCATCTATGGCGAGAGCCCGCACGATCTCGATGCGCTGACGCCCATGCTGCACAATCTGGGCCTTCCCGCCGTCGATCAGACTCTGTTCACGCTTACGGCGGGGGGGACGCCGCACTTCATCCGCAGCTTCCTCGTCAGGCCCGCGCAGGGCGGGCGGGCGGCGGCGTCGAAGCCGCAGCTCCTGCGCGCGCTCGCCGCGCTGCTGGCGGGAGAGGCGACGGACGATCCGCTCAATCAGCTCATCCTGCTCGCGGGCCTCGACTGGCGCGAGGTCGACGCGCTGCGCGGCTATTGTCATTACTATGTGCAGCTCGGCGGGCGCGTCGGCCGCACGCGGCTTTATGAAGCGCTGTTGCGCAAGGCCGAGGCGACGCGGCTTCTCTTCTCCTATTTCGAAACGCGCTTCGCGCCCGCGCATGCGGGGCAGGGCGCGCTCGACGCCCTCGCCGACATCCGCCAGCGCCTCATCGTCGCCTTCGACAAGGTGGAGAACGCCACCGACGACAGCCTGCTGCGCGATCTCTTCAATCTCATCGACGCGACGCTGCGCACCAATTTCTATGCGCCGGGCGCGCGGTCCGCGCTCGCCTTCAAATTCGACAGTCTCGGCGTGATGAGCGCGCCCGCGCCCAAGCCCTTCGTCGAAATCTTCGTCCATGCGCCGTCCTTCGAGGGCGTGCATCTGCGCGGCGCGCCCGTGTCGCGCGGAGGTCTGCGCTGGTCGGACCGGGCGCATGACCTGCGCGCGGAAATTCTCGATCTGATGCAGACGCAGATGGTCAAGAACGCGCTCATCGTGCCGCAGGGCGCGAAGGGCGGCTTCGTGCTGAAGGCCCCGCTGAGCGATCCGATCGCGCGCGAAGGGCAGGGGAAGGCCGCCTATCGCGCCTTCGTCGGCGCGCTGCTCGATCTGACCGACAATCTGGGCGCCGCGCACGCGCCGGAGCGTCCGCGCGACATGCGCGTCTACGACGATCCCGATCCCTATCTCGTCGTCGCGGCGGACAAGGGCACGGCCGCCTGGTCGGACATCGCCAATGAAATTGCGACCGCGCGCGGCTTCTGGCTCGGCGACGCCTTCGCGACGGGCGGCTCCAACGGCTATCACCACAAGAAGCTGGGCATCACCGCGCGCGGCGCCTGGGTCTGCGCGCGCCGTCATTTTCTTGAGCTCGGCCGCGATCTGGATCACGACCCGGTGACCGTCGTCGGCGTGGGCTCGATGGACGGCGACGTGTTCGGCAACGGCATGCTCCTTTCCGACAAGTTGAAGCTTCTCGGCGCCTTCAGCGGCAGTCATATCTTCATCGACCCCGATCCCGATCCCGCCGTCTCCTTCGCCGAACGGCGGCGGCTCTTCGATCTGCCGCGATCGAGCTGGGCCAATTACGATCCCGCCAAACTCTCGCCGGGCGGCGGCGTGTGGCGGCGCGACGCCAAGGACATCGAACTCTCGCAGCAGGCGCGCGACATGCTCGGCGCGCGTCATCGGCTCGTGGACGGGGAAGGGCTCATTCGCCTGCTGCTGACGGCCCCGGTCGATCTCATCTGGATGGGCGGCGTCGGCACTTATGTGAAGGGCGCCGACGAAAGCGACGAGAGCGTGGGCGATCGCGCCAATGACGGGGCGCGCGTCAACGCCGGCCAATTGCGCGCCCGCGTCGTGGCGGAGGGCGCCAATCTCGCTTTCACCAAGCGCGCGCGCGTCGAATATGCGCTGAACGGCGGGCGCATCGACACCGACGCCGTGGACAATTCGGCGGGCGTCGATCTCTCGGATCATGAAGTGAATCTCAAGATTTTGTTCAAGAACGACCCGCAGCCGGCCCGGCTTCAGGCGCTGACGGAGGAAGTCTGCGCGGCGGTGCTCGACGACAATTACCACCAGAGCCTTTCCCTCTCGCTCGAACAGTTGCGCGCCCGCGACGACGTCCCGGCCTTCATGGATGTCGCGGATCGCTTCGAGGCCGCCGGGCGGCTCGACCGCGCCAATGACGGCTTTCCGACGCGCAAGGACGTGCTCGCGCGCGCCGAGAAGGGGCTCACCCGCCCCGAACTCGCGCTGCTCATGGCCGACGCGAAACTCGCGCTGAAACGCGCGCTGCTGGAGGCGCCGCATGTTCTCGACGCCAATTGGGCGCGCGCCTTTCTGAGCGAATATTTCCCGCAATCGCTGCGCTTCACCCATGCGGCGGAAATCGTCGCGCATCCGCTCGCGCGCGAGATCGCCGCGACGGTCATTTGCAACAGGATCGTCGATCAGGCCGGCGCGCGCTTTCTCCTGTTCGGCGATCCGCTGACGCCCGATCTGCTCATCCGCGCCGTGGAGCTTTATCTCGCCTTCGACGCCATTCTGGAGGGCGCGCGCTGGCGCCAGGCGCTGCGCGATCTCACCCGCGATCCGCAGGAAAAATACCGCGCCCGCGACGAACTCGAAAACACGCTGTCGATGCTGTGCCGCGCGGCGCTGCAACGCGGCCTGCCGCTGCGGCCCGAGAAACAGCAGATCGCCGCCTGGCGCGCCGATTTGCAGGCCTATCTGGCCTATCTGCTGCCGGGGGCGACGCCCTCCATTCTCGACGCCGTCTCGACGGCGCCGTCGCGGCGCATGTTTCTCGCGCGGCTGCGGGATTTTCCCTTCCTCGTCGATCTCGCCCGCGCTTCCGGCAATGACGTGGCGGTGATCGCGCGGCTTTTCGACGACGCGGCCGCGCTTCTGGGACTTCCCGCGATCGCGGCGGGCGCCGCCGCGCTCTCCGCGCGCGACGGGTGGGAAGCGCGTCTGCAACGAACGCTGGAGACGCGCCTGCGCTGCGCGGCGGCGCGGATCGCCGGGCTGATGCTGCGCGGCGGCGCGAGCGCGCCGGCCGACGTCTTCGAGCAGGCGGGACTGACGCCGCAGCTTCTGCTGCTGCAAAAGCTGCATGACGAACTCATCACGGACACGCCGAAAACAATCTCGCCCTATGCGCTCTTCGCCGCCGAGCTCGACGCGCTCGTCGATGGCTGCGACGCGCCGAGACGGGCCTGAGGGAAGGAGCCGCGCGTGGAGGAGAGGCCGCTCTCGCATCTGCTTCTCGAAACGGCGACTGACGCCGCCTGTCTGATGGACGCGTCAGGCCGCGTGCTCGCGATGAACCGGCGCGCCGAGACGCTCACCGGCTATGGCGAGGAGGAGCTCGCGGGACGCCCCTTTCCGGGGCGGCTGAAGATCGGCGGCGCGGAGATCGACTCCTCCCTCACCTGGCGGCTGGCGCCGGCGCGGCAATGGCTCGACGTCAGCGTGCGGCGCAAGGACGAAACGGAGGTTTTCGCCACCGGCGCGATCTGGCGCCTCGGCAAGGGCGGCTCGGAAGGGCTGCTGCTGAAGCTGCGCCCCGAAGACGTTTCATCCTCCGGCGACGCGGCGCTGGAGGACATCAAGATCAAGCTCGACGCCATCTTCAGCGGCATGGCCGACGGGCTGGTGGTGATCGACGAGCGCGGCCGGGTTCTCCTGTTCAGCGCCGGGGCCGAGAAACTCTTCGGCTATGCGGCCGAGGAGGTGCTGGGCGCCAATGTGAAGCTCCTGATGCCCTCGCCCTATCGCGAGGCCCATGACGGCTATCTGGAAGCCTATCGCCGCACCGGCGTGCGCAAGATCATCGGCGTCGGCCGCGAAGTGGCGGGACGGCGCAAGGACGGCTCGGTGTTCCCGATGTATCTCTCGATCGGCGAGATCTGGCTGGAGGGCCGACGCTATTTCGTCGGCGTCACCCATGATCTCACCCGCGCGAAGAGCGTCGAGGGGCGGTTGTGGATGCTCTCGGCGGCGGTCGAACAAAGCCCCGTCGGCGTGCTGATCAGCGACCGGGACGGCGCCATCCAATATGTCAACAGCGCCTTCTCGCGCCTGACCGGATATTCGGAGGACGAGCTTCTCGGCAAAAATCCCAGCACGTTCAAATCCGGACATACGCCGAAGGCGCAATATGAGCGTCTGTGGGACACGATCACCTCGGGCGGCGAATGGCGCGGCGAGCTGGAGGACCGGCGCAAGAATGGCGAACTCTACTGGGCCTATGACATCATCACGCCGCTGCGCGACGACCACGGGCGGATACGGCATTTCCTCGCCCTTCAGCAGGACGTGACGGAGCAGCGGCGCGACAAGGAGGCCCTCGCGCAAAGCGAGGAGCGCTTCCGCAAGGTCGCGCAAATGGTCGGCGAATGGCTGTGGGAGCAGGACGCCGGGGGCCGCTACACCTACAGCAGCGACGCCGTGCGCGACATCCTCGGCCTGTCGCCGCAGGAGGTGATCGGCAAGACGTATCTCTCCCTGTTCGACGGCGGGTCCGGCAGATCGGCGCAGGCGGAACGCCCCCAGCCGTTCACCCGCGTCGTCAACTGCTACCGCCATCGCGACGGCCGCCGCATCTTCACCGAATCGACCGGGGCGCCGATCTTCGACGAGGCCGGGCGGCTGGTGAAATGGCGCGGCGTCGATCGCGACATCACCGACCGCAAGAATTACGAGGACGCGCTACGCGTGCGCAACCGCGCCATGGAGGCGGTGAACGTCGGCATTGTGATCTGCGACGCGCGCCGGCCGGGCAATCCGAATATCTACGTCAATCCGGCGCTCGCGCGCATGACCGGCTATACGCAGCAGGAGCTGCTCGAAGGCGGCATGCACATGTTGCAGGGACCGGGCACCGACCGCGAGGCGATCGAAAAGATCCGTCATGCGCTCGCGGCGGGCGAAGGCTGCGAGGTCACCTTGCGAAACTATCGCAAGAATGGCGAAGCCTTCTGGAACGAGCTGATGATCTCGCCGGTGCCCGACGAAACCGGCGCCATCACCCATTTCATCGGCGTGCAGACCGACGTGACCGAGAAGCGGCGCGCGGAGGAAAACCGCCGCAGTCTCGAAATCGCCCGTGAGATTCAGCTCTCGCTGCTGCCGGGCGAGCCGCTGCGCGTCGCGCGCGCCGCCGTCGCCGGCCTCTGCGCGCCCGCGACGCATGTCGGCGGCGATTATTTCGACTATTTCGAAAACGCCGGAGCGGTCGACATCATCGTCGCCGACGTTTCAGGGCACAATGTCGGCGCCGCCCTGATCATGACCGAGGTGCGCAGCATGGTTCGCGCCCGCGCCCGCGAGCCGGGAATCACGCCGCCGGCGCAAGTGCTGCACGATCTCAACGATCTGCTCTACGACGATCTCACCCGGGCGGAACTGTTCATCACAATGTTCAGTTGCCGCTTCGAGCCGGAGAGCCGCACGCTGAGATTCGGCAGCGCCGGCCATAATCCGGCGCTGCTGCTGCGCGCCGAAGCGGCCGATTGCCTCGAACTCGACGCCGACGGCATGGTGCTTGGGGCGAAGCGCGGCGTCGCCTTCGAAGATCGCCGCATCACGCTCGGCGCGGGCGATCGGCTGCTCCTCTACACCGATGGCGTCACCGAGGCGCAGGACGCCGAGGGCGCCTTCTTCGGCCTGTCGCGTCTGTGCGACAGCTTCATCGCCCATCGCCGCGAGCCGCCCGAGCGGATCATGACGGCCATCCTGCACGACGTGCGGGCCTTCTGCGGCGCCACGCCGCTCAGCGACGACGTCGCGGTGGTCGTGCTGGAGGTCTCCTGAGAGACGGGTGTGAACGGCTATTTCGCGGGAGCCACGCCCGTCGGGTTCTGCGGCGCGGCCGAGGCCCGGACGCCGTCACGCGGCGGGGTGTTCATGACAATGACGCGCAGGCGGGACTGGTCGTGGAAAATGGCGAAGTTGAAGTCTTCGAGCAATTTCTGCGCGATGATTTCCCGCGAGCCCTGAAAATTGCCGGTGGCGACGCGCCGCTCCAGCCGGCTGCTCTCCCACTCGACGTCGGCCCCAAGCTCCAGCAGCAATTGCTTCAGCGTTTTGCCCGCGCCGGCGTCCAGGCTGATTTCGGTCACCCCCTGCGTCGGCGGCGGCTGCACCGCAACGGCCGCAGCCGCGGGCGCGGGCGGCTCGGTCTCCCTGCGAATCACGACGATGCGTCTTTCCGGCGCCTTCTTCGCGACGCGGGCTTTCTTGCAAGGCGCGCCGTGGCAGGCGGTCCAATGGCACGGCTTCGCCAGAGCGGGGGAGGCGAGAAGACCCGCCAGCAGCGCAATCGCGCGTGTGAATCCCTTCATCCAAACGCCCCCCTCACACAATCGCCGCCAGCCAAACGCCAGACACAAGCCGAAAGCGCCCGTCTCGCGCCCGCGCCATCTGAAGCGGCCTGAAGCGTCAGAGTCAAGAAAAGGTAAACGCGAGCGAGCGCTTGCGGCTTCATAGAGGCGCCCGCCGGCCGCCGCGCGCGGCAACCATTCAGAAACGATACATGAAACTTATTGTAACACACACTCAGGAGTCGCAACAGCGTCCTTGCTGCAAAACGCCGCGCATCCCACTGGATTTGCGGTGTTTTCATGGGCCGCCCGCCTTGTTGCGCGCAAGGGGAGGGCCGGTTCGACCATCTTCACGCCCGCAGCGTCCGGGGCTAACATCCCATTGCTCTGACAGGCGCCCACAGACCGGCGAGAGCCCCCGGCATGCGCCGCTGGGGGTTTCTCACGCCGATGTGGCGAGAGCGATTTCGGGGAAGGGGAGGGCGCCTTTCGCGCCATTCGCGGGGGCTCGCAATCACCTTGACCGAACGCGCTTTCGCGACCCTCGCCAGTGCAGCGGCCAAGTTAGCGCCCGACCCGCCTCACCACGCGATCAATTCGCAACCGCAGTCGCGTTGCTCCAGTCGAGGTGATAGTTCACCCCTGCGCGGATGACCTTCCCGTCGAACCGAAGCTGGTCATTCACGGTCGAGAACTGACCGGCGGAGGCATAAGACAAGGGCAGTCCCGCCTTGGCCGTTTGTACAATCCCAAGGTCGTAATGGATATATTCGGCCTTGACGCTCCATCTGGGCAAAAACATCCACTCGACGCCACCGCCGCCAGCCCATCCAGGAGTCATATCGACATAGCCAAGCCAGTTGCCCCCGGAAGCGAGCACTGGCTTGAGGGCTGGGCTGAAATAGGTTGCATTGAGGTCGGTTTCGCCGAATGCGAATCCGACCGTGCCATAAATGAGCGCCGCTGGGGTTATCAGGTAACCCAACCGCGCGCGCACAGTCCCGAGATTGCGTTGGTCGCGCCCTGCCTGAAGATAAGTGAGGGGAGAGCCCTGCAGTGAAACCACGCTGTTGACGCCAACAGCCGTGCCGGCAAGGTCCGCCTCAAGACCCGCGAGCACGGTCTCGTGCAAGTTCACATTATAGCCGATCTGACCGCCGCCTGAGAAACCCCTGCTCTCCAGGCTGAGTTTGGACGGGAGCGCGCCCGACCGCCACAAGGAAACAAACCCGCCGGAGCCCTCGTAGCTGAAGCTGGCGTTCGTGTCTCCGGCTGAAACGCCCCCGGCGTTCGCACCAAAGTAGAGCCCTGCCCAAGCCATGATTGGCAACAAGGCGACCGCCTTCTCGTCCTTGAACAAGGGCGCGGCCGAAGCAACCATATTCGATCGGGGCTCGCCGACCTTCCAGCGCAGCGCCATGCCTGCTTGCCAATTCCTGGAGAGCTGGGGACCGTTGAGGTTCTGAAAGACTGGCGCGCCTCCTTCCACGCCGATCGAAAAGCCCGGCGCACCGAACAGCTTCCCGTCGATGTCGGCGCCAACATATGCTTCGATCCGCTTCCCGCCGTAGAAATTCGGATTGGCGCTTTGCAGCTTGCCCAGCATCAGCCAATCGGCCCCGGCGATAGGGCTTTGAATGTTGAAATTGGCGCGGATCGTCGTCGTCAAACCTGGACCCCAGGTAAATCCGCCCCAGGCGTTCACTTCCTGGTAATTGCCCCACATGTACCCTTGAGGGTTATAGGTGAGGGGAAGACGCGCGCGATAGGAAAGCCCCCATGACCATGGCGCAATCGCGCCGGCATACATGACGCCTGGGAGCACGTCGTACGTGCCCGTCCCTGATTGCATGCCATAAAAGGCGCGCGCGATCGTGTAATCACCGCCGGGCTGCAAAAGCGCGCCACCCAGGTTGTGATTGCTTCCCGTTGGAAAGGACATTCCGAGATTGATCTTGATGCGATTGATCTTGTCTTCGTAAGCCCGCCAGATCATGACGGCGGAAGAGTCCTGGAGGCCATCCGTCCCCGGAAAGCTCATGCCACGCGGGATGTGAGTGGACTCCCCATAGAAGGTCATCAGATCGGAATGCTTCTCGATCGTGCCCGTAGCAAAAACAACCGAGAGGTTCTTCGCCACGCCATAGGCAAGCGTCACGGTCTGCGCTTCGATAAACTGATTTTGCGGAACAATGCGCAGATTCGAGGCCGACGGACTCCAGAACCACGGGGTCGTGGAGACGATATATTGCGATGAAACACCCTTCGCTCCGACGAGCGAATGGGCGTTATTCGTGAAGCCGGGAATCACGGAAAGCGTCGCCCTGCCGGGATCGGGCATGTTATCTCCAAACACGGAGAGCGGGACTGGCGGTGGCGGCGCCTGCTTTTCATCCGTACCAAACGACGGGACAACAAACGTATCTTCCGCCCATGCCGGCGCGGCGGCTGCACCAAACGCACTCAGACCGAGTGCGACACTCAGCGCGCAAACCTCTCTTTTTCGCATCTGTTGCTCCGACACAGAGTGGCAATCGAGCGCGAGATGCGGCCCGATAAATCCGCTATGCGTCTAAGGTATACAGCGCCTCCCGGCTGCTAAATTTATTTTTATGGAGACGGGCGTCGCTGGTTCGGCCTCGATCAGCCGATCGACACACCCTTTGCTGCAGCGCTGCGAAGCAGCCATCTGCGCCGACTGCCTCGGGCGCCCCCGCTCGCAAGAGTCGCGGAGCATCTGACTTCAATTAATAAATTTTTATTGGCGTCGCCGGAGCCTGGCTCCTAGCATCCGGAGAATGCTTCATAAGAACTTGCGAATTTCATGCTCTATCTGACCGAACTCTCCGTGCCATTGTCCGCGGTTCGCAGGGATGCTCTCGAAGCGGATCCGCTTGTCGCCGCCGATCTGAGTTACGCATTGAAAGTATGGCTCTCTCGACGCGACAGCGTTGCAATGCGTCCCTGGCGCGCATGCGCCGCAGGAAAGAGCGTGAGAATAGTCGGATGGCGAAGTGAGGCGCCAGACCCGAAGGCGGTGTCTGGCGGCGCCTATATTGGATATCGCCCTTTCCACTTGAGCGCCGGTGATGCGGTAACCCTGGAGGGAATGTTCGTCCCAATACGAAGAGTAACGCGCGGAGGCACTGTTCGGATGTCCCGCGACGCCGCCGAAGGCCGTGATGACGAAGTTGACGCATACAAAAACTGGCTTTGCGAGCGACTGGCCGACGTGGGGCAGTTTTTCGATATCGCACAATGCGACATCAGCACGATCGCCAGAAGACGCGTTTTGCGCAAGTTCGGAAGTCATGCGCACTCGAAGGTCAGGGAAGAGGTTATCCCGGTGGTTACTGCAGAGGTGTCTGGCGTCGTCAGGGACGAAAGCGGCTTCGAGAACTGGCTCGTCAAAGGCGTCGGCCCTCAAAAGGCCTTCGGCTTCGGAGCCTTCCTCCCATGCTGAAGACTGGAAAGGGCTGCGGTGATCCCGGGCGCGCGATGTTCTTCGATTATCTGGGGCGCTACTTTTCACAGGAACCAAAGCTTGTCCGGCTGCCGATCGGCACGGTTTGTCCCGAGTGCGGCGTCGATTCCGTTCAGCTATGGCGCAGCAAAGCCGGCGCGCCACAGTGCATTGCGCAAAACACGATCACGCGGAAGCGCTTTGGGCGCAAATCTCCCGAGGAGCCCTGCGCTCCCATGAATGACTCAACCGGCATGTGTTCCTTTGGTCTCGGCTCCATGCTTGTTTGCGGCCCTTTTGTAGCCGAGGCGACAACGCGCCTGGCGCCCGACCAACCCGTGCCGGAGCATGTTTCCATCAGCTTTCCCGAGCGAGGCGACACAGCGCGGTTCATAAGGCGATTGGTCGAGGCCCCGCCTGAGCCTCCGTTCGTCGCAGTGGTGTTCGGAAGGAAGTCGTCCTTCAAGTGGTCGGTGACGCAGGATCGCAGTCTCGTTTCAATCAACGGACCAGAGCCCCTTGAGATGGCGCCGGCGGCAGTGCTTTCCCTCGCGCTTCTTCTGAAAGACATCAAGGTCAACGATGTCGCCAGGTTATTGACGCTACGCACCCGGATGGCGCTGGGTGAGGCATCCGAAACGGATTGCAGGCAGCTCGACGATTTCCTGGAACAAAACCCTGATATCGCGCCGGCAATGCCCAGATTGCCCGCCCCCGGAACCACGTCGGCGTCGATCCTGCAATCCGTTCTCGCACCCTAGGACTGCAAATGCCGACGATCCGTTTCCTTGGAACGATCGAAGCAAAGACGCCCATCCTGATCACACGAATCCGACAGGGCGACAGGCCGCTGACAATGGTTGTCATGAACGATGGCTGTCCGGTTCGCGTTCCTGTCATACCCGGCGAAACGCTGAAGGGATTGCTTCGGTCTCTGGCGTTCAAACGTCTGACAGACGCAAGACGACGCGCAGATCCGGCGTTCACCATGTCGCTTGAGGAGATATATGAACAAGCCAAAGGCGGCGTCGCCTTTGTCAGCGGCTGCAACGACCTGAGCTTCGACGACAGGAGACGGAGCAGCAGCCCGATCGTGTCCCTTTTCGGAGCGGCCTCACCGACGCCGATCAGAGGGCGCATGATCATAGAGCCCGCGATCGGGCAAGTGTGTCCACAGGGCGCGTTCGATTGGAGCATGGATCTGCCGGACGGGGTCCGCCGGGATCCTCTATTGGCGGACGACACGCTCATTCATCTTCTTGCGACGGGCGAGCGGGAAAAATGGCGCCGCCAGACGATGCTCATCCGGCACGGCGCAAAAAAGAAGAAGGATCTGGACGATGCGCAGAAGGCGGTGAAGCGGGCCAGACGGGCGCAAAGCCCCGACTATGAGATGCTTGAGACGAAGGCAGCCCAGGTCGCCGCGGAAATTGAGCAGTTCAGGCAGGGTGACGATTATACGCTCGCTGTGCAAAGACCCCTTCCCTCAAAACCGGCAACGCCTGCTGGCGTGATCTTCGACCACAGAATAGAGATTCAAAACGCCTCGCTGCTCGAAATCGGGCTTTTCCTGGATACGTTGCGCTCCTGGAGTCTGGATCTGCGCATCGGGGGCGGCCGCACATCTGGTTATGGAAGGATCGAGCTGAACTATTCCGTCCAGATTCAGGCGCCTGACGGCAGGGATTGGCAGCCCCAGTGGCGGACGATCGGCTCGCTCCGCCTCGATGACACAGGGATGCATCTGGACGCTGCGGACCCGGTGCTCGCGGAAGCTTCGGCGGTTTGGACAAATGCCGGAGCGACGGAAGAATTGGATTCACAATAGGGAGCACGAAGACATGAGCGGTTTTGCAGTGCGCCTTGCGATCGACACGCCTGTCGTGCTCAACAATCTCCTGCATTTCGACGGGCTCCTCGGGCGCCTGCTGGCTTTGCGCGGCGACGATCCTGCGCATATTCCGCTGAGGCGCGTCGATCGCGTTTATTGCGGGTCCGTCGCACTGCTTGAAACCGGACCATTTGGTCCTGTTGAATATCAAAGGAGCCGAATCAAACGCCTGCGTGGCGAAGATAATTGCATAGCTGAGGCGAACAGCTGGCGGGCGGCGGCGATGGATGCAATGAGTTCATTTCGCCCGAGATTGTCGATTCACAGGCTGTACGAGTCGGTGAGTGCGATCTGGTTCTGCGGTCAAGGCGACCATGCTCGTGTTGCTGACCTTCTTCACGGTTTGAGGTCCATTGGATCGATGGCGTCCTGCGGCTATGGGCGCGTTGTCCGATGGGAGATGATGAGCCTCGAAGATTCGGACGAGCATGGCTTGTTATTGCAAAACGGCCTTCCGGCGCGGGCTATTCCCGTGACGCTGTGGCGCCGGATGGACCTGCCCGAGCATCCCCGCGCCGTTATTGCGCAACAAGCTTGTACCCCGCCCTACTGGAGAGGTGATCAGGAAATCTGCATTGCGCCCCTTCTCGTCGACCTCACAGGAACGCGCGCCGAGATCGGCGGATTGATCGGTCTGGGGGGAACAAGGGATATGCCCAAGGCGTGGACGAGCGCGTGCGCTTGATCCGAGGTTAGCTGCTGGCGCGGCCGGGCGGCTGGGGGGCGCCTTCAGCGCAACCCTCACTTTGATGCGTCGCCGGCCAGAAGCTTCGATTTCCCGGCTCGGCGGAGGGGATGGGCGCCACCCGCAGGCAATGGCCGGATTGCCTCCACCAATCGGAGAACTGGTCGAGTCGATCGACGGGAACCGAACCACGCGCCGAGCGCCGCCAGTAGACGCATTCTGCGCACTTCACCTGAGTTCGGACGCCAACAGATATTGCGCGCCATTCGCCGCATACGTCGTCGCGAAGTGTCCGCGGCCAATGCGCGATCTCGTCCGGTTGATTGCATGGCCTGGGCGCGCGACGCCGGCAGCTCCCTCCCGCCCGATCCATGCTCTGCCAAAACGCGCACTCCTCGCAGGTGGCGTCCGGATTGAACTGATTCATTTTCTGTCCCCATCGCCGCTCGCCGCCTGAATGGAAAGTTCTGGCGGCAATTCGACTCCCTCCAGGTCACGTCCCAGCCACCCGCCGCCCAACGCCAACATCAAGGCGACATACGCCTGTAGCCGTCGCGCCTTCAATGCGACGAGAGAGTCCTGCGCGTCGAGCGCCGCGGTCTGCGCAGTGATTACATCCAGGTAGCTGTTTGCGCCCTCCTTGTAGAGCGTGAGCGATGCATCGAGGGCTTTTTGCGCCGACGTCGCCGCGGTGCTCATGCTCTGAAGCTCTTTGGATAACCAGCGCAATTCAGCGAGGCTGTCCTCAACTTCCTGGATGGCTCGGAGCACTGCGCGCCGGTACTCGGCGACAGTTTGCAGATATGCCGCTTCGGCCCCCTGCAGATCTGCCGCACGCGCGCCGCCATCAAATATCGGGAGCGTGATCGCTGGGCCGAGCGACCAGAAACTGTTCCTGAAATTGAGGAGGCTCAATCCGGTATCCTGGATGCCGCCAGAAAGGTTGATCGTCAGGCGAGGAAAAAAGGCCGCTCGCGCGACCCCAATCGTCTGATTGGCCGCGGCGACTCGCCGCTCGGCAGCGGCGACGTCGGGCCGCCTCTCGAGGAGTGACAGCGGCACGGTCGGCGGAGGCGGTGGGGGAGCCATCGAAAGTTGAGCCGGCCTTATTGAAAAGGACGATGCTGGTTTGCCGACCAGCGTTGCGATCGCGTGTTCATACATCGCGCGACGCGCCATCAAATCCGCCAGCCGTGACCGGGCCACCTCAAGTTGCGCCTCTGCCCGGAACACGTCGGGAGGCGCCCCGATATTCCCTTTGACGAGCGTCCTGGTCATTTCCAGACTGACGCGAAAGCTCTCCACGACGCGGTTGAACAGCGCAATCTCATTATCGAGACCTCGAAGCGCGATATAGGTGCGCGCAAGTTCCGCCTGAAGACTCAGGCGAATCGATTCCAGATCAGCGACGCTTGCCTCGAATTGCGCCTCCCGGGCCGCGACCGCGTTCCTGACCCGCCCCCACAGGTCGACCTCATAACTTGATTGAAGGCTCAGGATGTTATTGCCGTAATGATCCGGCTGATTGAATGGTCGATTGTCGAGATGGGCCTGCTCGTACCCTTGTTGGGAAGGCACTCTGTTCGATGTGCGCAGGGGACGGTGCGCGGACTGCTTGTTCGCCGAATAACTGTTGTTGAGATCGATCGTCGGAAACAGCCCGGATTCCGCTCTGGCGACATACGACCGCGCCTGTTCGAGCACAGCGACATTTACAGCGAGCGTCTGATTGTTGACGTCGATCTCAGGCTCCAACTCGTCGAGCGTCTTATCCTTCAGGCTGTTCCACCATGGGCCTCGCGCTTCATCATCGCGCGGACGAGCGACCGCCCAGGACTTGTCTTCCTTGAACTTGACAGGCACCTCCACCGCGGGAGGCACGTAATCCGGAGCCAGATTACACGCGCCAAGGCTAGAGGACAGGACCAGCGCGAGCCCCGGCTTTGGGGCTCTCATTCCTTGCCATCTCCATGACGCGGCTGCCCGGCGGGGCGATGGGAGCTTCCCTCTGACGGAACAATAACCGCCTCGCCCTCCTGTAATGTCTCTGGTGGAAAGTTGACGATCCGATCGGAGAGACGAACACCCGCGGAGACTTCGACTTCGGAACCAAGATCGCGATCGATTGCCAGTTTTCGAAAGGACACCTTCTGGTCCGGGCCTACAACGGCGATCTGAATCTGATTGGCACGGAACATCAGAGCGGTCGCTGGAATTCTGATAACGTTCGGGCTTTTCGGAATTTCAAAGCGCACCTCAGCAAAGGAACCTGGCAAAAGCGCGCCGCTGTCATTATTGGCCAGCAACTGGACGAGCAGGGTTCTCGAATTCGCTTCTATGGCGTCCGACGTCGCAATAACCTTCGCATCGAATGTCCGCCCCGGATATTGCGGCAAGCTGAGCGTCGCTTTCATCCCTTGCCGTATCTGCGGCGCAAGAGATTGCGGAACACGCACGTAAACGCGCAACTGGTGGATATCCGCGACATCAAACATCTCCACTGGGTTCGACGGGCCGACGAGCACACCAACGTCGATCCTCCGGGCTGTCACGACGCCAGCGAAAGGCGCGGTAACCTCGGTGAAGCCCTTGAGCGCTTGAAGCCTGTTGAGATTTCCTCGCGCCACTGCGACCTCTGCATCCTTCGCGTTGGCTTCCCCGCTCTTCTCATCGACACTCTGCTGCGACACGACGGTAGACGAGCGTAGTGCGGTCCACCGCTTGGATGTCAATCGGGCAAGCTGCGCATGAGCCTCTGCCTTTTCCAGTTGGCCCTTGGCTTCCTGATATTGCTGATCCAACTCCGGGGCGTCGATCGTGGCCAAGGTCTCGCCAGCTTTCACCCGCGCGCCGATGTCATGCTTCCATTCCCTTATATAGCCATTCACGCGGGCTCGAATTTGCGCCTCATTGAGGGCTTTGATCTCACCGGGCAATGTCAAACCGGCGTCTCCGCTTCCTGCCCTGAGCGTCGCCAACTCAACCGAAGTCGTTGATTGAGCGTCGGTCCATTGGACAAGCCGCTCATGTTCCAGCCGCCGGCTGATGATTCCAAAGGCCGCCAAACCAGCGGCCACTGTTGCCGCGAAAACAAATCGGGAGATATTACCCGGTCCAGCCCTCGGTGGACCGGACGCCAACCCTTCGCCTCCGCCCGGCGCTGTCGGGTCATCCTCAATTTTCATTGCGCAAAGCCGCCGAGCCTGGTGAGTGAACCAAACTGAAGATTACGGGCACGAGAAACAGGGTGGCAATCGTCGAGCAAACCAGACCGCCTATCACCGCACGCCCGAGCGGCGCATTCTGCTCGGCGCTCAAGGCCATAGGGGCCATCCCGATAATCATTGCAAGAGAGGTCATCAAGACCGGTCGGAAACGGGTGAAACCTGCTTCGACAGCGGAAAAGACAGAATCACGCCCCTCTGCGAGGCTCGTACGCGCGAAGCTGACGACCAGAATACTGTTCGCGGTCGCAACACCCATGCACATGATCGCCCCGGTCAATGCCGGAACGGAGAGCGTGGTGTAGCTGAGAAAAAGCATCCATACAATTCCCGCCAGAGCGGTCGGCAAGGCGCAAACGATCACGAATGCGTCGAGCCAGGATTGGAAATTCACGACGATGAGCAAATAAATCAGGACGATAGCAAACGCTAGGCCGATATAGAGCTGCCCATAGGCTGCGTTCATCGTCTGAACCTGCCCGCGCAAGACAACTGTCGAACCGGGAGGCGCCTGCTTTGCAGTGTCCTGAAGAATTTTCTGTATATCGCCAGAAACATCGCCCAGATCGCGACCGTGAACGCTGGCATAGATGTCGATGGACGGCTGGACATTGTAGTGGGAGACAACCGCATCGCTTTGGCTGCGACCAATCTGCGCAATGCCTGCCAGAATCTGCGACCCCTTAGGCGAGGAAATCGGAAGGGACTGCAGCGCACCCAAGCTGTCGAGCCAATTTTGAGGGGTCTGGGCGACAATGGGATAGGACACTCCATTGTCAGGGTTGAGCCAGAAGGTTGGCGACGTCTGGATGCTTCCAGCCAAATTGATTTGCAAATTTGTCGCCACATCCTTCTCGGTCAACCCGACCAGGGATGCGATCGAACGATCGACATTGACGTCCAGGGTAGGTGCGTTGAACGCCTGCTGAATTCGTGCATCCGCCACGCCCGGAACTTTGATCAGCTTTTTCAACAATTCGTCAGCGTAGACGCGGTTTGCAGCGATCTTGTTGCCGCTGATCTGGATATCCACCGGCGACGGCAAGCCGAAGTTCAGGATCTGGGTCACGATATCCGCAGGCAGAAATGCGAATGAAACGCTCGGAAAGAGTCTCGGCAATCTTTCGCGGAGCAATTTGGTCAAGCGCTCGGCGCTTTTCTCCTCGCCTTCCTTCAAGGTCAACAGGATATCCGCGTCGCTGACGCCGATCGTGCCTGAGTTTCCATATGCGAGATTGATGCCGCTGATCGGAAGCCCGATGTTGTCGACAACCGATTCAATGGAATCTGCAGGCGCCAGGTCTCGGATGGCTCCCTCGATCCTGTCGCACAATGCAGCCGTATCTTCAATTCTCGTTCCCGTTGGCGCGCGGATATGCAGCTTCAGCTGCCGCGCCTCGACAGGGGGAAAAAAATTCTGACCGAGGAAAGGCGCGAGCGCGAAGGAGAGAGCCAGGACGAGGAAAAACGACGCGGTGAACCGCCTGGGCGCATCCATCGCAGCAAGCAAAAGCTCCTTATACCGAGACCTCACGGCCTCGAAACGGCTCTCGAAAGCGCGCTGGAATTTGACAAGAACGTTTCCGGTCTGCTTCTGCCCGTCATCATGATGGTGAGCCGGCGCAACGAGCAAATAACGCGCAAGCGTCGAAACAAGCGTGCGCGACAGGATATAGGAGGCGATAAGCGCGAAGAGAACGGCCTCAGCCATGGGCCTGAACAAATATCCTGCAACACCACCCAGGCTGAACATTGGCAGGAACACAATGCAGATGCAGAGCAGGGAGACTGTCGCCGGAATTATGATCTGGCGCGCGCCATCCATGATCGCGTCCTCGATTTCCTTCCCCTGTTCCAGATGCCAGTTCATGTTTTCGATCGTAACCGTGGCGTCATCCACCAGGATGCCGACCGCAAGCGCCAGCCCGCCAAGCGTCATGACGTTGATTGTCTCGCCGATCAGCGAGAGCGCTGCGATTGACGCGAGAATGGCCAACGGAATCGAGGTGACGATAATCAGCGTCGATCGCCAGCTGCCGAGAAACAGCAGGATCATGAGGCCGGTCAGGCCGGCGGCAATGACGCCCTCGGAGACAACTGCAGATACGGCAGAGTTGACAAAGCCCGACTGGTCTCCGACAGCCGCCAGCTGGATTTCCGGCGGCAGCCCCTCTCGGATCTTCGGAAGCAGGGATTTCACGCCGTTGATGACGTCAAGTGTAGACGCCGAGCCGGATTTCTGGATGGTCATGAGCACTGCGGACCCACCGTCCACGCGCACGATGTTTGTTTGAGGAGGGCTGCCGTCGTGGACGTAGGCGACGTCCTTGACATAAATGATCGTTCCACCCGTCTCCTTGATGGGAAGATTGTTCAGTTCCGCAATTCTTCTGGGCGCATCGTTGAGCGAAATTATGTACTCGTATGATCCGATTTTTTGCGTGCCCACAGGAATAATCAAATTCTGGCGCGCGATCGCGTCCACAACATCCTGCGCCGAGAGCCCGAGAGCGCGCAAATTCTTCGGATCGACATCAACCTGAACCTGACGGACCTTCCCGCCATATGGTGAAGGGACAGCTGCGCCGGCGACCGTTGCGAGTTGAGGCCGAATGAAATTCTGTGCGTAGTCGAACAGCTGCGTCTCGGACAGCGATCTGCTTGATAGTGCGAGCTGAATCACCGGCACGCTCGAGGCGTTGAAGGTAAGCACATATGGCGGCGTAATTCCCGGAGGCAGGAATTTCAGTACCGTTTGCGAAGCTGCGGTTATCTGCGCCAGCGCCGTCTCTATCTTCACTGTCGGCTGGAAGTAGATCTTCACCACACCGTAGCCCGGCAAGGATTGGGATTCGATGTGCTCGATATCATTGACCTGAGCGCTGAGCGCGCGCTCATAGTAATAGATAATCCTCCCTGACATATCGACGGACGGGAGGCCATTATAGGTCCAAACAGCACTAACTACGGGAATGCCAATATTTGGAAAGATATCGGTTGGCGTGCCCCTCCAAGCTCTAGCTCCGAAGATAAGAATGAGCATCGCCAAAACAAGAAACGTGTAGGGGCGCTGGAGCGCGATCCGTACTATGGCAAGCATTCGAACTCCGGTCCCAGGACTCCTGCTGACACCACCGCCTCCTTATCTCCCGTCACTAACCTTGTCAATTTGGCCTGGAGACACGCCAAGGCTTCGCTGAACGAACCCCATCGATCTTCTCCCTGGGCGAGGCTGGTCGCCAGCATGGCTTCTGTCGAACCGGCGAAAAATTCAATTTTGGTCGACGATAAAGCACTCGAAGTCTCGGTCATCGCCATAGCGAACCGTGTTTGGCTCATAGTAGGCGCATGGATCACGATGGTCGCATTGACCTGCGTAATGGGGGTGACTGTGGCACGGTGGACCGACCCTGCGTATCGCCCGTCCATATGCAGACTGCGCAGAAGCTGTGGCCAACAACGCCAAGGTCAACGCCGCGCCTGTAGAAAGCGACAGCAGATCCTTCCTGAAGTTCCAGAATTTTCGCGCGCCGCAGACACGGCAGATTCTTTGTGGCCAGTTTCGCATGGTGACTCTCTCTGCATTCACTCTTGCGAAATAGCGCTTGCAGGATGGCGTTCCTATTAAAAGGTTTTTTAGGCGACCTTCCGGCGCCTGAGGAAACACCTTTGGGCGGTCGGTCCATCAGCTCGGTCGCTGCCCGCCAGCTGTTCGCTCAGCCTGCTTGACAATCGAGCCCTCCTGCAGGAATCGGCTGGGAAAATTGACGATGCGATCGGAGACACGAACGCCTGCGGCGACTTCAACTTCGGAGCCGAGATCGCGATCGACTATCAACCTTCGGAAGGACACCCTCTGGTCCGGACCTACGATGGCGATCTGCAATTGATTGTCGCGAAACATCAAGGCAGTTGCTGGAATTCGGACTATGTTCGGCTTTTTGAGACGTTCAAACCGCACCTCCGCGAACGAGCCTGGCAAAAGCTTGCCGCTGTCATTGTTCGCCAGCAATTGCACGAGCAGAGTTCTGGAATTGGCCTCTATGGCGTCCGAAGTCGCAACAACCTTCGCGTCGAAGCTTTGCCCCGGATATTGCGGCAAGCTGAGCGTCGCCTTCATTCCCTGCCGAATCTGAGGCGCAAGAGATTGTGGAACTCGCACGTAAACGCGGAGCTGGTGAATATCGGCGATTTCAAACATCTCCACCGGGTTTGACGGGCCTACGAGCACACCAACGTCGACCCTCCGCGCTGTCACGACGCCAGCGAAGGGCGCAGCAACCTCTGTGAATCCCATAAGCGCACGGATTCTTCGGAGATTGGCTTCCGCAGATACGACATCAGCTTGCTTGGCCTCTCGGTCTCCACCCTTTTCGTCTGCACTCTGCTGCGAGACGACGGCGGACGCGCGCAATGCGGCCCAACGATTGGATGTCAATCGGGCGAGCTTGGCGTGCGCCTCAGCTGTCTCGAGTTGGCCCTTGGCTTCCTGATACTGCTGATCCAACTCCGGCGCGTCGATGCTAGCCAGGGTCTCGCCCGCTTTCACATGCGCGCCGATGTCATATTTCCAGGCCTTTATATAGCCATTAACGCGAGCCCGGATTTGCGCCTCATTGAACGCCTTCATCTCGCCTGGCAAAGTCAGGGCGTCTTCCGTGCTCCCGACCCTTAGAGTCGCAAATTCAATGGCTCCCGATTCCCTCGCCCCGTTGGATCGCGCCGGATGGTCGAGTTTCCCTGCGGACTCCACAATGGCGGCAGCCAAGCAGATGACAATGCAGGTCGTCAAATAGCTTCGCTTGAGTGATATCCTCGACGGAGGTAGCGCCTTTCGTCGTGCATCCGGTGCAATCTGATGACTTGTCATCCGTTCCCATCGAGTGGAAGTGGCTGCGCATCCAAGAAGCGACCCTGGATCTGGGCTCGAGCGTTGCTCGAATTGGGGCGCGAGCAGGCCCCTGGATTACAGACTGGGTATCCGAAACTGAGCGCCGGCGTTAATAAAAATGTTTTTATCTTCGCTCAGGCGCACATCCCCCAGGCTGCTTGCCCTTGCATCAGATTGGCGCACCGACGCCCGTGGGGCTGCCTCTCACACAGGCGAGGCTGCGTCGAAGCGACGCTCGCGCCATACTGGCAACTTTGCAATCGATCCCTAAATGCTGAGCTATAAACTCGACTGACTCACGGCAGCTTGATCAGATGAAGTCGAACCGATATAGGCATAGGGGTCGCCCTGAAGGGTGAAGCTGAACAATGGACGGGTCAATTCGGGGTCTACTCGATACGAGCGCGCCTTTGAGCGCGGAGGATGCGATCCTGTTGTCCGACATCTGGGAGATGTCACGAGTTCGCAGCATCCCAGAAATGCTTGCCGATTGCTTTGTCGCAGCTCGGCTGCATGCAAACAAAATGATCCCATGATCATGACCAGCATTATTCCTTCCAAAAACGAACACCTCCACCGTCACCCGAAATCCGACGTTCTCTTGATCGACGATGACAGGGAGCTTGCGAGCGTCGTTGTCAAAGAGCTTGAGAAACGAAGCTATATCGTCTCTTGCGCTCATGATAGTGACAACGCAATCGCCCGCATGGCTGAGCAGAGCTTTGATATCCTAATTCTTGACAGAATACTGCACGGCGCCGAGGGCATTAGCTTGATCGACGTATTCCGGCTTCACAATCCCTCAAGCCCGATCCTTGTGATAAGCGCGCTCGATCATGTGGATGAGCGTATCTTCGGGCTCCAATCGGGCGCCGATGACTATCTCATCAAGCCATTCAGTTATGCCGAGCTGGGAGCGAGGGTTGACGCGTTGCTCCGCCGTTCGACCCTAAACCCGCTTACAAAACTGCAGGTTGGCTCACTCACTCTTGATTTGCTGAGCCGCGTTGCAATGCTCCGCGACCAGGAAATCGAACTGTCCGCGCGCGAATTCCAGCTACTCGAGTACTTCATGGCCCGCCCGGGGCAGTTGATCACGAAGCAGATGCTTCTTCAAAACGTGTGGAAGTATCGCTTCCCGGTTGAAACCAATGTCGTGGATGTGCACCTGAGCAAGCTCAGGCAGAAAATTGAAAGAAAGGACGGCCCCTGCTTCATTCGGAACATAAGGGCGCAAGGGTACGTATTCGGGCCAGATGTTTAAACTATCTTGGCCGACATTCAGGCGAGCCGCGTTTGCGGCTGCAGCTTACGTTTCTGCAAGTGTGGTTACCTTTGCTCTTATGCATTGGAAGATCTCCTCTGAGGAGCTTGAGCGCTTTGAGTCGCTGTTGGAGCTTCAGGGCTCTGCCTTGTCGATGCATTTCTCCGGACAGACCCAGCCAAATCTGAACGACAAATCTTTCAATAAGAGCTATCGCTTAACCAGATCTGGCTTGTTCGAGTCGGACGGGGCCCATCTGGAGGGAAATCTGCTCAAGATTCCCGGTGGCCTGCCATTCGACGGGAAAGCTCAACTGCTCAATCGGGCAAGTCGCTCCAATGGCGATGAGAGCCAGATGATCTACGTTGGTATTCGCCTTCCGGACCAACGCATTCTGGTGATTGGCCGCGACACGCCTGAGGTTGTCGATCTCGATAAGACGGTAAAGGGCGCTTTGATCGAGGGTGTGATCCCCATATCGCTGGTCTTCATTGGAATTGGCGCGATCGTCAGCCGCCAAATCAAAACCCGATTGAAGGATGCGCAGACATGCCTCGATGACATCAAATCAGGACATCTCAAGAGGCGCTTGCCGCTCAGCGACGCTAATGATGAACTGGACAGTCTTTCCGTGTCTGTAAACGAAATGCTCGAGGAGCTGGAACGTGCGATAAAGGAGTTGCATCACGTGGGAGATAACATAGCTCATGATCTTCGCACCCCTCTTTGTCGCGTGCGGAGCCACCTTGAGCTCGCTCAGAACTCCGTGGAGCTTCCCGCTGATCTGCATGACACAATAAATCTCGCTGTCGGCGGCGTAGACCAGATGCTTGCAACAACAACAGCAATGCTTCGCGCCGCACGGATCGAAGCAGGGAGGAGTCGCGCATATTTCCGTAAAGTCAACCTTCAGGAAGTTCTCTCGGAGCTACTCGATCTCTACGAGCCCCTCGCCGAAAGCAAGGGGCTAAAGTTGAGTCTGGTTGCTGCCGCGCCGGCGTACGTGGATGGAGACAAGGAGCTTCTGATGGAAGCGGTTTCGAATCTCATTGACAATGCAATCAAGTTCACGCCTGCCCCCGGCCTGATCGATATGACCCTATGCAATCGCTTGGGGTCCCCTGTAATAAGCATTCGGGATTCAGGGCCGGGAATACCCTATGACCGCCGGGCGAACGTGTTCGAACGATTCTACCGCGATCCTGGGCGCAGCAATACGCCCGGAACGGGGCTTGGGCTCGCCTTGGTTGCGTCTATCGGAAGGCTGCATCGCTTCGAAATCCTGATAAGGGACGCCTCTCCGGGCTGCATATTCGAATTGGTCTTCAACAAAGCTTGATATTTAGTTGGGTGGCCGCGCGATTGGGATTCCAGGAAAAGGAAGGAAGGCTTTCGATCAAAGCCGAAAGCTCTCCATCATTCACCAGCGGTGCGCTTGAGCGTGTTTTTACTTCGTAGGAGCCAGGACGCCAGATGGTCCGTCAAACGGATAGTAACGAAGGCTCGTGTACACCATGTTTTCCGTCCCTCTCGGTGTCCCACCCCACCCGGCGAAAGCATCCCTTACGGTATATGAATACTGTGCGCCTGCTCTGATCTTTCCAAAGGCGCCCTGCGCGACCGTATGCCAAATGCCCCCGGTGAGCTGGCGCAGTGATTTGGTCTGCCCCGAACATGGGAAGACAGCGGCAGTGGTGGCAACACCGTTGATAGCAGCGTCATTCTCAAAGCCGCAACCGAGGTTGTTGTAATATTGGTTCCCATACCCGCCGACATAAAGGGTGTTTCCAACCGCATTCCATTGCGGGTTCTTGCCAGCGAACTCACCGCCCGCGAAGGCGTAAAGGTCGGTCTGAGGCGTTGCGTGGAGCGTCAGGCCTGCCATAGCAATGCGTTCGTTTATGAGCTGGGGAGCTCCACTAAGCTGAAAGGTCGCGTCGGGGAGGCCCCCGGCGCCATAGTTTCCAATTCCATTTCCGATCATGCCCGACGCCTGGAAATCTAGAAGCTTTGGAATGACCTGAACAACAATGCCGCCGCCGCCAGCGCCACCCCATTGGTTATGGTTGCCCCAATAGGCCCGATCTGTAACGTCACGCAGAAGACCGAAGCCCTCAATATGGATTTTGTGGTCTGCCAGCGATCCGTCCCACGCGAGCTTAGCGATCATATCCGGCATGCGAGTGAACGAATACGGATTGGCGGGGTTGAATAGCCCCCCTCCGGCAGGCGTCGCCAAAAGTATGGGAGTGGCATAGACCGGCAACGCCGTCGTACCAACGAATGGCGCTCCCGGCATGGCATATGTCGTCGCACTGCTTTCCAGTGACAGGGCGGCCCAAAACTCTTTGTTGAAATCCTTCGTGATGCGTATCCCTGGCTGCCGGGCCCAGTTATAGCCAGGCATATACTGGTGATCGATGACTGGCGGCTGAAGCGATGTGTCAGGACGAATTCCAACGGAATTCATCGTGATCATGGACCACATCTGCCCCGCGGCAACGTGGAGACCGTATTCATCAAAATCGACATTTCCGTATGCCTGGCGCAGCCGGAGGTTGTAGGAGTTGCTCGTATTTGAATTTGCAGTCTGAGACGCGCCCAGGAAATCCACTTCCCCATAGGCCATGAGATGCGTCTGCTTGTCGATATCGGCTTTGATCATCAACGCGGGGCGTGATGATCGAGCCGTTGCACGCCATTCAGAGGTGTGGCCCGCAGCCTGGAATCCCAACGGTATATTCTGGAATGGGGTGTTGACGTCGGCGCCCATCCAGTGGTCGCGATAGACCGTCTCCATCGCAAAGAATCCGGCCGGCGTGATCTCAAGCCCTTTGAAGTAGAGGTGATCTGGCCCCGGAAGGCCAGCTGCAGCGGAGGGCGCCAATTCGGGCCTGGCAGCATTGTTGTGCACTTTTTGGGTCTTTGCAGTTCGCTCCTGTTCGTTCACCTTGGCCTCAAGCTGTTTGAGCCGAGCTTTAAGAAGCCGAATCTCTTCAGCCGTGCTGTCGGCGTATGCGAGCGTGGGCAATAATAAGGCGAGCAGGCAAACGCTCGTCTTTATTCCGTTTCGGCGTGTGGTGATGTTCATCGCTACCCCTTGGGAGATGCAGCCAGAGCGAAGGCGCGTCGAGACAGCGATATCGAACAGACAGAAGTGGAGACACTAAATTTCATTTTAGTATCGATGAATAGATGCATCGTAACAACCAACATGTTTGCAACAGTCTGGATTCTACAAGGTTATTCCGTTGACTGAGCCTCTTGTATGGAATGATGGTTGTCATGGATGTGTCGCAATCCAGAATAGCGATTCAGTTGTGCTTCTAGGCGCCTTGAAACGACGGGGCTCGTGTGTCGGCTTTCAATAGTTTTAGCCGTTCGAGCACGGGAATACGTAAGGACGTTTCTTCAGTCCAACACGCTCTTTCCCTTTTGAATCTACGGGCGGCGCCTCATTCCGTTTGACAACATGATAATAAATTAAAATTTAGAGTTTGATGTCGCTGAAGCAGCCCACCGTTGTCTTATCACTGTCGTCAAATGATAGATTGCAAATTCGTTGCCGGCTCCTGACATGTCGGGAGGCAGAAGAAGATAGCAAAGAGGCGAGCGACCGGTTTGGTATCGATGCCCGAGGCGGCTGTGGGTGTTTTGCGCGCCACCAAATGTCAGCTGAAGCCCGAGGCTATCTGCTGATGAGCGAGTTGCAAACAGACCGTGTGTCATCGACAAAGCTAAAAAACGTTTTACCTTCGGCTCTGGTTGCAGATCAGAGTCGTGGATTTAGCTGTTGAGAAGGGGTTTGGCGTGCAAGTGAAATTGAGGTGTCAAATGTTGTCAGTGAAGAAGCGCCCTGTCATCGCCTCAGCCTGTGTTGCTCTAATTGGGTCATGCTTTCCCTCGGTCGGCATTGCCGATACATGCCCTTGGGGTGGGGATAACTCACAATCGATCAAGTGCTTCGATTGCATGGTGCGAACTTGGACGCCGCATGGATGGAAGCTGGTCAACACGTGCAAGCGGCCACGAATTTCCTGGCGCATCTCATAGCTCGGGAGCGCACCACGTTTCTCGACCACCCGATCGCAGGTGTTCATGGCTGGCGGCCAGGACGTCGGGCTTCCTCAAGGGGGGAGTCATGAATCGGACGATGGCGTACAGTCGGTTGAGCTCGAGAATGTTGTGATGGACGTGCATTGAATGCGACTATCGAAGAGCTGCGCGCGGGGTAGAGGTAGAAGAATCGATATGAACATCCGCGTCGTTCTAGAGGCAATTTCAAATTAAACGAATTTTTAGTAGTGGCTTAGCTCGATCTCATCATAATCTTTTTTGTCTTCTTCGGAGAAGAGCAAGTCCCTCACTGCTCACTACACGTCTACCAAGTTGGGAGGTCGAAATGTCGATGATTTCGTACCGCGTAGCGGCAATATCAGTGCTTGCGGCAAGCGTCGGCGCCTTTCTGTTACCTACACAGACGGCGGCGCACACCACTCACCGGCACAGCGTGGCGCGTGCGCACAGTGCGCCAATGCCCGCGTTCGGATATGCTGCGCCCCCGGTGTTTTACCGGGCGCCGCCCCAAGCTTTCGCGCCTGCTTACAATGCAGGGGCAGATTGTGACGTGGCGAGAGACTGGAATTGCTGAGACGCGTGGATCTCGCATGGCATTGAAGGGCGCAGGAGATTGCAAGAGTCAACGTCGATGCGATTGACACTCATCTCCTGCGCACCACTTTTTAGCATTCAGCACCACTTTCTTTACCAAGGCCAATCGCAGGGAACTCGCGGCGGAGATCCCCGCCGAGTCGCTCACCATTTGCGCTGGCATCGGTGCGATGTCCGGCCGCGCCTCGGGGCAGACCCGAATGCCTTTCTCTTCGTCACACGCAAGGGCGCACACAAGCCAGAAGACGCTCTCGCAGCAGATCAACGAGATGATCGCGAGACACGTCGGCGTGACCACGACCCCGCACCAGTTAGGGGCATTTCCCGGCAGGCCTCTATCTGAACGCCAAGGAGGAGATTCGTCCGCACCTGATTGGCCGTCGCTCTCAGGATGGCTTCCGCTCGTCATATCGCGCGGGCGCGCTCACAGACGGTCGCCTATAAGACACCGTTCGCGCGCGCCTTATGGCGCGCCTCGGCATGGATATGAGCCTGCAAACGACTTCGGTAGGGGCGACGCAATCTGTCTCGCGATAGACGCCCCCGAGCGGATTGGCCTCATCCCGGCCCTCCTGCAGCACGACGTCGGCGAGAGGCGTTACTATCTAGCGAACGGTATCGACGCCAGCCATCGGTTTACCCGGCGGCGCGCCGCGACGAAGAGCAGGCGCAGGCCCCTGGGAGACGGACATGCTGCGGGTAGGCGTTGACGCGTCCGCGAAGGCTGGACGCTCGTCGTTCCCTTTTCTGACAGGAGACATCCGGTGCTTCGCCCGGGCTCTCAGGACCTGTCCAAAGGCGCGCGCAACGACGACTTCGACATTGTGCTCGCCGAGGCCCTCGATACGTGATTCCCGAACGGAAGCGGGCGAGTGAGCGCTTGGCGATCAATGAAGAGGAAGCAAGGGTCGAGAGCAGAGCGCGCGGCGCGACGCCCTCGCGCGCGAGTGAAAGGAGATGAATCGGCAGATCGAAAATCTCCTCCACGCGCTCGCATCGGGAAGCCTTCGCGGGCTTTCGCTACAGGGCCGGATAGGCGGCCTCGGAGCACGGTAGAGGGAGAGCTCTCCGCCGAACCTGTCGCGTCCCTAGCGGGAGAAGGTTGCGGCGCGTCATCCCCTGTTGAGCTATGAAGCCACCCGCACGGAAGCGCTGGAGATCATCCGCTCGCTGATCGACCGGATCGTCCTTTGGCCTGCTGAGAACGGCGGCTCGAACTGGCGGGAATTGGCGAACGTTGCGCGCCAGGACGACGACCCTGCCAAAATGGGCCTCGACGCGGCTTTGGGTCGTTCGATAAACTGGATGCGGGGGCAGGATTTGAACCTGCGACCTTCAGGTTATGAGCCTGACGAGCTACCGGGCTGCTCCACCCCGCGGCAGGGAGACGCTAAAAAGCGCCGCGATTTGGAGCGGCGCTTTTTTGGATTGGATCGGAAGAGGTTTGCGATGTGTTTGGCAGGCCTGGCGACGACCTACTCTCCCAGGTCTTGAGACATAGTACCATTGGCGCGGAAGCGTTTGACGGCCGAGTTCGGGATGGGATCGGGTCTGATCGCTTCGCCGAAGGCCACCAGGCCGGCGAAACACATTGAAGCAAGTGGTCTGTTCTATCTTTTGCGCTTGTCCGAAAGCGGTTTTGCACGTTTCGGGCGTCTGCGCAGCTTTTTCTTCGCATGTTCTTTTCCCAAAAACCGCTACGCATTTTTTGGGAACATGCGCGTGATGGGCGTTGATAAATGAGAGCGATCAAGTCGATCGAGCTATTAGTACCGGTCAGCTCCATGCGTTGCCGCACTTCCACACCCGGCCTATCAACGTGGTCGTCTTCCACGGCTCTCGAGGGAGAACTCGTTTTGAGGTGGGTTTCCCGCTTAGATGCATTCAGCGGTTATCCCGTCCATACATAGCTACCCTGCACTGCGGCTGGCGCCACAACAGGTCCACCAGAGGTATGTTCATCCCGGTCCTCTCGTACTAGGGACAAATCCTCTCAATTCTCCGACACCCACGGCAGATAGGGACCGAACTGTCTCACGACGTTCTGAACCCAGCTCACGTACCACTTTAATCGGCGA
>NZ_JBPFEB010000007.1:0-17563 GCF_051061225.1 Methylocystis sp.
GCCGATCCCGCCGACCCTCCGGCGCCGTGGACGGCCGCCAAAAAGCGGAGGCGCCGATCGAGACATAGGCTGATCGCCATGCCCGCCAGACTGGGGAATTTTACTTAGGCACTTCTGGGGAATTTAAAATCGGCATTTACATGCATCCGCTGCTTTCTTGGAGAACCATCGACGGAAGCTGTGGAAATCAACCCTCGATTGTCGTGCTCCAGGAAGCCTGTCGTCAACGCCGATTCGCCTTCTGTAATCTGTGAACCTCTTGGATATCTTCTGTGACCGCTCGACTGGGCTTCCTTCCGCGGGCGTAGGCAGTTCGTCGAACAGGAAGCTGTCCATTGGTTTGCCTTTACAGCGCCGCTCGAAGATGTGGGACAGTGACGAGTGTATTGGGACCTCTCTCTCGCCCGCAGGGGTCTTTGCCAACTTGACGTCGATTATTCCGTTTTCGATGTCTCTTATGCGCAACTGAGCAATTTCCTCGACTCTCATCCCGGATAAAGCTGCAATAAGGATGGCGTCCATAAGATACTCAGGAGGATCGTTGGAAAGAAGTTTTAGAACTTCCACGTCTGTATACGGCCGCTTCTTTTCTTGCTTGGAAACACGACGCTCTGGCAAGGATTGGCCCTGCCAAACGTTGTCCTCAACGTGGCCCTTTCTGAGCAACCACCTCCAATACGAGGACAGGCAGGAGATGTCTTTGTTGGCCGTCCGCCAGTGAGCGCCTGTTTCTACGAACGCCTTGGTCACGTAATCACCAGCCACTCTTCTAGTGACGGCTTCAATTGTCAAAGCCTGGCCGTTAAGCCCCAGCCATCGGTCCAGCTTTATGACCGCCCTTCGGTAGTCAATCTTTTGTCGAGGCTTCATCGAGGATTCTGCCAACCATTGGGCGAGAAACGTGGCGAGAAGCGTTTCCTCCCCTGAGGCTATTCGGTGGAAAATCGAACCAGCCTCTGGGTTGCCTTCCTCTGACAGCTCCTGCGCCCGCTCCGAAATAAGGGAACGCATTACCCTTGGGCCATCGGCAATGACCTCGCCCCATGGAGTGACTTCCTGCCCGTAGCTAGGGTCCTTCAGAGCCCGCTGCAGTTCTTTCCTGTAGTCGAGCGCATCCCGGATGATTGGGTTTTGCAGTGAGCCGCTGCCCGCTTGGAGCTGCCTTTGCGCCGAAGCTATCACCTCTTTGAACTCAGCGACCACGTTCCAGCGCAACGCATTAGCTTTCGCCAGGCTGTCGGTTTTCAACGGGCGAACTAGCTTCGCCTTCCCGATGATATGCCGGATGGGTTCAGGCACCTTAACCTGAACACGCCATTGGTTGCCGTGCTTTTCCAAGTATCTTTTGTCGAGAGCCATCTGCGCAGGTTCTAAAGGAAATTGAACACCAGCGGTACACCAATTTGGTACACCACGACCCCTTCGTTTAAAGAACATATTCAGAGGTTTCAATAAGAAATACGCCAAAGGCAGAGGCTCCTCCCGCCCCAGCCACGCAGTCCCGTTTTCCAGAGGCTTTGCCAGAACCGGCCGAAAGGCCCACAGTCCGTGGGCTTTTGCTGGCGCGGAGATTGGAGACGCCCGCGCGGGGCCTGTGTCGCGGCGGTTTTGGCCTACGGTCTCCAATGCGGATTTTCGAATCTCCGGAATGCCTTTGCCCGCCGTGCCAGAGACCAGTTCGCCTATCCCCGAGACCGGTTCGCTAGATGTTTGATCCCGGGGTAAGGGGCACGCCCCAGCGACGTTACAGTTAATGGTCGGCATAGAATTGGCATTCCCACCGGCGACACCGCTACCACCGATCCGTGAGTTGCCCCGCTCGTTAGGCATAGCAATAGGCCGCTCAGCGCCGAAGCCGCCCCGCAACCTTTCAAGATTGTCTCGCGCGACCTTGAACGTCGGCTTTAGAGAAAGGGCCTTTTCAAACTCAACAGGGCTTCGTCCAGACGGCCAAGCTTTTCGAGAGAAACCCCTCGATTATTATGCGCATAGGCATAGTCTGGTCTCAGCTGTATTTCCATATCGCAATCTTTTAGCGCTCTCGAATAGTCCTCTTGCAGATTAAAGGCCCAGCAACGGCCGTCATAGACGGCGGCTAACTCTGACGGAGAAAGGTCTCCTATTAGGGCGGTGCAACCAGCAATTCGTTCATCAGGGGTTCCTGCTGAGCAAGATTTGATGCCCTTACCTTTAGCCGCAGAACACAACAAGAACCAACAAAAAGACAAACATTCATTACCGAATGCCGCATTACTGTTTGAGAACGCATCTTCTTCATTTTCCGCCACACTTTAGACTCTGTGCGTTATTGAACAACAGTGCTGGGTAGTGTTCAATGCAGAACGCCCGGCGAGGATCTGCACGATGGTCCCACCGATAACCTATAATCAGAGGGCATTACCGATTTAATGGCAAGGCCAAGGTCTTGGGATGGTGGTCGAAACAACGGCTTTATCGGCGAGTATGAGACCCAAGCCTTGACCCCTGTTGGGCTTTGCCATTGACGGGTGCGCCAGATCGGCGGACCTGCCGGTCCTGCCCCCCCTTGACGAGATCATGGAGGCGTATTCGTCTTCGTTAGCCCCATTTAGTGGGCCGTTGCGTCCTTGACACATTTTTTTACGAAGCTGTTTTTCGCAGCCCCGTGCAGCTTCTTTTCAGCAGCTGAGGCATCACACGAGCTTTGAGCTGCGCCCCGCTCGCATTTCTTTATAAAGCTGTTTTTTGCCGCTCCTGCCAGCTTTTTATCGGCGGCCTTGGCGGAGCAGTCTTCAGACGATGGAGCCGCCGCTTCCTGAGCGTAGACGGTGCCTGACAATAAAAGCGAGCCTAGCAAAGCGATCGCAGCGGTTTTCATCGGCCACTCCTTCATCGAGAATTCAGTCGATAAATGGGGCAAGCAGAAGCCCCGTCTACCATAAGGGAAGAGAGCCTCTTTAAGGGACGGAGGCTATTTCCTGGGAGACCCATCAATCGTCGAATTCCCCCGAAGCCTTGAACTCTTCCAGCGTCCAGCCTCTTTCCGCCATGATCCGCTTCACCCAATGCGGCGGCCGAGCGCCTCTTCCTGACCAAGCCTGCTGAGAAACCGGGTCAAAATACTTCGGCTTCACAGCCTTCTTTTCGGCACCTTCGCTCTCCCCGTCTGCTTTGCGGGGCGCTACACCGATTTCGGGGAATAGATCACCCAGCCCGAGACCGGAGGCACGAAGCTTCTCTTCGATTTCCTCCTTGAGGCGGTCACGAGCAGCGGCCTTTCGCCGTACCAGCTCTTCTTCGGCTCGCTTTATGAGCGCAGCGATTTCCGAGTCGGAAAGATTTTGAAATTCGCTCACGGAAGGACACCTTCGGTAGGTTTTGTCCAATGGCATAACCCATGGAACGCCGTGGTCAAGGTCAGGCCGATGGAAACTTCGGGATCAAGCCAGGAACCATTACGGGTTCCATTTGGAACCTTCGGTCGGTCGGGGGACACAGCAATGTCGTGATTCATTCGTCTTGGCAGCGAAAGCAGCCTGGATGACGATCACAAAGACATCAAGACGAGAGTTGGCGCTCTCACCAACCTGCTTTCCGAGCAAGGTGGTTTCCACAGAAGGTGGGATGTGGCCGTAGATGATCCGGCAACTAAACGGAAAGCGCCAGCCTTAAAAAAGGGAGGTCTGACGATGGTGTCCCTAATCCTTGTCGAGAAACCTTAAGAGCGCAACATCCCCTATTTCGCATTGGGCACTCAGCGGGCACGAGAATCGTGATGGCGAAACGCGAAGAAAGATTGCTTCGCAAAGGTCCTGAGCGGGAACGCCTATCGGTGGATCACGGACAAGAAAGCCGTCTCTGAAATTCGTCTCATCCACACGCAGAACTACATCCCGCTAAAAACCGCCTTTCTACGCAACTTGGCTCGCGTACATTGACGAGCGGGTAGCTGACGAATTCATCCAAGCATTCCCCCGTTATGACGTTGATCGTCCTATGCGGTCGTGAATATGTTCGCGGGCTGGTATCGCGCTCTTGGGTTCATGGACGCTTCAAGTCACAGTGGCCGCAGAACCTTCATTACGAACGCCGCCCGGAAAATCTCCACGGTTGGCGGGAACCTTCGTGATGTGCAGTTGCTTGCCGGGCACACCGACTTATCAACGACGCAACGCTACATTAAGGGGAGTGACTTGGCTCAGCGTCGTATCGTTGACCTCATCTGATGGCACCAGGGCGCTCAGCCCCGGTGAAATCTACAATCAGCCGGATGTCGTCGAAGGCCGGGTTGGGGGAGTCGCCTCTCAGTTGCTACGTCGCGTTTCTGATGAGCCGTGGCAAGCTTGATCAGCAATCGGGGGCTGCGTCCGGTCGCTGTGTGCACATGCGAGCGGTTTCAGGGCCGCCTTTTATGCCTGCCCCTCAGTTCGTCAGCCCCTTGTTCATCCGCTCGTCTAGGGAACCGGTGTCGATGATGGCTCGAAACTCCTTGAGAAAATCCGGGTAATTCGAGCGCAAAAACCGCACGACCGCGTCATTTTCGAGAAGCTTCGAGATGCCGCGGGCTACAACCATATTGAGAACGCAGGTTCCGTAGTCTTGCTCTACAGCCTTGAACCTGCTCTGAACCATCGACATTTCATGTTCCATCCGTGCCATTTGGTCTGCTGTGACGCCCCTGAATTTTTGCTCGCGTGTTTGGTCAAGCAACTGGCCTGATGGCGTCGCTGCGAGTAACGCTGCCGCGTAGCTTGCCGAGTAGTTATTTGAGCTGCGCAGTATACCACCCGTATTCCAGCCTGCTTGCACAAGTACTCGTAGTGTGCACTTTCGTCCGCATCCTGAAACCGACCCCATCTGCTTACGTCATAAACGAGGATCACCTCAAAGTCTGTGTTTCCCGCAACGACATCTGCTAAGAGGCGTTGGAGGCCGTCACGACCACCAATGTTAAGGCCACTTTTTCCCTCATCCGCATACGTCCTTACGATTTCCATATCATGGCTTGCGGCATAATCTCGTATCTTGTCCGATTGATTTTCAGTCGAGTACTGCTGATGTTCGGTAGACATGCGCACATACTGTGCGGCTCGCAAATTTGTGGTTTTCGCGTTGTGCATCGATCGCCGCTCTCGATACCTTTCAAAATGGCGTTTGCGATCAGAGCGGGTGATCACGGGAAAAACAAGGCACTCGTTCGGCAATATCGTGAGTTTTCGATCCTTTGTCTTGACAGGTTTTGGTACTCGCACATGTTCAAGCCAGAAAATCCACCAGCCGCCCTTCTCATCGATGCCCTTACCCCTTTTGTCGGGGAACTGCCGCTTGAGTTGCTCCCTCGCGGTCCTGAGGGCGAGGGGCTAATTTTGTGACCGTGTAGGGCTGCCAGTCGCCGTCCAGGTACTGTGCGTGATTTCGATGTGATCCATTTGCTCGCTCCTCTACTCGATGGGGCTCTTGCCGAAGGTCTGGAGGTTCCTCGCCATCTCGGCGCTCAAGGGTAGATTGCGGGGATAGAAGCGTTCGATCTGCTCAACGCTCGTTCCGGCGTTCTTGGCGAGATTGAAGATGTTGACATCTCCTTGGGAGAGGATGATGCGCATGCAGATGGCCGTATGTCGCAGGGAATAGACGGTGTGGTCCATCCCCGTGAAGGGGTCATGCTTGATCCCTGCGCGCTCAAGCGCCGCATTGAACTGCCGCTGGATAACCCGTGCCGCCGTGGTTCGATTGGCGTAACCGGGGAGGAAGACGTAGTCTTCACCGTGAGCATCAGGGTGACGGTCCCTGACCCGGCGATAGGCATCCACAGCCGCTTCCATCGAGTTCGCTATGCGGTAGCCGGTCTTTCCGTTCCGTACCGTGAAAACGAGCCGGCTGGGGTTTTCCGCGACTTGAATTTCGGCATGCCTCAGTGCGTATAGCTCAGTTGTAGTCGGTCTGACGAAGCTGTGCGTCACAAAGACGATGATGTCGTGGAGTTCCTCCGTGATGGCGACGCCGCGAATGGCTGTGCGGTCGTTTGCCATTTCCCGAACGGTGCGGAGTAGGACCTGATAGCCGTCCTTCCTCTTCTCGACGAGGGGATAGAAGCGAAGGAAGGGGCGGGGATTGTCTTTCTGCTTAGTTCTCGGCGTCTTCGGAACCGCATTAATGACGCCATCGTCCCGTGCGACCTTCAGAACAATCCTAAACGTCGCCCCCATCGTATTCTTGGTGGAGCTTGAAAGGTCCTTGCCTGCTCTTGCTGCTTGTGCCGTACCCAACGGTCTGTATGTGGGTGTTGCGAGTGGTCTGGGTAGTCTTCCCGGTCTTACCGCTGGCGGCAACAACACGAAGGCGTTGCGAATGTCGCGTTCCTGCTGCTTGCCTTTTGCCGTCAGGCGGGCGAGCTCATAACGCCGAACGGCTGCCTCTTCCAGAGGGGACAGGCCGTAATGAGGCGAGTGCTTCAACTCGAGAACCTCGATCTGGCGCTGGCGGAGTTCGTAATCATGATCCCCGTTTATCGCCCCTTTCGCGCGGTGGTTGCCCATCGAGCGTTGCACGACTAACGCCTCGGCGTTCATGCCGATCGCAACAATGGAAATTTCTAACAATTCCCATTCTTTGATCTTGTACCCGCCACCCTCCAGCGGCTCTTGGACAATCGGAAGGAAACCGATGCTCACGCCCTTCAGCACGCCCGCCTTGGCCAGCGAGCACACTTCGTCGGCCTCATCGCTGGCGCCCTCGGGCGCGAAGGTGACCAAGGCTTCCAGCCTGCCCGACTTGATTTCCACCTGCGCGTTGCCGACCGGGCAGTCGGGCTGATGATTGAACAAGACGACGTTGTTTTTGAGATATGCATTGAGACGGCAACCGGGCATAGCCATCTGGCCGTTACCCCGATCCGGACTCTCCGTTGAGGCGATCAAGCGCACGGAGCGCGGGCCAAGGCCGGAAGCATTGCTGATAATCGAGCCAATGGATTTATGCTGCATAGTCACGGCCTCCTTAAACGAGCGTCCCGGCCGACACGGCCACCAACGCCGCCGCCTCGGCCGCCGTCACCGTAAGGACGGTCCCGGCCGGGATCGTGCTAGGGAACGTGGCCGGATTGGCGCTGGGCAGCACGCCGGGCGGCGTCCCTCCAAGCAGAAATCCCGCCTCAGGATTTCTCGCGTAGTCGTGCGTCAGGCTCACCTTAATAAGCCCGCCGCCGGTCATCGCGCCGGAATGCACGTCCGCGATCACGTCCTGCCCGTTCGCGGTTCCGCGTTTGATGTTTGCATGATGCTCATTGCGCAGTTTCGCTAGCGTCAGTGATTTCGTCGCCGGCGTCGGCGCCGGAACAGGGTTTGCCGCCCGAGCTCGCGCATCGCTCAAGGCCTCCCGCTGGTGCCGCCAATCTTCAAGGGTCGCATGGTTGCAAACGAGCCCGGCGGCATAGATCGGCGGCGGGACAACGATAGTGCGCGCCTCGTTCGCGAAGCCGCAGGCGTCGAAGTTCTGCGTGATCTCGAGGAAGCGGGCGAAGGGCTCCACCACGCCCTGCATCGCGCGATCGAGGTCGGGCTCGATCTCCCGATAGGCAAGTTCCAGGGTGCGGAGGGTCTCCCGACGGGCCTCCGCCTGCAACGCGCCCAGCCTGCGGTGCAACCTTGGGGTGAGGACTTCAATTCGTTCCGCCGCGAGGTCGAGCGCGTCAATCTGAGCGTCGATTTTCTTGATTGCCGAGTCGGGCTCATCACTGGCCAGCGCCGCGCGGCGGCGTTCAATGAGCTCCGCGCGGGAGGCCGCGTCGGATCGGCGGGTCTGCTCGATCTGGTCGGGGGCGGCGCCGACTGCTTCGACCGACGGCAGGGTCTCGGGCGTCGCGTCGCCAAGGATACAGGATAGGAAAGAAGACATGCGTTGGCACCTCTTTGGGTGCTGGCATGATGGCGCGGGTCAGTTTGCAGTTTCGAGGTCAAAAAGTGCAAACCATGTCGCCGGCACCTGATCATTGCGGTAACGCTTGCTAGTGTGGATGCCTGCTCCAGTTGGAGAAAAGCAGCAACCCGCCTGCCTAATTGGTCAGGACGACTCCCATGACAAAGTATCTCAGCCTCGCGCTGATTGTTGTATGTTTTGCAGGCAGCTCAAGCCAAGTGAAAGCGGGAGCCTGTTGCGTCGTGGTTCCTACGGCATGTGTCCCGATCCTTCGTGTTCCACCTGAAACGTATGTTCCTGACCCCGCCATGCTTTCTCCGCCGGCGCCGATTTCCTATTCAAACTGGTATAGCGGCCTATACGAACCATACTGCCGCGGTCTGGCAGAGAAAGACTGCATCTGGGCTTGCGCTCCAGTTGCTCCGAAATCCCGCGTTTTGGTGAAGGCAGGGTTCTAACGGCGGCCTCGAGGGCGGCGGTTTTCCTGACTCAGGCCGCGATCTGGAGCAGCCTGCGCCACGCGAGCACCTTGCCATCGCTCAACTGCATGATCCGATGCATCTGAAGGCGCAGGTCAGAACTGCCGTTCGGCATGGTCTCGAGGTCGCGCTCGCGAGTCCATCCGCCGGCGGCATACTTGCGCAATTCGGCCGCCAGCGCCTTCGCCGCGCCCGAGGGCGTCTCGCCGGGGAAACAGGAGGCCAACGCCTCCCTGATCGCGTCGTCGCGCTGGCGCACCCACTCCGCCCGGCTCGGCTCCCGGAGCCGCTCCACCTCCACGTGGGCGGCCGCGGCCTCGCGGCTGAGGGCGACGATCTGGTCCAACATCATCTGGCGCAAGGTCGGCGGGATGGCCGCGATGATGTTCGCCCACAAGGGCGGCGGATCGTCTGGCGTTGGCGGGGCTTTGAGAGCGGCGCTCATCTTGTGGCCTCCTGGGCCGCGCTCAACGCCTCCGCGTGCGCCGCAGGGCGACGCGCCGGTTGCGGTCCCTCGCCTGGCGGTGGGACAGGATCGAACAGGCTCGCGTAGAAGCCCGGATGCGCCCGCTGCAGGTTGCCGAGCCCGGTCACGCTCGCCCGCACCTTCTCCACGTCGATAGTCTGCCGGAACCGCCGCGCCTCCCGCTCGGCGGCCGGCTGCATGATCCGCTCCGCCGCGTGCAGGCGGCTTTCGGGCAACCGGCTCACGTCGGCCGCCCACGCGGCCAGCGCGGCCTCGTTGTCGATGGCGTGCACGGCGTCGAGCTCCGGGATCACGGTCGAGTGAATGCGGTCCTCGGACTGGAACGCGTGCAGGCCGGTTTCCCCTTAGGTCGCGACGAGCGTCATGGGCTCAGCCATTGGTCGCGTCCTTCTTGATCCAGACTAGCTTCGGCTGTCCCGGCTTATCCGCCGCCGTTGGCGGGCGCCCGCGCTCGAGCGGCGCCTTTGCCGCGCTGACGCGCGCCGCGTGGGGCGCCGTGTCGTCAAGGGCGATGTCCTCGAGGACGGCGACGGGATCGACCCTGCCGTCGCTCTTACCCCCTTGCACGTCGCCGGTGGCGTATCGTTTGAACGCGTCGCGAAGCTCAAGCAAGTCTGTTTTAAAATCGAAACCTACACCATTCGGTCACCCCCCGAACTAGCTGGCGGCCGCTATAACCATGGCGGTGTCATAATATTCGAAAAACTCTAGTGCTTTCCCCTCGGCGCTGAAGCGCCACAAATCCACCTTTGGAGTGTCGGCGACCTTGCCGGTCGATTTGTTTCGCCATGCAGTGCGACCAATCGCAACGACGTGATCGCCTTGAGCGACAAAACGATCCACGACGTAATCGATCATCTCCCAGTCGGCAGTCAACTCTTTCAGGTATTTCTCAACATCGCTCGGCCCCTGTCGAGGTTTCGTGAAAGATATCGGTTCAGGCTGGCCCTGTGCGAGAGAGCGAAAATCGACCTCAGGCGCAAGGATGCTGGACCAGTGCTCAATGCTCCCGCCCTTGCTGTCATGCCAGCGGCGATAGGCTTCTTGCAAAATAGCGACATTGCGATCCTCAACAGACATATTCGCCTCGCTGCTTGTCTGCTGAAGCGTAATTCTCTCCCGAGAATGTAGCAAGCGTCCTCCAGAAAAACCGTCTACCGCCTCCGCTCAAGCGACGGGGGTGCAGTCCATGCAGGGGCCGGGAGCCATCGTGTTCATGATTACATTGAGCACTGCGGTCACTTAGAATGCTGAGGAGCAGGTGGGCAGGGCCCGGGAGAGTGGTGCAACGCCAGCCTTGTCGCCTTGGGGCTCGGGTGTTTGGAAAAAGGCAGCCGTCCTGACGTTGCAAGACGACGTTCGTGCTGAGTGGTTAACGGCTGGTTAACGAGGGGGAGAACAAAAAAAGATCGCGCTTGAAGGAGGTCTCGAAGATGGGATGGCGACGCAAGCTTCAGAGAGAAGCGCCTGAACGCGACCCTACACCGATCTATGTGGCGATTGTCGGCTTGCTGATGTCTATGAGCGGGTGTCGGGGACGCTTTTTGGCTCTGGTTTGCTTACCGCCGGGTTCTGCATCCTCTACTGGCTCGCAAATCCGAACCCGCCTTCATAAGCCTTCGTCCAAGGGCTATCTCCTGCGTTTCCTTCACCGCCTGCAACAATCGCACCGACTCCGCCGGTTGTCGGAATTACAGCGTCCCGCACGGCCTTCCCGAGAACCGCAAGCGACCTCGCCCGCTCAAACGAACACCAACGTCACCTCGTCGTGCCTGCGGACCCCAGAGCCGACGGCAACCCCTGATACACGACATGGTCTTTCGATCCGGGGCGCGCTCCGATGGCTTTAACGCACATCGTTGTTCGATCTTTGGCCATGACTTCTTGCTCGCCGGGGCCGCATGGCTTTCTCCCAACGGCAGACGCCTGCCCTACGAGCACGAGCGCCATTGCAGCGATAAAGCTCGCAGTCGAAAGTCGCATAGGAACCTCCAACGCTTGTGGTCTCTGAAGACAACGACTTAGGCGGGTCCCAGTTCCCTTCTGGGAGGTGGCGGTGTCGTGCAGGATCTCATGCCTATCGCCGAGCGGTCTTCCATTTCGTACGAGAGCCATGTACGTAGCCATGCCTGTAGATGCGCGTCTGGAGCGAGACACAGCCCGCAGAAACACTGCCGTTCGATAGGATCGGCACCGGCGCCCCGACTTGGGGGATACTCGCGTCCGCGCCCCAGATAGTAACCTCTGGTGATCAGGTTCTCACCAAGGAGTTACTCGCTTGCCGATCCCCAAACCGAAGAGTTAGGGCCATCCACACAATTTGTCTGTTGACTATTTTTAATCCACTAGTTTCGTGCGACGAGATGTCATCTACAAAAACCGATGTTTTTACCACATCAAACACGCGGGTAAGGCGTAGGTCTCTTGACCCTCAAACCATCCGGTCCCCAAGCAGAAGCAAGGATTCGTGTTTAGGGTTCAGGGGGAGGCGGGTTGCCCTTTCACGCCAAGCACCGCAGCATGGGGACGTTCCACCGATGATCGACTGTTCAACTTGCATCGGAAAATCGTACGACGAGGAACAGAATTTTCGTCCCGACGGTCGCTACTGTCACCTGCTCTGCGGCTATCTGTCTAATCTGCACAGAGGCCACGCAGAAGTGCACGCGATGATCCTTCGCGATCTACAAGGCATGCAGAAACTCGGCGCCTACAAATACGCGATCGATCTGACGATAGTGCTTGAATGTTTTCTCGCCGAGTTTTCCGCGGACTGCGAGGCGTAGGCAACCTTCTCCTCTGAAGCGACAAACGACGTACGAGTTGCCGAGCAGGCAGCCAGACTTCTTTATCAAGGCTCTGCGAGATGCCGAAAGAACGTCCGATCCTCCGTCGGAACTCCAACGCTGACAAGAAGAAACCGGTTAGATGCATCGATACGGGCGTAATTTATGCGAGTGGCTCCGACGCTGCCGACCTGCTCAGTGGTGAAGGCATTCTCGTGTGCCCTCAAAGGATTCATTCGACGTGTCGAGGGAAGCAGAAATCCGCAGGCGGGCTTCGATGGGAATACGTTTGAGTATTCGGTAGGACCGACTTGAACCCGACGCTGTGGCTTTCCTATAGAGGCAGGCAACTTCACGGTGGGGTGCCACCCCCCTGCTGCATCTCATTTGGCTCCTCCACTCCATTTTCTTCCGAGCAACCGGCTTCAGTTGGTGATCCCCGGTGAAGCGGGTGCAGAAGGGGTAGCGTGATACGACAGCGGATCATTTGTTTCCGGGCATGCACCATGAACTTTGATGCACATCACCGACCCGTCCTTGAGCACGGCTTGTTGTTCGCCGGGACCGCATGGCTTCCTCTACCCGGCGAATACCTGCCCTGCAAGACGCTGCGTGGGATGCGGCCGTTACTAACGACGGCAATCCAAGGGAAACGTCGCCAGCCTCTCTGCGTCAAACGAGGTCTGGCTGCCTGAGCACTATCCAATCCACGAATTCATAGACAACTGCCTGAAAGAATTGGGCGTGCGCCGGGGCTAATTGGCGCGGCGGTGTGGCTGCAGAAACATCTTTAAGGGCGTTCGGCGGATTGACCAGGTCTGCCGCGGCGACCTCGGGTCACGCAGCGCGAGGATGGTGCTGGAAGCGCTCCCAGATACCCTGGAGACTGATGTCCTTACCGTCAGGTCCGCCGTAGAAGCAACGATCAACGTCCTCGAGCAAGAGGATGCCGACCGCGAGGCCGCCTGGCGGGCGGCTTTCAAGCCCACCGCATACTTGCTCGGAACGGAGAGGCGCCCCTCGCAAGGGCCGGAGCGTTGGCTGAGAATTTCAGTGGATTTAACACAGCCGCCCGTAACATTTGCCTCACAGGCGCTCGCTGCCGTGGACAAGACTCCTGTGGTCTCGCCGTTGGCGGCTTGGTCGCTCCCCAATCAAGCGTCTACAGCGTATAAATGCAGAGCCAGCGAGGATTATCCCGGCTTCATCGATGCGTGAGGCAGGAGCGCAAGGCGCTCCGGGGGGAGAAGGTCGATGTTACAACCTCGATCCTTCATTCTGCCGATGGGGTGGTCGCCTATATCAACCAATCGATCAAACCCGCCCACTTCTCGGGTGCATGAGATTGAGCAGGAGCTTTCTCGCCTCTCAGGTCGGTTCGAGGTCTCCCCGCAGATCAAAAAACTCACGGATGGTCCCGGCGGCATGATGGCGCGCATCGAGATATGGAAAGACATTCAACTTCAACCTCTGAGCAGGAGTGATTGAACGTGCTTGCGCGTGGCGGCGCGCCCCACGTGGGTATCCTCGTCGATCTGCTTGGCGACTTTCACCAATCGGCGCGCATGAACTTGCCGGTCTACAGGGTTGCCGGTGGCAAGGGCTTTGTCTGGGCGGCAACTTTCGACCAGCAGGGAACCGGCACCCTGCGTTTCTTCGCAATGGACCCCTATCTGCTTGAGGCGCATGCGCCACCATCGACCCCGGTCGCAGCCGACGAGCGCAAGGAGCCGACGCCGGGAACATCCACCCAGAGACCCGAGACCCGTGAGTCCACTGGAACAGATTTCTTTGTTTCGACGGAAGGCTTTGCTGTCACCAATGCCCACGTCGTGGACGGATGCTCGACTGTTCAAGTGACGCCGAGCCTTTCCCGGCAGGAAGCCGCTTCAGTGACACGGCGAATGATCTGGCGTCGTTGAAAACAGCCACTAAGACGAGCATGCCCGCATCCCTTCGCAGCGGCGTGCGAGTTGGCGAAAGCGTCTCGGTATATGGCTTCCCCCTATCTGGCATCCTTTCAACCGGGGGGAACTTCACGACAGGAACGGTTGCTGCCGCCGCAGGCTTGGGCGACGACACGCGCTACCTGCAAATCACCGAGCCCGTTCAACCCGGGAACAGCGGGGGGCCTCTGATGGATCAAGATGGCAATGTGGTCGGCGTCGTTGTGGCAAAGCTCAATGTCCTCCGAGTCGCGCACGCCACAGGCGACATCGCGCAAAACATGAACTTCGCGATAAAGGCGTCGCTGCTCGCCAATTTCTTGGACGCCAACGGAGTCCCCTTTTGCGGTTGGCAGCCCCTCAAAGACACACCTTGATGCGCTTGAAGTAGCCGCTCGCGCAAACACCATGTCGCTCTTAATACGATGCTGAACGTAACCCGTTGGGGTTTGGCGTAATGGCAGACGGGGCGCGCCCAGTGGGTGAGCTTTTCAGATAGATATGGAGGGTGGAGTTACGGGAGCTGTCGGCGCCTCCACGGAGCCCCGTGCCGATCTTATCTCCGGCAGCCTTGAGAACCAGCGGGAAGACCATGATCCATATCCGGGAAGTCGACCACCTCGTTCTCCGCGTTAAGGACCTTGACGCCGTGCTCTCCTTTTACTGCGACGCTCTCGGCTGCACGGTAGAGCGGCGTCTCGACGACCTTGGGTTGATACAGCTAAGGGCCGGTCGATCGCTACTCGACCTCGTGCCAGTGGATGGAGAGCTAGGAAAAGCCGGAGGCGCCGCACCGGGCAAGGAAGGACGAAATCTCGATCATTTCTGCTTTCGAGTCGATCCCTTCGACGAGGAAGCCATCCGGCGTCACCTCGTAGCCCATGGGATCGAGGCTGGAAAGACGGCCATGCGTTACGGGGCCGAAGGCGTTGGTCCTTCGATCTACGTCAAGGACCCTGAGGGCAACGTTGTAGAACTCAAGGGCCCCCCGATACGCTGATCGCCTCTCTCACCTCGATCCTTCCCGCCAACGCCGGTTCGTAACGAAAAGCCAGCCACCCGCCTCTTGTGGAACATGCTGGCTTCACCCTTGTTATGGAGCATAGCAGTTAGCGGAGCCGTAAAGGTGGCCTATGCCTTGGGTACACCAGATCAGCCGGGTTTCAATCAAGCGTCAGGGACTCTTGTCGTGGGTCGTCGCTCTGGGGCTTTTTACCGGAAGCGTCGCGGTTAGGGTGCTGTTTGAGCCATTTCTGGGCGGAATGAAATTCATGACCTTCTGGCCAGCGATAGTCGTTACGACGCTAATTTGTGGCTGGCGACAGGGAGCCTTCGTCCTCAGCCTCGCAACAGGCACCGCGTGGTATTTCTTTTTGGAGCCAGTGCACTCCTTCGCCATCAAGGATAAGAACACTGTTGGGGCGCTTGTCAGCTTTGTCTCTGTCGGTGGCTTTCTGGTGCTCGTCATGGCCGCTCTCCGCGAGACAATCCGGCGCGTGGAGTTAGCGAAAGCCGTTCAAGAAACGCTTTTCGCCGAACTTCAGCACCGGGTCGCCAACAATCTCCAGTTGGTCGTCGCTTTGCTGCGAAACGCTCAGCGCAACTTGCGCAATCCTGTGGCTGCGGCCGAAACGCTCACTGCGGCAGAGGACCGGATTATGGCGATGGCGCAACTGCATCGCCGCCTCAACGATGGAACCGCCTATGACAGAGGTCTTGAACCGCTCTTGAAAGAGATGATTGCGAGCGCCTTTCGGGAGTTGCCGGTGACAGTACGGATCGATGTGAGCGGAGCATCCGATTTGACGATAGATCAGATGACGGCCATGACGCTCTTGGTGAACGAGGCGGCGCTCAACGCCGCTAAGCATGTTTTTTCAAAAGGACTGGGTTCACGCTTTGAGGTCTCGTTGGCTAAGGACGCGAATGGGCGCCTTCACCTGAATATCAAAGACGACGGTCCGGGGAGCACGCAGACAACCGACGCAGAAGCTGGCTCGCTTGGCATGGGCATCATGGAGGCGTTCGCCACGCAACTTGGTGGCTCGCTAGAAGTAGGTCACCGTGGTGGCACTTCGTTGACTGTCGAATTCAAGAATCGATGACCCTTGAAGCCGCAATCTGAACAATCTGATCTGCGGCTTCCCCTTAAGGGGAACTAATTGCCGGGGAGCGTTCTAACTCCGGGAGGGTAGGATGATGCCTGTCAACCCAAACGACGATGATCGGCAAGCGTCGGAGCTTTTCCAACGGGAGCTTGCGAAGGCGCTACGTGCAACGGTTCAGGCCGTGGTTCATGAACCCCTTCCTCAGCGAATGGTTCTCTTGCTGCTTCGTCTTGCTTTTTCACAAACGGTTCGGGCGACGTTTGGCAAAAGGCGAAAAAGGGGGCCACCCCAAAGCGAAAATCAAACTGATGTTCGGGTGTGATTTCGGGCCCCTTTCTCCGAAGAGGTGGTCGAACATCCATAATTTATATGTGCACGAACTGGTCTTGGCGGATGGAGGTTCCAAGGCCTCCAAGCGTACAGTTCACGATCTAGAGAGGTGCGTGCCGCAGCAGGCGCCCGGTCGGATTGGCGGGCGACGCAAGAGGGCTTGCTCGATTACGTCGAATGACGGTAGCGCGCGTGATCAGCTCCGCCACTTGCGGAGATTGCCAACCGCGCGAGCGAATCACTTCTTCAAAAGAAATACTTGTAGCCCGATTTTTTTATGAAACATCGGCTTCGTTCAACTTGTTGGGAAATGCAGTCGGAGGATGATGCGCAATCTTGAGGGCTGTAGGGCGGCTCGCATGGCAGCACTCACGAGCCGTCCGTTCCCTCAAGCAGCCGGTGCTGATGGCCACCGCAAGGTGGCCGATTTTGGGGAGGTCTCACATTCAAGTTGAAGATTATCGACGCAGATACGGGGCTATTGCGTGCTCCGGGGCCACTGGAAAGGGCCGCGATTCCGCGGCAGCAGGAGAAAAACATAGCGAGCCAGTAGCGGGCAGGGCCTCTAAGAGAGACCAAGGGGGTAAGAGCAACCGACATGGAAACAGGGAAAAATAGGAAGTCGTCCACTGAGCGAGAGGCAATCGAGCATCAACTCACCAAGCTGCAAGCTAGTATCGCCTCAGTTGAAACCGCGGCGGAAATAGAGAGCGCTAAAGTTACAGAGCCGGAATCGAGCCACGCATCGCGGGTCTCTGACCGGCTGGTAGAGCTGCTGATAGCACGGCTGCTAAGGATCGCGCATCGAGACGATCTACTTAAGCAACTGGCTCATCGCTTCTTAAGCCGGATTAGGCGCTGAGGCCCTGCCACGCGACACGCGCGAGCTGATCGAGCGACACGTGGTGGCGCACTATGCGTCAGTGCCAGCTATCGTCACCCATGAGACGCTCGTCTTTGAGAATGTTCCACGCCCAGCCAGCTACGCGCAACGCTTCTCTCCCGTCGAGGACGTTGACACCTGAGAGCCGGCCTCTCTGATTTCCTTTGCATGATCGATGCCCAGACAGCGCAATATTCTTATCTTCTCGTTTTGCTCGACCAACCACTCCCACCCCAGCACGATCTGCTCGTCAGCCTCTACTAAAAGAGCCCCGTAGAATTTCCGTGTGTTCGGACACCGTAAGCGTTGGCGCCTCAGCTTTTCCTGCTTTATTGCCCAGCTTAATGTGTTACATTGTTAAACCATAGTTCATTAGGCTTAGGACCTATTAATTTTGACTGAGGCGTGATTCAAGGTCTCCGAAATGGAGACTTTGATGGGTGATTTGTTTTTGCTCAGTGAAGCGCAGATGGCACGGATTTCCCCTTATTTTCCCTTGTCGCACGGCGTCCCTCGAGTGGACGACCGGCGCGTCGTCAGCGGGATCGTCTACGTCATCAAGCATGGCTTGCAATGGAAGGATGCGCCCAAGGAGTATGGGCCGCCCAAGACGCTCTACAATCGTTTCATCCGGTGGAGCCGGCTCGGTGT
>NZ_JBPFEB010000008.1:0-5536 GCF_051061225.1 Methylocystis sp.
GGTTGGCGAGGCGGAAAAGATGGCTGGTGCGCTCCCCCGCCTGCACGTTCTCGAAAGCGATGTCGTAGACCTTGCGCCCTTTCGCGTAGGGGTGGCCGATGTCCTTCAGCATCTGCATGCACGAGGGCCTGATGTCGATCTCCTCGGCGCTGCAGCCGACCGTGCGCATGAGCTGCCAGGCCTGGTTCTTGGTGCGGCTCGACGTGGCGAAGCCCGGCATGGTGTAGGCGAGGATGTTCTTGCGCGGCAGCTTGAGGTGATCCATTGCCCGCGCGCACACGAGCAGCGCGTGCGTCGAGTCGAGGCCGCCCGAGACGCCGATCACGACCTTGCGCAATCCCGCCGCGCGCAGCCTCTGCGCCAGCCCATGCGACTGGATGTTGAACGCCTCGAAGCAAAGCTCCGCGAGGCGCGCCTCGTCATTGGGCACGAAAGGAAAGCGGGGGACGTCCCGCAGGAACCCGATATCCTCGCGCGGCGCGGCGAGTTCGAAGGACACGCTGCGGAAGTCCAGGTAGGGAATCTCGGCGTCGGCACAGGCGCCGAAGGTGCCTTGCCGCAGGCGCTCGGCCACAAGGCGGCCAATGTCGATGTCGGCGAGAATGAGCTGCGGCGTATCGGAAAAGCGCGGCGCCTTGGCGAGAAGCTCGCCCTTTTCGTAGATCATCGCCTCGCCGTCCCAGGCGAGGTCGGTGGTCGACTCGCCCTGCCCCGCGGCGGAATAGAGATAGGCGGCGAGACAGCGCCCCGAATGCGCGGCGCAGAGCGTTTGCCGATAATCCGACTTGCCCACGATCGCATTCGACGCGGAGAGGTTCAAAAGCACGGTGGCGCCGGCCAGCGCCGCGCCTGCCGAGGGCGGCGTCGGAACCCAGAAATCCTCGCAAATCTCGGTGTGGATGACGAGCCCGGGAAAGTCGCTGGCCTCAAGCAGCAATTGAACGCCGAAAGGGGCGGTCTGGCCGGCGACCGAAATTTCGTCGTCCGAGAGACGGACGCCCGAGGTGAAATGACGGCCCTCGTAGAACTCACGGTAATTGGGCAGGTAGGTTTTCGCCGTCACCGCCAGCAAGCGCCCGCGCAAGACGGCGACCGCGCAGTTATAGAGCCGCCCACGATAGCGCAGCGGCGCCCCGACGACGATCAACGGATGCAGGTCGCGCGACGCGTCGAGCAGATCGGCGAGCGCCGTCTCGACGGCGCCGAGCAGCGCCTCCTGCTGCAACAGATCGTCGATCGCATAGGAGGACAGACCCAGTTCCGGGAACAGCACGAGCGACGCGCCGCGCGCATGGGCGTCGCGCGCCATCTCGATCGTGCGCGCGACATTGAAGGCGGGATCGGCGACCCGCACGGCCGGACAGGCGACAGCGGCGCGGATGAAGCCGTGCGTGTGAAGCGAGAAAAAAGGATGCGTCATGAGCTTGCGCGGCGCCGGCCGGAGGAGTGGACGCCGATCATGACGGAAATCAGGGCGTTTTCCTACCCTTGCCGCCGGCTCGCGGCCCCTACTGGCCGGAAGCCTGGCTCTGTGAAACAAGCCGGGCGTCGAAAGCCGGGTTGGAGCCCTGCTCGCCCGGATGGTACATCACCATCGTCACCGAGAAATTGGCCTTCTGCGGCTGGCCCTGAGCGACGACCTGCGTGGGGCCCGGCTTCCAGTCAGTGAAGCGGAAAAAGACGTAGCCGCGAGACAGGGTCTCCCGCGCCCCGAGCGCCAGAAGCTGCTGAAGCGTCTGCTCCTCTGAACTCACCACGACCCCGGTCATGTCGAGCCGCAGCATGTTGGGCGCGAGCGTCTGCACCCTGTTCGTCAGACAGGCGGCGAGCAGGAGGCTCGTCGCGAGAATCGCAATCTGGCGCGGCAGGACTCGGAGGATCATGCCTCCCTTTCTCACATCGGCGGCGAAACGGGAAGGCGCGGGCCTGAAAACAGGAAGGGCGGGGTCTCCCCCGCCCTTCCCGTGTTGGAGATCCCGGAGGATCAGCCCCAATGCGCCAGAATGGCGAGCATGAGCAGGGCGACGATGTTGGTGATCTTGATGGCCGGGTTCACGGCCGGGCCGGCGGTGTCCTTGTAGGGGTCGCCGACGGTGTCGCCGGTCACCGACGCCTTGTGCGCCTCGGAGCCCTTCAGATGCTTCACGCCGTCCTTGTCGATGAAACCGTCCTCGAAGGACTTCTTGGCGTTGTCCCAGGCGCCGCCGCCGGAGGTCATGGAGATCGCGACGAAGACGCCGTTGACGATCACGCCGAGCAGCAGCGCGCCCACCGCCGCGAGGGCGTTGGCCTTGCCGCCGCCGAGGATCAGCACGACGATGAACATCACCAGCGGCGCCGCGACCGGCAGCAGCGAGGGGACGATCATTTCCTTGATCGCCGCCTGGGTCAGCATGTCGACCGCGCGGCCGTAATCCGGACGGTCGGAGCCGTCCATGATGCCGGGCTTCTCCTTGAACTGGCGACGCACTTCCTCGACCACCGAGCCCGCCGCGCGGCCCACCGCCGTCATGGCGATGCCGCCGAAGAGGTAGGGGATGAGGCCGCCGAAGATCAGACCCGCCACCACGAAGGGATTGGACAGGCTGAAGTCGATGTTCTCGAGCCCCTTGAAGAAGGGCACGCCCGTCGCGGCGAAATGCTTGATGTCGTTCGTGTAGGCGGCGAACAGCACCAGCGCGCCGAGGCCCGCGGAGCCGATGGCGTAGCCCTTGGTCACGGCCTTGGTCGTGTTGCCGACGGCGTCGAGCGCGTCGGTCGACTGACGGACTTCCTTCGGCAGTCCCGACATTTCGGCTATGCCGCCGGCGTTGTCGGTCACCGGGCCGAAGGCGTCGAGCGCCACGACCATGCCGGCGAGGCCGAGCATCGTCGTCACCGCGATCGCCGTGCCATAGAGGCCGCCAAACTGATAGGTCAGGATAATGCCGAGGACGATCACCACGGCCGGCGCCGCCGTCGACTCGAGCGACACGGCGAGGCCCTGAATGACGTTGGTGCCATGGCCCGTCACCGACGCCTGCGCGATCGACACCACCGGGCGCTTGCCCGTGGCGGTGTAATATTCGGTGATGTAGACGATGGCGCCCGTCACGACGAGGCCGATAATGCCGCAGAGGAACAGCAGGAAGCCGTTGACCGGTTCGCCGTTCACCTTGCCCACTTCACCGAGACCGACGGTGAACAGCGTGGCGAGGAACAGGCCGGGGATCGAAAGCACGCCCGCCGCGATCAGGCCCTTGTAGAGGGCGTCCATGATCGAGTCGTCCTTGAGGCCGATCTTCTCGAAGTAAGGGGCGGCAACCTTGCCCCACTCCGTATCGTCCCTGCCGAGCTTCACGAAGTAAGTGCCGGCGATGGAGGTGAGGATCGACAGGCCGCCGATGGCGAGCGGATACAGCACCGCGCTCGAGAGGCCTTCCTGACCGGCGAAGAAGATCGAAGCCAGAACCATGGTCGCGACGACCGTGACCGCATAGGTCTCGAAGAGGTCGGCCGCCATGCCCGCGCAGTCGCCGACATTGTCGCCGACGTTGTCGGCGATGGTCGCCGGGTTGCGCGGATCGTCCTCCGGAATGCCCGCCTCGACCTTGCCGACGAGGTCGGCGCCGACGTCGGCGCCCTTGGTGAAGATGCCGCCGCCCAGACGCGCGAAGATCGAAATCAGCGAGGCGCCGAAGCCCAGCGCGACCAGCGCGTCCACGACGACGCGGTCAGCGGCCGTGTAACCGGCGAACCAAGTGAGGATGGCGTAATAAACCGCGACGCCGAGCAGCGCGAGGCCCGCGACGAGCAGGCCGGTGACCGCGCCCGCCTTGAAGGCGATGTCGAGGCCGCCCGCCAGCGACTTGGTCGCCGCCTGCGCGGTGCGGACATTGGCGCGCACCGAGACGTTCATGCCGATATAGCCCGCCGCGCCCGAGAGCGCCGCGCCGATGGCGAAGCCGAAGGCCACCGCCCAGCCGAGGAGAATGACGAGAAGCACGAAAATCACGCCGCCGACCATGCCGATGGTCTTGTACTGGCGGTTGAGATAGGCCTGCGCGCCTTCGGCGACGGCGCCGGAAATCTCCTGCATGCGCGGCGAGCCGGGATCGGCGGCCAGCAGCTCCTGCGACGTCTTCACGCCGTAGGCGACGGACATGAGTCCGAAGACGATAGTGAGAAACAAGACCATAAGGGTTCGCCTTTTCGTTCCTCGGCCGGGGGGCGGCCGAATTGGTCGCGAAACGGAAAAAAGGAATGCGACCGCCCCGACGAATCGGGCCGGAGGCTGCGAATTTCCATTAACCTTACTGCCAGAAATGGGCGGAGGCGGCAATGCCGGGCCCTCGCCCGTTCAGAAGTGGCTGAAGGACATTTTCCCGAAAATCATTTGTGTTTTGGCTTGGTCGAGGAAGCGCGGCGGCGCCCCTCCGGCGACGATGTCGCCGATGCGGACCACCCCCGGCGGCGCCTCGAAAGCCGGGTCGGCGGCGAAGAGGATTTCATAATCGTCGCCCCCCGTCAGCGCCGTCTCCAGCAGGCCCGGATCGAGCGCGACGGCCTCACGGGCCGCCCGGGACAGGGGGACCAGCGGCGCCTCGACGACGGCGCTTGCCCGGGACGCCCGGCAGAGCTTGGCGAGATCGCCGGCGAGACCGTCCGAGACGTCCATGGCGGCGGTCGCATGGGCGCGCAGCGTCGGGATGAGATCGAGGCGCGGACGCGGCAGGAGGTAGCGGCCGTCAAGATATTCACGGGCTTGGGGCGAGAGCTTCGCCGCGAACTCCGGCTCGCGGCGCAGGGCGAGGCCGAGCGCGGCGTCTCCGATGGTCCCGGAGACATAGACGGCGTCGCCGGGCCGCGCGCCCGAGCGCGGGACGAAGCGCGCAGCCCGTCCCAGCGCGGTGATGGAGATGGCCAGCGGCCCCGGCGTGGCGGTGGTGTCGCCGCCGATCAGGGGAGCGGCATAGGCGGCCGCGTCCGCCGCGAGACCCTCGGCAAAGGCGGCGAGCCAGTCGTTGGTCCAGTCGCCGGGCAGGGCGAGCGACAGCAGGAAGCCGACAGGCTCGGCGCCCTTGGCCGCAAGGTCGGAGAGATTGACGCGCAACGCTTTCTGCGCAATCGCGGCGGGCGGATCGTCCGCGAAGAAATGGACGCCGGCGACCAGCATGTCGACGGTGGCGACCGTCGGCTGGCTGGAGGCCGGCAGGAGGGCGGCGTCGTCCGTCAGGCCCAGGCCCGCCGGGCCAGCGATCGGCGCGAACAGGCGGGCGATCAGGTCGTCTTCGCTGTAGCGGGCTGTCATTCCCCAAGCTCCCTGCCGCCGTCCTCCACCGGTCTCGCACGGGCGCCATACCTCCCCTTTACGGGGAGGTCGGCGGCGGAAGGCCACCAGGTGGGGTTCAAGCCAAGACAGCCATGCTGGGGCTTTACCCCACCCGACCCGGCTTCGCCGGGCCCCCCTCCCCGTAAAGGGGAGGGGTGAGCTCACGAGCGGCGTTGGGCGGGCGCGGGGCGACGGAGCGCCCTACCCCATCTCCTGCGTCCGCTC
>NZ_JBPFEB010000009.1:0-28978 GCF_051061225.1 Methylocystis sp.
CACTCCTCCGCACCCCGACCAAAATCCAGTCGAAGATCAACCAACCCCGTCAGGAGGCAGAGAAACGACCGCAGGCCCCGCTCTTCAGCAGCGCCGCCGTCGATGAATGCGTTATAGCCAGAGCCTCCCAGAGGGTCAACAGTTAATTTCGATTTTTTTTGCGCGCCCTCCATCGTGCTTGAAATCAGAGGGTTATGCCGCCGAACGCTGGGCGCGCGATGGCGTCGACGTCGTGCCGTGGGTTTGCTTTTTGGCTCCTGATCAAACCCTTTTTGCAAGCAACAGACCGCCTGGAAGCCCCGCAATCAGCCGCCGAGAAACGGTTCCGGCCAAGCGATCGGCCGCTCATCCCGCAGGATGTTGAACTCTCGCTCTGCGGCGCAAGATAACCTCTGGGCCTGGTTGGCGTGGGGGATGCGATGAACGCCTTGAACGATATCGTCGAGTGGTGTCGGCAGGAACGCCAGAGGTCGAAGAAGCTGATACTGGCGTTGGAGTCAGGTCGTTCACGACATGCGGAAGACCGCGGTCATGGCTGGGTTGATGTCACCACCGCAACACTCTCACGACTGAAATTGCATGTCGCGGAGCTGGACGAGCTTCTTGGTGAGTATGAGGCAGAGCGCTCGGCTGGAGCGGACACGCCGTCGCATAAAGAGGGCCGCTCGATTTAGCGATGCGGGTTGGCGGCAACCAGGCCTGCAGGTGAGAGCCCGTCAGCGACGTCCTGCCTGCCGACTGACGCCCCGCTCTGAAACGACGACGCGCTGCCCGGCCTGTCGCTCAGGTCGGAAGACGTGTGGGGGACCGGAAAAGCGCCACTCTCGCAATCGCGTTTATTCATTGCGGATTTCTGGCGTGAGATGGTGCCCAGGAGAGGACTCGAACCTCCACGGCTTTCACCACTGGTACCTGAAACCAGCGCGTCTACCAATTCCGCCACCTGGGCATGTGGCGCTTCTCATAGGGGAGGCGCGGCGGTTCTGTCAATGCGGACCTACGCGAAAAAATCACGCGGCGTGCAAAAACCGCGGTGGGGCGGCTCCGCGCCTCATTTCCTTTGCGGTCAAATTTCGCTAGAGCACGGGCGAAGAATTTGCGCCGGCCCGACCGGCGCGGCGAACGGAGCAACAGGCATGAGCGGCGTGAACGTTGGCGCGGGACGCGTGGTCACAGTGTTTGGCGGATCGGGCTTCGTGGGACGCTATGTCGTTCGCGCGCTTGCCCGCGACGGCTGGCGGGTGCGCATCGCCTGCCGGCGGCCGGATCTCGCCTTCCATCTGCAACCGCAGGGCCGCGTCGGACAGGTCATGGCTGTGCAGGCGAATGTGCGCCACCCCGAATCGGTCGCGGCGGCGCTGCGGGGCGCCTCGGCGGTCGTAAATCTTGTCGGCATTCTCGCGGAGGCTGGCGCCCAGAAATTCTCCAAGGTGCAGTCGGAAGGCGCCCGCGCGATCGCGGAAGCCGCCAAAGCCGCCGGCATCGAGACTGTCGTGCATATTTCGGCCATTGGCTCCGATCCGAATTCGGCCTCCGCCTATGGCCGCAGCAAGGCGGAGGGCGAGGCGGCCATGCTCGCCGCGATTCCGACAGCCGTGATCCTGCGGCCTTCCGTGATTTTCGGGCCGGAGGACGACTTCTTCAACCGCTTCGCCACGATGGCCCGCTTCTTCCCCGTGATCCCGGTGGTCGGGGCGCAGACCAGGTTCCAACCCGTCTATGTCGGCGACGTGGCGGAAGCGGTCGCCACGGCCATCGCAGGCCGCGCCAGAGCCGGGACGATCTATGAGCTTGGCGGCCCGGAGGTGAAGAGCTTCGGCGAACTCGTCGAGTATATCTTGAAGGTCACCGAACGTGACCGCCACGTCGCCCGGCTCTCCTTCGCGACCGGCAAGACCGTCGCGGGAGTGACCCAGTTGCTCACCAAGATGTCGCTGGGCCTGTTCCCCACTCTCTTGCGCATGACCGCCGATCAGGTCGAGCTGCTCAAACACGACAATGTGGTCAGCGAGGAAGCGATCCGCGAGGGACGCACGCTGCAGGGTCTTGGGATCGAAGCGCAATCGATCGAGGCGATTGTCCCAACCTACCTCTATCGCTATCGCAAGACCGGCCAGTATCAGGACCAGCGCCTGGGGGCTTGATCTCCTTCTACCTTCGCGATTTTCGGCCGGGGCGCGCCCCGGCCGTTTCCACTTAAAGCCGGCGTCGAATCAAATTTCCGCTCCTGCCACGGCAAAGCTGCACGCATCTTGCTTTCAAAGCACTGCACAGCTTCAGTCTCAATTTAGGCAAGGGGGTTTCCGATGTCGCTTCATCTCAATCTCAGCAATGGGGGCAGGGTCGCCGCGACTCAGCTCAGCCCGCGCGGCAGCCGCCCGCTCACCTGGCAGGCGCCCAGCGGTAAGGCAGTCACCTGGCATTCGAAGGCAGGAGACCTCGCGTCCGCAAATCAGGCCGCGACAATGCGGGGCGCCTCTGTCGGGGCGCAAAACCCGGCGAGCCAGATGTTCAAAAGACAGTTGGGCACTCTCGCCGCGCAGCCGCGGCCAATCGGCGAGAGAAGGGTCGCTCTGCAAGGCAAGGACTCTGCGAGGCTGTATTCAACGGCTGCGGGCAACGCGAAACAAAACACGCGCGCCGAAGCCAGAAGGCTTTTGGAAAACTACCGCAGCGGGCGCGTCGAGCCCCTGAGGGACCTCTACCCTCGGGAAGACAGCCACTTCGCAAGCTGGTTCGCCATCAATGTCCCAGCCAAATTCAGGAATGTGACCGCGCTCCGGCCTGTTGAAATCTCGCAGGAGTCCCTGCTTGCTTTCGAGCGGCAGGTCGACGCGAAAATAAGCGGTTCGGCGCCGGGTGATAGCAATCTTACGGCCGAACTGAAGGAAATGACCGCGGCTTTCGTCAGGCAGGAGGCGGCGAGTCCAGAAAACAGGAGCCTGTTTGGCGTCACGCTCCAGACAAGACGGGAGATCCTGGGCCGGGAGGACCTCGAACCCGAGCAAAAGGCGGCAATGTTTGTTTTCCTCGGCGACCTGAAGGATTGGGGGTATCTGCAAGGCGGCGACGCCGATCTTCGGAAGACCGTGCCAAACCTCGACCAAAGCCTGCGTTTCGTAAAGAACAGCATCGCCCATGTTTCCAGGACGGTGCTCTCCGGCGACCGGATAGCGGACCTCGGAGACGGGCGCTTCACGATCTCCCTCGCGGACAACGTTGCGCCACAACTGACGCCTGACCGCCTGGCCGCCGCACTCGACAGCGCTGAAAGACTGGCCGTTGGAACCTCGGCCCTGAGCGAAGCTCTGACGCATGGCGACGCGGGGACAGCCTCCCGGACGGAAGGTATGAGAGAGCTATTGGGACGAGCTCGGAAATATGCCGAGACGAGCTATGCCGCCGATGCGCCGCGCGACAGAATTCCCGGCGCCGTGGAGAGTTGGGTCAATATCACCAATGCGAATTTGCCTGCCGGCCTTCCGCCGGTGAGCGCTTTTCGGCCGATGACGCCGCAAGAATGGAGACAGATCGAGGAAGATATCGAAAACCATATCGCACGTCTTCAGAATGAGACGGACCGCGCGCTGCTCGACCCGCGAAAGGTTTCCCCCCCTCTGACGACCGGGCCAGATGGCGTCCCGGACGCCATCAAAAAGGTGATCGACTTCCGTGTCGGCGTCAGCTCCGGCGAGAACTGGGAGGCGGACATCTCGTTTCAGATGGGCGTGATGATCGGGGAGGAAATGGGAAACGACGAACCGGTCCAGGCGGCCGCCGCATCGTCTCTCTTTACCGCCATGCTGAGAAAATACATGCCATCCGATCAACTCGTCTTGATAAGCGACGCAGGCATGCAGGACTGGAACACGATTCTCGACGTCGCGAAGGATCTGGCGAGGCGGGCCTACTGACGACGTCCTGACAGCGGCAAGCCGTGAGCGCCATCAGCGCCGTTCGGCTGCCCGCATATCAGCGCGCCGCTGCTCACCCGGTTTTCGACAGTCGCTTATGGATCCGCGACATGAAAGCAACGCCGAAGAGCGGAGTCAGCACATTGAGCCCCGGCGTCGCGACAAAAGCCGCGATGAAGAGGCCGGCGAGAAAGAGCTGCGGCGCGTAACGGCGCCGCAGGTCGACCGCCTCCTCGAGCGGGCGGAAGCGCGTGGCCGCGAAGAGGAAATATTCGCGCCCCAGCAGATAGGCGTTGGCGAACAGAAACGCGACCGCATTGATCCCCGGAACCAGCAGCAGCAACAGCGCGATGATGTTCACGCCCGCCGACACAAGCGCGAAACGCACCCCCATGAGGATCGCCTGGGAGGCGGGAATCGCGCGCCCGCGCATGTCCGGCGGATAAAGATCCGCTTCGACGACATCGGCGAGGTCGTCGAGAAAGAGGCCCGTGACGAGGACCGAGATCGGGCCGATGAGGAAGGCGAGGAAGATGAAAAGGCCGAGCCCTGTCGCATAGGTGAGGGCAAGCTGAAGCCAGGGATGATTGACGGCGACGTAGGACAGGGCGAGCTTGTCCAGACCAACCCAGGCCAGCGCCAGGAACAGGAAGGTCATCCCCAGGCTCTTGAGGAGCACGTTCCGGAAGGGCGGCGAGAAGATTTCCCGCAGCGCCGCGAGCGCTGAGTCGAACATGACGGTCATGGAGCGATCCCTGTCTGCCGCGCGCGACGCGGCCGCCCTGCACATGGCGCTGGCGCGCAATGCGCGCAAGAGGCTTGAGTCCGTCGGCACTCACCCAGGAAAGACGGTTGCCGTGCGAGACCGCAGTCGGGACGCTGTCGCTCCGAACGGGGCCGGAACGGCCCGGCTTCCGGACAAGCCCCGCGCCGAAACCGGCGGTGGGGCTGAAGGCGCTGGCGATGACGAGAGCGTGGAAGAGCTGACCCCCCTGCCCGATCACCCCGCCTTGGCGGCCTCCCGCTGGGCGAAGCCCAGGCGGATGTTGAGTTCGTGGAGAAGCTGCTCGGCGGCCACGGGGATGTTGGTCCCCGGCGGGAAGATCGCGGCGGCGCCGAAGTCGTAGAGCGCCTGAAAGTCATCCGGCGGAATCACGCCGCCGACGACCATCATGATGTCCTTGCGGTCCACCCGCGCCAGCGCGTCGCGCAGTTCGGGGGTCAGCGTCAGATGGCCGGCGGTCATGGTCGAGACGCCGACAATATTCACGTCCGCTTCCTTGGCCTTCTGGGCCACCTCGTCGGGCGTGGCGAAAAGGTCGCCGATGATCACGTCGAAGCCCATGTCGGCGAAGGCCGAGGCGATCACCTTCTGGCCGCGATCGTGGCCGTCCTGGCCAATCTTGGCGACGAGAATGCGCGGCTTGCGGCCGGTGTTCTCCTCGAAGTCGCGGGTCATGCCGACGACGCGGCCGACCTGGGCGCTGTCCTTGCCGGCTTCCTTGGCGTAGACGCCGGAGATGACATTCGCCTTCGGCTTGTGGCGCGTGAACACCTTTTCGAGCGCGAAGGAGATTTCGCCGACGCTCGCCTTGGCGCGCGCCGCCTTGACGGCGAGATCGAGCAGATTGCCGGTCCCCGACGAAGCGGCTTCCGTCAGCGCATCAAGCGCCGCCTGAGTCGTCGGTTCGTCGCGTTCGGCGCGCAGGCGCTTCAGCTTGTCGAGCTGGGCGGCGCGAACGGCGGCGTTGTCGACCTTGAGCACATTGGGCTTGGCGTCGTTCTCGGGGCGATATTTGTTCACGCCGACGACGATCTGCGTCCCGCTGTCGATGCGCGCCTGCGTCTTGGCGGCGGCCTCTTCGATGCGCTGCTTGGGCACGCCCGCCGCGATGGCCTTGGCCATGCCGCCGAGCTTCTCGATTTCCTCGATGTGATCCCAGGCCTTCTTGGCCAGTTCCGCCGTCAGGCGCTCGACATAATAGGAGCCGCCCCAGGGATCGATGACGCGGGTCGTGCCGCTTTCCTGCTGGAGAACGATCTGCGTGTTGCGGGCGATGCGGGCCGAGAAGTCGGTCGGCAGCGCCAGCGCCTCGTCGAGCGCATTGGTGTGGAGAGACTGGGTGTGGCCCTGCGTCGCCGCCATCGCCTCCACGCAGGTGCGGATCGAATTGACGTAGACGTCCTGCGCGGTGAGCGACCAGCCCGAGGTCTGGCAATGGGTGCGCAGCGTCAGGCTCTTCTCGGATTTGGCGCCGAGATCCTTCATCAGCCGCGCCCACAGCAGGCGCGCGGCGCGCAGCTTGGCCACTTCCATGAAGAAATTCATGCCGATGGCGAAGAAGAAGGACAGGCGCGGCGCGAAGGCGTCGATGTCGAGCCCCGCGGCGACGCCGGCGCGCACATATTCCACGCCGTCGGCGAGGGTGTAGCCGAGCTCCAGATCGGCCGAAGCGCCCGCCTCCTGCATGTGATAGCCGGAGATCGAGATCGAGTTGAACTTCGGCATATGCTTGCTGGTGTATGCAAAAATGTCCGACACGATCCGCATGGAGGGGTCCGGCGGATAGATGTAGGTGTTGCGCACCATGAATTCTTTGAGAATGTCGTTCTGGATCGTGCCGGTGAGCTTGTCCGGCGAAACACCTTGCTCTTCCGCCGCCACGATGAAGAGCGCCAGAACCGGCAGGACCGCGCCGTTCATGGTCATGGACACCGACATCTGATCGAGCGGAATGCCGTCGAACAACGTGCGCATGTCGTAGATCGAATCGATGGCGACGCCCGCCATGCCGACGTCGCCCATGACGCGCGGATGGTCGGAATCGTAGCCGCGATGGGTGGCGAGGTCGAAGGCCACCGAGAGGCCCTTTTGGCCGGCGGCCAGATTGCGGCGGTAGAAGGCGTTGGAGTCCTCTGCCGTGGAGAAGCCGGCGTATTGGCGGGTCGTCCAGGGCTGGGCGACATACATGGTGGAATAGGGGCCGCGCACGAAGGGCGCGAGGCCGGGGTAGCCGTCCACGAAGGAGAGGCCCTCCACATCCTGTGGCCCATAGGCGTTTTTCACCTCGATCCCCTCGGGGGTGAGCCAGTTCCGCGACGGCGCCTCCTGCGCGACGGAGACGGGGGCGAAGGGGATTTTGGTGAAATCGGGGATCGCGGACATTTTACCCTCGGCTGTTTCCGATTGTCTCATAACCGAGAGGCGGCGCGGGCGCAAAGTCCGGCTGCGGCCCCCTTGTGCGACAGCTTGAAGCAAGCGGCGCCGGGTAACCTTGACGGGAAGGGCCGCATTTCCGGGCGCCCCGCAAGCGGAGGCCAGAATGGATTTCGAGAGAGCGATCGCCGCCCATGTCGAGTGGAAGACCAAGCTGCGCGGCGCCATCGTGTCGCAGTCCGCCCTCGACGCCACGGCCGCGGCAAAAGACAATGTCTGTCCGTTCGGCCAGTGGCTGCATGGGGAGGCGCGCTCGAAATATGCGCATCTGGCTGATTTCTCGACCTGCATGCAGGCCCACGCCACCTTTCATCGCGAGGCTGGCCGGGTCGCGGCTCTGATCAACGCCAGGCAATACGGGGAGGCCACAGCGGCGCTTGACGCCAATTCTCCCTACGCCAAGGCGTCGATGGACACGACGGTCGCCATCACCAAGCTCAGGCGCGAAATCGGCGCGTAGCTGGGCGGTCAGCGCTTCTGGATCGAGGTCAGATAGGCGAGCAGCGCCTCCACCTGCCCGGAATCGAAGCGAAACTGCGGCATGTCGAGCCCCTCGTGGCCCACCACGATCCCCTCCCCCAGCGCCTCCTCCAGATTGGAGAGAGGGTATCGGCGGGACAGGTTCCGAAACGGCGGCGATTTCGGATTGGGGCTCGCGCCACTGCGCCCAATGGCGTGGCAGGCGCTGCAATTGCGCTTGGCGATCGCGGCGCCCCGGCGCAGCGTCTCCGGCGAGGCCGCCTGAGCGGCGGCGCCAAAAAGCCCCGCGAGAAGCGCGGAAAGGCCGAGAAGGCAAAGCGGGCGGGCGGCGAATCGGACCATGCGGCAAAGACTAGCGGCCGCCCGCGCGACTGTCATCACACGCTACTGGCGAACGACGAGAACCGAACACCTGGCGTGACGCACGATCGTCTTGGCGTTGGAGCCGAGGAGATAGGTCGCCATCGTCGGCCGATGCGACCCGACGACGATCAGATCCGCGCCCCAGTCCTCGGCCTCCGCGAGGACTTCCGGATAGACCGCGCCGAAGCGGACGATCGAGGACACGCGCTCATGCGGCAATTCGACCTTCGCCGCCAGCGCGGCGAGATCCTTCTCGGCGGCCTCGCGCATCTCCTCATCGAAGTTCGGCGGGATATAGTCCACGAAGGCCACCGGCACGAGCGGCTGCACGTTGATGAGCCGCAGGCTGGCCTCGGCGCCGGTCTTCGCCAGCGCCAGCGCGGCGTCGAGCGCATGCGTCGTCATTTCGGGGTCGCTCAGATCCACCGGCACGAGAATCTTTTTGTACATCGCCGCCTCCCTGCAATCTTTTGTCTGTTCCATGCATCAGATAGCCCTTTTTCGCGAAGGGCGCGAGCCAATGCTGACAGCGGCGCGTTCTCGCGAGAAAGCGCCGCCGCCGATCTGGAAGGACGGTTACTGCTTGCGGGTCAGGCGGCTGACGGCGTCTTTTGTCGCCACGAAGGTTTCCATCGACTGCGCGCGCCTGGAGGTGGCATGGGAAACCGCCGCCTTGATCTCCTCCACCGTATAGGGCTTGGGGATCACCAGCACGGGCTCCAGTTCGCCGGTCTGCAGCCATTGCGGCACGGCGGTGACGAAGATGACCGCTGCGTCGATGCTTTTCAGCATCTCATTGACCGCCAGAATGCCGGAGCTGCCGTCGGCCAGCTTGACGTCCGCCACCACCACGGCGGGGCGCGCCTTCAACCCCAGCGAAAGCGCCTCCTCCTGCGTGCGCGCAGGGCCGATCACGCGATGGCCCAGATCGCTCACGATCAGTTCGATGTCCTTGGCGATGATGGACTCGTCCTCGATGACAAGCACGTCGAGGGCGCGCCGCTGGCGCTTCATTCGCGGGCTGTTCGCCGTCTCTGGCGTCTGCACGTCTTCCGAAGGGAGGTTCACGATCTGCCTCGTCCGTCGCAGCCGTCTGCGGTTCGCGTCGATGTCGCTCGAGAGGCGCGCGGGCCGCCCGTCTGCGGACGCGGCCATGGCTGCAATGCTGTTTAACGCGCCCGTTCTCAAACCGTTCCGGCGGCTGGTCTTTTTCTCCTCCAGAGCAGCTTGGGCGCAACGTTTGCGGCATTTTGTCTCACCTTGGGCCTCCTTGCCCAAAGTGAGCGTCCAATCGTTGATTGGGCGTGAGGCCCCCACTAGGGTAATCGCAGTCAGCCCCTCCCCTCAGCTGACTTCCGCCCTCCTCGGGCGTTCTCCCCCGACTTGGGCTGCTGGCGACAGCAGCCCTTTTTCCTTTTCGGGGTCAGACGTAGGACTTGAGCGCCCGGATTAGCTTCACCAGCCTGCGCATCTCGCGGGCCCAGAACTGCTCGTAATCGAGGCGGATGACGGGGATGTCGCCCTTCGTCGTCGGCTGCCACTTGTCGTGGTCCACTTTTTCGATCAATCCGCGCGCCTGCAGCGAGATCAGCTTCCGCCGCACGGTCTCCCGCGCGATTCCGGTGAATTCGGCGATGCGGGAGAGCGTGGGCGGCGCGGCCCAGTAGCCGTCCTGGTCGTGATGCTCCTGCGTGCGTCCGCGCTCCTCGCGCAGGTAGTAGCGGGCCACGAAGATGAAGACGAGCAGCTCGTCGAGATCGCCGTTGAACACCTTCCGGAAATCAATGAGCTGCGCGACCAGAAACTCGATGAACTCGTGCTGGAAGGTGACGTAATTCTCCTGCACGACCGTGTCTGGAAACACCTTCTCGTCCTGGGACATTCGGCTTCCTGTCCGATGATGCGGGCGCCGGTGCGCCGTTCGCCGAAACATAAGCGCTCGACTGTCCGGCGCAAAATGCCCGGCCGCGCCATCAGACGCCTTTCGTCAGAAACTTCCGCGCCGGCGGACGCTGATGGCCCTTCTGCGGCAGGCGCCGCCCCTCTCCCGCCTTGCCGGTCCCCGCCGGCTGCCAGGCCGGCACGAGCTGATGCTTGCCGGGGCCAATCAAATCGGCACGGCCCATGGCCTTCAGCGCCTCTCGCAGGATCGGCCAGTTCTCGGGGTCGTGATAGCGCAGGAACGCCTTGTGCAAGCGCCGCTGGCGGAGACCCTTCACGGCGTCCACCGGCTCCGACGCGCCGCGCCGGACCGGCTTCAGCGGGTTGAAGCCGCTGTGGTACATGGCGGTCGCGAGCGCCATCGGCGAGGGCAGATAGGTCTGGACCTGATCGGCGCGGTATTTGTTGCGCTTCAGCCAGAGGGCGAGATTCATCATGTCTTCGTCGGTCGTGCCCGGATGCGCGGCGATGAAATAGGGAATCAGGAAATAATCCTTCTTCGCCGCCCGCGCCGCCGCGTCGAACAACTGCTTGAAGCGGTCGTAGGAGCCGATGCCCGGCTTCATCATCTTGGAGAGCGGGCCCTCCTCCGTATGTTCGGGCGCGATCTTGAGATAGCCGCCGACATGATGCTCGACGAGTTCGCGCACATAGGCGGGGCTCTTGACCGCGAGATCGTAGCGCACGCCCGAGGCGACCATCACCCGCTTGATTCCGGGAAGCGCGCGCGCCTTGCGATACAGCGCGATCAGCGCGTCGTGGCTCGTGTCGAGGTTCTTGCAGATGTCCGGATAGACGCAGGAGGGACGCCGGCACAGGGCCTCGGTCTCCCTGTCCTTGCAGGCCATGCGATACATGTTCGCGGTCGGCCCGCCGATATCGGAAATGACGCCCGTGAATCCCTCGGTCTTGTCGCGGATGGTTTCAATCTCGCGAAGGATCGAGCCTTCGGAGCGGGACTGGATGATGCGCCCTTCATGCTCGGTGATCGAGCAGAAGGAGCAGCCGCCGAAACAGCCGCGCATGATCGTCACCGAATGGCGGATCATCTCCCAGGCGGGGATTTTCGCGCCCTCGTACGAGGGATGCGGCGCGCGGGCGAAGGGCAGCTCGTAGACCGCGTCCATCTCCTGCATGGTGAGCGGAATGGGCGGCGCCGTCAGCCAGACATCGCGATCCCCGTGCATCTGGGTGAGCGGCCGGGCGTTGCCGGGATTGCTCTCCTTGTGGAGCACCCGCGAGGCGCGGGCGTAGGCCTCGCGATCCTCCCGCACCTGCTCGAAGGACGGCAGGCGGATCACGATCTGCTCATCCGCCGCGCCGGCGCCGCCCCGCCGCCGCCCTTCGCTGGCGTCGTCGAGATCGTCCGCATGCGCTTCAGTCCAGCCCGCGGGAGTCGCGTCTCGCGCGAAGGCGAGCCCGCGGATGTCGGAAAAATCCTGATCGAGCCCGCGCCGGGCGATGCGATGCGCGACCTCGACCAGCGCCCGCTCGGCGTTGCCATAGAGCAGCAGATCCGCCTTGGCGTCGAGCAGGACCGAACGGCGCACCTTGTCCGACCAATAATCGTAATGGGCGATGCGGCGCAGGGAGGCCTCGATGCCGCCCAGAACGATGGGGGTCTCCGGGAAAGCCTCCCGCGCCCGCTGGGCGTAGACGATCACCGCGCGGTCGGGCCGTCTGCCGCCCTCCCCGTTCGGCGTATAGGAATCATTGTGGCGCAGGCGACGGTCGGAGGTGTAGCGGTTCACCATGGAGTCCATGTTGCCGCTGGTGATCCCGAAGAACAGATTGGGCCGGCCCAGCGCCCGGAAGGCCGTCGCGTCGCGCCACTCGGGCTGGGCGATGATGCCGACCCGGAACCCCTGCGCCTCCAGCAGCCGGCCCACAATGGCCATGCCGAAGCTCGGGTGATCGATATAGGCGTCGCCCGTGACAAGTATGATGTCGCAGGACTCCCAGCCCAGCGCCTCCATCTCCGCGCGCGACATGGGCAGGAAGGGAGCCACGCCGAAGCGACGCGCCCAATATTTGCGGTAGGAAAAGAGCGGCTTCGCGCTCTGCGGTTCTGAAGCGGCCATGATCTCGGGGGTTGGCTGTTGGACGCCGGAAGGCGCCTCTTTCCGATCAGTTTAACATAGGCGCCGGCGGGGCCCGAAAGACTTTCGAGCTTTGCTATTGAAGAAGCGGCGGGCCATGCGGTAGGGAACCCCCGACCGGCAAGGCGGCTGCCTCCATTTTGTGGTTCATGCGCGTGGTTTGCGCGCCTGCTTTCAGGACCTCCATGCGCGACTCCCACAGACTTCAGGCTGTCCAGACGCCGATCATCCCGGTCGTCGCCGATCTGATCCGCGCCAATCCGGGGACGATTTCCCTCGGCCAGGGCGTGGTCAATTACGGGCCGCCGCCGGCCGCGTCGGTTCAGATCGCGCGGTTCCTCTCGGAGCCGGAGAACCATAAATATCAGGCGACGTCCGGCCTGCCTGCCCTGCTGGAGAGCCTCGCCCGCAAGCTTTCCGTGGAGAATGGCGTCGACGTCGGCGCGGCGCATGGCGTCGGCCTGATGGTGACCGCCGGCGGCAATCAGGCCTTTCTCAATGCGGCCCTCGCCATTCTCGACCCCGGCGACGAGGTCATCCTGCCGGTTCCCTATTATTTCAATCATGAGATGGCCATCGTCATGGCCAGCGCCCGGCCTGTCCTGGTCCCAACCGACGGGGATTATCAGCTCGACGTCGACGCCATCCGCGCCGCCATCACGCCGCGGACCCGCGCGATCCTGACGGTCTCGCCCAACAACCCCTCCGGCGCCGTCTATCGCGAGGATGATCTGCGCGCGGTCAATTTGCTCTGCGCCGAACATGGGCTCTTTCACCTCAGCGACGAAGCCTATGAATATTTCACCTATGACGACGCGCGACACTTCTCGCCCGCTTCCATCCCGGGCGCGGCGGCGCATACGATCTCGCTCTATTCCATGTCCAAGGCCTATGGCTTCGCGAGCTGGCGCATCGGCTGGATGGCGTTCCCAACGCAGCTCGAGCCGGCGTTGCGGAAAATTCAGGACACGGTGATCATCTGTCCGCCGGTCATTGCCCAATACGCCGCGCTCGGCGCCCTCGAAGAGGGAGCCGCCTTCGTGCGGGAGAAAGTCGGGAAGCTGGCAAAAACGCGCGCCATGGTGAAGCGCGAACTCGCGCTCCTGCAGGAAGAGGGCCTGGCCGACGTTCCCGACGCCGCCGGCGCATTGTATTTCCTATTGCGTCTCAAGACGCCCCTTGCCCCGCTCGACTATGCGACCAGACTGATCGAGGAGCACCGCGTCGCCGTGATACCCGGAAGCGCTTTCGGATTGACGCAAGGCTGTTACCTGCGCGTCGCCTATGGCGCGCTGCAAGCCGAGACGGCGGCCGAAGGCGTCGGACGCCTTGTCTCGGGCGTGCGCGCGCTTGCGAGATAATCCGCTCAGGATTCCAATTCTTTCTGAAGCCGCTCGCCAATCGCCTTGCGGGAGCGGGCGGCGCTCTGGTCTCCCGCGAGGGTCTTTGCTAGAAGGCGGCCCGGTAGATTGGTCTGTTTTGCGTGGAGTTGAGACAAATGAAAAAATTCGGGCTGGCATGCGCCGCATTGACGCTTGGGCTCTCTTCCTGCGCCAGCATTGGCGCGCAGGACACGGAGAACATGCTGGCCGCGGCGCAATTCACCATGAAGCCGGCGGACACGCCCGCCAAACTCGCCAATCTCAAGGCGATGCAGCAATACAAGCTCGTGCCGCATGTGAAGAACGGCAAGAATTTCTACGTCTACGCCGACGCCGCCGGCTGCCAGTGCGTCTATGTCGGCAACGACGCCGCCTATCAGAATTATCAGCAGATGCGCATTGCCAGGAACATCGCCAATGAGCAACTCATGGCCGCCGAAATGAACCAGCAGGCGATGATGGACTGGGGCGCCTGGGGTCCGTGGGGGCCGGGATTTTATTGATCCCGGCGACGACGCCGATGCGCGAAACGACCCGGCGTCAGACGTCGCCCTTGAGAGTTCTCACCAGCTTCACCAGCCGCTGCATGACGCGCCGCCACACCGGCTCATAGCGCGTCCGGATCACCGGCTGACCGTCCAGAACGGTCAGTCGCCAATTGTCGTAGGGTCCCTTTTCCAGCAACCCCTTGCTTTCAAGGCGTTGCAGCTTGCGGCGCACAGTCTCACGCGGGATTTTGGTCAGTTCCGCGATGCGCGAAAGCGTCAGATGGCGATTGGAGCCCAACTCGTCCTCATCCATGGCGGGATTGGCGCGCTCGTCTCTCAGATAATATCGCGACACCGACATGAAGATCAGCAGCCCGTCCAGATCTCCTTCGAAGATCGTTCGCATGTCGACGAGATGGGCGAACAGAAATTCGATGAACTCGTGCTGAAACTTCACATAATTTTCTTCGACGACGGTCTGCGGCGTCGATGGGTTATGCGACATCCCGGGTCCCTCCGTTCCAGTCTGGACGCCCGATGGCTGCCGGCGAGAGGAAGCCCGGCGGGCGAACGGCCTGCTCACGCAAAGCCGCCGCCTCAGCTCGCTGCGGGAAAGCCCTGATCCGGCGCCGCGCTTCTAACTCTCCTTAAAAAACCCGACCATTCCGACGAGCGTGAGAGGAAAGATCACAATAAGGCCGAGGAGCAGCAGGATGATTGTCGATCCCGGCGAGAGAAAAAACGCCGCAAGCAGCAGGATCACAGCGCCGCCCAGAATCCGAACGGACTTTTCCTTGTTGTAGTCCAGTCGCCGCGCAAGCTCGGCCGTCGTCTGAATCCACAGGTGCAGGGGATGCGGCTGATCGGACATCAGCACGATTTCGACGCGGTCCTTGGGGGGAGTCATCATCAGCGCCTCTCCAATTCACTTGCCGCATCGGTCGAGACTAGCAAAGTTCACAAGCAAGAGCGACCGTGGCCGTCCAGGACATGCGGACGCCCCTGCCCGGCTAGACGTGATCCTTCAGCGCCTTGACGAATTTCACGACCCGCTCCATCTCCCGGCGCCATTCGTGCTGATATTCCGTCCGGATGACGGGGAATCCGTCCTTCACGGCGATCCGCCATTCGTCACGCGGGCCTTTCTCGATGAGGCCTCTGCCCTGGAGCTCGTGCAGCTTCCTGCGGACGGTTTCGCGCGGGATTTTCGTCTGAGCCGAAATCCGCGTGGCGCTGAATCCGCGGCTGTCGAACTCATCACATCCCGGCGACAGTCCCGCGCGCTCATCTCTTAAATAAAAGCGCGAGATGGCCGTGTAGATGAGCATAGAGTCCAAGTCGTTTTCGAAAACAGACCGCATGTCGACGAGTTCAGAGAACAGAAACTCCAGGAACTCGTGCTTGAACAAAGCATATTTTTCTTTGACGACCGTCTGAGGAAAAATCACTCCCTGGTCGGACATCTTGCTTTCCCACCCTAGAACACAATGCCGAGCGAATGTAATAATCACTCTTAGCCGTTACAATGGGTTCGTGGCAAGGTCTGGAGGCAAAATCGGACGGGGGGACGGCGCGGCTTGCCTGAACGCGGCCCTGCCGCTGGAGGTCATCCGGACCTGATGGTTCGCTCGGAAACAATGGTAGCGGAGGAGGGATTCGAACCCCCGACACAAGGATTATGATTCCTCTGCTCTAGCCAACTGAGCTACTCCGCCCCGGACCGTCTTGGCGCGGCCTTGAGACGGGTGCGATATAGGTCGCGCCCATGCGCCAAGTCAAGCGGCTCATGGACCGTTCCGACAAAAAGGCGATCAGGGCGGAGAGCGGCCAGGGAGCGCCTCCAAGGGGCGGCGACTGGAGGGTCGCGAGGGGGCGCGCGGCTTGCCGCCTCAAGAGCCTTTTCTTTGCCGGTCCAGCATGCGACAAGCCGGGCGCGGCAAGCCTGCCGGCGCGTCACGCCGCAAGCTCGACAAGGAACTCATCGGGTAGCGCGCCCATGTCGGTCAAACACCCCATCATCTCGATCACGGGCTCGTCCGGCGCGGGCACGAGTTCCGTCAAGGCCACGTTCGAGCAGATCTTCCGTCGCGAGAGGATCGAGGTCGCCTATGTCGAGGGCGACAGTTTCCATCGCTTCGACCGCGAGGAAATGAAGGCGAAGATGGCCGAGGCGCAGGGCAGCGGCAATTACAACTTCAGTCATTTCGGCCCGCACGCCAATCTCCTCTCGGAGCTCGAAAATCTCTTCCGCGAATATGGCGAGACCGGCTCCGGCCGCTACCGCCACTACGCCCACGACGAGAACGAGGCCGCCCTGCTGGGCGTCCCGCCCGGCCGGTTCACCGACTGGGAGGAGCTGCCTCCCAACACGGACGTCCTCTTCTATGAGGGCCTGCACGGGGCGGTGGTGACCGACGAGGTCAACGTCGCCCGCTACGCCGACCTCAAGATCGGGGTGGTGCCGGTCATCAATCTCGAATGGACGCAGAAGCTTCACCGTGACCGCCATTCGCGCGGCTATACGACCGAGGCCGTCACGGAAACGATCCTGCGCCGCATGCACGATTACGTGCATTACATCTGCCCGCAGTTTTCGGAGACCGACATCAACTTCCAGCGCGCGCCGACAGTCGACACCTCGAACCCCTTCGTCGCGCGCTCCATTCCCACCCCCGACGAGTCCATCGTCGTGATCCGCTTCCGCGAGCCGCGCGGGGTTGATTTCCCCTATCTCGTGGCCATGATCGCCGGTAGCTGGATGTCCAGGGCCAATTCCATCGTCATACCGGGCAACAAGCTCGATCTCGCGATGCAACTCATCCTCACGCCGAGGATTCTCGAACTCGTCCGGCGCCGCAAGAGCGCGACCTGAAAGTAATGGGAAATGTCAGACTTGACTGAAGCCGCCGACACGCGCAACTGCGCCAACGCCATCCGCGCGCTCGCCATGGACGCCGTGGAAAAGGCCAAATCCGGCCATCCGGGCATGCCGATGGGCATGGCCGACGTCGCGACCGTGCTGTTCCAGCGCTTCATGAAATTCGACGCGGCCGAGCCCAGCTGGCCGGACCGCGACCGCTTCGTGCTCTCGGCCGGTCACGGCTCCATGCTGCTCTATGCGCTGCATTATCTGCTCGGCTATCCGGGCATGAGCCGCGCCGATCTGGAAAACTTCCGCCAGTTCGGCGCGCCGACCGCCGGTCATCCGGAATATGGCCATGCGCCTGGCGTCGAGACGACGACGGGGCCGCTGGGCCAGGGTCTCGCGACCGCCGTCGGCATGGCCATCGCGGAGCGCCTCACGGCCGCGCGCTTCGGCGACGATCTTATCGATCACAACACCTATGTGATCGCCGGCGACGGCTGCCTGATGGAGGGCCTGAGCCACGAGGCGATCGACCTTGCCGGCCATCTGAAGCTCTCGCGCCTGATCGTGATGTGGGATGACAATTCCATCTCCATCGACGGTCCGACCGACCTCTCAACCTCCATGGATCAATGCGCGCGCTTCGCCGCCGCCGGCTGGCACACGCAGCGCGTCGACGGCCATGATCCGGAAGCCGTCGCCGCCGCCATCGCGAACGCCAAGGCCGATCCGCGCCCCTCCATGATCGCCTGCCGCACGGTGATCGGCTATGGCGCGCCCGGCAAGCAGGGCAAGGAATCCGTGCATGGCGCGCCGCTCGGCGAAGCCGAGATCGCCGCCGCCCGCGAGGCCCTCGGCTGGCCGCACACGCCCTTCGAGGTGCCGGAAGCAATTCTCGCCGCCTGGCGCGCCGCCGGTCGTCGCGGCGCCGGCGCCCGCGAGGCCTGGGAGAAGCGCCGCGCCGCCTCCCCCAAGGCGCGCGCCTTCGACACCTTCATGAAGGGCGACGTCGCGGCGGAAGTCGCCGGGCCGCTGGCGGACTTCCGGGTGAAGCTCGCCGCCGAAAAGCCGAAGGTCGCCACCCGCAAATCCTCCGAAATGACGCTTGGCGTCATCAATGAGGCGACGGGGGCGACCATCGGCGGTTCGGCCGACCTCACGCATTCCAATTTCACCATCACCAAGGGCATGGGCTCGGTGCGGCCGGGCGACTTCTCCGGGCGCTACATCCATTACGGCGTGCGCGAATTCGGCATGGCTGCGGCGATGAACGGCATTGCGCTCCATGGCGGCTTCACGCCCTATGGCGGCACCTTCCTTGTCTTCTCAGACTATGCGCGCGGCGCAATCCGCCTTTCGGCGCTCATGGGCCTGCGCGTTGTCTATGTCCTCACCCACGACTCCATCGGTCTGGGCGAAGACGGCCCGACGCATCAGCCGGTCGAGCATCTCGCCTCGCTGCGCGCCCTGCCCAATCTGCTCGTCTTCCGTCCGGCCGACGCCATCGAGACCGCCGAGTGCTGGGAGCTGGCGCTGGCGCAGACGGCGACCCCTTCCATGCTCTCGCTGTCGCGCCAGAATCTGCCGACGCTGGAGCGTCCGGTTCACGAGAATCTCTCGGCGAAAGGCGCCTATGTCCTGCGCGAGCCGGCGGGCGGCCGTGACGTGACGATCCTCGCCACCGGCTCCGAGGTCGAGATCGCCCTTGCCGGCGCCGATCTGCTCGCCGCGAAGGGCGTCAAGGCGGCGGTCGTCTCCATGCCCTGCTGGGAGCTCTTTGAGGCGCAGCCGGCGAGCTATCGCGCTCAAGTGCTGGGAACGGGGCCGCGCGTCGGCGTCGAGGCGGCGGTGCGGCTCGGCTGGGATCGCTGGCTCGGCGACAACAGCGCCTTCATCGGCATGTCGGGCTTCGGCGCCAGCGCGCCGGCGGCGCAGCTCTACAAGCATTTCGGCATCACCGCCGAGGCCGTGGCCGAGGCGGCGACGGGACTGCTCGCCGCGCGGTAAAGCGGAGACGTCGCAATGGAGTCGCAGGGGCGCGGAGCTGCTATGATGCTCAGGCCGCGCCTCCCGCCGGGGCGCGCCGAGACCAATGGACGCTGCATTGAGCGACGAGCCCGAAAATCTGACGCTGGCGCTGCTGCGCAAGCTCGATCGGAAAATGGACGCGCTCGGAACTGAGCTCCGGGCCGACATCGCCGACGCCAAAGCCGAGCTGCGCGCGGAAATGCGGTCGCTCAGAGCCGATGTCGCCTCCGACATGATGGACCTCGACAAGCGGCTCTCGGAACAGGAAAGGCGGCTCTCGGACCAGATCGTGGGCCTGCGCTGCGCGGTGGTCGAGTCTCATTCTTCCGCCGTTGGGCATGGCGTGCTGCTGAGCGAACTGGAAGAGCGTCTGAGCCGCGTCGAGCGGCATGTGGGCCTCGCGTCCGAAACGCATTGAGCGAACCCTTTTTTGAGCCCGCCGGGTTCGGCCCCGGGCAAGGTTGGCTAGCCCTTCGAACATAGCCGGCAAGTCCGGGCGAGTTCCCGCCACTGGCCCTTGACCCCTGTCCGATGTAGATAACCGCGCAAGGTCCCGCTATCCGAAACGGCAACCGCCTCTGAAAGGGAGAATCGTCCCAATGGCCCTCGTCACCCTGCGCCAGCTTCTCGATCACGCCGCCGAGCACGACTATGGCGTGCCCGCCTTCAACATCAACAACATGGAGCAGGGCCTCGCCGTGCTCGAGGCGGCGTCCGCGGTCGACGCGCCGGTGATCATCCAGGCCTCGCGCGGGGCGCGCAGCTACGCCAACGACATCATGCTCGCCAAGATGATCGAGGCGCTCATCGCCATGTATCCCGACATTCCGATCGTGATGCATCAGGACCATGGCAACAGCGAAGCCACCTGCGCCAGCGCCATCCGCTTCGGCTTCTCCTCGGTGATGATGGACGGCTCGCTCAAGGCCGACGGCAAGACCCCCGCCGATTATCAATACAACGTCGACGTGACCCGCCGCGTGGTCGATCTCGCCCATTGGGTCGGCGCTTCGGTCGAGGGCGAACTGGGCGTGCTGGGCTCGCTCGAAACCGGCGAGGGCGAGAAGGAAGACGGCCACGGCGCCGAGGGCAAGCTCAGCCACGACCAGCTTCTCACCGATCCCGCCCAGGCCGAGGACTTCGTCGCGCGCACCAAGGTCGACGCGCTCGCCATTGCGATGGGCACGTCGCACGGCGCCTATAAATTTTCCCGCAAGCCCGACGGCGCCATTCTCGCGATGAATGTGATCGAGCAGATTCACAAGCGCCTGCCGAACACGCATCTCGTGATGCACGGCTCGTCCTCGGTGCCGCAGGAGCTCCAGGACGCCTTCAACGCGGCGGGCGGCGAGATGCCCCAGACCTGGGGCGTGCCGGTCGAGGAGATTCAGCGCGGCATCAAATTCGGCGTGCGCAAGATCAACATCGACACGGACTGCCGCATCGCCATGACGGCGGCGATCCGCGCGACGCTCGGCAAGAACAAGGGCGAGTTCGATCCGCGCAAATATCTGAAGCCGGCGCAGGAGGCGATGGTGAAGGTCTGTCGCCAGCGCTACGAGGAATTCGGCACGGCGGGGCAGGCCTCGAAGATCAAGCCGATCCCCATGGCGGAAATGGCCAAGCGCTACGCCAGCGGCGCCCTCGACCCGCAGTTCGCGTCGAAGAAGGCGGCGGAGTAGCCCCTCCCCCAACCCGCTTCGCGCGGGCGAGGAAACCGCGCCCGGAGGACGCCGGGAGCGCTGATCACGAGCGTTCCCTCTCCCGTGAAAAGGGGGAGGGACCGGGAGGGGGCGAGGCTTCTTCCCGAACCTCCCCGAGAAAGCCATGCCCGACGTCATCATCGCCCCGTCCATCCTCTCCGCGGATTTCGCGCGTCTGGGAGAGGAAACGCGCGCCATGGAGGCCGCGGGCGCGGACTGGATCCATCTCGACGTGATGGACGGCCATTTCGTGCCGAACATCACCTTCGGCCCCGGCGTCGTCGCGGCGCTTCGGCCGCATACGCGGCTGCCGCTGGACGTGCATCTGATGATCACGCCGGTCGACCCCTATATCGGCGCCTTCGCCGACGCGGGCGCTGACGTGATCACCGTTCACGCGGAGGCCGGCCCACATCTGCATCGCTCGCTGCAGACGATTCGCGCGCGCGGCAAGAAGGCGGGCGTGTCGCTCAATCCGGCGACGCATGAGAGCGCGTTGCAATATGTGATCGACGACATCGACCTCGTGCTGGTGATGAGCGTCAACCCCGGTTTCGGCGGCCAGAGCTTTATCCCCTCCCAGCTCGACAAGATCCGCGCCATTCGCGAGATGATCGGCCGGCGGCCCATCCGCCTTCAGGTTGACGGCGGGGTGACGCCGGAGACGGCGGCGGCCGTCGTGGAGGCGGGCGCCGACGCGCTGGTGGCGGGCTCGGCGGCCTTTCGCGGCGGCGCAACGCAATACGCCGCCAATATCGCCGCGCTGAGGCAGGGCGCGGAGAGCGCCGGCGCCGTGAGCGTGTAGCCTTGGGAAAAGCGTCCCGCTGGCTTGCAGGGACGCGTCGGCGGCTTTAAGGAAAGCGGGCGCTTTGGGGCGTCGCCAAGTGGTAAGGCAGCGGATTTTGATTCCGCCATACGGAGGTTCGAATCCTCCCGCCCCAGCCAGGCTGACCATCCATGGAAACTCCTTTAAAATACAGTCTCTTATAAAAGCCTGCGGGCGGGTGGGTACACCAGAGGGTACCCCATTTCAGAAATTCGAAAGAAGCCCCTCGCCTCCGACCAGTGCCAAGGTGCCGATCCTGTGATTCACTGAGTGCTTGATAAATTGATTCGCTTATCGACGTAGCGTAAAGATGCCCATAATCCGCAATTCCAGGAGAGCAAGATGGCGTCGCTGCGCCAGATTTACCGGCCGACTGTCAACGACGCCTTTAGTTTTTTCCTTGAACTTAACGGCTCTGAGCTTGCTCTGCTTAAGAGTGAAGTCCAAGGTCCTGACTCTCTTGACTTCGATCAGGAGCGGTGTGCGCGCCTAGCCAAGCAACTGAACACAGACAGTGAGACGGTCACTATAGTCCTCGGTACGATTGGCTATCTTTACTCACATATCCATAGTCGGACGGGAGACGTTCCATTCGACCAAAAGTTGAGGGCGCTTGTAGACGGTTTTGCTGAAGGCGAAAACAGCAACAAAACAGACGAAATCGTCGCAGTGCTTGCTCCGCTTCTCGAAAAAAATGACACGTTGGATAACCACCGAAAGGCTCAGCGCCTCAAGGTGGGGGTCCTTGATAATGCGATTGGCTTTTCGTCTTTTGTTGATGTTCGTCCAATGTTTTCGGATGAGAAAACGGAAATCCTCGGGTTTGTGCCGGTGATACAGTTCAGGATCGCACTAGATCAAAACGCCGACAGCGAGAAGTCAATTGTTTTCCAGCTCGATGAGGCGAACCTCAAACGGCTGAAGGATGCAGTTGATGCTATCGAGAAGAAAATAGCGACCCTCAAGGCGTCCACCCTATTTTCCGATTACACGTGGCGGTGATTTATGTCTGATTGCATCGCTCTTTCACGCTATGACTTTACTGGTGACTGCGACGATGTTGGCGGAGCCTCGGAGGAAGTGCGCCGAGTCTTAAACAACATGCTGGCGGAGGAGTCAGCGATCACCGAGCATCGCCTTGAGCCTTCCTCGCCGATCGTTCGCAAGCAAACAAGTTTTGTCGCTCGAACAGAGGCAAGCGCCGGATCGTTGCTGGGGCTGGCGACTGCGAGTTCGCACCTTAAGAACGTTTTTATTAGCAGTCTTTATCAAGCGTTGTGTGAGGAAAACACTTTTACCTCTATTCCAAACTTGCACGCTTATCTTGTGCATGTTGATGCCTTCACCCATCCAGCTGCTACAATCAGCAGCACCCTAGTAAGGACCAATCAATCTCTCATAAACCCTGCAGTGGCGAAGCTTGTTCGCGAAGGTATGCAACTGGCTGCTCTCCATCGCCCCGGACCAACCTCTAGCTCCCTGGCCAAAGTCGCTGAGAGGCTAACAGATAAAGAGGTTACCGATTATGTGCAGGATCGCTTCGAAGGGATGCTTAGTGTGCTGGCTGACGAACAGCTATACGCCGGCCAAACAGAGTATGTTATCGCTCGGGCAGATGGATTCTTAGACCAAGTTGACTTCGAAATAAGGGACCGCATTCCTGTGGCTCCCAAAAAATTCAATGCGCTATCAAGCTTTCTGCACCAGGGCTTAGTAAGCTTTCTTTTGAACGGGGGCAAAGTGGAGGGGGGCTGGGGCAAGCTTGTTTTCCGGACCCCTAACATCCTGATGGTTCTTGCAGGCAGCAAGCCAGACACGCCCAAAAAGGGTCGCCGAGCAGCCGTCTCATTTTCCTAAGTAAGTACATATGGACACATTTAAGTTCATTCACATTTCGGATTTGCATATAGGTTCGGATCCCGGACGACTACATGTCTGGGATTACTTGCGAGTTGTCGCCCATGAAAAGGGCTACAAAGGCGTGCCCGGCTTGGTTTCCGATAGTTTCTACAAGCCAACTAGCCACGACGACGATATAGCACATAAGCTTGCAAGGTTTATTTTCGAAAACCAGGAGGATGTCGACCTTTTGTTGGTATCAGGCGATATCGCTCGTACAGGAGTGCCTGCTGACCTCTCAGCGGCCTTGGCTTACTTTGAAGGCAAGCATAGTCATCAGGTTCCATTTCAAACGGGAGAGAGGATGCCCACGCTAGCAGGAGCGGGGCTTTCACTTTTCTTACTACCCGGTAATCACGACCGGTATGCCAACGACTTGGGAGTACCCGCTGGCAACCATTTCGATGCGATTTTTGGCCGCTATTGGGACACGGGGATACGTGGAACCAAGACTGCTCTCCTCCGTCATTCCGACGCAGACGACCATCTCGCGTTTATAGCAGCCGATTTTTCCCTCCGCTCGGAGTCCGAATGCATCGGGGTGCCGTGGTTCAGTAGGTGGGGCCAAGGAATGGCTGGCGAAGATACCCTTGAGGAACTTGTAGAAAAAACAAAAGATCATCACGAAAAAGGTCATGGAGTGGTCTGGGTTTGTCATTTCCCTCCGACCGAACCTGCCGAGTTTACCCTCAGGTTGAACAGATGGAGCTCGGTGATATCGGCAGCGAAAGAGTGTGGTGTGGAACATATTTTTTCAGGTCATCTCCATAGGTGTGGAACATTCGAAGAGAGCGGCATTAAGATAATCTGTGCTGGTTCCGGAACAGCTTTTTTGGAAAGGGCGCATGGAAACTGGGTGCATACTATCACCGTTGAGGTCGAAAAAACCAATGTGAGAATTCTTAACAAGAGCGATTTTCGCTGGAACTCTTCCCGAAAAGCCTTTGAGGCATCTGTATAATCAACGGCGCTCGGAAGCTTTAAGGCATTCAAAATTTAGGAAAAAATCCGTCCTCAGATCGCTGAGTGAACTGGTATCTAATCCCCCCGGTCCCCGACCGGACTACCCGGCTCTGTTCGCTAAGCGTCCTGCATCCGCTAAAATGCGGTATACGCTTGCCCTACCAATACCGATCGAGTTGGCTATCTCTGACGCTCCCCTGCCTGCATCGAAAAGCGCCAATACATCTACTGACTTCGCCCGAGCCGTCTTAGCCCTCCCTTTGTATTTGCCCTCTTCCTTGGCCCTGGCTATTCCTTCACGCTGCCTTTCTAGCATTATTTCTCGCTCGAACTGAGCGATTGAACCCACAAGGTTAAGCAGCAAGCGTCCAGTTGGCGTATTGGTATCGAGGTTCATCCCAAGGATACGCAGGGAAGCGCCCTTCCCCTCAATCCGCTCTAGGAGCTTTCCTAGATCGGTTACTGAACGCGCTAGACGGTCTAGCTTCGTTACAACCAGAATATCACCCTTGCGCACGAACTTGAGCGCCTTCTCCAACTCCTCGCGCCGCTGCACGGAGGACACTTGTTCGGCGAAGACTTCCTCACACCCACATGCCAGCAGATCCCGGCGCTGAGCCTCTAAACCCGCCGTTTGCTCCGTGGTGCTGGTCCGGGCGTATCCGACAAGCATAAGCTCTCTCCTGTCTCATAAGATGCCCAACATTGTGAGAATATCGACATTCCATGTCAAGCACCATTCTTATGAGACAAAAGAAGCCTCTTTGCCAATGACTCACACGGGCAGGGCCTTATGAGACAACGACGTAACTATTGGGACTAGGGGCGGAGCAGAAAGCCAATTGGAGGCATTTTCCCTGCCCTAAGATACTGCAAAATACTAGGCCTTGCTCGTGGTAATCCACTCCGCGGACCTCTCCCTGGTCAGGGCCCGAAAGTCTTCAAATGAAGCCAGCTCTAAAGATGCGGGGAGCACGACCTCGTAAGGTATTCTACCGTTGATTTGAAACGATCTGATCTCATTCCGGTCTCTCGGAAAACTGCGGAGTATCTCAATCATTGATATTCTTTGGATCAAAAATACTCCTTCGTTGAGGGTTTCCTCACGTAGTACATTGCGAAGTCCATACGTCCTGAAGTCACGATCTTGAATGTCTGCAAGGTTTCGCCTCAAGCAAAGCATCTCATCAAGGTAATCGTTGAGGCCGTCTTTACCAGAAGCTTCGAACTGTGAAACAACGACATCGAAAAGATTGCTCTTTTCACGTTTACGAACGCGTGTAGTGACGTAGTCAGATCGATCAAAAAAATGGAAGCTTGGCAAAACAAGACCAGATATTCCTATGTGTGCTTTGTTGCCACCAACAGTGAAACTAACGTAATCGGAAAAGAACGCCTGCAACTCTTGCACAATCGTGTCAAACACGCTTGATGTTTTTGAAGAGCTAGAGTAGGCAAATACACAGAGGCGGCTGCAGCGCGGGGGATCGAGTGGATGTCTGCCAAACCAGGAGCCGGTTGTTGCTCGTATAATATCTTTCACATCTTGAAGCCGAAGCCGTTTTTTTACTTCCGATTGCGAATGCGCTAGCCTTGGTTGGATGACCACAAAATCCCCACGCCTATATAAAGGGGCGCTTTCAAAGTCTTTATATAATAAAATATCTAGCTGCTTTGAGTTATTTTCCTTTTCTGGATCGAAAATGAAGCCCGTGCCCGCCTTCAAATTTGTTGGCAAGTGCTCGTTCAACAATGCTCGGAGCACATCCTCATAAAAAGTTCCTATCGTAGGGCGATGCTGAACGAGTTTTTCAAACCAGCCTAATTCGGACCGAAGACGTTGAGAAAGCCGTTCACCTATAAAGAGATCATCTTCTAAATAATAAACGCTGTGGACACCGTCGGTTTTAATTAGGAGTCCCTTCCCCTTGGGCTCGCCGAGACTTTTCGCAATTTTCTCTGGAACCGGCGTCTTGAGGTCCGTCTTGTTTCGCCTGTTCGTAACCATGATAGGACTTCCTGGCTTTTTCTATGTTTTGAGCTCGATACTCCCAGGCTACTTTTTTTACAGATAGATTTGAAGGCCAGCTTCTTGGGCCGACGCCGCTCGTGGCCCTCCTAGGTCACAGCCCTCGTTGAAGACCCACATCATCTACCCCAGGAACAACATGTTATTATTCGCTTAGTTGGCTACTTAGCAATGGATGCTACTTCCTAACTGTTGCACTTTTGTCACTTTATGGGAGTTAGTTTGTACTTAGCTTTATTTTCCTAATTGCTTAGTTTTTCTTTCGTCTGGTACGAAACCGCGTCTGTCTCTTCTGGGACGGATGCGAAAATCACGAAAGGAAAACAATGAAAAAGCAATGCAAGGTGCAGGGGTGCAGCGCGCCTGTGAGTGGACACGGCCCTTATTGCACAAAACACAAAGCAACTAACCGGCGGCATGGCGCGCCGGACCAAAGGGGCATTACCAAGTCCGGTTTAAGACCCTACCTCGCGATGGTGCAACGAAGGATCGAGAAAAACGAGAAGTTGACGATCTGGACGATTGCCGATGGAAGATGGCTTGCCTTGGTTCGTTACGCTGAGCAGGTCGAAAAGACGACAATGTTCCGAACTGACCGCTGGGCTGCCCAAGAGGCTCAAAAGCTGGGAGTGGCAGTAGAACCTCGACTTGTCGTGGAAACGGTGCTTGCGATGTACCTAATGCGGGAACAGGAGGCGTTTCGGTTCAAGTCCGACAGAGCGTTCCGGTTTCAATTGGTCAGGCGAGTGAGGGGGCTTACCAGGCTCAACGCCAAGGTCTGGGGCGACGGTGAATCGGGTCGAACAAAAACGGTTTACTCAGAACTCCCCCCCAAAGTTACTGGCGTCTTGTCTGCATGGCTCATCTCTGTCCTTGGACAGATAGGCGTCTGGATGGCGCGCAATGAAAGGCAGACGCAGGAGCGCCAGCGGTTCCGAGATGAGCAGTTCAAACAGGGGCTGACGGAGATAGATTTCCAATGAACGCGCTCGTGAAACCAGAGGGGTTCCCTACGAAAGTTGCGTTGCCGAATGAGGGCGGTCCCGAGTTCGAGAGAGAGGTCCGGAGGATTCAGCTTGAACTTGTCGAAAAGTTTGCCTGGTCGGCTCAGCACGATGGCGTCGTGTATCGGCAAAACCCCATGAAGGCTCCGCCGATGAGGGATGGCACGTTCAACCGGATCTCAAGAAGCGCACACTCTTTTCTGTACACAAACAAGAGAGGACGCACGAAACGATGGTATCTGAGATTCGAGGAGATCCTAGCGGCCCTTGACGACCCGGAGTTAGATTTCGGGTTCGTTATGGCTGAAGCCGTGGAGTTTCTCCCCGGTCAGGCTGAGTTGAGCAAGGATGGGCTAGGTAGACTTGTGCTGAACCTTTGGCGAGCTCCTAGCTGGCAAATTGCCGAAGCGGCAGAGGAACCGACCCTATTTCTCGATCATCTCTCGTACCTTTTTGACGGAGATAAGCAGGTCGTTGACCACATCCTCAATTTCCTAGCTCACCTTCTCCAACGACCGCAGGAACGAGTCAATCACGCCATTCTGATCACGAGCGAGGCGAAAGGTGTCGGAAAATCCACTTTGGGAACGATTATTCGACGGCTTGTTGGCGAGAGGAATAGCCGGGTAGCGCAGTCGAAGGACTTAAAGAGTTCGTTCGACGGATGGCTCGTCGGACAACTGGTTATCCAGGTGGACGAAATATACGAGTACGGAAACTGGGATCTTTCGAACAAGCTGAAGCCGATCATAACTGAACCGACGGTCAGCGTAAACATCAAGTACGGACCACAGATGGAGGTGCAGAACTTTGCGAGATTGTTGATGTTCTCCAATCACGAGGCCCCCATCGATCTTGAGGAAAGCGACAGGCGGTATTTCGTTTTCAACAGTACGGCGCAGCCGAAAGATCCTAGCTACTACGAGGGTCTAAACGCCTACATCTATTCAAACGAGGGAATGGACGCCATTTACACGTTCTTGATGCAGCGGGATATCTCAGAATTCAAGCCATTCGCTCCCCCGCCGCTGACGGAGGCGAAGAAGGCAATCATCAAGGCCAGCGGCAGCCCACTTAAGCATTACATCGCCGATGTGGTCGCTACCGGGCATCTTATGAAGGAGCTGGGGAAAGAGTTCACCTCAGACGAACTGGTGCGACAGTTAACGAGAGAGGGGTACGGGCAGCATGCAAAGAACACGAAGGAACTTGGGATGGCATTGAAGGCGGCAGGGGTCACGCAAGGGCGGCGTGGATCGGGCGAAAGGAGGGTGCGGGTCTACATCTTGCCGGCACCTGTTGGACCAATGGAACCGGCAGAAGGCGCCGAGTTCTAAGGGGAAGAGTTCAAAGATTACGGCGGGCACCTCGGCCAATGAAGCCTAACCGCCGGAAAACCAGGGCGTCAACGAGCGCCCGGGTAGTGGCCAAGAAGGGACAGCTACTCGGGTTCTCGGCCCGTTTCTGTTACGAGAGGTAACTTCACTGCTTCAACACAAGCCCTCTTGGCCGCTAAAGTTGTATCGCCCACATAACGGCCCATGGTCATACCAAGAGGCATGTCCTCCTTCGAATGCCCGATAACCTCGGCAATCGTCCAAGGCGAGTAGCCGGCAGCACCGTTGTCGAGTGCATCTGTGAGTGCCGGACGTAAACTCCCCAAATGTGCCGATTGAAAATTCCCCAGTTTTCGTGACGCCCGGCCTTCCAGGGCATGCCCTGGAAGGCCGGGTAGCGCGCCGACTCACCGATGCTGCTCCCGTTGGCGGGAGGGAG
>NZ_JBPFEB010000010.1:0-25346 GCF_051061225.1 Methylocystis sp.
CTGCGCCTCCTCGAACCAGCCGAACTGCCTCTTGCTTGAACTCAAGCGTGTATTGCCCCCGAAATGAGTCTTTCATACCAACCTCCAAAGCCAGATCTTATCCGATCAGCCTTGGGAGACGTTCTTCGAGGGCAAGGTCACCGCTTGCGCGCATCGTGGATGAGCGTATAGAGGCTATTTCGATTGGTTCCCAACCATTCCGCGACGAGATCGAGCGGCATCTCCTGGAAGGCGTGCGCAATCAACGCCTTGCGCTGCAAGGGGGTCAGCACGGTTTCGATCAGCTCGGTCAGCATCGTCCAAGCCTGTTGCTGCTCGAGACTTCGCTCGGGGCCGGGATTTTTGATCGGCCAATTCGGCATGGCGTCGCCAAGGAGCGCGGCTTCGATGGCCGATGTTCGCCAACGGCGCCGCCGCAGTTCGTTAAGGGTGACGCGGATAGCGATCGAATAGGCCCATGTCGTGAATTGGCTGTCGCCGCGGAATTGATCCAGCTTGGACTGAATGAGGAGCGCGGACTCCTATGCACAATCTTCCGCCAGATCCTCATGATCGTAGCTAGGGCCGGCGGCGTTGGTGCCGCCTTTGCGGGACAGGAAACTGAAAATGGCGCGGCGCAACAATTGCCGCAGCTCCTTGACGGCGTTCTCTTGGCTTTGCCCCGTCTGGCGCAGAGCCGCTAGCCACTCAGTGTTGGATCTTGTCGTCACCGACGCCCCTGTAGTTGACGATTAGCCACACGCTCGGTCCCTCACAGACCATCGACGATGTCCAAAGGATGCCAGATCATCTCTAGTCTGCAGTCGGGAGGCGAAGTTCGCCCGCTGGCGATAATCTGCAGGAATTTACAAAGCTCAACTGGCAGGCGCAAGTCTCATCCCGCGTCGACTCGCGGACCCTGAGGCCGACAATTCTCTCAAAACAGATCAGCGCCTGGTCGCGCCCGCCGTTACAGCGCACGGATCCCATCAACTCGTCCAGAGACATAAACCTCGGCGCCATCGAGGCGCGAAGCGATCCGTCGGATGCTTTCCGCGGACAGTAATGAAAAGGCCGTGGAAAGCGCATCGGCCATGGTCGCGGTCTGAGCGATCACGGAGACGCTGGACCATGTCGGGCGCGCGAAGCCAGTGTGTGGATCGAAAAGTGGGCAAATCGTCCGGATGTGTCGAACGTGGTTCTTCGTCGAATTGCTCGACAAAATGATGCGCCATCGCTCGAAGCCGGTGCATTTGGTGGGGGATGACTCCCTGCACATAAAACAACGTTTGGCTGGAAGCTGGTTCGCGACCGCTTCGACGTTGGCGGCTATTCCGGCGGATCTATGGAGCGACCAGAGCCGAACAAAAGGCCTGGGAGTTATATGGTCCGGGGCGTTTTTTTATGTGGTCTCTTCAAGCGAAGGGGAGCCGGAAGCGGCTCCCCGACTGGTTTATCACCTCGCCTCAATCTCAGTTGGGAGCGAAGGGATGCTTGGCGGTGTTGCGCTGGGCCACGACCTCGGACGCTTTCGGCTCGCCCTTGACGGCGCGGGCAATGGCTTCCTTCGTCGCGGTGTAGTTATAGTCCTGGATCTTCTTGTCGTCCTTCGCGTCCCAATGGATGAACACGCCGACGCAGATGAACACGTCGTCGGCTTCCGAAAGCGGGATCACGCCCTCGGCGACGCTGTCCGCAACCGCTTTGGCGACGCCATGCTGCGCCGGGCCGAACATCTGCACCGCTTGCCTGGCATCCTTGATCGTCACCTTGTTGAACAGGATCGTGTTCGGCTTGCACATAAGGTTCGGAGCAATGACCGCCAAAAGCGTCGAAAAGCCGTTCTTTTCGTTGACCAGCGCGTTGGCGAAGGCCAACTCCGCCGCGCTGCCGCGCGGGCCCATGATGAGGTCGATATGCGCGACTTCGTTGCCCTCGCCGACCAGCGACTCGCCAACGAGCATCTTGTTGATCAAAGCCATGTGCGTTTCCTCTTCAAAGACGAGATTGCTTCTCGTGCAACTTTTGCCGCGGAGACATTTAAGAGCGTTGGATTCGACTTGGTCAACTTCGGAATCGCCGCACCTATCGCATTCTCATAGGAGACGATCAAGATTCTGTCTGTAATCGCGGCATGATCGCTATGGCGCCTGCCAACGGACCCGGCTGAAAGGTTTTGCGGTTTCGGCGTGAGCTCGGGGGGAATTCACTTGGGACAATGTACGGCAGCGCGTTCAGCTCGCCGTCCATTCGAAACTTGTGTCAGCGATGGCGTTACGTTGACGTCTAACAAGCGAGGGAGCCGAGCGCTTATATGTAACCCAGAAGGAGGCCCGCCACTTACCATCCGGGTAAGAATGGGGCCATGTAAGAGGATAATCGAGCGATGATCAGTCCCGATACGGCGCCTGGAACCGAAATTATATGTATCGACGATTCCGCAGGACCATATGGACATGGAGGTCTGTACAAAAGCTCGATTTACACCGTCGCGCGGATCGCGCGGGCGATCACTGGCGGATATGTCGTTGTTCTTTTGGAGCTCAGGCCGTGGACAACGTTTACGCTGCCGTGGGGAGCCATTGATGTCGGGTTCGAGCTAAGGCGATTCCGTTATTTGGACATTCCGAGGGAGCTCAACGAACTGCTCGCCCGAGCGCCGAACGAATTAGAGACGACATGAAGAGAAAGGTGGCCCGATTGCCCATCGACAGGGGCCAAAGGCGCTTCAGGCTTGTCCCGAAAGACCTAGTCTCGCGATATGAGCCTGAAACCAGCTGCGATCGAGCCGTAATTATGCAGGGCCCTGACGGTTACGCTTCGGCGAGCAGCGTTTTCGCGTGACTTTTTCGATTCTAGCGTGCTCGCGGGCGCACTGCATCATCGCGGGCGCAGGGACAGAGGGCGGGCGAGACGATTTTTGCGGATTGACTGAAGGGGTTCGATATTGTGGGCTTCTCACGCCCCACCGTTCAGGCGACAAGTCGCAGGATTCTTCCCAGCGCGGAGTGCAAGATTTCCTGGCCCGGGCATGATGTCGACAGATGAATCCGGATCATCGTTTTCATCTCGACGACGCGGGCGGCGATCTTACGTAAATATTTTCGGATCCTGTTACGCGACAATCCTGTCCGTCGCGCAATCTCCCGGATCGAAAGCTTGTCCCGAAGCGCCCAGCGAATGGCGTGAACTTCGGGTCACACATTCCGATAAATTCATGACTGTTCGCTGCGAGCGATACGAAAAGGGCGCGCTCATTCTAAATCGACGCGATCTGGAGCGAACGATCAGGCAATTTTCAGTTTGGTCGGAAACAATCATGCGCTGAAGATTACGGACGCCTTTGCGATCGTAAAGACCGAGACGGTTATTCGTTGGCATCGCGACGGCTTTTGTTTGTTTTGGCGCTGGAATCCGCGACTTCACAGCGGCAGACCGAAGGCGGCGTTGGCAATCCGACAATTGATCCGCGACGTGAGCCTGGCTAACCGGCTGTGCGGCACGCCGAGGATCCACGGCGAACTCCTCAAGCTCGGCGTCGACATTGGTCAGACCTCAGTCGCCAAGTATATGGCGAAGCGCCGCAGGCCTCCTTCTCAAGGCTGGAAGACATTCGTTGCGCAACCACGCAATGGGATTGCGTCGATGGACCTGTTCGTGGTCCCAACTGGGATTCCGCACCGAGATATCTCATTCGCGACCGCGACGGCGCCTTTGGCGAGATCTTCAAACGTCGCCTTCGCGCGATCGGCATTCGTGATCGCCCAACCGCGCCGCGCTCGCCCAGGCAGAACGGCTGCAGCAACGGCTGATCGGCTCGATCCGAGGGGAGTGTCGTGATCATGTCCTCATGTTTGGCGACGTGGCCGAGGCTTGTCTATCGGATAACGAGCTCTACTATTAATCAGAAGCGCCGGCTAAACTTCCGCGCCACCCCTCGTCGGAGAACGGGGAACTGCCATGACCCTTATCGAGGAAATCGATTACGGAACGCCTGCGTCGAAGTCCGAAAGCTTGGTGACGCTGACCATTGACGGCAAAAGCGTCACGGCGCCTGAAGGAACGTCGATCATGCGCGCGGCGATGGAGATCGGGACCGAGATTCCGAAGCTCTGCGCCACGGACAGCATGAACGCCTTTGGTTCTTGCCGGCTTTGCCTGATCGAGATCGAGGGTCGCAACGGCACGCCGGCCTCCTGCACGACGCCAGTCGCGCCTGGCATGGTGGTGCACACTCAGACGCCTCGCCTTGCTGCAATCCGCCGCGGCGTAATGGAGCTCTATATCTCCGACCACCCGCTGGACTGCCTCACCTGCGCCGCCAATGGCGACTGCGAGCTTCAGGATATGGCGGGCGCTGTCGGGTTGCGTAAGGTGCGTTATGGCTATGAAGGCGCCAACCACGTGTTCCCTAGCCGCGATGGCGAGGCGAATTTCGAGTGGCGCCCAGCGGACGAGTCGAACCCCTATTTTACGTTCGAGCCCTCGAAGTGCATCGTCTGCAACCGCTGCGTGCGCGCCTGTGAGGAAGTCCAGGGGACCTTTGCGTTGACCATCTCGGGCCGTGGCTTCAGCAGTCACGTTTCCGCGGGCATGGATGAATCTTTCATGGAGTCGGAGTGTGTCTCCTGCGGCGCCTGCGTCCAAGCCTGCCCGACCGCGACTTTAACCGAGACCTCGGTCATAGCCATCGGCCAACCCGAGCATTCCGAGATCACGACCTGCGCCTATTGCGGCGTCGGCTGCGCTTTTAAGGCAGAGATGCGCGGCGAGGACGTCGTCCGCATGGTCCCCTGGAAGGACGGCAAGGCCAATCATGGCCATAGCTGCATCAAGGGCCGATTTGGCTATGGTTACGCCCATCACGGCGACCGCGTCCTCAACCCGATGATCCGCGAGTCGATCGACCAGCCTTGGCGGGTCGTCTCCTGGGATCAAGCGATAAGCTTCGCCGCGAAGCGATTTAGGGAAATCCAGGCCAAATACGGCAAGAATTCCGTCGGCGGGATCACCTCGTCTCGTTGCACGAATGAGGAGTGCTATCTCGTCCAGAAGCTCGTTCGTTCCGGCTTCGGCAACAATAACGTCGACACCTGCGCCCGCGTCTGCCATTCGCCAACCGGCTACGGCCTTCATCAGGCGTTTGGCACGTCGGCTGGGACCCAGGATTTCGACTCGGTCGACGCCGCCGACGTCATTCTAATCATCGGCTGCAATCCGACCGACGCCCATCCGGTGTTCGCCTCCCGCATGAAGAAGCGTCTGCGCGAAGGCGCGCGGTTGATCGTCGTCGACCCACGCCGCATCGACCTCGTGCGCTCGCCGCACGTAAAGGCCGACTGCCACCTGCCTTTAAAGCCAGGCACAAACGTTGCGGTTGTTAATGCCTTTGCCCACGTGATTGTTAGGGAAGGGCTCGTTGATGAAGCCTTCGTCCGCGCCCGCTGCGACTGGGGCGAATTCCAAGATTGGGCGGCATTCGTCGCCGAGGAACGCAACAGTCCAGAGGCGACCGAGAAATTCACTGGCGTCCCTGCAGCCGATCTTCGCACCGCGGCGAGACTTTACGCGACGGGCGGCAATGCGGCGATCTATTACGGTTTGGGAGTGACCGAGCACAGCCAAGGCTCGACCACAGTGATGGCCATCGCCAACCTGTCCATGGCTACCGGCAATCTCGGCCGCCCCGGCGTCGGGGTGAACCCGTTGCGCGGCCAAAATAATGTCCAGGGCTCCTGCGATATGGGCTCGTTCCCGCATGAGCTACCTGGCTATCAGCACATATCCGGCGACCCGACGCGCACCGCCTTTGAGGCGGATTGGGGCGTCAAGCTCGATAAAGATCCAGGGTTGCGCATCCCGAATATGTTCGACGCCGCGATCGAGGGAGTCTTCAAGGGGCTCTACGTTCAGGGCGAAGACATCTTGCAGTCGGATCCCGACACCAAACATGTCTCGGCCGCCCTTGCGGCAATGGAACTTGTGGTCGTGCAGGATCTGTTCTTGGTCGAAACGGCAAATTACGCGCATGTCTTCTTACCGGGCGCGACCTTTCTCGAAAAGGACGGCACATTCACCAATGCCGAACGCCGCATTCAACGCATCCGCAGGGTAATGAGCCCGAAAAACGGCTTCGGCGATTGGGAGATCACGCAGCTGCTCGCCAACGCCATGGGCCTTCGTTGGAGCTATGCCCACCCCAGCGAGATCATGGATGAAATCGCGCGCCTGACGCCACGCTTCGCCGGTGTATCTTACGCGGTGCTCGACAAGGACGGCTCGGTGCAATGGCCTTGTAACGAGGAGCATCCCCATGGCGAGCCGATCATGCACGTCGATGGCTTCGCGCGCGGAAAAGGAAAATTCGTCATCACCGAATACGTGCCGAGCGACGAGAGAACGGGGCCGCGCTTCCCGCTTCTTCTCACCACGGGCCGGATACTGTCGCAATATAATGTCGGGGCACAGACGCGACGCACGGAAAACAGCCGTTGGCACGAAGAGGACGTGCTGGAAATTCACCCTCAGGACGCCGAAGACCGCGGCTTGAAAGAGGGGGATTGGGTGCGAGTGCAGAGCCGCGCCGGCGAGACGAGCTTGCGCGCAAAAATCACAAGCCGCATGGCGCCCGGGGTGGTCTATACAACGTTCCACCATCCTTCGACCCAAGCCAATGTGATCACCACCGACAATTCCGATTGGGCGACCAACTGTCCGGAATACAAGGTGACGGCCGTACAGGTCTCGCCGTCTAATGGTCCCTCGGAATGGCAAAAAGCCTATCGCGATTTGTCGAATGCGAGCCGCCGCATGGAGGGCGGAATGGACGCGACGGAATGAAGGGAGCTACGTTGATGTTGTTCAACCGAGGTTCGATAAGGAATAGAGTGCCGACGATGGGAGGACTCCGGCGATGTGTTTATGTCTTTTTGGTAATTCGACGAGAGGTGTGTGCAGAAAATCAAATGCGAGCATGGGGGCGGTGAAGTCCGCCGAGCAGAGGGCGTGATTCGATCCTTTCAATCCGGCCGGTGTCGGGCGCGTTCTTCAAAGGATTGTTAGTTTTGTCCATGCGTCCTTGCGCGATGGCCCGCGCCTCCTCGCGAATGCCGAGCATCGCGTCGCAGAAACTATCAAGTTCCGGTTTCTTCTCCGACTCATTGGGCTCCACTATCAGCGTCCCCGCGACGGGCCTTGACGTCGTCCGCAAGGAAGGGTTTGTCGCCGCCTGATGAGCGTTTCGGGCTCCGTCGCATGCTCGTCTTTCACGCCCTTAGCTCGCTCTCTTGATCAGATAAGGAAGGCCGTCGTTGGATCCTCGCCATTGCGCGCATAGCGCTCCCCCAAGGCCTCTGCGACGCTCTCGGCCTCCAAAAGACTGTCGAACGCCCAGTGGAAAGCGACCTTTTCATCCCACTCGCTTGACTCGTCAGGTTCGAGAACGGGGCCCGATCAGTTCGTCGCGCAACGCAGGAAATGTGTCCGTCTTCCTGATCCAGGAGACGACATCGAACTGCGAGCGACGTGATACGACGATCTCCTTTCCTTGGGTCCTGATCTTAACCAACGGGTTTTTGGGCCAACCGTTCTAAGGACAGCGGACTTATGTGAGTGCGGTAGCAGCCCACGATTGCAGGCTTTGATTCCGACATTGGCGACAGAAAGACTGGCGTGTCGCTGTTACCTCTGCTTGATTTTGATTTTGACGAGGGCATCCGGCCGGAGATTGCCCCGGTCACGCGCATTGTGCTCCGCATGCCAGTGTCCAAAGCCTCGCGCGACCTCTTTGAGAAAGTCGAGACCGCGCTCGTCAGCCAAATCTCCGAGATCGCAAATCAGATCTGCGATGACATGCTCGTCGCCTGTGCGGCGCCGACGCTGAAAAACCAAAACAGCCTCGGCGCCCCAGGAGATGTGGTTGGCTTTATCGGTCATCGAATGCCTCGAATAAGCAGCCTACCGGCTGAGGTCGTGTCTGTAACGACCAAAAGGCAGGGGAGCTCATGCGTTCCAGTTCCGGGTGACAAAAGGCCCTGGGGATGCCCCAGGGCCGGACCGCCTCTGCACTCACGAACTTTGCTACCCTCAGAAGTCCATGCCGCCCATGCCGCCGCCCGGCATCGCCGGCGGGGCTTCTTTCTTCGGATGTTCGGTGATCGTCGCCTCGGTGGTGACGATCAGACCGGCGATCGAGGCGGCGTCCTGTAAGGCCGTGCGCACGACCTTGGTCGGGTCGATGATGCCGAGCTTCACGAGATCGCCGAATTCGCCGGTCTGGGCATCATAGCCAAAGGCGTATTCTTTTGACTCAAGCAGCTTGCCGACCACCACGGCGCCGTCGCCGCCAGCGTTGTCGACGATCTGGCGCGCCGGGGCCTGAATGGCCTTGCGCACGATGTCGACGCCGGTCTTCTGGTCGGAGTTGCCGACCATGACGCCGTCGAGCGCCTTGATGGCGCGCAGCAGCGCGACGCCGCCGCCGGGCGAAACGCCTTCCTCGACCGCCGCGCGGGTGGCGTTGAGGGCGTCGTCGACGCGGTCCTTCTTCTCCTTCACTTCGACTTCCGTCGCGCCGCCGACGCGGATCACCGCGACGCCGCCCGCGAGCTTGGCGAGACGCTCCTGGAGCTTTTCACGGTCGTAGTCGGAGGTCGTCTCCTCGATCTGGCCCTTGATCTGCGAGATGCGGGCCTCGATGTCCTTCTTGTCGCCGGCGCCGTCGATGATCGTCGTGTTCTCCTTCTCAATGCGCACGCGCTTGGCGCGGCCGAGCATGGGGGGCGTCACGTTTTCGAGCTTGATGCCGAGGTCCTCGGCGATCATCTGGCCGCCGGTGAGGATGGCGATGTCTTCGAGCATGGCCTTGCGGCGATCGCCGAAGCCGGGTGCCTTGACGGCCGCGATCTTCAGACCGCCGCGCAGCTTGTTGACGACGAGCGTGGCCAGCGCCTCGCCCTCGATGTCTTCGGCAATGATCAGCAATGGCTTGCCGGTCTGCGCCACGGCTTCGAGGATCGGCAGCAGCGGCTGCAACGATGAGAGCTTCTTCTCGTGGATGAGAATGTAGGCTTCGTCGAGCTCGGCGATCATCTTCTCGGCGTTGGTGATGAAGTAAGGCGACAGATAGCCGCGATCGAACTGCATGCCCTCGACGATGTCGGTCTCGGTTTCGAGGCTCTTGGCCTCCTCGACCGTGATCACGCCCTCATTGCCGACCTTCTGCATGGCCTTGGCGATTTCCTCGCCGATGAAGCGGTCGCCGTTCGCCGAGATGGTGCCGACCTGGGCGATCTCGTCGTTGGAGGTGACTTTCCGAGAGTTCCTCGCAAGGTCGGCGACGATGGCCTCAACGGCAAGATCGACGCCGCGCTTCAGATCCATCGGGTTGAGCCCGGCGGCGACGGCCTTGGCGCCTTCGCGCGCGATCGCCGCCGCGATGACCGTGGCGGTCGTGGTTCCGTCGCCAGCTGCGTCGTGCTGCTTGGACGCGACTTCGCGGACGAGCTGGGCGCCGAGGTTCTCGAACCTGTCAGAGAGCTCGATTTCCTTGGCGACGGTCACTCCATCCTTGGTGATGCGCGGTGCGCCGTAGGATTTCTCAATCACGACATTGCGCCCTTTGGGACCGAGCGTGACCTTCACCGCGTTATTCAAAATCTCGACGCCGCGCAGAATGCGGTCGCGCGCGTCGGTGGAGAAACGGACGTCTTTGGCAGCCATGTGAAACTCCTGGAATGTTATCGGAAAGCGTTAAGGGCGGGGCCGAGTTATTCGACGATGCCCAGGATGTCGCTTTCCTTCATGATGAGCAGGTCGTCGCCGTCGATCTTGACCTCGGTGCCCGACCACTTGCCGAACAGCACGCGGTCGCCGGCCTTCACGTCGAGGGAAACGAGCTCGCCGCTCTCGTCACGGGCGCCCGGGCCGACCGAGACCACCTTGCCCTCCTGGGGCTTTTCCTTGGCAGTGTCGGGGATGATGATGCCGCCTTTCGTCTTTTCCTCGCCCTCAAGGCGTTTGACTACTACCCGGTCGTGCAGCGGACGAAATGCCATGCGGTGTTCTTCCTTTTCTGGGCCGCGGATGTCGAAGGTGATCATCCCGGCAAAGGGGTTGCGCAAAAATTTTGGCACTCGATATGACCGAGTGCCAATACGTTTTTTGACTTATGAATGCCCTTGCAGCTTTTCAAGAAGCAAGCAGGGCAAAATCTTGTTACAGGGAGACTTTGGCCCATACCTGTTCAGCTCGCGCTCAGGCAAGAAGCCACGCCTCAATCGTGAGGATTTTGACAGCTGGCCGACGATTGCGCCGACGGTTGGCGCTTGCGTCTCCGTCTTAATGAGATCTGCCAGAGGTCAGGTAATAGCGACGAGTTTGGCAGGCTCGAATCGGGTGCGTTAATTAGGAGTAAGTCATGGACGACGAAGACAAAGGTTTATGGAATACAGTCAAACCAGACATCGTGAAGCTGTTGACCGTTGGTGTTCTTGGATCGATCGTATCTGGCGTCTTTGGTTATGTGACTTGGGTCCGAGACAAGCGCCTCGCGAGATTAGAAGAGAATATTAAGAACGCGGAACAGATTCACTCGGAAGCAATCGCGCTTGCCCATGAGCGTTGGTATCGAGGGTATCGCCTGCTTGATGAACTCGCACAGGTGCCAGCGCCATTGCCAGGTCATGAAGATCGGCTTAGGGACGCGTTGAAAACATACGATGACGTCCTGACGAGATGGAACGTTGATGATGCAACTCTATTGAGCCGTATTGACATGGCGGTCGACTCCGCGCTTGGCAATGCGGGACCAGTCAGTTTGAGAGATATTTCAAAGATCGACTGCCATAACCCGCTTTTTCGAGACTCGTTTGGTAAAGAAATTCCTGAGCTCGATCGCCTGTCCGTCAAGACGTGGCACATCGGGATGTCGCATTGCTTTGGCCAACTCAACGACGCCATAAGAGACGCGCGCAATCATATCGATAAAAATGGGAAGCTAGACAATCCAAAAGCCTTTCTTGAAGCCTGGCAAACCGCTCAGAAAAAGTCTGGAGATGTCTATGTTAACGCTTCTCTGTATAGAACGATCTTCTTGCACCGTGTCATGGAATTGAAAGCAAAAGAAATTGTTTATTTTGCCGAAACCGGCAAACTCAAAGCCTATTTTGAGCTAAAGAAGAATCCGGATAATAGCTATATACCGCTGAACTAAGGAATTTGTTTCAGGACCATGCCTCGCATGTTTAAAGGCGGAACAGGGTCCTGGATGCAGTGGCCGGCCCCGATGAAGTGATCCCGTCTGGCGCATAGGCACCTTTCATCGACGCGGCAAATCGTCGGACTAGCTAGTGGGCGTCTACGGGACTAAATTCGTAGCCGTAAAAGGCCATTCTCAATGGAGGCTGCAATGAAATTGCCGAGTTTGTGGTTTAGCCACGATGAGGCTTCCAGATAGTTCCGGCGCGAAGTTGAAGACATGTTCAGGACCTTTGGTCAGAACATCCCGGCGCTGAGCGTCGGCGCAAATGTGCCCGCGGTGAGCGTCGCCGAATCAAGCGAAGCTATCGAGGCTACGATTGAGCTTCCAGGTGTGGAGGAGAAGGACATCAAGATCAATTTGGACGGCAACCGCTTGGTCATTTCCGGCGAGAAGAAAGAGGAATCGACCAAGGACGAGAAGGACTGGCATGTCGAGGAAAGAAGCTACGGCTCCTTCTACCGCGCGATGGCTTTGCCATTCACGCCCGAGGATGGCGCCGTCGAGGCTCACTTAGACAAAGGCGTCCTTCACGTGGTGGTCAAGAAGCCTACCGCACTCGCCCAGAAGACCAAGACGATTGAAATTAAGACCGGCGCTCCTCCGAAAGCGTGAGAGAGATGCGGCGACGACATTGACATGTCGGATTATTCAGCTTCGGATGCCGTAGATTTCCGAGAGAAGGCTTGAGAAGTTATGGAGCCAAACCGAAGATGCCGCAAAACCACTCGGCCCAAGATACAATCAGCGCCTCGAGCAGCACCTTGCTGCGGATGTCTTGAATCTGGACGTTCAGCCCCTTGTCAGGATACATCTTATTGTGAGAAAGTCCCGGTCCGCGCTGGCTCGGGACGCGCTATTTGAGAATTTCGAGCGAGACATTCGCGCTCGGACAATTAAATCGAGAAATTGTCTCTCTCGGTAAAGAAGCCACTACCATCTCATCAAAGCGCCTGAAATAAAACGGATGTTAGGCCGCGCGGAGTTACTGAATCCGGCGGAACTTCTCATTATAGATGCATGTTTTCCCCGCGCATGCTTGGCCAACGTTTGGGATGTAAATTCTCGAATTAAGTGTTTATCAGCGGTCGGTTTTCTCAATTCAGATGTATATCCTCAAATTTCCCCCTGTCAGGGGCCATCTTGGCTTGAGTGATGGCTCCGATCAAATGATTGATTTTCTTCATGACGCATTCTCAAGCCAAAATGGCTCCCGACATCCGTTCAACCGCAGATACGACCTTGGCGAAATGATCCCGCGTCTCGCCTTCGTCGCGATCAGAACTTTGCCCATGCCTTATCACCTGCTCAAGCTGGCCTGAGTTTCAGGCGTAATCAGGAGACATTGTGAACCTGAGATGGCGTCGATTGCACAAAGTCGTTAAAATAACTTAATCGCCATCCGATGGAACATATTGGTCTACCTCCCAGCTCGTCACGGCACCGGCACCCACACGCGATTCTCCCGCACTGCGTGTAGACGAACGAGTGCTCGCGGGCTTCTTGCGCCACATTGCCGACATATCAGCCGTCGGCGCACCGCCAATGCGAGGCCGTCCGCTCCGTGCTGTTCAGTGAGCGTGAGTACATCGACCTGGGTGTCGGGAGCCGTCTTGGCTTGAGAATATCCGATTCCGAATCGAAAAAGCCGTTAAACGTGGGAATATCGGCCAATGATATTCTCACGATTGATGGCTTCTTACGTCGCTTTAGCTACAAAAGTGGGCCGCTTCGCCCGTCGCCGTTCGCCAATTCTACAAAAAGGTTGGGGCGGTGGCAGACGCGATTGCCATTTTTCCCTTGGGGTTCTAACGCTAAATCATGCGTTAAGTGCATTTTTGGGGAGGAAAGGCTATGTCCGGTTTTAGCTCGCTTGATTACAAAGCCGCGGAGGCGGCGCCCTTGCGCGAAAAATGGGGCTGGATGGTCGCCTTTGGGGCCCTGCTCGCGCTCGCTGGCTTCGTGGCGCTCGGCAGCGTCGTCGGCGCTACCGTGGTCACCGTGATGATCGTCGGCGTGGCTATGGTCGTGAGCGGCATCGTCGAAATCGTCTACGCGATTGTTGTCCGCTCCTGGAGGAAGTTCTTCCTCTGGACCCTCATCGGACTGCTGTATTTGGTCGCCGGCGTCGACATCATCCGGAATCCTATGCTTGCGGCGGGTTTCCTGACTCTCCTGCTTGGCGCCGTGCTCGTCGCCTCCGGTCTCATCCGCATCTTCCTCGCGTTTCAGCTTCCCAAGGACGCTCCCTGGGGCTTTGTCGTTTTCTCTGGAATCGTCACCCTGCTGGTCGGCGGGATCATCCTCGCCCATTGGCCGGTGTCGAGTCTCTGGGTTCTCGGCACGTTTCTCGGCGTGGATCTGATCTTCGCCGGGGCGAGCTGGATGGGGTTCGGCCTGTCGCTCAAGCGCGCCGCCGACAATCTTGCCGTCGGCGCCGTCGCAAACCAGAGCAGCGCCGCCGGCCCCCTCGTGGAGGGCTTTGCGGCGGGTTTCGGCCGCAAGCTGTTCGCCGAATTCCTGGGCACGTTCTGGCTCGTTTTTGGCGGCGTCGGCAGCGCGCTGATCTCGGCGGGCTTTCCCCAGCTGGGCATAGGTTTCACCGGCGTATCGCTCGCCTTCGGCCTCACAGTGCTCACCGGCGCTTACGCCTTCGGCCCCATCTCCGGCGGCCATTTCAATCCGGCGGTATCGCTTGGCCTCGCGACCGCCGGCCGCTTCCCCTGGAAGGAGCTCGGCCCCTATTGGATCGCCCAGCTCGTCGGCGCGACGGTCGCGGCTTTCGTGCTGCTCAAAATCTGCCAGGGCAATATAGACTTCTCTCTCGCCAACGGCTTCGCCGCCAATGGCTACGAGGAGCATTCGCCCGCGGGCTATACGTGGCAGTCGGCCTTCCTCATTGAGACCGTGCTGACCGGCTTCTTCCTACTTGTCATTCTCGGCGTAACGGAAGGCCGCGCGCCCGTGGGCTTCGCCCCGATCTCAATCGGCCTGGCATTAACGCTCATTCATCTCGTCGACATTCCGGTCACCAACGCCTCGGTGAACCCTGCCCGTTCGACGAGCCAGGCCGTCTTCGTCGGCGGCTGGGCGCTGGAGCAGCTCTGGCTGTTCTGGGTCGCACCGCTGCTCGGGGGCGTAATTGGTGGCCTCATCCACCGCTTCGCGCTTGCCGATAGGTAACGCAGCTAAGGCGAGCCGGCTCGTCTCGTTTTGCGCGTCACTTCCTGTAGCAGGCGCGAGGGGAGGAGTTTTGGCCTCGCTCGACCATACGTCGTTCGTTTGATCGTTTTCAGGCGATCGATCTGTCCTTCGTCTGGCCGTTGCTCCAGGAAGGCTCAGTGATCGCATTTCTCACGGCATCGATGTCTCTCTGCCGCGTGCGAGCGTTGCATCGCGTGCAGGCCCGATCGGTGAACGTCTTTCAGCTAGACGCCGAGCTTGTTTACGTATTACAGCCAACTCTGGACAGTCTTCTTTTAGCGCAGTCTCTCGCAACCTGATCGGCGGTCAACAATCAACGCGGCTTGATGCAGAGCGCTGCAGGCACAATCGGCGAGGTCGAAGGTCTCAGCCCAGCGTTGGCATAATGGTCGATTTCCGCAATCAAGACAGACGCCATACCCCACGGCCACCGCCGAAATCAGCCGACCGGCGCCGCATCTAAAATTCATAGGAAATGCGCGAGGGGAAGAGGAAGAGACATCTAATCTGCGAGCCTAGCGAAATTCACTTGCGCGGCGCCGCCGTTCCGCTGTCCGAGCGTTGCACTCGCCGCGAAGCGCGCGAGTCATTTGCTCGCACATCTCACGCGCCTGCGCCCCTGTCGCCGCGCAGCCTGTCGCCGAGGCCGTCAAGGCGTTCTGGGGCGCGCCTTCAGCAGCGATTAGGACCGTCCAGAGCCAGAGCCCCGCGTTCGGGCCAAAAACGCAATGGTAGGTGCGGGCCAACACGCGGCCGGCGGCGTCGCACAGGGTCAAATCGTCCGGAACGACTTTCACGGTTCCGTCCGGGCGTTTGAACGAAGTGGGCCGCCAGTTGGGTTTTCTCATGGGCGCAGAAATGGGCGGAGATCTGAAACGCTTCGCGCTTAGGACCGGCGTCGGGGCGTTTTCTTTTGGTCGAGAGGCTGGCAGCAAATCGACCGGCTCGAGGTTAAGCGGCTGATTTGGCGAAAGCAAGACGCTTGGATGGCCCCCATCAGCGGGCCACGCCGCAGACGCAATGGTTCGGAGCTCTTCAATGATCACTGAATGCCCTGGGGCGCACTCGTCCACTCGCCGTGGTCGGTCACGCAGATGGGCGCGGGATTCATCCAAGTTGGCGAACCGTGCGCCGCTCTCCAAGGCTGTCATTAAGCCGGCTGTGCGTAATTTTGTGCGAGGCAATGATACCGATCAGGACAGAAACAGCGTTAAGCAAGAGAGGTCACGCCATGACAAAAATTATTCTCTCAACGATCATCGCTCGGCCGATAGGCGATGTATTCGAGTATGCAACCGAACCGGCCAATTGGCCGAAGTGGCATCCAGCCTCACGCTCAGTCAGTGGTGCTGTGGACCATCCGCTCGCCGTGGGTGAAGAGGTCAAAGAGGAATTTGTCGCCGCGGGCAGGCCAGGAAGTTGCGTATGGCTCGTAACGCGCCACGTTTTCCCTCGCCTGTGGTCGATTGCCACCGTCACCCCCCAGGTGCGGGCGGAGATTACCTATCGTCTGAAGGAGAAAGGGGGCAGCACCCAGTTCGAGAGAGAATTATCGTACACCCCGTTGAGCCTCTGGTTGAAGGCGGTCGATTTTTTATTCCTGCGACAACGTATGGTCGATGAGTCACGCGCCGCGCTTGAAAAACTGAAAGCAAGGCTGGAAGATCCGCACGTAAAGTTTCCGGCTGACGGGCTATAGTCGATCTCCTCCGGGTGGCACGGTGAGATGGTGGCGCGGAAGGGGTGTTTTGAGCGCTGCAAAGCAAGCTGAGGCGTCAGGCGACCGTTTTCATCCGCGATGCGCGGTCCGCTCGACGAGGGCGCTCTTCCGCAATTCGCCGCCGTTCGTTACAAGGTCTAATGCCATTGGTTTCAGAAATAGGAAACTTCTCGCTGCTTGGCGGCCCGCTGCACCGACTGGGTGCGCGGTATGCTCTTGTGCGGGGCGACACGAATACGGTCCCACTGGGATTGGCGCGGGGCTGGATCCTCTGGCTCGTTCTTGTCTTTCTCGCTTTGGCTCAGGGCGCGACGCGAAAATCTTTTCTCTGCCGGTCGTAGCGGTTCATGCGCGGCTGCTTCTGGCGCTGCCGCTGCTCCTTGTCGCCGACGCCGAAACGGCGCTAGACGCCAAGTTCCGAGAATTTGTCGTCCTTCTGGCGCGGTCGGGGGTCGGGCTTTGTATCCTTAATGTCTTCGCGGTTGGCTGCGGTAATAGTCCGTATCCGCGCCCTGAATGCAATCCCTCAAGACGATCCCGCCAGGGCGCATCTTAGGGCTGATGTTCAGCGTCTGCGCCGACGCGCGCAACTGCTTAGCAGCGGCATGCATGCCTCGCTGGTTGCGGGAATATGTGCAACCCTGCTTCTCGCGATCATCTTCACCGTTTAGTTTTTTGGAATAACGTACGCCTATGCCGCGGGGCTGTTGTTCGTCGTCGCGACTATTGCCCTTGGCATGGGGCTAGTCCGGTTTGCCCAGGAGGCTCGAATCGGATTAGCGGATGCTGATGAATATGAGGGAGATCCTTTCGCTTAGTCGACCCTAATTGTCCGCGAGTTTTTTAGAAAACGACATCAAGCGCGTGATGACTTTCTTGTCTTGTGTTCCTTGCATTACACGATAACCTCGTGCTCCAAAGTCTTTGCGCGATCTACCTTCATCTTGTGGCGGCTGGCTGTCGTTGGGTAGCCGCCCTAATTGCCGACATTCTGCTTGGCACGTGGTGGAAAGATGTAGTGTCCTCGCTGGCTTAGTCTGGTGCGTCGTGAAGGGGGGCGCTAATGCCTTCTGTCATTGATTTTGAGGTTGATTTGATCCCTCGGGTACGCCGAGCTTCTCGGCTGCCAGCGAAGGCTCCGGGGTGGCTCAGTCTTGCCAAAAACCGCAAGGAGAGGGATCGTAGATGAGAACGCATTGCTGCCTCAAATTCCACCTCCGCGGCTAATGCGCATAGGGTTGCGCGGTCGAATGACTTCCAATTCAAATACAGTGGAATTCACACTCCTCGGCGGCCCGCTGCACCGGCTGGGCGCGCGGCTCGGCCTTGTGCGTGATGACAGGAATACGGTCCCATTGGGGCTGGCGCTGGGTTGGGTTCCCTGGCTCGTCCTCGTCCTTCTCGCTTTAGCGGAGGGCGGCGCGACGAAAATCTTCACTCTGCCGGTGGTCGGGGTTCATGCGAGGCTGCTCTTGGCCGTGCCGCTGCTCTTCGTCGCCGAAGCGGCGCTCGACGCCAAGTCCCGGGAATTCGTCAAACTGCTGGTCCGCTCGGGAGTCGCGGGACAGCGCGCATTACCGAAACTTGAGGCCGCTGCCGGGCGGCTCCAGCGCTCGAAGGACTCGTGGTTGCCGGACGCAACAAGCCTCCTCGCCGCGGCCGCGCTGTCGTTGCTCTGGGCGCGGATACGCCTTTCGGGGCAGGGCGCGCATGAAGCGAGCCAGGAGCTCGCTGTTATGCCCCTTGCCGCGGGGTGGTATTGGTTTGTCTGTCTACCGCTCTTTCGTTTCCTGATGGTCCGCTGGGGCTGGCGCCTGGCCTGCTGGTGGGTTCTGCTGCGGCGGTTATCGAGGATGGACCTCGAATTAGCGCCCGCCCATCCTGACGGCGTCGGAGGACTCGGCTATCTTGAGATTGTCCACACGCGTTTCGCGCCTCTCGCTCTCGCGATCTCGCTTATTGTCTCGGCGACTTTTGCCGAGGATATCGCTTCCGGCAGAAATAGTCTCAGTGCTGTCTATTCCGCTCTCTTCGTGACGCTGCTTATCGATTTCCTGCTGTTCGTCGCGCCGCCCTGCGTCTTCGCCTTCAAGCTGCGGGCGTGCCAGGAAAAAGGGCTGCGCGACTATACGGAGCTTTCGTCCCGCTATGTGGGGGCCTTCGAGCGGAAATGGATCAGGAATGAGGGCCCGCAGGAGCCGCTGCTCGGAACGCCCGATCTGCAATCGCTCGCGGATCTTGCGAACAGCGTGACGGTCGTCCGCAAGATGCGTCTCGCGCCAGTCAGCGCCCGATTGCTCGCCGTCATAGGCACCGCCGCGGTCGCGCCGATGCTGCCGCTACTTCTCTTCGACTATCCCTTGGCGAAACTTGCGCAGATGCTACTGCGGAAGTTAGCAGGAATGTGACCGCGAAGCGCCATGTGGACGCGCCCGATGGTCAGCCCGCTCCTATTTGGAGTGGGCAAAGGCTGTTGGCATAGTGTGTCGCCCTCGCCTGATCCGTGCTGCTGCAGGTCGACGTGCAATTGGCTTTCATGAAGATTATCCGATTATCCGAAGATTTCCCGGCCCCAGCACGGTCGTGAACCCAGCCACATGGGGAGACCGCTTCACGCAGCCATCGGCCAGGCATTCAGCCAGCTGGCAGTCATTGCGCGCTGTATCGCCGTCCCTCCTTCCCGCTGTCTCGGGGACGCACCTCTGGTCGATGACCGGCGAGTTGCCGACGGGATTGTCTACGTCATCAAGCAAGGGCCACCAATGGAAGGACGCGCGCCGCAGGCTGGCGCGCTCCGCGTGGCCCGGCTCAATCATCTCGCTAAGATACCGCCAATCCATTTTCTCCGTGAAGATGGTAGCACCTAAGGACAACACACAACCGCGCCAAGCGCGGTTGCATGTCTTTGGCTCAGCCCGGCGGAGACAGGACCGGGCCGCACAAAATCACTGGCAGCTGCATCCACCACCATAGCCATAAGTGGTGGGGTAGGCTGCGCCGTAAGTGCCGCATCCACCACCATAGCCATAAGTGGCCGGGTAGGCTGCGCCGTAAGTGCCGCATCCACCACTATAGCCATAAGTGGTCGGGTAGGCCGCGCCGTAAGTGCCGCATCCGGCGGAGCCGTAGCTCGCCGCGGCGCCGAGCGCCATGCCGCCAAGCAGTCCCGCCGTGGCGCCGTAGCCCCAGCCCCGGCGCATGCCGCCGTAACCCCAGCGGCCATAGCCCAATCCCGAACGCATGCCGGCGTAGCCCCAGCGGCCACCTCCCCAATTACGATAGCCCAAGCCGCCGCCGCCCCAAGCATGGCGTCCCCATCCGCCGCCGCCGCCATAACGGCCCCATGCGGAGGCGGGGGTGGAAATTGACAGTGTGCCGATCGCCATAGTCGCGGCGAGCGCCACCACAAGCGCGTTGCGTGCCGTTCTCATTGGCTTCTCCTAGGGTTCTTGCCCGGCAAAGTCCCGAGGCAACCCGTGCAACGCGAGGCCAACTATGCTTGTTCCCGCCGGATGAATGCGCGCAAGCTGCTAGCCGCCTGCTCTCAAGGGGCGTCTCTTCCTTTTTGGCAATGACTTACGGCTTCAAAAAAGATCAGCCGCTCAGACTTGCCGCTCACGCCGAAGGCGTCGGCGAGTGGGCGCGATTTTGTACTGACATGGCAGTTGGGCATATTCTCGCGGTTAGGATTTTGCGCGAACAACCCCCTAATTATTGTGGCGAGGGAAGCATGCGCCACAAGCCATGTTCTTGGTAGTCCGGCAGGCCTGAACCTATAGTCCATGGTGAGATCGCAGATGTTCTGATCGAAGCAGCTGAAAATTGAAGCTGAAGCCAGCATTTGCTTTTTACCTTCTGCCTCAATTGAGGCCACTGTTGAAGGACTCGCAGGAAAATTAAGAACACGGAGCGTCATTTTGCGGCGCGGTTGCAGAGCCGTCACAAATCGGCAAAGCGGGCTTTCTCAGGAACTGAGCGTCACTTTTCCTGCGAAGTGGCGGAGGTAAAGCCATTTCGTTCCAGAGGATATTGCAGCGATGGAACGAATTTTGGTGGGGATCGAATCGACGCTGCGCGGGCAACGCGCTGCGCCGATTCACACGTCGACTTCAGCGCGCATTTCAGAGAGACTTGCTCTACAGTTCAACGGCGGTTCCCTTGACGTTCCGAACGATTGTCCTGCCGATTCCCTTGACGCTCGCCGCGGTTACCTTGGCGAGTCTCTTGACGCCCCTGACGCGCTTCCTGAGCGCTCTTGACGATAAGATTGTCGGCCTTCAAGGCGTTCGGCGATGCGACCATTAAACCGGCCTTTGCAACCGGACCATAAACGATTAGCGACGACGCTGCCGCTAATCCGAAAACATAAGCTTTTTTCAGATTGGTCCCTCCTACCTACGACTTACCGGTCCAACGCGGCAGAAGACCGCGTCGATACTTACGTGTAGCCACCGGTTCCTGAAACAAGTGGGCAGGTGGTCGCGCGAGATGCAGCGCCGGGTAATGACAGGAGCGCGGCGGCGTGCGGTCGCGCGCAAGCGACGGCGCGGACTGCTACGCGATCGATTAGCGGTCGCGCGCGCCTATGTTCTGCAATCAAGCAGAGCACATCCAACCGGAGACATGACAACAAACGCTTCCGCGTGATGATCCGATCACGCATACGTTCCCCGAGGACCTTCTCGAAGTGAGCTCCCGCCGTGGGGCGCAGGGTAGCTGGACAACCAACGCCTCAGCGCTCAGCGGGCGAATAGCACACAGCAAAGTCAGGAAGAATTTCGTATTGAACCGGTCAACGAGCAGTTCCGTACAGCGGTTCACTGACCTAAAGCATAATGATGATCGAGCGCTTACGCGGCGCAGCCTAAAACGGCGGCGCAGAGTGTATATAGGAGGGCAAATCAGTTTTTTGCTTCAATGCATGGGGCAGATCTTCTTCCAAAGGCTAGTCGTGTCGTCATACTTTGCCTGTTTCTGAGGCTCTGCAAGCTTACCTTTTTTGAGGACAGGTTTTGCGAATATGCTCTTGTTAACAATCTGTGCTTTTCCGGCGCGCCCCCATGTCACTGTTGGCTTGACCATGTTGCAGGAAATCTTTGCGCTTCTATTTTGCTCCTCCGCATTTGTGGTGCCGAGCTGATGATATGTAAGGTAAATGGTTTGTACGAAATATAGCTCATCCCCGATTTTTTCTTTCTTTTCGATGAAGGCTTTACGGCATTTTCCCTGAGCGCAATCTTCGTAGAAGAGCTGCGCCTTAGCCTCCTTTGCAAATAACGGAAGGAATATCAAAAAGCACATTCCCATTAACTGCTTTTGCATCGCTGCGCCCTCCTTCCTCGGTCAATCACCTTCACTACCCCGACAAGACGGACCAACGGCCTCATTGCGGGGGAAGATGCCGAGTAGCCCTACTCCGAGAGGTGGTACAAAAACGCGGACCTTCGAGAGGTCATGATAAGATTCAGGCGGCAACGGCAGGCAGACTAATCCTTTCAGCATTGCCCATGCGGGCTAGAGGTTCCAGCGCCATGTATCTGGGCCACTACGGTTCATTCGTCACTGGTCTCGATCAGGAGCGCGCCGACGAGACGGATCGCAGCCTCATTTATTGGCAGAAGGTGCTGACAAGGTCGGATCGGTCGGGTGGTTGGCGCGATCTGCCAGTCCTCCTTAGGGAAATAACAAAAGTGCCAGCGGCGCTTCTGCCTACCTAGTGCAGTGCGAGCGGGCGCGAATGGTGAGGATGAGGGCTGCCGCATCGTTCCTGGGGTCGATGAGATTCGACCATGCCACGGGCGCCAGCGATCGGACTCGCCCCCACGGCTTCGATGCACTTAGCGAGCGTGCGGCGGCCGAACCCCGTCTCGCACGATGTCGCTGAAGGATTTCCCTTTCCCTATGAAGCGCTCGCCCCCGCATGGCGCCGTCAGCAAGCGGAACGGCGACGCTGATCGAGGACGAGGATCAGCGGGGCCGGGACGCTATAAGTCTTCGCCCCTCGCTATGCTGCCATGCAGATTCCCTGCTTGCGGCATGGCCTTCCTGATCCTGGTTCGGAACGTTGATCCAGTCCCCACAGAAAACCTTATGCACGTGGCCCAAGAATCGAGCTTGCAAGGTTGTTGAGCAGGGTTAGTTAAACCCGCGGAAGGAGAGACTGCCATGATCCAATCTCGATTTTTTCGGCTAGCCTTCGGCGCGCTGATGCTCTTGGGCTTCGAGGCCGCAGCAAACGCGACCCCTATGGCTGCCGCGCCAAGCGTAGTTGGGCTCACTGCCTCATCGGGGCAGGTCATTCAGGTCACGGTTGGGATGGAGCGCCGCGGGGCGCGTCGCAGTGAGCGACAAGTCCATCGCTACGAACGGCGTGGAGAGCATTACGCCCATCGCACCGAGCGGCGTGCGATCCGGCGTGGCTACTACTAAGGCCTCAAACAGCGGCTCCCGCTCGCCAGGAGCCGCCGCCCCCGGGTTCCGACGATCCCGAGAGCCAGAGGCCTCGATGATGGCCGCAATGCCGCCGGGAGGTAGCGGGCGCCCGCTGCTGATACGGCCGCGAAGGGCAGAAAAAGGCGGCGTAGAGGGGTTGTCTCTACCCTAGCTCAGCGAGCCATTGCAACGCACGCAACCCAGGCAGAAAGCAGTACTCGCCACCCCGGGTAACAACGAATCTGGGCAAGCCATGCAGCCGCCTTCGCATCGGCCGCTGTGGGATGGCGAAGACACCGCTGCCGTCGTTCGCCCCTGTAATCGGGTCTTTGGCGCCACCTGAGCCGATGAACCCGCCATTGTTGAGCCACTCCGACTGAACGAACTCAAACTGCCGCCCCAGGCTCGCGCCAATGAACGCGAACATCAGGCCTCGATCAGTGCCGTCGTCCTCCAGCACCCCTTCTGGAAGCAGAGGGCCGTAGGAGGTTCCGCGGCGGATCATTCGATGGATCCGCGCGATGCCTGCCACAGACGCATCCCGCGGATTGGACCGCCGAATGTGACAGCCCGCCGGGGTTTTGTATCCAATGGCGTCGTCGGCCTCATAAAGAAAATCGTTGTTGCGCTGTGCGTTGGCTCCAAGCTCGAGGTCATCGTGGAGCGGGCAGAGCGCCAGCGGCGCGCCGCTCCGCCAGCGCCCCATCATTTTCGCAGCTAGCAGTTCTTCCTCCGAGGTGGAGGAAGAATTCATCTTCAGATATCTTCGGAACAATGCAACTCGCTGGTGCAACTTTCGGAAGGCGACATACGACCCGTTACGGCCTAAGACCTCAGGCTGCGGCATTCTGGGTAAAACGCCGGCCTCGTCGATGTAGCCCAGCACGAATTCACCTGCTTTAAGAGGCAGTTCCTTGGGATTCGTTCCAGGAATGCCGCTTCCCTCAACGGCAGGATGACTAATGCCGTCCCGAAAGCCGAACGCTTCTTTTTCCGTGGGCAAGGCTTGGCAATTCTGACGCCAAATGGCGGTGATCCCTGGCAACTCTTGGTTCGTTTTGCGCGCGCGTTCCAACGCCGCTTCCAGATGCTGCGCATCTGGCGAGAGCGCCGTGATGACGACATGGACATCAGAAGTGCCGAGGGGGCTTTCCCAATTTTCAGGGCTACTCTCGCCGGTGTCTCCGAGCAAGCTCGCACGGGCAGCCATCCCACCTTTGAACTCGGGCGAGAAGCTTTCGAGAGACTCTTGCGGAACTCCTAGCGCCTTGAAGCCCTCGAAAGTAATAGCGACACTCACCCACGTCTCGCCCAATGGACTAGTTGGGCCGGCGGCCGAGGCAACGACGGACACTGCCCGCCGCATTAATTCCCGGCCTGCGCTCCTATCATCAATACGAAGAAGGATGTAGGTGGCGACGTAGGGAGTAGGCCGGGGACGCAGAACGCCGCTTTGGATGTCATCTAGCTCGAGTTTTGATCCTGCTGCTTTGATCACATTCCTCTCCTTTTGGTAGACGTCATCTAGTTCGCATCGCCGTGGATATGCCTATCGAACAGGGTAGCCCGCACGGGCGCCCGCGCTCCCGGGGACCAGCAAACACGCAGGCGTCGCTGTCCGGGACAGCCGTGCTCCCCATATTTTGGCCGAAGTCTTGTTCCTTCCAGTCGACGCTCCACCTTGTCCCCGCAGGCCAAGGCGAACCCTACAAACGAGCACGCAGGTCTTCGAAGGCGACGTGCTGCGCCGTCAGCGCAGTCCAAGAGTTTCGAACGGCGTAGGCGCTGGCCTGCAGACTCGCTGACGTTGGAGGTCACGCCCGAGTGGATGCCGCTTGCGTCACGCTGCTACCGACGCCGCTTTACTCCGGGGAGATGGTTGCGCCCAGCGGGCGATCCGACCGCGGGCGGAAGCGACCGCTTCGATTGATCAACCGGACTCATGAGCACCAGTCTGGCACTCTGAGACTGCGATTTTATGCTCATCGGACGATTGCCGATCTCATGCGCGGGCATTCAAACCGCTCAGGGCGAGTCTTTTATGGGCTCGTATGAAACCCAAAGAGCCGCTTGCAGTTACTTCGTGAGGGTTGGAGAGCCGAATTCGAATGCCCTTCCTCCTCGTGGCGGTTTTCGACCGCGCTATCATGTTTCGATTTATCTGCCAGATCGAGCTGCTGTTTACGGCGACGCTGCTGGCTCTCGTTCTAGTATGCCTTGTTGGGGCCATTCAATCGCTCACGCGCTTTTTTTTGCTCACTCGGGACGGAAACAACCTAGGGCATGTCATCAATTGGGGGCTTGATCCTCACATAACCCTCCAGATTCCCAAGATTGGCTTTGCGTGATTCATAGACGGTCGGCGGAATCGGAGGGGCCGACCGATGGCGCGTCGTCATTCTCTGCGCGATGATCAATGGGAGCGCATCAGGAACTTGCTTCCCGGGCGCGAAGGGACTGCCGGCGTGACTGCCAAGGATAATCGGCTTTTTATCGAGGCGGTGCTGTACCGGTATCGCACGGGCATACCCTGGCGCGATTTGCCCGAGCGCTTCGGCGATTTCCGCGTTGTGCACTTGCGCTTCAGCCGCCGCCAAAACCGGCGCTTGGGCCCGGTGTTGATTTCCGCTGAGAGTTGACCCGGGATTTTCACTGAGAAGTGACCCTGGTTGATTTATGTTTTCATGCCTGGTCCGTGGTCAAGAGCTTTGCTTTCTCCTTTCTTCCTTTTGTCGTGGCGGCGCTCGCTTTGAA